>QHVE01000063.1:48725-58261 GCA_003223455.1 Gemmatimonadota bacterium | reverse complement strand
TCGCCCGTGACGATCGCGACGATCACCGGGCGCCGGTAACCCTTTCCGCCGCGCTGTTCGAGGAGGCGCACGATCAGGGCGACGTACGCCGCGTCGTCGAGCGTCCCGTTGTACAGCGAGTCGCCGTCTACCGCCGTTCCGTAGCCGTAGCCGTCGAGGTGCGCGGTGAGCACGATCCCCTCGTCGACCTTCGTCGGGTCGGTCCCCGGAAGAATCCCGACGATGTTCGGCGAGCGCAGCGTCCGACGCGCGGTGGTGAATGTCGCGCGAAGTCGGTCGTGCAGGTCGAAGGACGGGAGAGGCCGCCCGGCGCTGCCTGCGGCGATGAGGGAGTCGGCGTCTTGTTCACCCTCGGCCAGCACGGTCCGGAGCGCTCCGGCGCGCAGCGAGAGCGTGACGAACCCGGGACCCGGCGCCGGTGTCGATGCCGCCGCGGTCGGCGTCCCGCCGGCCAGGGTGACGCTGCGCGCGTACGCCGCCGGCCAGCGGGGCGGCTCGACCGTGAAGCCCGGGTCGGCGATGGCGATCATCCCGGAGGCCCCCGCCTGGTGCAACGCCGCGCGCCGTTGCTCGTCGGTCGGCAGTCCGGGCCGCCGCGCCGCGTGGCAGATCACCAGCTTTCCGCGCACGTCGCCCAGCGCGTCGGCCCCGCAGTAGCCGCGATAGGCGAGTGGACCGTCCAACGCTGCCGGCACTGCCTGCCCCCGGAGGGTGGTGAAGTCGTGCAGGAACCTGAGCGGACGCCCTCCCACGTCCAGGCGAGCATGGGTGACGGCGACCTCCTCCATCGGCACCCACTGGTACCACGAACCGCCGTCCCCGATCGGCTTCACCCCCGCCGCTGCGAGCCATCGGACGACGTGACGCGCGGCGCGCTCGTACCCGCGCGATCCGGCATCGCGCCCCTCCATGGAGTCGGCGGAGAGGACCGAGGTCCGCTGCCACCAGGCGCGCGTGTCGGCATCGACGGGGCCACCGGTAGAGGCCTGCTGGAGCGCAAGGACGAGAGCGACGGAAAGCATGGCTGAGCGCGTGGGGAGGACGGCTGCCGAATCGGAAGCGCCACGATGGCGCAGCGATTCAGTGCCGCAGCCGTTCGGGAAGTCCGATGCGCGCCAGCAGCGCCTGATAGCGCGGCTCGCGTCGAAAGGGATACAGCGGCGGCATCGCATTGAGCACCTGCAGCAGATCGAGGTCGCGTGCATCGACGGCATGGCCCAGCATCGCGTAGGCGCTGTCCTTCAAGCCGGCCAGGAACAGCAGGCCGCCGCGCTGCGCCAGTCGCGGATCGCCGTCCAGCGCGGTGAGGGCACGCCGGACACCGGCCGTGTCTCCACGCTGCGAGTAATCGCCCCCCGCCACTTCCACCGCGCGACGGTGCGCCGAGTCGGCGGCGGCATGCTGTCCCAGCTCGCCGAGCACGAGCGAGAGAATGTCGAACGTCTCGTAGAACGCGGGATCGAGCTCCGTCCCCTTGCGCGCCGACGCGAGCGCCTCGGTGGGCTTCCCGAGCGACCAGAGCCCCCACGCGAGGTCGCTCCGCCACTGTGCGGTCGTGGGCTCCTCCTCCACCAGATTGCGGCCGCGCCGCATCATGCCGTCGAAGTCTCCCATCTCCCACAGTGCCCAGTCGAACATCCCCCAACCGAGCGAGGAGCCGGGCCGCGACTCAGCCACGTCGAAGTCGGCATAGGCGCCGGAGAAGTCCCATTTGTCGTGCAGGCGAACGACGCCGCGCGCGAAGTAGGCGTCGCCGACATCCGGGTCGAGCGCGATCGCGCGGTTCGCGGCACGCATCGCCATCGAGGAAGTCGAGTCGCGCCGCGCGGTCTGGTAGATGAGAGCGTAGGCGTTAGTGATGGCGAGCGCGGCCCACGCCGGGGCGTAGGTGGAGTCGATCTCGAGCGAGCGGCGAAGGTACACCACGCTGCGCCGGAAACCGTCGGCGGTGCGCAGGGCGGCCGCTTCCTGTCCCAGCAGATACTGCGCGTACGCGCGCGGATTCACCTGCCGCGCCGCGGACAGGCGCTGCCTCTGGTCCGGTGTGAGACCGGCGCGAATGCCGCGCGCGACCTCGGCCGCCACCTCGCGCTGCAGCGTCATGACGTCTGCCGCGGAGCGCTCGAAGGAGCGGGACCAGAGCGTTTCGTCGTTTCGGGCGTCGATGAGCTCCGCCGAGAGTCGCACGACGTCGCCTGAGTGGAGCACGGCTCCGGACACGATGGCGTCGACGCCGAGCTCGCGCGCGATCTCCTTGATGGACTGTCCGGAATTCCGGTAGTGCTCTACGGCGCGATATCCGAGGACGCGCACGCCGGCGTCGGCCAGCACGCCGATCACCTCGCGAGTCATGCCGTCGGCGAAGAAGCGCTGCGCCGTGTCTCCCGTCTGGTTCTCCAGTGGGATCACGGCGATGCGGCCGATGAGGGTGGCGTGCGGTGTCCGCGCACGCTGCAGCGCCCAGCCGCCCGCCAGGAGAGCGAGCACCCCTGCCGCCACGAGTACGGCGCGACGAGTCGGGCGTGCCTCCTCCGCACGCGCGGGCGCGGTGGCCATGGTCGCCTGCGACGAGAGCGCGTCGACGAACCGTGCGGCAGGCCAGGGGCGTTCGGCCGGGTCCTTCGCGAGCACGTGGGCGATCGCGCTCGCGACGGCTGGTGTCACCTCCGGTCGCGTCGCCGTGACCGGTGCCGGCTGCTGCATCAGGTGCTGCTGCGTCATGGCGACCGCGGTCGGTCCCGTGAACGGCGGCTTTCCGGTCAGCATCTCGTACAGCACGCAGCCGAGCGAGTACAGGTCGCTGCGACCGTCGAGGTTCAGCTCGCCGACCGCTTGTTCGGGGCTCATGTACGTCGGCGTGCCGACGGCGAAGCCCGTCTCGGTCAACCGCTCGCTGCCCGTCGCGGCCACGGCGCGCGCGATGCCGAAGTCGGCCACCACCGCGTGGCCTCGCTCGAGCAGGATGTTCTCCGGCTTGATGTCGCGGTGCGTGATGCCGCGTTCATGCGAATAGCCCAGCGCGTCGGCGACCTCGGCGGTGATCCGCAGTGCGTCGTCGATCGGGAGGCGGCCCTCGCGCTCGAGCCGCGAGCGAAGCGTCTCACCCACGACGAACGGCATGACGTAGTAGAGAACCCCGTCCGCGTCTCCCGAATCGTACAGGGGGAGAATGTGCGGGTGCCGAAGCGTCGCCGTCGTCGCGATCTCCCTGAGGAATCGGTCCGCGCCGACCGCATGCGCCAGCTCCGGGCGCATCACCTTCACCGCGACGTCGCGCCCATGCTGAGAGCGCCGCGCGGAGCCGGTCGGGGACGGAGAGCATTCGCGAAGGTGCCGCGTCTGCCTGCTGACCACAAGGTAAGTCTGTCGCGCGACGGCTCTCCCCCGTCAGGCAGACGATGGGTGTTACCTACGACGACGAGTACGTGCGCCGTCTCCGCTTGCGGCGCTCTGCACACGGCGGTAACTCCGGGCCACGATGCTGAACCTCTCGATGCTGATCGAGCATCACGCCCGCGTGCACCCCGATCGCGAGGCGATCGTCTGCGGCCCCGTGCGCCTGACGTACGTGCAGCTCGACGCCGCTGCGCGTCGCGTCGCCGCCGCGCTCGCCGCGCTCGGCGTGAAAGCCGGCGACCACGTGGCGCTCTCCTGCCCGAACACGGCGCACTTCCCGATCGCCTACTTCGGCATCCTCAAGACCGGCGCGGCGGTGGTGCCGCTGAACGTGCTCCTCAAGCCGCGCGAGATCGCTCAGCACCTGCGCGACTCGGCCGCGCGCGCCTATCTCTGCTTCGAGGGCACGGCCGAGCTGCCGATCGCGCAGATGGGGCACGCCGCGTTCGGCGAGGTAGATTCGTGCGAGAACTTCGTGGTGATGACGAAGGATCCCGCGGCGGCCTCGCCCGTCGCCGGCACGCCCACGTTGGATGCGCTGATGCACGCGGCGCCGGCGGCGTTCGAGTCGGTGCTGCGCGCGCCCGACGACACCGCCGTGATCCTGTATACGTCCGGCACCACCGGCGTGCCCAAGGGCGCCGAGTTGACGCACGCCAACATGCTGCTCAACGCGCAGGCGTCGCGCGACCTGTTCCTCGACCTTCTCGGCGTCGCGCAGGCGACGGCGCTCTGCGTGCTGCCGCTGTTCCACTCGTTCGGGCAGACCGCGGTGATGAACGCGCACCTGCTGCACGGGAACCGCGTGGTGCTGCTGCCGCGCTTCGAGCCCGCGACGGTGCTCGCGACGATGGTGGCCGAGCGGGTGAGCGGGTTCGCCGGCGTGCCGACGATGTACTGGGCACTGCTGCGCCACGTGGAGGAGCAGGGGATCGACACGGCGCCGATCGCCGCCAACCTGCGCGCCTGTACCTCCGGCGGCGCGCCGATGCCGGTGGAGATCCTGCACGCCTTCGACGCGCGCTTCGGTGTCGAGATCCTCGAGGGCTATGGGCTGAGCGAGACGTCACCGGTGGCGACGTTCAACCAGGTAGGCCGGCCGCGGAAGCCGGGCTCCGTCGGGCTCCCCGTCTGGGGGTGCGACGTGAAGGTCGTCGACGCCGACGACGCGGAGGTTCCGCGCGGCGGGCTCGGCGAGGTCGTGATTCGCGGCCACAACGTGATGAAGGGCTACTTCCGGCGCCCTGAGGCGACGGAGGAGGCGCTGCGCGGCGGCTGGTTCCACAGCGGCGACATCGCGCGCATGGACGAGGATGGCTACCTGTTCATCGCCGACCGCCTCAAGGACATGATCATCCGCTGCGGGCTGAACGTGTACCCGCGCGAGATCGAGGAGGTGTTGCAGACGCACCCCGCTGTGTCGCTCGCCGCGGTGATCGGCGTGCCGCACGTGGAGCATGGCGAGGAGGTGATGGCGTTCGTGATCCGGAAGGCCGGCGCGACGCTCGGCGCGGACGAGCTGATCGCCTGGTCGCGCGAAACGATGGCGGCGTACAAGTACCCGCGTACCGTGGAGTTCGTGGACGCGCTGCCCATGACCGCCACGGGCAAGGTGCTCAAGCGCGAGCTGCGCGCCGCGCCCGCCGGAGGAGCGCCGACCTGACGGCCACGCTACGGCAGCCCTGCCGCGGATCTACCGCCAGCCGAGCGCCGGCGCGACATGTGTCAGGATCGACTCGATCACGTGCGCGTTGTACTCGACGCCGAGCGTGTTGGGCACCGTCAGGAGCAGCGTGTCGGCTTCGGCGATGGCTTCGTCCTTCCTGAGTTGCTCGACGAGCCGATCGGGTTCGGCAGCGTACGATCGGCCGAACACCGCCCGCGTGTTGTCGATCAGGCCGACCTGGTCGCTGCTCTCGTCGCGACCGAAATAGGCGCGGTCGCGATCGTCCATCAGTGCGAAGATTGACCGCGACACCGAGACTCGCGGCTCCCGCGCGTGCCCAGCCTCGGCCCACGCGCTGCGGAAGACGCGAATCTGGCGGGCTTGCTGGACGTGGAACGGCTCGCCCGACTCGTCTGCCTTGAGCGTCGAGCTCTGCAAGTTCATCCCGTGCGTCGCGGCCCACACGGCCGTCGCATTCGACGCCGAGCCCCACCACACCCGATCGCGCAGCCCCGGCGAGTGCGGTTCCAGCCGCAGCGGGCCGGGCGGATTCGGGAACATCGGTCTCGGATTCGGACGCGCGAACCCTTCACCCTTGAGCAACTCGAGAAAGACCTCGGCGTGGCGCCGGCCCATGTCGGCGTCGGTGCCGCCCTCGGGCGGCGCGTAGCCGAAGTGACGCCATCCCTCGATGACCTGCTCGGGCGAGCCGCGGCTGATCCCGAGCTGCAGGCGACCGCGGCTGATCAGGTCGGCCGCGCCCGCGTCCTCGATCATGTAGAACGGATTCTCGTACCGCATGTCGATGACGCCTGTCCCGATCTCGATGCGTTTCGTACGGGCGCCGATGGCCGCGAGCAGGGGAAAGGGCGACGCGAGCTGCCGCGCGAAGTGATGCACGCGAAAGTACGCGCCATCAGCGCCGAGCTCCTCTGCCGCGATCGCGAGCTCGATCGATTGGAGCAGTACGTCGCTCGCCGTGCGCGCCGCCGAGTACGGCGTCGTGTTCCAATGACCGAACGAGAGAAAGCCGATCTTCTTCAACGGACTTCACCGTGCGAGACGACTTGACTGCTGGCGTCGATGCGCCCGCCGCGGCTCAGTCGTCCGCCGGCGGGCCTCACGACCGCTCCTTGAACTGCTCGAAGCGGTAGGCGAGCGCCGGCCCGCCGTCGCCCTCGTAGGCGATCTTCGCGACGAGCATCGTCATCGGCTCCGTGTAGCGCGCCATCTCGAGCGCGCCGAGATCCACGGGATCGAAGCCGAGGTCGCGGATCAACCGCGCCGCGGTCTGCTTGGCGGTCCGGTCGTCGCCGCAGTAGACGAGGCTTGGCCGCCGCTTCAAGCGACGCTTCTCGTAGACGGCGAAGAGCACCTCGCTCGGCACCGTCCCGAACGCCGAGACGACGCGCGCGCCGGACGCTCGGCTCGCGAGCTCCTCCGCTCCCGACGAGGAGTGGCCGACGGCGAGGGCGCTGTCGTCGTCGGTCATCGGCATCGAACAGGTGATGAGCACCTTGCCCGTCAGGTCGCCCGCCTGCTCGAGCACGTCGTCCACCCGGTTCCAGTGGACCGCGAGCAGCAGGACATTCGCGTGCTCGGCCGCCTCGGCGGGCGTGCCCGCTCGTGCGCCGTGCCTGGCCTCGGCCGCCAGCGTCTCGAGCTTGGTGCGGGCGTGCGAGTAGCTGAACACGACGTCGTGCCCGGCCCGCGCGAGGAGCGTCCCGAGCTTCCCGCCCATGAGGCCCGAGCCGAGGATGCCGATTCGCATGCGGTGCCCAGTCTGTTGAGGTGAGGAGCTCGCCCCGCTCGTGCGGCGCGAGGACGTACGGGCGCGGTCGGTCATCGGATGCTCGGCGTACCGGCGGCCTCGGCGCGCATCGCTTCGGCGTCGCGCCGGGGTGGCTGGCCGAAGAGGCGCGCGTACTCGCGGCTGAACTGCGACGGGCTCGCGTAGCCGACCTCGTAGGCGACGGCTTCGGCGCTGGCGCCACTGGAGAGCAGGCGTGCGCGCGCCTCCTGTAATCGCACCCGCTTCTGGTACTGGATCGGGCTCACGCCGGCGACCGCGCTGAAGTGCGCGTGCAGCGCGGACGGGCTCATGTTCGCCAGCCGCGCCAACTTCTCGACCTGCAGCGGCTCGGCGTAGTGCGTCCTGATCCACGCGATGGCTCCCGCTACCCGTCGCAGCCGGCCGTCGCCAATCGCCATCTCCGCCAGCCGGCCCTGCTGGTCGCCCTGCAGCAGGCGGTAGTGCAGCTCGCGCCGAACGAGCGGGGCAAGCACCGGGATGTCCCCGGGCGCGTCGAGGAGCCGCACGAGGCGGAGGAGCGCTTCGAGGAGCGGCGCTTCGAGCGCGCTCACGAACACGGCCCGACCGTCGTGGTCGGCGCGCGGTGCCGGCCCACCGGTCTCGACGAGCAGCGCGGCGAGCTCCCGCGCATCCACGCGGAGCGAGCACGCGCGCCACTGCGGGCACCTCGAGCGACACCGCCAGGTACTGCGACGGGTCGTAGACGTACGTCCGGTCGCCCACCGTGACCTGCTTCCGACCCTGCACCACGACGTAGACGGCCGGCTGCTGGAGGATGGGCGCCGGCTCGGTGGGATTCGAGAACCGCCAGAGCGTCAGCTCGGGGATCGCGGTGTCCTGCTTCCCGTCTTCACCAGTGCGCCGGTCGAGCAATCGCGCGAGCTCGGCGCACAGCGCCGCCACGCGCCTCGCCCGCTGAGCCTCCGGAGCGGAGGCGTCCAATCCGCCGGGATGCAGGGTGTCCACCGGGCGTGGTGCCTGAGAACGCAGTCGATTCGGCATGCCCGCATGGTAGGGCGTCCACGGGAGAGATTCCAGCACCGTGGAGGAATAGGCAATAACCCGCGAGGATCGGGCAGGGAGTCGGCGGACGGTCCTCCCTAGCTTGCTTTCACCGCGCGAGAGACACGGGCAAGGCACCACCTGCGGACGTTGAGATCTGCACCCCTGTTCCGCCTGACGATGAGAAGGATTGGGCAAGCTCCGCGGTATGGCACCTACGGACCACTAAGGGGATACGATGGCTGACAAGCGAGTGTGGTTCATCACCGGAGCCGGACGCGGCATGGGCGCCGAGTTCGCGAAGGCCGTCCTGGCCGCCGGCCATCAGCTCGTCGCGACCGGGCGCGACACCGACCGCCTGACGAGCGTGCTCGGGCCGTCGGACGACTTGCTCGCCGTGAAGCTGGACGTCACCAAGCGCGCCGATGCCGACGCGGCGGTGAAGGCCGCCGTCGAACGGTTCGGCCGCATCGACGTGCTGGTCAACAACGCGGCGAGCTTCTACGCGGGCTTCTTCGAGGAGCTGACGCCCGAGCAGATGGACCGCCAGCTCGCGACGAGCCTCGTCGGGCCGATGAATGTCACGCGCGCCGTGCTGCCAGTGATGCGGCGCCAACGCGCGGGGCACGTCATCTCGATCTCGTCGGCGGCGGGTCTCGCTGCAGGCTACGAGTTCTGCACCGCCTACGCCGCCTCGAAGTTCGGCCTCGAGGGCTGGATGGAGTCGCTGCGCGCGGAGGTCGGGCCATTCGGCATTCACACGACCATCGTCAACCCGGGCTTCTTCCGCACGGAGCTCCTCACCGAGCAGTCGACGAGCTACGCCGAGCCATCCGTTGCCGACTACGACGAGCGCCGCGCGCCGTTGCTCGAATACTGGAACTCGCAGAACGGAAAGCAGCCCGGCGATCCGGCAAAGCTCGCGCGAGCGCTGCTCACCATCGCGAGCCAGTCGCCACCGCCGCGCCGCTTCCTCGCGGGTGCCGACGTTATCGTCACCGCAGAGCAGAAGATCGCCGCGCTGAAGGAAGACATCGAGTACGACCGCGAGCTCTCGACATCGCTCGACTTCGACGCGGCCGCGACACTCGGAGCAGCGCGATGAAGACGCGGAAGCTCGGAACGCTCGAAGTCTCGGAGCTCGGCGCGGGGTGCATGAGCATCAGCGCGAACTACGGCCCGCCAGCATCGCGTTCCCCGGGCTGCGCACCGCGGTCGTGCTCCGACCGCCGGCGTTCGGCGCGAGGCTCGTCACGTTCGACGGCGCGGACGCGCTCAAGGTCCCGGGCGTCGAGCAGGTCGTCGCGGCCGCCGGCGGGGTTGCGGTCATCGCCAAGCACTTCTGGGCGGCGAAGCTCGGTCGCGACGCCGTGCGCGCAGAGTGGACGGTGCCCGAGGGCGGCGGCGTGAGCAGCGAGGCCCTGCTCGCCGAGTTTCGCGAGCTGTCGCGGACGCCCGGAGACAAGGTGATCGACGAAGGCGGAGTGCCGGCAATGCTCGCGGGCGCCGCGCGCGTGCTCGACATCGCGTTCGAGACGCCGTACCTCGCGCACGCGGCGATGGAGCCGCTCAACTGCACGGTGAAGCTCGACGGGAAGCACTGTGAGATCTGGACGGGCACGCAGTTCCAGGGGATCGACCAGCGGCTCGTCGCCAAGG
>QHVE01000063.1:40750-48638 GCA_003223455.1 Gemmatimonadota bacterium | reverse complement strand
CGTGTGGACGCGCGAAGACGACATGCGTGGCGGCTACTACCGCCCCGCGTTCGTGCAGCGCATCCGGGTCGGCGTCGACGCGAGCGGCGCCCCGGTGGCCTGGGATCACGTCGTGGTCGGGCAGTCGATCCTCGCCGGCAGCCCCTTCCAGGCGGTCGGTTCGACCAGCAGGATCGACGACTCGTCGGTCGAGGCCATCGCGAGCTCGCCATACGTGCAGGACATCAAGGCCAAGCACGTGTCGCTGCACTCGCCGAAGACGCCGATCACCGTCACGTGGTGGCGCTCCGTCGGCAACTTTCACACGGCCTTCGCCGTCGAAAGTGTGATCGACGAACTCGCGTACGCAGCCGGGAAGGACCCGCTCGCCTACCGGCTCGCAATCCTCGAAAAGAAGCCGCGGTTCGCGCACGCGCTCCAGACGGCGGCGAACAAGGCGGGTTGGGGGACACCCGCGCCTGCGGGTCATGCACGCGGCCTAGCGGTGCACGAGGCGGAAGGCTCCATCATCGCCGAGGTGGCGGAGGTATCGGCTGTCCAGGGACGCATTCGAGTCCACGCGGTGACGGTGGCCGTGGACTGCGGACTCGCGGTCCATCCGCTCGGCGTCGACGCCCAGGTGCAGGGGTCCGTCGTATACGGGCTGAGCGCACTGCTCGGCGGCAAGCTCACGCTCGAGGCGGGGCGAGTCCTCGAGAGCAACTTCCACGATTACCCGGTGCTGCGCATGTCCGAGATGCCGACGATCAGCGTGCACCTGATCCCGAGTGACGCGCCGATGGGCGGCATCGGCGAACCGGCGACGGCGCTCATTGGGCCGGCCGTCGCCAACGCCGTCTTCGCGCTGACAGGACAGCGACTGCGTACGCTCCCGCTACGCCTCGCGCAGGCGGCCGGATGATGCGCCCCTCCCTGGCCATTGTGCTCGTGGTGCTCGCGTGCACGCAGTCTCGCGACGAGAAGCGTCAGTACGCCGCTGGCGTGGCCGCCTTCGACACCGTACGCGCCGTGCTGCAGCACCCGCGCTGCCAGAACTGTCATCCCGCCGGCGACGCACCTCTGCAAGGAGACAAAGGCCGCGTGCACGCGATGAACGTGCAGCGTGGTCCGAACGGCTACGGCGCGGCGGCCGCCGGGTGCACGACGTGTCACGGCGTCGTGAATCCCCCGGCCAGCTACGGTCCCCGCGTGCCTCCGGGGGTTCCCGACGGTTGGCACATGCCTGGGCCGGAGGAGAAGCTCGTCTTCGTCGGGCGCACGCCGCGGGCACTCTGCGAGCAGGTCAAGGACGAGAAGCGCAACGGTGGAAAGGATATGAAGGCGTTGCGCGAGCACCTGAACACGTCCCTCGTGACGTGGGGCTGGGGTCCCGGCAACGGGCGGAATCCGGTTACGACGCCATATGCGACCTTCGTGGCTGCGTGGGAACGGTGGGCGGCCGCCGGTGCGCCTTGCCCGGCCTGAGGGCATCGCTGGCGCGCCCCGTCGCGCGACAGTCCGCGCCGCTTCGCTGGGAGCTCGAGCCGCGAGCGGCCCGCGCAACGACAGTCTCGACGCATGCGCGCGCTGCTCCGCGCGGCATCGGGTGCATCGAGACAGTCGTCGTTCGTCTATCGGCGCGGTCGCGCGGATTGAACACTCACGTCACGGTCACTTCGCGAGATCGATCGTACCCTCGAACGAGCCGGACGAGACGCCGGTGGCCGGGTTCTCCAGGCGCACGATGGTGAGGGTCCCCGTTGCACGGGCGAACCGCCCGGTGCCGCCCGTGATCGTCGCGACCTCGGTGATCCGAACGAGGCTGCCCCCGAACACGGCCTGCCCGGCCTCCGTGGCCGTGATCCGGTCACCGTCGGCCGCCGTGAAGGTCATGACGCCGACGCTGGACGCCGTCGCGAGGTCGACCGTGAGGTTGGCGACCACCGTGTAACGGCCGAGGTGCGACGCGGTGCCCGTGCCCTCCAGGTGCGTCGCGAGTTGCGTGGGAATGGCCGGGGGCGCGGGCTGGGGGATCGACGTTTCCGTCGCGTCCAGGGAGCCGTGGATACTCGTCGAGATCGTGCGGGTGTCCGTACGGTCGGCCGCGGAGAGGTTCGGCGCGGACGGCGCCAAGGGGTTGCGGGCCGCGTCGCTGCTACAGGCGGCGAGGGCGAGCGCGAGGATGATGGCGGCGGTGGAGGTGCGCATACGATCTCCTGAGAGGGACGGCGGTCCGAGACTGTGGCAGGGCGGCGGTGCCCGATTGCTTGTCGCCCTCGTGAGCGGGGGTATCTAGGGCGGCCGGGTGAGCTCCCGGTTAGGTTCGGGTGATATCTCCGCGAGGCCGGCATCCATGCTCCGATTGCACACCTTCGGCGGCTGCTTCCTGGCGCGCGACGGCCGGCGGCTCGATGCGCTCTCGGGTCAGCGCAAGGCGCTCGCGCTCCTCGCGGTGCTCGCCGCTGCCGGCGAGGGCGGGGTGAGTCGGGACGTACTGCTCGCCCAGCTGTGGCCAGAAAGCGACGAGGCGCGGGCGCGCACTTCGCTCAAGCAGCTCGTCCACTCGCTTCGCCAGCAGACGCAGGACCCGGAGCTGCTCCTGCCGACCGCCGAGCTGCGATTGAACCCGATGCGGATCACCAGCGACGTCCACGAGTTCCGCGACGCGGAACGTCGGGGCGACCACGAGGCTGCGGTGGAGCTCTACGCGGGTCCGTTCCTCGACGGCTTCAACGTTCGATCGGCCGACGGCTTCGAGCGCTGGGCGGCGATGGAGCGCGCGTCCCTCGCGCGCGGCTTCGCGCGCTCGGCCGAGGCGCTCGCCGAGCGCGCGGTCGCGCGGGGCGACAACCACGCGGCGGTCGAGTGGTGGCGCCGCCTCGCGAACGCCGAGCCGCTCAGCGCCCGCGCCGCGGCCGGCCTCATGCGCGCGCTCGACGCGGTCGGCGAGCGCGCCGCCGCCGTGAGGCACTCCCAGCTCTACGAGGTCCTCGTACGCGAGGAGCTGGGCGGCGCGGTCGACCCGGCCATCGCGATGCTCGCTACCAGCCTGCGACGCGCCGGCCCCTTGGCACCCGTGGTGACGGGTACCGTCATCGCGCCGAGTGCCACCGTGGCCGGTCCGGTGTCGACCGAGCGGCCGACCGACCGACCAGCGGCCGCATCGCTTCCGACGCAGCATCCGTCGGTGGCGGTGCTGCCGTTCGTGAACACGACCGGCGACCCGAACGACGAGCCGTTCAGCGACGGTCTCACCGACGAGTTGATTGGCCTGCTCGGCCGCGCCCCCGGGCTCACTGTCACCGCGCGCACGTCGGCTTTCTCCTTCAAGGGCCGGGGACTCTCCGTTCGCGCGATCGCCGGCGCCCTCGGCGTCGCGATGGTCCTCGAGGGGAGCGTGCGCCGCACGGGGGACCGGCTCAAGGTCAGCGCGCAGCTCGTGCGCGCGAGCGACGACCGGGTGGTCTGGGCGGAGATGTACCTCGGCACCCTCGCGGACGTGTTCACCGTGCAGGAAGAGATCGCCCGCGCCATCGTCGCGGCGTTACGGGTGGAGTTGGGAGGCGCCGAGATCCCCGGCGGTGCGGCGACCGCGGGCGAGGGGCACGCACGCCTCGCCGGGCGCGCGCCTGCGAGCGTCGAGGTCTACGAGCTGTACCTCCGGGGACGCTACCTCTGGAACAGCAGGACTCGCGGCGACGGCCTACGCCAGGCGCTGCACTGCTTCGAGCGGGCTGCCGAGCTGGATCCGGGGTACGCGCGCATCTTCGGGCACGCGAGTGCGCGCGGAGAGTTCGCAGCGGCGAAGGTGGCCGATCGCCACGCGCTCGCGCTCGACGACACGCTCGCCGAGGCGCACGTCGCGCTGGCGCACGTCCTCTTCGTGCACGACTATGAATGGGCGGCGGCGGAGCGTGAGTTCCGGAGGGCGACGGCATTGGACGCGTCGAACACGGCCGCCCACTTCCTGCTCGCGGTCTGTCTGCAGGACCAGGGACGGTTCGAGGAAGCCATCGCCGAGGTGCTGACGGCGCGTGCACTCGACCCACTCTCCCCTCAGGTCGGCAACCTTCTCGGCCGCGTGTACGTGAACGCGCGGCGCCCCGACGAGGCGATCCGTCACTTGCGGGACACGCTCGAGCTCAGCCCCGAGTCGGATCTCGCGTACCAGCAGCTCGGGCACGCCTACCTGCAACGCGGGATGCCCGACGAGGCGCTCGCGGCGCTTCGCCAGGCCGCGACGCTGAGCGGCGCGCGCGACACCGCACATCTCGCCTACGCCCTCGCGGTCACAGGCGACCCAGCTGCCGCGCGGCGGATCGTGCGGGAGCTTCTCGACCCGGCGACGAACACGAGCATCGCGCCGTTCCACATGGCTATGGCGTACGCCGGTCTCGGGGAGTCGGACGCGGCCTTCGACTGGCTGGAACGGGGCAGCGCCGAGCGCGCGGCGTTCATGGACGGCGTCAAGATCACGCCGGCCTTCGACTCGCTCCACGCCGACCCGCGGTGGGCACGGCTGCTGCGCCGGATGGGCCTCACGCCCTGAGGCGGAGTGCCGCACAGTCACTAGCGGCGATCGCCGATCGCCACTAGCGCCCACGTCGCATGATCGCCCACGAGCGGCTCGGGGTCGTCGAGCGCGTGCGTGAGTACGTCGACGTGCTCCCGCGTGCCGACGTTGCCGAGCACCACGGCCGCGTTGCGCTTCAGGCCATGCAGCTTGGCGCGCTTCATCGGCGAGCCCCTGAAGGCCGCCGAGAGCTCCTCCTGCGTCATCGCCAACTGCTGGCGCGGCGCGGCCCGGTGCCTATCTTGGCGCTGCCCTCCCCGGGAGACCGATGACCAACGGTTCGCTCACCGCCTCGCAGATGACGGGGTTCGCCTCCGCGCTCGCCGGCCGCTACCGGCTGGAGCGCGAGCTGGGTGCCGGCGGCATGGCGACGGTGTGGCTCGCTGAGGACGTGCGGCACCGGCGAAAGGTTGCCATCAAGGTGCTGCGCCCGGAGCTGTCGGCGGTGCTCGGCCCCGAGCGGTTCCTGAAGGAGATCGAGGTCACCGCGGGCCTCCAGCACCCGCACATCCTCCCACTGTTCGACAGCGGCTCGGCGGACGGTCAGCTCTTCTATGTGATGCCGTACGTGGAAGGCGAGACGCTCCGCGCGCGGCTCGAGCGCGAGCGGCAGCTCCCGCTGGGCGACGCGCTGCGCATCGCCGCCGAGGTCGTCGACGCCCTCGCGTACGCGCACGCACGCGGGGTGGTGCACCGCGACGTGAAGCCCGAGAACGTGCTGCTCCAGGGGGGCCACGCGCTGGTGGCCGACTTCGGCATCGCGCTCGCCGTGGAGCAGGCCGGCGGCATCCGCATGACGCAGACCGGCCTCTCGCTGGGCACGCCGCAGTATATGAGCCCCGAGCAGGCGATGGGCGAGCGCGCCGTCGACGCCCGGAGCGACGTGTACGCGTTGGGCGCAGTTTTGTACGAGATGCTCGTCGGCGAGCCGCCGTTCACGGGCGCCACCTCGCAGGCGATCGTCGCGAAGGTGCTCACGGAGCGCCCGGCGCCACCGAGCGAGACGCGGGACACGGTGCCCCCACACGTCGACGACGCCATCCTCACCGCGCTCGAGAAGCTCCCCGCCGACCGCTTCGCCAACGCCACCGACTTCGCCGCCGCCCTCGCTGCGCCCGTGACCGCCTCCGCGGGCGGCGTCGCGTCCCGGCGGCGCGCGTCGGACGCCGAGGCGGTGTGGCGCCGCCGCGCGGTCGTCGCGATGGCGGCCGTTGGCGCGCTCGTCCTCGTCCTGACGGCGGTCGCGGCGGCGGCACTCCACGCGCGCCGGAGCGTGGCCGGCGCCGGCGAGGCGCCGCTCCTTCTCGCGAGCCTCACCGCGCCGCGCGAGGCCCCGTCCGAGCTGCGACACGTTGCGCTCTCGCCCGACGGCAGCCAGCTCGCCTTCGTGAGCACCGCGTCCGGCGACGGCGCGCGCATTTGGCTCCGCCGGGTGAGCGACGGCGCCACCCGCGCGCTAGAAAGCACGGAGGGCGCCGTGCAGCCTTTCTGGGCTCCCGACGGCTCGGCAGTCGCGTTCTTCAGCGCGGGCTGGCTGCGCGTCGCGTCGTTGGGCGCTGG
The DNA here is from genome assembly GCA_003223455.1 of Gemmatimonadota bacterium. GTDB lineage: Bacteria > Gemmatimonadota > Gemmatimonadetes > Gemmatimonadales > Gemmatimonadaceae > AG11. The sequence continues at coordinate 42,526 of QHVE01000063.1, read as the reverse complement.
CGGCGTCAAGCCACTCGCGCCCGCGCCCAACCCTGCCGGCGGCGCGTGGGCACCGGAAGGCACGATCCTCTACTCGCCATTCTTCGGCCGCTTCATGCGCGTTCCCGCGGCCGGTGGGACGCCGCGTCAGGCCACCACGGAGGACGCCGGAATGCTCGGCGACCGCGAGCCGTCGTTCCTCCCTGACGGGCGGCGCTTCCTGTTCTGGCGCTCCGGCGACGGCACGGGCGTGCTGTGGCTCGGCGACCTCGCGACCGGCGCCACGCGCGAGCTGATGCGGAACGTCTCGAGCCCGCGGTACGTCGAGCCAGGCTATCTGCTTTATTTCCAGGGGACCCAGCGGGGTCCGCTCGCCACTCCCGCGCCGCTTATGGCGCAGCGCTTTGACCCGGAGCGGCTCGCGCTGGTCGGCGAGGCGGTGGAGCTGGCGCGCGTCGAGCGGCCGGACCAGGTAGCGATCGTCACGGCGACGCGCGACCTGCTCCTCGCTCGCGAGCCGCTGCTGGGGACGGAGGGGCAGACGCACCTTTTCTGGCTCGACCGCGCGACCGGGCGCCGTACACCGGTTCTCGGGGCGGGCCCCACGTGGACGTTCCGCATCTCGCCCGACGGCCGGCGCGTCGCGTTCGGCGGCGACGGGCTCTGGGTGCACGACCCTGCGCGCGACGTCGCCGTCCGGGTGCCCACCTCAGCGCCGCTGCCGTCGGCGCCGGTGTGGTCCCCCGACGGCGCACGTATCGCCGTCAAGAACGGGGTGGCCGTGCAGGTCGTGACGCTCGACGGGAGCGTCCCCGAGCGCAGGATCCCGCTGAGCGACAAGAAGTGGGCGGATCCGGTGGACTGGTCCGCGGACGGCGATATCTATTACCTGCTCGAGCCGGACGTGCAGCGGCCCGAGTGGCAACTGTGGCGCGTATCGACGGAAACGGAGCGGCGCGAGCGTGTCCCCACCGGGCCGGGCAACGTCCTCGGCGCGCGCGTCTCGCCCGACGGTCACTGGCTCGCCTGGGAGTCCGACGCCAGCGGCCGCCGCGAGGTCTACCTCGGCCCCGCCGTTGGCGCCATGCCGGCGGCGCGGGTCTCCAAGTCGGGAGGCGGGAGCCCGCAGTGGCGCCGCGACGGACGGGAGCTGTTCTTCCTCGGCGGCGACGGGCGCATGACCGTCGTGAGCGTGCAACTTGGTCCTACGCCGGTCGTCGGCGAGCCACGGACGATCGCGGACTCCATCGTGCAGCCGTCGCCGTTCCTCGATGATCCGTTCCAGTCGACGCGGTTCGCCGTCTCCCCTGATGGCGGCCGGCTGCTCGTGCAGCTGCCCCCCGACCCGTCGTTGACTTACACTCTCGGCGCGTGTCGGCGCGTGATCTCGTTCAATGCCCACGCGGCGTGCTCGCGCACGAGAGGCTCGGGGTCCACGAGCGCTTGCTGGAGGGCCGGGACGTCTTCCACAGCGCCGACGTTGCCGAGCACCACTGCGGAGTTACGCCGCAGGCCGCGGAGCTTGACCCGCTTCATCGGCGAGCCCTTGAAGGACGCCGAGAACTCCTCCTGCGACATCGCGAGGAGTTCACGCGCGAGCTGACGCGCGTCCTTCCCTGCGAGCACGTCGCGCGGTGCGAACGCCGGCTCCTTCAGCTCTTGCGCGAACCGTTCATTCCACGGACACACCTCCTGGGACGAGTGGAGATACACCCATATTGCGATCCCGCTCGCCACTGGAGCGAGAACTCTCAAGGGGGCAACACTTAGAGGCTAGGGCGTGTGCGCAAACCCGGG
>QHVE01000063.1:28251-40710 GCA_003223455.1 Gemmatimonadota bacterium | reverse complement strand
CACGGCGGCCAGCACCTCGGGGCGGGCGATGACGCCCGCGTGGTCGGCGCCCGGCACCTCGAGCAGTCGCGCCCCGGGCCACCGCGCCGCGAGCGCGCGGGCGTTCACGAGCAACGGGTCGCCCGTCCCCGCCGCGATGAGCACCGGCACGCGGGACGCCGCGATCCGCTCGGCCGGAGGCGTCAGCGCGGCGAGGCCGCGCAGGATGGCGATGGATCGGGCCGGCGGGATCGCGGCGAGTTGCGCAGCGCTCGCCCGCTCGGCCGCGGCGGCCGGCATTGCGGGAAAGAGCCAGCGGAAGAAGCCGACCCACCCGGCCCCGCCTTCCAGGTTGGCGATCCAGGGGCTTCTGGCCGCCGCGTCGGCGGCCGAGTCGGCGTAGAGCGGCGCGGCGACGAGCGCGGCGGAGGCGACGCGCTCCGGGTAGCGTGCAGCGACGTTCGCCGCCACGAGCGCGCCCATCGAGTGCCCCACGAGGTGCGCGCGCCGGACGTGCAGGCGGTCGAGCAGGCGGACCACGTCGTCGGCCATTGCGGTGCCGTACCGGGCGGGGTCGGTGAACGTGCTGCTCCGGCCGTGGCCACGCTGGTCGAGCGCGATCACCCGGTAGCCGAGCGCGAGCGAGTCGCCGACGCCGTCCGCCGCCCAGTCGTCCAGGCTCTGCGCCATACCGTGGAGCAGCACCACCGCCTCGCCCGTGCCGGCCTCGCGGTAGCGGAGGCGGGCGTCGTCCGAGATGAAGAACTGATCGGGCGCCGTCGCGAGGCCGACGGCGGTGGGGGCGGCCGGGCGCGCGCGCGCCGAGCACGTGGCGATGCCGGCGCCAGCGACCGTGAAGGCGAGACCGAGGACGGCAACCGCCCGTGCGACTCCGGGAGGGGGACGGAACAGTGTGCGCACGGAAGGACCTCGGGGCGGCAGGAGACTGGCCGCGCGACGTGGGCGGAAGCGCGCCGGGGCACGCCCAACGTACGGTCGCGCCGGGCGCGCGCAATCCGCCTTTGCGCACAGGCCCCACCCCACCGCCTGCGTGCCTGGTCGCCGGCGGATGCGGGCCTCAATCAGACCGAGCATGTGAGCGGAACTCGTTTCTGCTCAGGCGCAGTTCTTCAACCGACAGTCACGCTCCGCTGAGCGGCAGCCCTGCTCGTCGAAGCGCCCACGACGCATGCTCGCGCACGAGCGGCTCGGGATCATCGAGTGCGCGAGTGAGCACCTGCACGTCCTCCACCTTCTCCATCTGCGACGCCGTTCGCACGTTCCCGAGCACCACCGCCGCGTTGCGCTTTAGGCCACGCAGCTTCGCGCGTTTCATCGGCGAGCCCTTGAACCCAACGCGGAACTCCTCCAGCGACATCGCGAGCAGCTCGCGCGCGAGCGTCCGCGCATCCTTCCCCGCGAGCACCTCGCGCGCCGCGAACGCGGGCTCCTTCAGCTCCTGCGCGAACTTCACGTTCCACGGACACACGTCCTGGGAGGAGTGGCGGTATGCCTATTTTGCGATTCCGCTCTCGACTGGACGGCCAACCCTTGTAAGGAGAATGGTTTAGCCAACCCGCCCGTAATGGTTCAATTATAGAGAGCGAAGGTAGCGCCCCGGCCTTGACATGATATGTTATAACAGGTATGTTAGAACATGCCTCGTGATCAGCGCGCCGCACCCGTGTTCCGACCGACCATCTCCGCCGAGGAGCGAGCCGCCGTGCGGCTCGCCCGCTTGAGCGCCGCGATGACCCACGAGATGGAGCAGGTGCTCAAGCCGTTCGGCCTCACGACGATCCAGTACAATGCGCTTCGCATCCTGAACGGCGCCGGGCCCGAGGGGCTCTGTGGCACCGAGCTGTCCGCGCGGCTGATCTCCAAGGCGCCGGATGTGCCGCGGCTGCTTGACCGGCTGGCCGACGCGGGGCTCATCGTCCGTGAACGTGATCCGGAGAACCGGCGGTTCGTCCGCGCGCGCATCGCTCCGGCCGGCGTCGAGCGCCTGATCGAGTCGGCGCCCGCGGTCGCCGCGATGCACCGGCGGCACTGGAAGGGGCTGACGCGCGAGCAGCTTGACGCGCTCGTCGCGTTGCTCGGCCAAGTCGAGCGCCCCGCGTAGCCCAAGTACGGCGCCGCACGCCGCGTCTGCTCCAAGGACTGTTATAACAGCGCAAGTCATAACATTGCTGTCCCGAATCTCATCACCTCTTTCTCCTAGGCCACTGACATGAGCACCTCGACGACCTACACCATCGGCATCATCGGCGCGGGCAACATGGGCGCCGCGTTCGCGAAGCGCCTCGCCGCCGCCGGCCACCGCGTCGCAATCACCGCGACCGACGCGTCGCAGGCCGAGCAGGCGGCGCGGGCAGCCGGCGCCGGCGCGCGCGCCGTTCCCGCGGCCGAGGTGGCACGCGGTGCCGACCTGCTCATCCTCGCGGTGCCGTACGGGGCCGCCGTCGACGCGCTCCGCGCCGCGGGTGATCTCGCCGGCACCACGGTGATCGACATCTCGAACCCGCTCAAGCCCGACATGTCCGGACTCCAGGTCGGCCACACGACGTCGGCGGCGGAGGAGATCCAGCGCGCGGTCCCGACTGCGCGCGTCGTGAAGGCGTTCAACACGATCTTCGCGCCGCTCCTCGCCGGTGACGCGCGCGCCCAGGTCTTCTTCGCCGGCGACGACGCCGAGGCGAAGGAGCGGGTGCGCGCAGTGATCGACAGCGCGGGCTTCGAGGCCGTCGACGCGGGCCCGCTCGCCAACGCGCGGCACCTCGAGCCGGCGGGCATGCTGAACATCTACTTCGCGTACGTCGCCGGGCGCGGCCCGGTCGCGGCGCCCGCGTGGGTCGCGGTTGCATAAGCTCGGCCTGACCTCCGCCTGACCTCCACCTGAGGAACTCCATCATGAGCACCACGAGCACCACGAGCACCACGAATACCGAGACGCCCCTCCCGTGGACGCGCGGGTCGCGCGCCCTGCTGCCCGATGCGTTCCGCCTCGGGCCCGTCCGCCTCGCCGTGACGGAGCTCGACCGCGCGGTCGACTTCTACACGCGCGTCGTCGGCCTCGCGGTTGCGGGGCGCGGCCGCGAGGGCGAGCACGAGGTCGCGCACCTGCACGCGGGCGGCGAGGACGTCGTCGTGCTCCAGCAGGAGCCCGACGCGCGGCCAGCCGGCAACCACCTCCGCCATGCGGGGCTCTACCACGTGGCCCTCAACTACCCGACGCGCTTGGAGCTCGCGCGCACGCTGCGGCGCATCGTCGATTCCGGCACGCGGATCGGCGCCTCGGACCACGCGACCCACGAGGCGATCTACCTGGCCGACCCGGACGGCAACGGCCTCGAGCTCGCCTGGGACCGGCCCAAGGAGCAGTGGCCGCGGACGGTGGAGACGTACATGCACCTCGCCCGCATGTCCCTCGACTTCGACGGCCTGCACGCTTTGACGGCGCACGAGCCGTTGATACCGGCTGCCGCGCCGGGGCTCCGGGTGGGGCACCTGCACCTGCACGTCGGCGACGTGCAGCGCGGCATCGACTTCTACGTCGGGCTGCTCGGCCTCGAGCTGCAGTTCGACCTCGGCACCGCGGCATTACACCTGGCGCGGCGAGGGCGCGCCCCCGGTCCCGCCCGGCGTGGTCGGCCTGCGCCAGTGGCGGATCTACCTGCCCACCGCTGCCGATGTGGATGCGGCCCGCGTCCGACTCGCCGCCGGAGGCGCCCCGGTCACGCCCGCGGGGCCGGATGCGTTCACGACGGCCGACCCGTGGGGCATCCCGCTCTACGTCGGCGTCGACCCCGCACGCTGAGCGCGGACCGGAGGGACGGCTGCGTCCTCCGCGCGTCGCACCGACGCGCTTGCGGGTCGTCGAATGTGTCGGATGCGCGCTGCCGTTTTGGTCCCACATCTGAAGGCCTGCAACACCATAGTCGACCCTGATCATCGGAGAGAGAACATGCCATCACCAACCGCCGTTCGTGTCGCACTCGTCCTGTGTCTCGGACTAAGCGCTTGCAGTCCGGGAAGCGACACACGGGCCAGCGAGACCGCCGCAGCCGCGGCGCCGGCGCCGGCGCAGGTCGCGAGCGCCGATCTCACGGCATCGAACGCGCTCAACTTCCATGTGCTCGACTACGTCGGGTGGAACAACCACGACATCGACGTCTTCCGCCGCCTGCATACCGCAGACGTCAAGGTGCAGTCGGGTGCGTACAAGACCGAGGGCATCGACCAGCATGTGGCGGCCCTGCAGCCATTCTGGAAGCCCGAGGCGCTAGTGACCAACCACAACCCGATTGTCGCCGAAGGGGAGTGGACGTGCATGGTCGGAACCTTGGCTGGGGGCACTTCGAAGATGGTCACCCTCGCGAAGTGGCGAGACGGCGCGATCAGCGAGGAGTACATCCTGAGCAATCTGCTCTCACCGGGCGCGGCGAGGCCGGCAGTGAGCGGCGCGCCAGTCGCGACCATCACGAACCGGAGCCCGGAGATGAAGCGGCAGGTCGGGGCCGAGCTCGGATGGAGCTGCAGCATGGATCGAACGGCCGACGGCAAGCTGGTCATCTCGCTCAGCAAGGCGGGCGGCACGGCAGCGCAACAGATGGTCTTCGTCCAGTAGCTCTGCGCCCCCAGCCAGGCGTCGCGGCGCTTGGGCCGCGACGACCGAACGGGAATCACGACATGCTGCACGCGCCGCCAATCGCCTGTCGCGGTGTTCGACGACTCGCGGCGGCTCTCCCGACTCATCGCGCGACCGACGACGCCGTTCTCCGCGACGGTGGCCCAGGCGCTCGGCCCGCTCGCACCCGAAGGCCGTGACCGTCCCCCGCCGGAGCGTCCTCTGGGCTCTCACAGCGGCGGCGGACGCGATGCTGCACCTCCTCGGCCGGTAGTCCGCGCGAACGGTGCAGCCGAAGCGGAGCGGACGTGCCTATCCGCCCTCGAGGCGGCGCCGCGCCCATATCACGTGTTCTCGTACCATCTCGTCGGGCTCCTCATCGCGCACGCGCTCGAGGAGCCCGACGTCGTTCGCGGTGCCCACGTTTCCGAGCACCACGGCGGCGTTACGCTTCAACCCCCGCAGCTTCGCGCGCTTCATGGGCGAGCCCTTGAACGCGGCGCTGAACTCCGGCTGCGTCATGCCTAATAGCTCGCGTGCGAGCGTGCGCGCGTCCTTGCCTGCGAGCATCTCGCGCGGCGCGTACGGCGAATCGTCGGGCAGCTCGCGCGAGAACCGCTCGTTCCACGGACACACATCCTGACACACGTCGCATCCATAGATGCGATCCCCGATCCCCTCCCGCAGCTCCACCGGGATCTCCTCACGCAGCTCGATCGTGAGGTACGAGATGCACCGCCGTGCATCGAGCTCCCTCGGCGCCGTGATCGCCTGCGTCGGACACGCCTCGATGCACCGCGTGCACGTCCCGCAGCGGTCCGCCTCGAACGGCTCGTCCGTCGCCAGCTCGAGATCGAGCACGAGCGCGCCGAGAAAGAAGAACGACCCGCGCTCCGGATGAATAAGGTTCGTGTTCTTCCCGAACCAGCCGAGCCCCGCGCGCCGCGCCAGATCGCGCTCGAGCAGCGGCCCCGTGTCGACGTACGGCTTGCCGAGCACCTCGCGTCCGGCATCGCTCGACACACGGCGGTGCAGCTCGCGCAGCATCGCGTTCATCACGTCGTGGTAGTCGTCGCCGCGTGCGTAGCGCGCCACGGGACCGCTCGGCTCCCTGCCACCGTAGTCGAGCGCGACGACGATCGCGTGCGTCGTGCCGGGCAGCGGCAGCCGCGTGTCGCGCCGCTTCTCGGCGCCGCGCCCGAGGTACGCCATCGTCCCCGCGCGACCCTCGCGCAGCCACGTCTCGAACTCCGGCGAGGTCTCCGCTGGCCCGAGCGCCGTGATGCCGACGAGATCGAACCCGATCGCGTACGCGTGCGCCTTCGCGAGGCGGGCCAGCTCGTGGGCGCTCGGTGCCGGTGCGAGCGCGACGGCTTGCCCGTGAGTCACGGCTTGCTCACGGCCCAGCGCGCGAACCGCACCACGTCGTCAGCCGGCGGCACCGCATCGTAGCTGCCGTACGCGGTGTGCATCCGCCACCGCAGATAGTCGCGCGCGGGCAGGGGAAGGAAGGGGAAGCGATACCACCAGCCGCGTCGCCGGAATCGCCACGCGACCCGCACGAGCGCGCTCGCGGTGCGCGGATCGCGCAGCGCGTGCGCTGCGAGCACGAGAGTGAGACGCGGCCAGCCCATTGGCGTAAGTTCGTCGAACGTACGAAGTCGTTCAACCATCGCGACGCGCGGACGCCTCCGGCCGCTTTGGTGCATCCCTCGGAGCGCCACTGGACACCGTCGCTGCCCCGTGGGAGCATTGCCGGAGACACTCTCACTCCACATGCGCGTCGCCACGCTCCTTTTCGCCGCTGTCCTGCTCGCGGCCTGCTCCGCCGAGCCGTCCCCGGATCAGCTCAAGTCCACGCTGACGCAGCACCCGGAGATCCTGTACGACGCCATCCGGGCGCACCCGCAGGAGTTCGTCACACTCCTCGACAGCGCCGCCCGGGCCACGTCCCGCGCTCGCCAGGCGTCGAGCGAGCAGGCCGAAGAGCGGCGCATCGAGGCGGAGATCGCGCATCCTCGGCAGCCCGATCTCAGGCGCGGCGTCTACTTCGGCAATCCCTCGGCGCCGATCACCATCGTCGAGTACACCGACTTCGAGTGCCCGTACTGCCGCCAGGAGCATCCCGTGATCGTGGAGCTGTTCAAGCGCTACGGTGATCGGGTGCGGCTCGTGGTGAAGGACATGCCGATGCCCTTCCATCCGCGTGCGATGCCGGCGGCGCGCATGTTCGAGGCGGTGGCGATGCAGGACGCGTCGAAGGCGCCGAAGTTCTACGACGTCATGTACGACCACCAGGAGCGGCTGATCGCCGAAGGCGACCGCTTCCTCGAGGAGACCGTCCGGTCGCTCGGGTTGGACGTCGCCCGCGCGAAGCGGGACGCAGCGAGCGAGACCGTGACGGCGCGCATCTCGGCGGACGTGGCCGAGGCGCAGCGATTCGGGTTCACCGGAACCCCGGGATTCCTCGTGAACGGGGTCCTGCTGGAGGGGGCCTATCCGTTGGAAACATTTGCGCGCATAATCGACCGGCAGCTCGCGACGACCCGAAGCCGGTGAGCCGTGGCTCGCAGCACCCGCTTCTCTTCAATCTCCAGTTGAGGCTCACCCCATGAAAGCTCGCGTCTTCCCCGCGATCGCCGCGCTGTTGGTGCTCGCGGCCTGTTCGACACCCGACTCTCCGACTTCTCCCGCGCCGAGCGATCCGTCGTACAGCCAGAACCCGAACGACGAGATCCAGAACGATCCGAAGGTCCACGTGCATCTCGCACGAGGCCACGCGCGTCCGGGCGGCGGAGGGGCGAAGCTGCTCCAGTATCACGGCGGAGCAATCATGACCAGCACGGCGGTGCAGGCGATTTTCTGGGGGCAGGCGTGGAGCAGCTCGAGCTTCGTCGGCGACAAGATCACTGGGCTCGCCACGTTCTACGGCAAGGTCGGCGGCTCGAACTACATGAAGACCAACACCGAGTACACCGGAACCAACGGTACGGTGGGCAGTGGCGTCGCCTACGGAGGCTCGACGACGGATAACAGCGCGGCCCCGACAGGATCGCCGAAGGTGTCGGACATCCTCGCCGAAGTGTGCAAGGTGATCGCCAAGCCGGAATCGAACGGCTACTACCCCGTCTACGTGGACACGCCGCGCGGTCATGCCGGCTACTGCGCCTGGCACAGCTACGGCACGTGCGGCGGCACGCCGGTGCAGATCGCCTTCTTCTTCAACCTCGACGACGACTTCGGCTGCGATCCGGAATCTCCCAGCTCGACCGGCCATTCGCAGGGTCTCGCGGCGCTTGCCAACGTCAGCGGGCACGAGCTCAGCGAGGCGGTCACCGATCCGCGCAACGGCGGCTGGTGGGACGCGAGCGGCGCCGAGAACGCCGACAAATGCGCCTGGACGTATGGGGGGCTGGTGAGCTTCGGCGGCACTTCGTGGAAGATCCAGGGCAACTGGTCCAACCAGGCCTACGCCAACAAGAGCGGCTACGACGGAGCCGGCTGCATCTCCGGCTGATCGTCGGTGATGGGGTGGTGACGCGTGACGAGAGCCGCCGGCGAGCCTGCCGGCGGCTCTCATCGCGTCACTGAGTCACTGAGTCACTGAGTCACTGAGTCACTGAGTCACTGAGTCACTGCTAGAGGAACGACCTTCCGTCGAGCGACTCGGGCAGCTCGATTCGCAGAGCGTCTAACGCGCTCGCGAACACGTCGGTCGTGCGACGCGGCGCGCGCATCGTTGGCCGGTTCGTGAGCAGCGGCACGAGCATGTGATCGCGATGCAGCGCGCCGTGCGCGCTCAGATGCGGGATCGGCTCGTAGCGCGCGCGGAAGTCCCAGCCCGGTGTCGCCGAGAGGATGATGTCGCCCGCGCGTGACGAGCCGGCCAGCGTCACGATCTGCACGAGCCCATCCGGATAGTCGCCCTCCGACGATGCGTCGAACATCTCGTCGGCATTCCCTGCGACGTCGCCTCCGACACCGAGCGGATCTCCCGTCTCGCGCCGATAGCGGAACGTCGCGCCCTCTCGCTCCACGATCGCCGATCCCCGCTGCGCACTTCGCACGAGGCATCGTGCGTCGCTGATGGGAAGCAGCATCAGGTCCACCGCCTCGCGCGCTAGCAGCGCGTCGGCGAGCTCGCCATGGCTCGACGCGAGCGCGGGCCACCACGCGCGCTCGCGCTGATCGAGCTCGAGATAGAGGTGCGCCATCGCGTTCCCGCTCACCATCACCGCCGCGTCGGGCGCGACGCCGGCGGACCATGGGTGCGCGACCGTGCGGAGGCCGGTCTCGCCCACGACCGCCACGAGATCCTCGTGCGTGTGCACCGGTGTGTGGCCGTGGTCGCTCACGACCCAGAGGTGCGTGTCCTCCCACCACCCGCCACGCTCCGCGTCGTCGCGCAGCCGACCCACCACGTCGTCCACGATGTGCATCGCCTCGTGCACGAGTGGATCGTCGTGCCCCCGTGCGTGCGACGCCTTGTCCACGCCGGTGAACGCGGCGAACAGGAAATCCGGCCGCTCCTCGCGCATGCGACGCACGATCACCTCGGCCGACTCCCGATCTACGTCGAGCCAGCGCTCGGCGCGGCCACGGAAGTGCGTCATCGTGGCGCGCACCGCCGACCGCATCGTCAGCGCGCCGATGCACCGCGCCGGATCGAGCCCCCGCGTCACCACGCTCAACGCCGCGATGCTGTTCGGCACGAGCTCGAAGATCGTCGGCGCGCCCGCGTCGAGATCGTCGTCGAATCGGCGCAGCTGATGGCCGACGTAGCTGCGCGCGTAGTCCGGCCACCCGCATGTCGTGCGCGCGCGGTCGTACCAGCGCAACCCCGGAATCCCGATCGGCCCGGGGAATCGCCCCATGAGGAACGGTGTGTACGCCGGCCCGGTCACCGACGGGAACACCGACGACACCCGATGCAGCGCGCCCTCCGCGCGCAGTCGATGGAGCTCGGGCAGCGCGTCGAGGCTCGCACCCTCGAATGCGTCCGGGCGCGCACCGTCGGCGACGAGGACGACTACGGGCACGCGGACCACATGGACGTCGACATGCGGCGAAGAAAAGCGGTGCGCAGCCGACGCGGCAAGGTGACTTTCGGCCCTCGCGCTCGCTGGCGCGCGAGCGCCTCATCCGACTACACTCACCGCATGGCAACTCGAAAACGGCCCTCGACGAAGACACCGAAGCGCAGGGCGACCGACGACGCGGCGCCACCGGCCGACGCATCGACGCGCACCGAGGAGATGCGCGCCGTGCTCCGCAAGGGAAAGTCGCCGCGCACTGCGGGCGGCAAGCGAGGCAATCCCGAGCAGCTCGCCGCCTCGCAGGCGGAGGCGACCGACTGGCTGCGCGAGCGTACCGAGGAGGGGCATCGCGCCGCCGGCCGCACGCCACCCTCGCAGCGCGGTGCGATGCGGCCCAGCATGCCCGCCCGCCGCATCGACGACGATCTCCGCGACGTCGTCGGTCCCGTCACCGAGGACGAGAAGCTCCTCCAGTACCCGGGCCAGAAAAGGGCGGGCGACGACTTCACGCGCACCGATCCCTGGCGCGTGATGCGCATCATGGGCGAGTTCATCGAAGGCTTCGACGACCTCGCGAGCATCGAGAAGGGAGTCTCCGTCTTCGGCTCGGCGCGCACGCCACCCGACGACCCGCAGTACACCGCGGCGCTCGAGACGGCGCGCCTCCTCGCGCAAGCGGGCTTCTCGATCATCACCGGCGCCGGCCCCGGCATCATGGAGGCCGCGAACAAGGGCGCACGACTCGGCGGCGGACGCTCGATCGGCTGCAACATCGAGCTCCCGTTCGAGCAGGGCGCCAATCCGTACGTCGATACGCTCGTGAACTTCCGGTACTTCTTCGTCCGGAAGACGATGTTCATCAAGTACTCCAGCGCCTTCATCATCTTCCCCGGCGGCTTCGGCACCTTCGACGAGCTGTTCGAGGCGCTCACGCTCATCCAGACGGGAAAGATCTATCAGTTCCCGGTGATCCTCTTCGGCCGCCACTACTGGGCGGGCCTCATCCGCTGGCTCCAGTCACGCGTCCTCGTGGAGCGCAAGATCTCACCCGGCGACATGGACCTGATGTTGCTCACCGACGATCCCGCCGAAGCGGCGCACGCCGTCGTCGAGGCGTGGAAGGCGACGAACAAGAAAATCGGTTAGGAGTGGGGAGTGGGGGGTTGGAGAGATCGCGTCCCGCACGGACGTCGAAGTCACTCCCTCCACTCCTCACTTCCCACCCACTACAAGTATCCATCCCGATGCCCAGCAAGAAAAACGGCAAGAAGCCGAGCCCTCGGCCCCGCAAGTCGTCTGCGGCGGGCAACAAGAGCGAGCAGAAGCGCGCCGCCGAGCATCGCGAGCGCTCCGGCACCGCGCACACGGCGCACGAGGGATCGAAGTGGCTGCAGGGCGGCCGCATCGCGCCACGACGTATCGATGGCAGTGAGTCGGCGGCCGACCTGATCGACGGGACCTTTCTCGCCTACAACGCGGCGCGTCTCAGAGAGGCCTGCCAGCTGTACACCAGAAAGATGCTCGACGACGACGTCACCGTCGGGCTCACGCTCACCGGCGCGCTCACGCCGGCGGGGCTCGGCATGGCGGCGATCATCCCGCTCATCGAGGCGGGCTTCGTCGACTGGATCATCTCGACGGGCGCGAACCTCTACCACGATGCGCATTTCGGGCTGGGCCTCGCAATGCACCGCGGAAACCCATCAGCAAGCGACACCGTGCTGCGCGAGGACGGCATCGTCCGCATCTACGACATCTTCTTCGACTACGACGTCCTGCTCAGCACCGACGCGTTCTTCCGGAAGATCGTCCAGGGTCCGGAGTTCCAGCGCCCGATGAGCAGTGCCGAATTTCACGCGCTCTGCGGCAAGTACATTCGCGAGCGCGAGCGCGCGCTCGGCATCGGCAACAAGTCATTGCTCGGCGTCGCGTACGAGTGCGGGGTTCCGGTGTACACGTCGTCACCCGGCGACTCGTCGATCGGCATGAACGTCGCCGCCCTCGCGCTCGAGGGGAACAAGTGCATGATCGACCCGAACGCCGATGTCAACGAGACGGCGTCGATCGTCCTCGGCGCCAAGCGCGGCGGCGGGAAGAGCGCGGTGCTGATCTGCGGCGGCGGCAGCCCGAAGAACTTCGCCCTCCAGACCGAGCCGCAGATCCAGGAAGTGCTCGGCATCGACGAGAAGGGACACGACTACTTCCTTCAGGTCACCGACGCGCGCCCCGATACGGGTGGGCTCTCCGGCGCCACTCCGGCGGAGGCCGTGAGCTGGGGCAAGATCGATCCCGAGCGGCTCCCAGACGCTGTCGTATGCTATCTCGATTCCACCGTCGCCTTGCCGCTGCTCACGGCGTACGTGCACGCGCGCCACGCGCCGCGCAAGCTCAAGCGCCTGCTCGACCGTCGCGAGGAGAACATGCGCGTCCTGCGCGACGAGTTCGCACGGGCCAACGGCGCGCCCGACGAGCCGGCCGATACCGACGCGAAGCTCCCCATGCACCGGTAGTCACCCTGAACTCCCCACTCCCCACCTCTTACCCGATGCCTCTCTCCGATCTGCTGATCCCCGAGTTCGACGTCGAGATCGCGACAACGAGAAAGGTCCTCGAGCGCGTCCCCGACGATCGCATCGAGTGGAAGCCGCACGCGAAGTCGTTCCCGATGGGGCATCTGGCCCAGCTCGTCGCGATGATTCCGGGGTGGACGCGGTTCGTACTCGCCGAGACCGAGTTCGACATCGCCCCCCGCGAAGGACCGTCGGCCGTCTATCGCTTCCTCCCGGTCGACCAGCTCCTCAAGCTGTTCGACCACAG
>QHVE01000063.1:0-28231 GCA_003223455.1 Gemmatimonadota bacterium | reverse complement strand
AAAGTGAGCGACGCCGAACTACAGGTGCCCTGGACGCTCAAGGCGGCGGGACACGAGGTGAGCACGCAGCCGCGCTACATGGTTTACCGGACGCTGATGCTGAACCACCTCGTCCACCACCGCGCGCAGCTCGGCATCTACCTGCGCCTGACCGAGCAGAAGGTCCCCCAGATCTACGGCCCGACCGCGGACGAGAAGGGAACGCCGTAACGGATCTCGAGGTCGGCATCCAGCCTGCCGTGCGCAAGGGCCTTTCGCGGTCCTCCCGTCGTGCCGCCGCGCGCTCCGCGTGAAACTGAAGTGGCAGTGGCCTTTGCCTTGGCAGTTGCAGGGCACTACCAGGACCCCCGGACTACCCGAGCCTCATCCCCCTCAGAGCCGTCGCCACCTGCCACCCCGGCATCAACGTCACCGCCGCCAGGATCAATAGGCTCGCTTCGGGAAAGCACACCGCGCAGAACAGGCCGACGAATCCCGCGATCGAAGCGAGTCGCGACGACCAGGGCATCGCGTCCTGTCGCTCCACCCAGCTCAGCACGATCGCGCCGAGCGCGATGAGGACGTTTCCGAACCGCGCCGTCATCAGCCCGACGCGGTGCAGCGAGTCGAACAGGGTCCCCATCTCGGCGTGCCCAGCCTGCGCCAGCGACGCGAGCTGAGTCCCCGCGCTCGCCATGAACGCGATGTCGATCGCGTTGAAGCAGAGACCCAGCGACACGAGCGCCAGCGCAGCGAGCAGGGGTGGCGCGGGCGGCGCCATGAGCGCACGGGTCCAGATCCCGAGGATGATGAGGGCCGAACCCGCCAGCATCGCGAGGTGGATGGGTCGGAAGTACCAGGTCTCCGCGATCATTCGGAGCTGCATGGATGGATCGTGTGGCAGGATCGGGTGCAGCATGGCACCCACGCCGAGCAGCGCCGTGCCGACGAGCAGAGCGATCGAGAGCGGCCGGATGAGTGGCTGCACTACATTCTCCCGGATGCATGACGGACTGGAACCGTCAACCTACGCCGAAGCCTCCGTGCCGGCGACCCGCGCGTCGACCGAGATGTCGCCGCAGACCGAGACGCTGGCGTCGTCGATCGCCGACAACGACATGCGCGGCCGCGTGTGTCTCGTCACCGGCGCGAGTCGCGGGCTGGGCAAAGCCACCGCGCTCGGCCTGGCGCGACTCGGCGCCACCGTCGTGCTCCTCGCACGCGACGAGCGCCTGCTCTCCGCGGCGCGCGACGACGTCGCCGCGTCGAGCGGCAACCCGCACGTGTCCAGCATCGTCGCCGACCTCGCCTCGTTCGACGACATCCGCGTCGCCGCCCAGGAGCTGCGTGCCCGCCACGAGGCACTCCACGTGCTGATCCACAACGCGGGGGTCAATCCCACGAAACGAAAGTTGAGCGCCGATGGCATCGAGCTCACGCTCGCCGTGAATCATCTCGCGCCCTTCCTCCTCACGCACGAGCTGCTGCCCGCGCTGCGCCGCGGCGGGCACGACCACGGCGCGCGCGTCGTCACCGTCGCCTCGATGTTCGAGCGCTTCGGGCGCATCGCGTTCCACGACGTGCAGGGCGCCCGTCGCTGGATCGGACCCCTCGCCTACACGCAGTCCAAGCTCGCCAACGTCCTCTTCACCTTCGAGCTGGCCGAGCGCCTCGCCGGCACGGGCATCACGGCCAACTGCGTGGACCCCGGACTCGTCGCGACTGACCTGATGCGTGAGCATGTCCTCTTTCGCCCGCGCTGGTTGAAGGCGGTGTGGGGCCGCGTGCTCGCGAGCCCCACGGCCGGCGCGCGCGCCGCCGTTCACGCCGCTTCGGCACCCGAGATCGCGACCGTCACCGGCAAATGCTTCGACCGCTACGGCCGCGAGGTCCGCACGTCACGCCAGTCGCGGGACCCGGCGACCCGCGAACGTCTGTGGACCCTGAGCGAGCAGCTGACCGGCGCGACCTTCACCGCTACCTGACGCCCCATCCACGGCTCGCGCGAGTGATCGGTTCACACGGAGCACGCGAAGGGAAGCCGAGAACGCGGAGAACTACTCTCGGCAGTGCTCCTTCCCGCTGTCATCCCGAGCGAAGTCGAGAGATCTGCACGAAGCCCTCTCTGCCACACCTCCAAAACGAAAGATCTTGGGGTCGGCGTGCGTGCTTGCGGTGCGCCAAGAACTGTCTGGGTCCTCCCGCCGTGCTCCGCGCGCTCCGCGTGCAGTCAGTTGCAGTTGCAGGCGACTGCGGTGTGAGCGTCGGCCGTCACGCACCCGCGCACCCGCGCACTATCGCACCCGCGCTCACGGCCCACCGAGCTCCCTCATTACGGCCCTCACGAACCCCCGTCTCGAGTACTCCAGCCCACTGACCATCCCAACCAGCGACTCCCCGCCGAACAGCCGCCGTACGATCTCGCCAGCCTCCACGCCGGCGGCCCCGAGTCGCTCGATCTCCCCGATCAGATTCTCGTTCCACTCTGCCTTCGCCCTCAACCGTGCCGCTGCATCGGGCACCGGACCTCGATGCGCGTCGAGTAGCAGCCGCGGCTCCAGCGCCGCCGCCCGCCGCAGGCTCGCTACGAGCGCTCGCGGCGATTCGTCTTCCTCGTGCGCGACACGCACCTTCACGCCGAGGAACAGGTCCCCCGACACGAGCATCCGCCGCTCCGCGTCCCACACGGCGAGATGATCGGAGCTGTGGCCCGGCGTCTCGATCAGCACCAGCGGAGCAGGGTCGAATGGCTCCAGTGGCGCCCGCAGTCGCGCCGTCCGGCCCCAGACCGCGCGCCGGTAGAACCGGATCGCCGGCCGCGCACGCAGCAGCGCCTCGCTCTCGGCGTGCATCGCCATCGGCAAGCCGCTCGCGGCGAGCGCCGGCGCGTTGCCGGCGTGATCCTCGTGCCAGTGTGTCACGACGACGCCCCGCGGCCGAATCGCCTCCACCGCAGCGAGCAACGCTCGTCCACCGCGCGCGAACCCCGTATCGATCAGCACGTCGCCAAGCAGATACGCGCTGACGTCGTAGCCGACTAGCGCGCCGCGCCAGCTTCGCATGCGGATCCGATGCACGCCGGGCTCGAGCGCTTCGATTCGCAGCCTCATCTGCCCGGCACCGGAATTGCCCCACCGGACCGGGTACGATAGAATGAAGTCATGCGGCGCCCGGCTCCCGGCCGGGCGTCAACTTTTTTGTCGTCTCGAAGTCCGTTACACCCATGATCGAAGCACTGAAAGAGAAGCTCGGGGGCGAGGTCGAGAAGCTGCAGTACGAGCTCAACGTCACCCTCCCCAACGAGATCCGGAAAGCGGTCGAGATGGGCGACCTCCGCGAGAATAGCGAGTACAAGGCCGCCCTCGAGCGCCAGCAGTTCGTTCAGGCGCGGCTCGGTCAGTTGCGCGAGCGGCTCAGCAAGCTGTCGTCCATCGACGTCACCCAGATTCCGCACGATCGGGTCGGGCTCGGCTCGACCGTGCACGTCCGCGACGAGAAGTCGGGACTCAAGGAGACGTATCACCTCGTCTTCGGCGATGCCGTGGACTTCGAGGAGGGGCACGTGACCATGTCGTCGCCGATCGGCCGTGCGCTGCTCGGCAAGTCGGTCGGTGAGATCGCCTACCTCAAGCTCCCGGCGCTCACCCGTCAGCTCAAGGTCACCGAGCTCAAGACGATCCACGATCTGCAGCCGGACGAGATCTAGTCGTCGGCCACGCGAAAGATCTTCGTCATCTCTCTGTCGTAACTCGCCACGGCGTCGTCGACCTCGACGTCGGTCCACCGCATCCAATGTCCCACCGTGTGCGCGATCCGTCTGGCCGCGGATCGCCCGTGGTCCCACGTCTCGAACGCCACCGGCGTGCGTCGGATGAGCAGGTCACCGAGTGTCGAGGCCTGTTCGTGCGTCACGGCGTGCAGGAGCTCGGCATGGAGGTAGGGCAGCCCGGGCTCGACTGGCGTCGCGAGCGCCGGGTCGGCCTGCGTCAACGACCACACGCCGTGCCACGCCGTGCCGTACGCCAGCACGAGTCGGCGCGCGATCGCCTCGTCCCCCGTCGCCGCCACGGCATGCGCCACCTCCTCCTGCGCGTCGCGCAGGTCGCCTCCGACCAGCGGGAGCTGGGCCGTGCGGCTCGCCGTCGGCGCCTGCCCGAGCAGTCGCTCGACGCGGTCGACGATCTCCTCCGCCATCGAGCGGAACGTCGTCAGCTTGCCGCCCGTCACGCGTACGAGTCCCGGTGCGCTCTCCACGATGCTGTGCTCGCGCGACGCGCTGCTTGGCGCGCCTGTCGCGCCCGGCGCGGCGAGCGGTCGAAGGCCGGCCCACGCGCTCACGACGTCGCGCTCCGTGAGCTGTGCGGCCGGGAAGTAATGATTCGCCGCGTCCAGGAGGTACGTCACGTCGGCGCTCGTCGCGTGAACCTCCTCCGGACGTGATGCGTCGTAGCTGTCCGTCGTGCCGATGATCGTGTAGTAGCCGGCCGGCAGCACGAACATCACTCGGCCGTCCTGCGGCGCCGTGAGTGTCACCGCGGACGTGTTGCCCACGCGAGCCCGCGGCACGCTCACGTGCACGCCCTTGCTGCCGCGCACGGCCGCCCCCGCCTGTCCGTCGGCCATCCGCTCGACGTCGTCGCTCCACGGGCCTGTCGCGTTCACCACCACGCGCGCGTGCACGGTCGTCGTCGCGTCGTCGAGGGTGTTCGCCACCGTCGCGCCGGCCACGCGCCCGTCGCGCCGCACCAGACCAACGACCCGTGCGTGATTCAGCACCACCGCCCCCGCGCGCTGCGCCGAGAGCACCGTCGCCAGCGTCAGCCGGATGTCGTCCGTCGCCGCGTCCCAGTACCGGGCGCCGCCGACCAGCGCCTCCGTGCGCAGCGTAGGCTCGCTCGCATGCACCGCGCGCGCGTCCAGCCGCTCGTGTCGCCGATTCCGGAACAACGACAGCACGTCGTACAGGAGCAGTCCCGCGCCGAGCTTCCAGCGCGGCACACGCGCGCCCTCGTAGACCGGCCAGGTGAACGCGAGCGGTCGCACGAGATGCGGCGCGATGCGCTGCAGGGTGCGACGCTCGCGGCTCGACTCGAACACCAGCCCCAGCTCGCCGTGCTCGAGGTACCGCACACCGCCGTGCACCAGCCTCGACGAGCGGCTCGACGTCCCACTCGCGTAGTCGTGCTGCTCCACCAGCGCCACCCGCAGCCCCCGTAGCGCGGCGTCCCGCGCCACCCCCGCCCCCGTGATCCCACCCCCGATCACGAGCAGGTCGAAGACCTCCTCACCGAGGGCGAGAAAGAGTGCATCGCGGTCCGGTCGCGTGGCGTGCGAGGTCGTCTGGTCGTCCTCGGTAGGGCGTGGTAGCGGACGCGTCGGGCGCTCAAGATAACCTTCGCCTCTCCCCTCGTGACCAGTCAACGCATCGTCGAGCTGCTGCTGCGGGTGTGGTACTGGCTCCCCGTGCGCGGACGCGTGGGCGTCACGCTTCTCGCGGTCGCCCAGCTCTACTGGGTGGCGCGATTCTACGTCTGCTACGTGCGCGCGCCCTGGGTGCTCTACCGCGAGAACGTCATCCCTCCGGACCGTACGCGCACGCTGAACCCGATCTACCACGAGCCGATCGACCAGGAGCTCCTCGCCTATCTCGAGCTCACCGAGCGCAAGATGATGGGGCTCGGCTTCTGCGATCCGCACCGCACCACCGACCGCACGACCTATCCGCTGCCCGCCGTCGGCTCGTCGCTCGAGCATCCCAGGTTCGGCGATCAGGCCACCATCGTCGCGATGCGGCCCCCCGCGGAGCTCGGCACGCGCGACCCCATGTACTCCATCGGCTTCGACTCGGAGTTCGTCGACGGTGTGACGCTGTTGACGTCGAACGTCCGCATGCCCCGATTCTGGCCCGACCCGCGCAAGCTCGACCACGTGCGGATTCCCCACGTGAGCGACCCCGCGGTGCTGTATCGCCTGCATCGGCTCCGCGTCATCGCGCGGCGCGCCGAGGTCGCACAGAAGAAGATCGTGCGCGGCAAGACACCGGAGCAGCGCCTCGTCTTCATCAAGCGCCGCCACATCGATCTCTATAAGCACCTCGTCCACAGCCGCTACCATCGCCGCTCCGCGGGCGGTCTTCGGCTGACGATTCGCGGCGCGATGCTCACCGCGTGGCGCCAGGTGTTCCCGTGGCGCAACATCGACCAGTGGTGGCTGCGCCGCCGCGCGCGCTCGGTGATACGGCTCGGCTAGTCCCGTTCCCCTCGCGCCCCCCGTAGCTTATCCCCATGCCAAGCTACGGCTCTCCTGGACGCCGCGTGGCCATCGTCGCCGGCGTCCGTACGCCGTTCGCCAGATCGGGAACGACGCTCAAGAATCTCACGTCGATCCAGCTCGGCAAGCACTGCGTGGCCGAGCTGATCCAGCGCAGCGAGATCGACGGGAAGCTCGTCGAGATGATCGTCTACGGGACGGTCGTACCGTCGGTCGTCGCGCCGAACATCGCGCGCGAGGTCTCGCTCCTCCCGATGCTCCCCAAGGGCGTCCAGTCGTTCACCGTAAGTCGCGCGTGCGCCTCGGCCAACCAGGCCATCACCGACGCGGCCGATCAGATCGCGCTCGGGCATGCCGACGTCGTCATCGCCGGCGGCGCGGAGTCGCTCTCGAACGTCCCGATCCTTCATTCGCGCGGCATGAGCGAGGCACTCGTCGCTGCCTCCAGAGCGAAGTCGTTCGGCAGCCGCGTGACGGCCCTCGCGCGCGTCCGCCCGCGGGATCTCGTCCCGATCACCCCCGCCATCGCCGAACCGTCCACGAACGAGACGATGGGCGAATCGGCCGAGAAGATGGCGAAGATCAACGCCATCCCGCGCGAGCAGCAGGATCAGTTCGCGCTCCGTTCGCATCGCCTGGCTGCGGCTGGCACGCAGGACGGCCGGCTCACCGCCGAGATCGCGCCCGTGTTCGTTCCGCCCGGCTTCCAGGCGATGACGAGCGACAACGGCATCAGGTCCGACACGTCGATCGAGCAGCTGCGCGCGCTCAAGCCGGTATTCGATCGCCGAAACGGCAGCGTGACGGCGGGTAATGCCTCACCACTCACGGACGGTGGAAGCGCGGTGCTGCTCATGAGCGAGGATCGCGCGAAGTCGCTTGGCTATCAACCGATCGCCTACATCCGCAGCTACAGTTACGCCGCGCTCGATCCGGGTGAGCAGCTGCTCATGGGCCCGGTGCTTGCGACGCCCGTCGCCCTCCAGCGAGCCGGCCTGTCCCTCGCGCACATGGACCTCATCGAGATGCACGAGGCGTTCGCCGCGCAGGTGCTCTGCAATCTGAAGGGGTTCACCTCTCGCGAGTGGGCGGCGCGCGCCGGCTTCGGCCAGCCCGTCGGTGACGTGGACCGCTCGAAGCTCAACGTGATGGGCGGCTCGATCTCGATCGGGCATCCGTTCGGCGCGACCGGCGGTCGTATCCTCACCACGCTTTGCAACGAGCTTGCGCGCCGCGGCGGACAGTTCGGCCTCATGACCGTGTGCGCCGCGGGCGGGATGGGCCACGCGATGATCGTGGAGCGCGCCTGATGCAGGCGCTTCGCCTGGAGCATCAGGACGGCATCGCGATCGTCACGATCGATCTGCCCGGCGAGCCGGTGAACAAGGTCACCGCCACGCTCCGCACCGAGTTCGCGGAGCTCTTCGGCCGCATCGAGAGCGACACGACGGTGCAGGGGGTCGTGCTGATGTCCGGGAAGCCCGACACCTGGATCGCCGGCGCGGACATCGACGAGTTCCTCTCGATGCACAGCGTCACCGACGCCGAGTCGCTGAGCCGCGGCGGCCAGGCGCTGCTCGCGCGGCTCGAGTCGCTGCGGGTGCCTGTCGTCGCCGCGATCCACGGCGCGTGTCTCGGCGCGGGACTCGAGACCGCGCTCGCGTGTCACTATCGCGTCGCCTCGGATCATCCCACCACCGTGCTCGCACTACCCGAGGTCCAGCTCGGGCTGATCCCGGGTGCGGGGGGCACGCAGCGGCTGCCGCGATTGATCGGGCTTCAGCGCGCGCTCGACATGATCCTCACCGGCCGGAACATCCGCGCGAGGAAGGCCCAGCAGATGGGGCTCGTCGACGAGCTGGTCCACCCGGCCATCCTCCGTGAGGTCGCGGTCGATCGCGCGCGACATCTCGCCGACTTCACCCTGGAGCCGCGTCACTCCCCCAAGGGGCGCGGCCCGACCGGCCTGATCCTCGAGGACAACCCGATCGGTCGATCGCTCGTGTTCAAGAAGGCGCGCGAGGGCGTCATGGCGAAGACGCACGGCCACTATCCCGCTCCGCTCGCCGCGCTCGCCGCGGTGCAGGCCGGCTACAACGGCGGCGGTGAGCTGGGCTATCGGCTCGAGTCGCGGTCGTTCGGGGAGCTCGCGATGAGCGACGTCGCGAAGGAGCTCATCTTCCTGTTCTTCGCGACGACCGCGCTCAAGAAGGATCCCGGCGTCACGGGCGAGGTCCCCGAGGCGGCCGAGGTCGAGACGCTCGGGGTGCTGGGTGCGGGCTTCATGGGCGCCGGAATCGCGTCGATCGCCGTGCAGCAGGGGACGCCGGTGCGCCTCAAGGACACGGATCTCGCGCGTGTGGGGAAGGGACTTGCCGCGGTGAGCGAGGTGCTGCGCGAGCGGCTGAAGAAGAAGCAGATCACCCGGCTGGAGTACGAGGACCAGATGCTGCTCGCGGGCGGCACGGTCGACTACTCGGGTTTCGGCCGCGCCACGCTCGTGATCGAAGCGGTGTTCGAGGATCTCTCGCTCAAGCATCGCGTGCTGCGCGAGGTCGAGCCGATGCTGCGCGACGACGCCATCTATGCGTCGAACACGAGCACGATCCCCATCAGCCGTATCGCGGAGGTGGCCTCGCGCCAGAACCGCGTGCTCGGGATGCACTTCTTTTCTCCCGTGCACAAGATGCCGCTGCTGGAGGTGATCGCCACCGGCGACACCGACGACGACGCGATCGTCACGGCGGTGGCGTTCGGCAAGCGGCTCGGCAAGACGGTCATCGTCGTCAACGACGCGCCCGGCTTCTACACGACGCGCATTCTCTCCGCATACATGAACGAGGCTGGCCGCCTCCTCGACGAGGGCGCGAGCATCGAGGCGGTCGATGCGGCGCTCACGGCCTTCGGCTTCCCGGTCGGACCGATCACGACGAAGTGGGCATCGACGTAGGGGGCAAGGTGGGTCAGGTGCTGAGCGACGCGTTCGGTCCGCGAATGGCGCCAGGTGATTCCCTGCGCCGCGTCGTGGAATCGGGTCGCACCGGCCGGAAGGGGCGGAAGGGCTTCTACCGGTACGACGACACGGGAAAAAAGGGCGAAGTCGATCCGTCGGTGTATGAGGTACTGCCGGGTGGTGCACAGCGCCGTGACGTCCCGATGGACGAGATTCAGCGCCGCTGCGTGCTGGCGATGGTGAACGAAGCAGCGCTCTGTCTCGAGGAGCGCGTGCTCCGCTCGACGCGCGACGGCGACGTGGGCGCTGTGTTCGGGCTGGGCTTCCCCCCCTTCCGGGGAGGACCATTCCGATACGTGGACGCACAGGGGGCCGCGCGGGTGGTGGACGAGCTGCACCAGCTAAACGAACGTTTTCCGGGACGGTTCGCTCCCGCGACCCAGCTCGTGCAGGCGCGGCAATCCGCTCGAGCACGACCCGGAGTACTGACTAGGGAGTACTGACTAGTGACGATGGCCGCACGGTCATCCGACGCGTAATGTTCGGTGGGTTATACCATGGTCGTATTACACGCGCTCGACTGTGACGGTAGGTGTCGATGCAAGGTCCAGACGGTATGGAAAGCTCGGATGCGGCGCTCGTCGATCGAGTGTTGCACGGTGAGGTGAACGCGTATGGCGCGCTCGTCTCACGTTACCGGGACAAGTACGCGCGCTATGCGGTGCACATGTTGGGCAATCGGGAAGACGCGGAAGAGGCGCTGCAGGATGCCTTCACTCGCGCATACCGATCGCTCGCGCGCTGCGAGGACCCCGAGCGATTCGGCGCCTGGCTGTTCCGTATTCTCGTCAATCGGTGTCGGACGAGTGGGGCACGCCGCGTGCGAAGGGGGCAGACGTTCGTACATGATGAGACGGCGCTGCTCAACGCTTCGCAGGAGCATCCGGCGGAGCAGACGATGTGGAGGGAGGAGATCGAGCGCGCACTCGGCGAGCTCAGCGCTGACCAACGGGAGGCGTTTCTTCTGAAGTACGTGGAAGAACTCGGATACGACGAGATGGCGGAGATCACCGGAGTCGGGGTCTCAGCTCTGAAAATGCGGGTCATGCGCGCTTGCGACCGGCTGCGCGTCCTGCTGCGGGAGGTTCACAGTGCCTGATTGGACACGAACGACACTAGAGCTCATCGTCCAAGAGCTGCAACAGCCCGTGCGCGTCGACGAGTCGTTCGACCGCCGGGTGATGGTTCGCGTGCGCCGCATGCAGGCGGAGCGCCGGCCGCGCGGTGCGGCCGGGTGGGTCGGCGCCGCCGTCAACCTGTCGCGCCGGCCGGCGTATGCCGCCGCCCTCGCGGCCGGCGTCGTCGCCGTGGTCACCGTGGGAATGCTCCGGTCGCGTCCGCAGACGGTCGCCGGAAGCGAGCCGATCCCCGTGCAGTTCGTGCTCGTCGCGCCCGAAGCGCGCAGCGTCACCGTCGTCGGCGACTTCAACAATTGGGGGCTCGGCGATACCGCCCTCGTGGCAGAAAACCATAACGGTGTTTGGAGTGTCTCAGCTCCGGTACCGGCTGGCGTCCACCGTTACGCGTTCCTCGTCAACGGCAAGCAGTGGGTCGCGGATCCTACCGCCCCTCGCGCGGCGGGTGACGACTTCGGTCAGCCGAGCAGTGCGCTCGTCGTGGAGGGTACGCCAGAGTGAACACTCGTACGGCTCGCGGGATCTTGATGACGGCTCTCGTCGCGGGGGCATTCGGCCGCGCCGAGGCCCAGGATCCTCGTATCGGTAACCGGCTCGACGCCCCATCGCGCAAGGCGCTGTCCGCGCTCGTCGATTCGGCGCGGGCCCAGGGCATACCGGTCGAGCCGCTGATGGAGAAGGTGTATCAGGGGCTCGCGATGGGCGCCGACGGCTCGCGCATCGTGGTCGCCGTGCGGTCGTTGACCGTGGAGATGGCCAACGCGCACCGCGTCCTTGGCGCCGTCGCAACGACCGATGAGCTCAAGGCGGCTGCCTCCGCCGTGCACGCCGGCGTGCCCGCCGTGGAGCTCGGAAAGATGAAGAAGCAGTCCGGGCTTCGTCGCTCGCTCACGCTGCCCTTCACCGTGCTTGCCGACATCGTGTCCCGAGGGGTCCCCGTCCAGACCGCCGCCAACGCGATTCGATCCCTCGTCGGCGCGGGTGCCCACGATCGCGACATCAGCGAGTTCCAGCGCAATGTCCAGGTGGACATCGAGAAGGGTGCGCAGCCGAAGGCCGCCGCCGAGACGCGCGTCAAGGGCGCCGTCACCACGCCTGCCGCGCGGCCGGAGAAACGCGAGCAGGAATAGCGCGCATCGCGCAGCATTCCACGAGCGGGTCGGCACTGCGCCGACCCGTTGTTCGTTCATCCCTCCACGACGATTACTTTCCTAGCTCCTCCGGCGTCCGCCGACCGTCGTCGTACCGAGAATCAATGCTTCGCGATACGCTCCTGTACCTCTCGAACCAGCCGCGCGTCTTCAAGTTTGTCCGCAACAGCCGGCTGGCGAAGCACTTCGCAAAGCGGTTCGTTCCCGGTGAGACGCTCGACGAAGCGGTCGACGTCGTGCGCACCCTCAACGCCCGCGGCATCTCCGCCTCTCTCGACCTGCTTGGCGAGAGCACGACGAACGAGCGTGAGGCCCGCGCCGCCCGCGACGAGTACCTCCGGATCCTCGATCGGATCCACGAAGCACGACTGGACGCCAACGTCTCGCTCAAGCTCACCGCGATGGGGTTGGACATCGACCAGGAGCTCTGCGTGGCGGTCGTGCAGGACATCCTCGCGCGAGCGCAGCAGTACGGCAGCTTCGTGCGCATCGACATGGAGTCGAGCGCGTACACCGAGGTCACCCTCAAGATGTTCGAGGAGCGGCTGCATCCCGCCTACAAGGCGAACGTTGGCGTCGTGCTGCAGAGCTACCTTTACCGCACCTTCGCCGACGTCGAGCAGATGAATGGGCTTCGCGCTCGCGTGCGCATCTGCAAGGGCGCGTACAAGGAGCCTCCCTCAGTGGCGTATCCCGAGAAGAAGGACGTCGACGCGAACTACGTGAAGTGCATGCGCGAGCTCATGCGCAAGGGCAACTACCCTGGCATCGCGACGCACGATCCTGCGATGATCAACGAAGCGAAGCGATGGGCGAAGGAGCAGGGGATCGAGAAGGATCGGTTCGAGTTCCAGATGCTCTACGGCATTCGCCGCGACCTTCAGCAGTCGCTGGTGAAGGAGGGCTACCGTATGCGCGTGTACGTGCCGTTCGGAACTCAATGGTACCCGTATCTCATGCGGCGCCTCGCCGAGCGTCCCGCCAACGTCGCCTTCATCACGGGCAACGTGCTGCGGGAAGCGCTCCAGCGTCGGCGCTGAGGCGCCGCCTTCAATGCCTGGGCAGCACCTTCCGGCCGATCACCGTCGTGGCGATGCCAACACCATCGGCGGCTACGCGGCGGTGCACGGACGACCCGCGGCGTTCGAGGGGCCGGATGGACTCTCCTACAGCGTCGAGATCGTGACCGCGCCCACCGGTCATCCGGAAGCGGCGTTCGGCGCCTATCTCCTCTTCGTGCAGTGGTCGAGGATCGGCGCGACGACGCCGAGCGGTCACGTCGAGACGGACTTCCTCGCCGAAGCGGACACCGCGGAGGACGCGCAAGTCATCGTCGCCGCGCTCAGCCTCTCCGAGGTGAGGGCGGCGCTGCATGCGGCCGTCGCCGAACGCAGCCACGGTGCTCCGACGCGCCGGTGGTGGGATGCCATGCGCGACGAAGGGAACGACGCCGATTCCGGCGGCGCCGCCGGATGATGGATCGCGCTGGCGAGGAATCGCCCACGCACGCGGGGCAGGGGATCGTCCTCAGCGGCACGGGAGGCGTGTGGCGGGTGCGCCGCGAGGAGGGATCCGTCGTCGAGGCGTCGCTGCGCGGACGCGTGAAGAAGTCGAACGCCGGGCGCCGCGCCGACGGGTCGCTCCGCCGCGACACCATCGCGTCCGCGGCGGAGACGCTCAAGCTCGCGGTGGGCGATCGCGTGCTGCTGGAGCACGATCCTTCGAGTGCTGCGTGGGCGATCGCCGAGATCCTGCCGCGCCGGTCGCGCCTCGCTCGGCGTGCGCCGGGCGGAGGTCAGGGTGAGCGCATCGTCGCGGCCAACGTCGATCAGGTGGTCGTCGTCTTCGCGGCGGCGAACCCGGAGCCTCATCGGCGCATGCTCGATCGCTTCCTGGTCATCGCCGAGGCGAACCAGCTCGCGGCGCGCGTCGTGGTCAACAAGGTGGAGCTCGTGGGCGGCGCAGATGCGGCGCGCGAGCGCTGGATCGACTACGAGCGCGCGGGCTATCCCGTGCATCTGACGAGCGCCAAGCGCGGCGAAGGGCTCGACACGCTGCACGGTGCACTGAGCGGCGTGGTGAGTGTGCTCACCGGCCCATCGGGCGTCGGAAAGTCGTCGCTTCTCAATGCCATGTTCCCCGGGCTCGACCTGCGCGTCGGCGAGATCAGCGAGACGGTGAACAAGGGGCGACACACCACGGTAGGCGGGTACCTGCATCCGCTGCCGGGTGACGACGGCGGCTACGTCGCTGATACACCGGGCCTACGCGAGATCGGCATGTGGGCGCTCGCCCCGGAGTCGCTCGACGCCTGCTTCCCCGAGCTGCGCCCCTATCTCCCGCACTGCCGCTTCGCCGACTGCCGCCACGGCGTCGAGCCCGACTGCGCCGTCCGCGCGGCCGTGGACGCAGGCGAGGTGAGCACGGTGCGATACGAGAGCTACGTCAAGCTCAGAGGGGAGCTCGAGCAGGAGCGCTAAGTGGAATGCTCTCGGCCCAGGGCGCGACTAAACCAGATGGCCGCGGGCGCAATGAAGCCACAAGGCGAGCCGCACTCGCGCAATTACCAGCTACCGCGCTCCCCCGCGACGTCGATCACCTTGCCGATGCGATCCGCGGCGTGGCGCCAGTTCGTCTGGACGGCGACCTGCGCTTCGTCCACGTCACCCGCTTCGATCGCTTCGATGATCGCGTCGTGCTCGGCGACCGACGCCCGGATGTCGCTCGTGAGCATGCTGATGTACATGCGGATGTAGCGCTCGGCCTGCGGCTTCACGCTGTCGTGCAGCGCGAGCAGGCGCGGGCCCGCGCTCGCCTCGACGATCTTGCGATGGAGCCGCTCGTCTGCCAGGTACAGGCTGCTGTGGTCGAGCGGCACCGCGAGCCCCATGCGGTGGAAGTCGGTGTTCAGACCCCGCAGATCCGTCACCAGCGCGCTCCGCTCCGGCGCGTCGAGCGCCGCCGCCCAGCGCGCACCGAGCCCCTCGAGCTCACCGACGATGTTGAGCAGCTCGTGCACGTCGGCGCGGGTGAGTGGCGCGACGGTGAGTCGCGCCTGCTGCGCACCAGGCGCGCCGACGACGAACCCTTCCTGTTGCAGCCGCTGCAACGCCTCACGAACCGGCGTGCGGCTCACGCCGAGGCGCGTCGCGACCTCCGTCTCCACGACGCGGCTGCCAGGGGCGAGCAGTCCCTGCACGATGAGATCGCGGAGGCGCTGATAGACCTGCTCCGGGCGGGACCCGTGCGGCGCGTCGGCGGCCACGTCATCGGGTGACTGCGTGCCGCGTGCGAACCGTGCGGCAGGGGTCCGGCTCGAGGGATGGGACCGGCGGACGGACATGGGCGGGCGGGTTCTGGTCCGGGGAATATATACGAATCTGGATGCAGGAGGGGATAAATGCTCCTTCTCCTTCGGGAGAGGTTCGGCTGCCCCAGCGGCCGTGCCGCACGGTGGTGTGCAAGGGAGCACGGGCGTGGCGTCTCCCTGACAACTCCCAACCGGCGAGGTCGCCATGTCTTCCCGTGCTCTTCGAGTCGCCGCGCTCCTCGCGCTGACTCCCGCTTTCGCGATGTTCGACCATTCCCGCGCCGAAGCTCGGCGGCTCGAATCCACTGTTCTCGTCGGTCGCGTGACTTCGAACGGGCGTGCCGTTCAGGGCGTGTCCGTCTCCGTCGCGGGACGCCAGACGTCGGCGATCAGCCGGAGCGACGGGGGCTACTCGATCACCGTGGAACGCGCCGGTGCGAGGGATCGCGTCACCCTGCTCGCGCGATGCATCGGCTTCCAGCCGTGGCAGCGCGCCGTGGATCTAAGCGGTGATACCGTTCACGTCGACATCGCGCTCACTCCGGCGACGGCGATGCTCGAGGAAGTCGTGGTGGCGAACGGGGCCCAGCCGCGCAGTGAGCCCTCGCGCGCCGCGATGGACCGGCGCAAGACCGATATGACTGGAGCGGTCGCCTCGGTCGGCATCGCGCCGGCGCCGACGGTTCTGGCGCAGAAGCGCGCGCGCGTCGACGGCTCGGCCGTTCCTCCCGGCATCCGCCGCGCGCGCGAGCCGTGGAACACGGAGGCGTACGAGCGCATCGACGAGAATCCATTCCGTCCCGTCAGCGTCGCACCGCTCTCCACGTTTTCCGTCGACGTCGACCGTGCGTCGTACGCGAACGTGCGACGCTTCCTCAATCAGGGGACGCTCCCGCCGAAGGATGCCGTCCGCATCGAGGAGCTGGTCAACTACTTCCCCTATGGGGATGCCACTCCGGCCTCGGACGACGCGCCGCTGCGCATCACGACGGAGCTCGCGGCCGCACCGTGGAACGTCCAGCATGATCTTCTGCGCATCGCGCTCCGCGCCCGCGAGGTGGACATGCGCCGCGCGCCGGCTGCCAACCTCGTGTTCCTCGTCGACGTCTCCGGCTCGATGCAGGGGCCTGGACGGCTGCCACTCGTGAAGCAGTCGCTCGCGCTGCTCGTGAACGAGCTGCGCGAGGAGGACCGCGTCGCGATCGTCGTGTATGCCGGCGCGGCCGGCCTCGCGCTCCCGTCCACACCGGGCAGCGACAAGCAGCGTATTCTCGCCGCGCTCGAGGGGCTCGAGGCCGGCGGCTCGACCGCTGGTGGCGCCGGGATCCGGCTGGCGTACGACGTCGTGCGTCGGAACTTCGTCCGCGGTGGCAACAACCGCGTCATTCTGTGCACCGACGGCGACTTCAACGTCGGCGCATCGAGCGACGGCGCGCTCGTCGATCTCATCGAGCAGCGCCGCACCGAGGGTGCCTTTCTCACCATTCTCGGCTTCGGGATGGGCAACCTCAAGGACGCGAAGATGGAGAAGCTGGCCGACGCCGGGAACGGCAACTACGGCTACATCGACGACCTGCTCGAGGCGCGCAAGATGCTCGTCAAGGAGATGGGCGGTACGCTCGTCACCGTCGCGAAGGACGTGAAGCTGCAGGTCGAGTTCAATCCGGCGCGCGTGCGCGCGTACCGGCTCCTCGGCTACGAGGATCGACTGCTGCGCGATGAGGATTTCGCCAACGACGCGAAGGACGCGGGCGAGATCGGCGCCGGCCACACCGTGACGGCGCTGTACGAGATCGTCCGCACCGACGCGCCACTCGACGTCTCGCTGCCCGAGACCAGCGCGCTGCGCTATCAGCGGCCCCCGACGCCGGCGAATGCGCCGAGCAGTGAGCTGCTGCACGTGGCGATGCGGTACAAGGAACCGGACGGCGATCGCAGCAAGCTCGTGACGCATCCGGTGCTCGCGCGGCGCGGCGCACCATCGGAGTCGATGCGCTTCGCCAGCGCCGTAGCGGGGTTCGGCATGCTCCTGCGCGAGTCGAAGCACGCCGGCTCGCTGACGTGGCCGCAGGTCGTCGAGCTGGCGCGCGGCGCTCGCGGTGCGGACCGCGACGGCTATCGCGCGGACTTCATCCGGCTCGCCGAGCTGGCGAGCGAGATCTCGAAGCCGCTCGCTGCCGCGCCGGTGTCGAATCGCGACTGAACACGCTCGACAGGAGGTGCGGGGACCGGCATGATTCCGCATGACCGACTACCCGCACCTTCTCGTCGAGACGACCGCCGACGGCGTGCGCACGATCACGCTCGATCGCGCCGACAAGTTGAACGCCGTCAACGGGGCGCTCGCTGCCTCACTGACCTCCGCCGTCGCCGATGCCGCGGCGGAAGATGCCGTTCGCGTCGTCGTCGTCACCGGCGCCGGACGCGCCTTCTGCGCCGGGCTCGATCTGTCCGAGCCCCCCGCGCTCCCGTCGACGACGCGTGTCGAGCGTCTCGATCCCTACGCGTGGGTCGGGACGTGGGTGCGCACGATCCTGGCCTGTGAGAAGCCGGTGATCGCCGCCGTGAATGGCGCGGCGGCCGGCGCGGGATTCGGACTCGCGCTCGCGTGCGACCTACGCATCGTTGCGGCATCTGCACGGATGACCGCCGGCTACGTGCGGCGTGGGTTGAGTCCCGATGCCGGCGTGAGCTGGCTGCTGCCGCGCCATGTCGGGCTCTCGCGCGCCAGCGACATCCTGCTCACGGGCCGCGACGTCGACGCAGCCGAAGCGGAGCGCATCGGGCTCGCGGCGCACGTGGTGGCGGATCCCGCGTTCGTCGATGCCGTGCGTGACCATGCATCACTGCTCGCCGCGGGCCCACCGATTGCGCACGCGCTCACGAAGCGTCTGCTCGTGCGCAGTCTCGACACGCCTCTCGACACCGCGCTGCGCGACGAGCTCGTCTACATCAAGACGTGCTTCGCCACGGCTGACGTCGCCGAAGCGATCACGTCCTTCCGGGAGAAGCGACGACCGACGTTTCGCGGAATCTGAGGCGAGCTCGTCGAGCCAGTCGTGACACGCCGCACGCGCGCGTGGTGGCGTCGATCACCGTCCGTAATTTTCTCTCGGAAATATCACGTTTCTGCGGCGTTTGTGCATGGTATCTGCGGTGGTACGAGCAATGTCCGTCGAAGGGAGGCGGAACACCCCCCACATCATGATGCAGGAGATGCAGACCATGACACACCGCTACACACTGGCGGCCATACTGCTCGCAGCGCTCTCGATCCCGGCAGCGGCGCAGCAGACGACGCAGCCCGACACGTCGAAGAAGACAACTCCGACCACCAGCACGTCGAATGGCGCGATCGCGGACAGCGCGGCCGCCAAGGACACCGCAGCCAAGACGACGTCGACGCCCGCGATGTCGAGCCCGGGGGTCACCGTCACGTCGCCGGCGCCGGCGAGCCCCAACGCGAGCAATGCGAACAATCCGTCCGGCGTCACGAGCTCGCCGAGCGGTGTGACCAGCGCACCCTCAACGGGCGTGACGAGCGCACCGTCGACGGGCGTGACCAGTGCACCATCGACGGGCGTGACTAGTGCACCATCGACCGGCGTAACGAGTTCACCGTCGTCGGGCGTGACGAGCGCACCGTCGTCCGGCCTGTCGAGCGGCGCGGCTGCTTCGGCGGGCGGTCCGGTCTCGGTTCAGCCGACGTCCGGCTCCGTGAAGGTCGACGTGAAGGTGGCGGAGAGCCTCGTCAACACCGTCAAGATCAGCGGTGACTCTGCGTTCGCGCTCGCGCGGGCCAGCAACGACGCGGGTCAGATCAGCTCCGCGGAGCTCGAGATGAAGGACAAGGCCCTCGTCTACAACATCAAGATGATCAAGGGCGCCGGCGCGTCCGTCGTCTACGTCGACGCGATGACCGGTGAAGTCGTGAAGGACAAGAAGTACGGCGGACTGAAGGCGTCGGCCGAGAACGACAAGCAGCTCAAGAAGCTCAACGACGCGAAGAAGGACTCCTCGGCGACCGCGAAGCCCTGACGACGACGCGGCGCTTGCGCGCCGCGTGCTGATGCGGGAGCTTGCACATGCGCCCGCTCCGGGATCGCCGGAGCGGGCGTTCGTGCGTTCGCGACCTTCTTCTCCCCGAATCCCCGCACGTGAGCTCTCTCGCGCTCTGTCTCTCGCTCTCCCTCGCGCTGGCGCACGCCGGCGCTGCCGTGCCGCCGCTTCGGATCGCCTATCGAGTCGCGATGCCCGACCCGGCGTCGCACCTGTACGAGGTCGACCTCGACGTCGACGGCGTGCGAGGAGCGACGCTGCCGCTTCAGCTCCCGGTCTGGTCGCCCGGGCGCTACGCCAGGATGGACTTCGCGCGAAACGTCCAGGAGTTTCGCGCGACGAACGGCGCCGGGCAGCCGCTCCACTGGAACAAGAGTGACGGCTCACGATGGGTCGTGCAGACCGCGGGGGCGCGCACGGTCCGACTGCGCTACCGTGTGTTCGCCAACCAGCTCTCCGGCACCTTTTCCGTGCTCGATTCGGCGCACGCGAACTGGAACGGCGCCTCCCTGTTCATGTACGTCGAAGGTCACAAGCCGGACCCGGTCACGCTGGACGTGCAACCGCCTTCGGGCTGGCAGATCGTGAACGGCGACACGCGCAATGCGAACCAGACGCACTTCCGCTTCGAGAACTACGACCGGCTGATCGACACGCCCACGGAAGTCGCACCCGGCGTGCTCCTCGACTCGTTCGTCGTCGACGGCAAGCGATACCGTACGATTGTTCATCACAATGGTCCTGCGCCCGCGGCGGCGCGGCAGCGATTCGTGCGCGACGTGGAGAAGATCGTGCGCTACGAGAATTCCGTCTTCGGCGCTCCGCCGCTCGAGCAGTACACCTTCCTGTTCAACATCGGGTATCCTGGCGGCGACGGCATGGAGCACCTGTACTCGACGCAGATCGTCAGCTCTGGGACATGGGCCGACTCGGCGACGTTGCTTCCCGGCACGAGCGCCGCAGCGCACGAGTACTTCCATGTGTGGAACGTGAAGCGCGTGCGCCCGGTGGCGCTCGGACCGTTCGACTACACGCGCGAGCAATTCCAGCCGAGCCTCTGGGTCGCCGAGGGCTGGACGCAGTACTACGGCATGGCCGCGCTGGGTCGCGGCGGCGTCGCGGACCGCGCGGCGTTCTATGCCGCGATGGCTGGACTGATCCGGATGAACCTCACGGCTCCCGGCCGCAAGGAAGTCTCGGCGCGCATGGCATCTTTCCACGCGCCGTTCTGGGACGGCGCCGCGCAGCCGCAGCCGAACAACGGCTCGCAGACCTTCTTCACGTACTACGCGAAAGGTGCCGGGCTCGCGCTGTACCTCGACCTGTACCTGCGCGCGAAGTCCGGAAACCAGCGTACGCTCGACGACGTCTTCAACGCGCTCAAACGACGCACCTGGAACGCGCCGAACGCGTCGTACTACCTGCAGGGCAGGGGCTACACCGAGCGCGATGTCGAACTCGCGGCGAGCGAGATCGCCGGCGAGGACCTCCATCCGTGGTTCGAGCGACACGTCGGCGATACGGAGGACCCGGACTACGACACACTGCTCGCGCGCGCGGGTCTTCGCCTCGTGCGTGGCGGCGACGTCTGGAGGCTCGAGGAGCTCCCCGACGCCACGCCGGCACAGCGCGTCGTGCGCGAGGGTTGGGCTACCGGCCGCCGCGGGTGACTGGTGCGGCGTCGCGCGTCACCGTGATGATCGCGACGCCGGCGAGGATCACCGCCGCCGCGAGCACGGTGCGCGACGTCACCGGCTCGTGGCCGATCGCCCAGCCGAGCAGCACCGCCACCACCGGGTTGACGTAGGCGTACGTCGAGGCCTTCGCCGCCGTCGTATGCGCGAGCAGATAGACGTACGCCGTGAAGCCGATCAACGAGCCGAATGTCAGCAGATACGCGAACGCCACGAGCGAGCTGGTGGACGCGTGCGCGAGATCGAGGCGGGACGGCTCTCCCGCGACGACGGCCGCCGCGAGGAGCGCCAGACCGCCGGCAAGCATCTGCGTTCCCGTCGCTACCGTGCCCGACGTCGCTTTGGGCGCGATCTGCGTGTAGAGCGACCCGGCCGCCCACGAGAGTGACGCGAAGACCAGCACGAGCGCGCCCGCGATGTCGGACCGGCTTCCGCCGCGCAACGCATCCGGACCGACCAGAAGCGCCAACCCCGCGAGACCGAGCCCCACACCGGCGAATACCGTCGCTCTCGGACGTCTCCCGCCCGGCCGTAGCCATTCGAGCAACACCATGAACACGGGCACCACAGCCACCAACAGCGCGGCGATTCCCGATGGCACGCGCTGTTCCGCCCAGCTCACGCCACCGTTGCCGCCGAGGAGTAGCAACGCGCCGCCGATCAACCCCACGCGCCATTCGACGCGGGTCGGCCACGCGGCGCCGTCCCGGAATCGCGCCCACAGCAGCACGATCATCCCCGCGATGATGAATCGAGCACTCGCCATCATCAGCGGGGGCAGTGTCTGCACCGCGAAACGGATGGCGAGGTACGTCGAGCCCCAGATGACGTACACGGCGGCGAAGGCGGCGATCAGGCGGGCGCGCATCGCCCTAAACTAGCAGACCGAGCAGGCCCCCTTGCTAAAAAGCTTCGGTTAGTGTATAGTTGCTTTGTAAACTAATGGGGGCACGATGACTACCGCTTCTCCAGTCATGCCACACTCACCCGACCGCTCGGTCGAGGAGTCGGGCATGGCGGCTGACGCCGGGCTCGATGAAGCCCGCTCCGCCAGCGATGTCGCACGCGATGCCGCCTTCGAGCGCGACGCGCTCCCGTGGCTGGACGACGTGTACCGGTTCGCTCTCTCGCTCACGCGCGAGGAGTCGGATGCCGACGATGTAGTGCAGGAGACCTTTCTCCGCGCCTACCGCTCATGGCATACTTTCATTCCCGGCACCGACTGTCGTCGCTGGCTTTTCACGATCTGTCGCAACGTCTTTTTACGCTCGCGCGAGCGGCAGCGGCCGACGGTCGATCTCGAGGACGGCGAGCAGGACGCGGTTGCGGCCGGCTCGGTGTACGCTGCGGCCCGTGAGAAGGGATATGACGACATCTACGCGCGCCTCGATCTCGCTCCCGCCCTTCGCGACGCGCTCGACGAGCTCGCGGAGCCGTTCCGCTCCGCGGTGATCCTCGTGGACGTCGAGGATCTCTCGTACGAATCCGCCGCCGAAGTGATGGGTGTGCCGATCGGCACGGTGCGGTCGCGACTGTTCCGCGGTCGGCGCCTCCTCCAGGAGAAGCTGGTCACGGTTGCCGAGGATCTGGGTTTTCAGGGAGCGGCGGTCGCATGATGAGCGCCCCAGCCCGATCGCAGCTCGAGGCGCTCGGCCTGTCGGCCAGCTGCGCCGAGGTTCTCACCCACCTCTGGGACTACCTCGACGAGCAGATCACCCCGACGAGCGCCGAGCGCCTCGCGGCGCACATCGCCACGTGCGCGACCTGTCGACAGTACGAGGAGTACCAGGAGTGCTTCCTGCGCGCGATGGCGGGACTCAAGCAGGAGCTCAACGCACCACGGTCCCTGCGTGAGCGCCTCGCGACGCGCCTCAAGGGTCAGGGGTGCGGGTGCTGGGACAAGGTGAGCCGCCAGCCGTAGCGCTCAGCTTCCGACTGCCTCGTCTGCCGCAGTCGACCAGTCCGAACCGGGTTGGCGGATGACGTCTCCCGCCGTCCCATTCACGACTACCTGCGTCTCCACGACGACGGCCGGAGCCAGCGTGGCTGCCACGGAGCAGTAGTTGGCCAGCGCAAGCGCCACTGCCCGCTGCGTGTGCCCGATCTCGATCCCCTGGCCGTCGACGGTGAAGGTGAGCCGCACGCGCTCGACGCGGCGTGGATGCTCTGCACGCCGTTCCGCCCAGGCGTCGACGACGAGCCGCTCGGGAGGCGTGCGCCGCTTGCCGAGGATGTCGACCACGTCGATGCCCGTGCAGGTGGCGAGCGCGCTCACGAGCGCATCGACCGGGTTCTGCCCGGTCCTCGCCGATCCATCGAACCGGGCCGTCGGTCCGTCGGGCCGCCCCGTGTCGAACCGATGCTCGCCGGCCCACGTGGCTCGGACGGCGATCGTCGGCTTCGGGACGACGTGCGGGACGATCTTGGGGTGGACCACGAGAGGCGAGGGCTGAGTGAGCGTTGAATCTACGCACTAGACTTCGCGCCGTGACTACTCGCCCTCCCACGCAACTCGCGGCGTACATGGAGCCGTACTCGCGGCACGTGCTCGTCTGTGTGGGCGGCTTTTGCTCCCCGAATCGGGAGGGGCGAGCGCTTTATGCGCTGCTGGCTCGCCTGCTCGAGCGAGAGGGGCTCCTCTTCGGGCCGCGCCGCGTCAAGCGCGGCGAGACGCCCTGTCTCGGCGTCTGTGCAGGCGGTCCGATCGTCGTGGTCTACCCGGAAGGCGTGTGGTACGCCGGCGTGACGCCGGCGCTCCTCGAGCAGATCGTCGTCGAGCATCTGCGCGACGGGCGGATCGTGGCGGAGGCGGTGTTCTTTCGGATGAGCGGTTGATCGAACCAACTACCGGCGCGCCGAAGGCGCGCCGCGCGCCAGCTCCTCTTCCACCGCGCGCATGATCCTCGGCCATACATGCGGCGCGGCCAGATGGAAGAAGTGCGTGCGCGCCGTGTCGTCCGCGCGAAGGAACTCGGCGAGGCGCAGCGAGCCCTTGCGGGCGTTGCAGCCCCCACACGCGGTGACTAGGTTGCCCCCGGAGCGGTCGCCGCCGCGCATGCGCGGCTGTACGTGGTCGACCGTCAGCAGCTCGGGCTCGAAGCGCTCGCCGCAGTACACGCATTGATACTCGTCGCGCGCGAAGACCTGCTCACGTCGCAATGGACAACCCCTTTCCCTCCCGCCGCAATCTGATCAACGCGGCGCAGCGCTATCTCCTGGAACCGACCGAAGCGCAGCTCGAGCGCGCCAGGTCCGATCCGCCGCGTCTCACTCCACAAGCCCTTCAGAAGGACAGCATGTCTCGCACCCGCGAACGCATCCTCGCCAACCTCGACGACATGTACCGCGAAGCGTTCGAGCGCGCGAAGAGCTCCGGCGACGAGTCGCAGATGGCGTCGCTCGACTTCGCCTACCGCCGCGAGCAACTGTACTTCGAGATCCTGCTCGACGTCCGCGACGCGATCGAGCGTCGCTGACGCTTGGCCGGTCGCCTGTCAGGGCGCCGGCGGCAGCCGTCCGAACATCGAGCCGGTCCTTCCCTCGCTCGCCTGGTGCGCCTTCGGCCAGATGAGCGAGGCGATGACCGAGATGAGAAGCACCCCGAGCACCACCCCGAGCGACAGCAGGATGGGGATGTGCACCCATGACTCGATGATCATCTTCACACCGACGAAGGTGAGGATGACGGCGAGACCGTATTTGAGCAGGTGGAATTTCGTCACGACGTGCGCGAGCAGGAAGAACAGCGAGCGCAGCCCCATCACAGCGAAGATGTTCGACGTGAAGACGATGAACGGATCGCGCGTGATGCCGAAGATGGCGGGGATCGAGTCGATGGCGAAGATGAGATCCGTGACCTCGACGAGCAGCAGGACGAGCAGCAGCGGAGTCGCGTAGCGCCTGCCGTTCTCCGTCGAGAAGAAGTGCTTGCCGCGGTACCCGTCGGTGAGCGGCATGACGCGCCGCACGGCCTTCACGACGGGATTCTGCTCGCCGTCGAACTCCTCGTCCTGCTTGATGGCCATGCGCACGCCCGTGATCACGAGCAGTGCGCCGAAGATGTAGATGATCCACTCGAAGCGCGCGAGCAGCGCCGCGCCGAGCCCGATGAACAGGCCGCGCATCACCAGCGCACCGAGAATCCCCCAGAACAGCACGCGGTGCTGGTACTGCGCCGGCACGGCGAAGTACTGGAAGATCAGCACGATGACGAAGATGTTGTCGATGCTGAGCGATTCCTCGATGAGGTAGCCCGTGAGGAACGTCAGCGCCGTCTGTGGCGCCGCGAAGTAGGCGAGGCCGGCCGCGAACAGCAGCGCGAGGCCCACCCAGACGGCGGTCCACGTCGCGGCCTCCTTCGGACGCACGACGTGTGGTCGGCGGTTGAACACACCGAGATCGAGTGCGAGCATCGCCAGGACGAATGCGACGAAGCCGACCCAGAACCAGACGTTGGTGGCGATCATTGGCGGAGCCTCGGACGGTGAGCCGGATGTACGACGGGCGAGCCACTACGGCACGCACGGTGTCGTAGTGGTCTCGCCCAAGGCTCGCGCGCTCCCTTCAGCCGACCGGAAGCGCTCGCGCGCTCCGTCTTGACGATCGGCTGCTCCGGCGCTCTCGCGCCGGCCGGCTACTCCCCACTGGCCTGAAGGCTGGTCGGCGACTCGGCTGCGGTCAAGCCGTCGCTCCCGAATCGTTCGGAGCGAAAGCGGCCGACGGCTGTGTGTCGCGCTGACGAGACCAACTGCTCCCGTCGAACCGAGCTTTCAGCGGCGGCCAGGCACGCGGAGCGTGCTGCTGCGCGAAATCAACAGTTTTGTCGATGGGACACCTCTGGACGAGGACGCTTAGGGTCACGGCCCCAGGCAAAACAGCACTAGTAGGCCCGGGAAACAGCAGTTTGATCCGCGCGCTCATTTGGCCCGACCGTTGCTTCGCCGTCAAAAATGTAAACAGCGCCAGTCGGACGGTCAGATCCAAGTGCCCCAGGTACAGCTCGCTGCCGACGGCGACCCAATCGAGCTTAGCCGTAAGTCGCAGTCCTGTACAACGATATGGCAGACGTTGGCGACGGAGGGTCGTCACGCGAGTCGCTCTCATAAACATCAGTTCTCCATGCTCTTCCGCACGCACGATCATCAGTCCTGAGGACCCTGGAAGACTGGACGCAACCGGTCGAGCAGGTGAGAAAAATCAGTTCGAGGGGATTCGGAGGCGTTCGACCGAGCTCATTCGGATTCCCGATACATCCGTCAGCACGCTTCCAGTGTTGTCGGTCATCTACACCGTTGTGCTGCCGTGCCCACAGCTCCTATTCGACGCAACAGC
This sequence comes from Gemmatimonadota bacterium, assembly GCA_003223455.1. GTDB lineage: Bacteria > Gemmatimonadota > Gemmatimonadetes > Gemmatimonadales > Gemmatimonadaceae > AG11. Next base: position 2,288 of record QHVE01000063.1, on the reverse strand, counting down.
CTCGCGAAGCCGACGTACCTCGACCCGACGTACGCCGCTTTGCGCCCTTCCGGCACGAATGCCGAGCCCCGGCAAGGATCCGTCGACTTGAGCGCACAGCGAGCCCTTCCGCGAGTCCTCCCGCGAGTCCTCCCCTACCACCGCAATCTCTTCATCGAGCTCTGTCGGCCGGCCGACGCCGCGGTCGCGCTATTCGTCTTCGGCAGCGTCTTCGTTCTCGTCAACGCCGACGCGATGCCGAACGGGCTCAATGAGTTCCTGCTCCTGCGTCTCACGCTCGGCAACCTGCTGACGCTCGGCCTGTTCGCGTACGCCTGGCAGCTGCTGTTCCTGTTGTTTGGACTGTACGACAACGGGGAGGCGCGCAGCCTCCGGACGGAGGCGCCCAGTGTCGCCGCCGCCTGCACGCTCGGTGCGCTGGTCAGCCTGTTCCCGGTGAACTGGAGCGAAAGCGGGGCGTACAGCCTTCGCGTGGTTCTCATCGCGTGGCCGTTGACGCTTCTGACCACGCTGTACGTGCGCTTCTGGCTTCGTGTCATCTCCGAACGAGTCCAGTCGAGCCGCGTGACACGCGTTCTGATCGTTGGGAGCGGTCCGCTCGCGGTGCGCCTCCACGATCGAATGCTCGACGATCCGACGCTGACGTACGAGGTCCTCGGCTTCGTCGACACCGACGTCGACGGTCGTACCCCTGAGATCCGGGAGCGGCTGCTCGGGTCGCTCGAGCAGCTCGAATCGATCCTGATGCGGACGGTCGTCGACGAGGTAGTGATCGCGCTTCCGATCAAGTCGCACTACTCGGAGATCCAACGGACGATCGAGGAGTGCGAGCGTGCGGGCGTGCAGTCGCGCTACAGCCCCGATCTGTTCCCGGCGCGCCTCGCGCGTCCGCGCCTCGAGACCCCCGACGGTCAGCCGGCGGTCGCGATGAAGGTCGTGAGCGACGACTATCGGCTGGTCGTGAAGCGGGCCATCGACATCATGGGCGCGGTGGTCGGGCTGGTGCTCCTCGCACCCCTGTTCGCAATCATCGCGATCGCAGTGAAGGCCACCAGTCGCGGACCGGTGTTCTTCAGCCAGGAGCGCTACGGCTGGCGAAAGCGGCGCTTCAAGATGCACAAGTTCCGCACGATGGTCCTGGACGCGGAAGCGCTTCAGGCCGAGCTCGAAGCGCGCAACGAAGCCGTCGGCCCGGTCTTCAAGATCAAGAACGATCCGCGCATGACGCCGATCGGCGGCTTCCTGCGGAAAAGCTCGCTGGACGAGCTGCCCCAGCTCTGGAACGTGCTGCGCGGCGAGATGTCGCTCGTAGGGCCGCGGCCGCTGCCGATTCGCGACGTCCACAAGTTCGAAGACTCCTGGCTCATGCGGCGGTTCAGCGTGGTGCCCGGGATGACGGGGCTGTGGCAGGTGAGCGGGCGCAGCGAGTTGACGTTCGAGGATTGGGTGCAACTCGATCTTCGATACATCGATCACTGGTCGCTGCGGCTCGACCTCTCGCTGCTGCTTCGAACGTTCCCTGCCGTGCTACAGGCACGAGGTGCCAAATGACGACGATCTTTCTCATCCGGTCCGCCGGACGCGCCGTCGCGCGCAGCGCGCGACGGCGCTTGCTCGCACTGGTCTCGCTCGCACTCCTGCATCTCGCGAGCGCGTCGGTGACGGCGCAGTCGCCTGTCGTGGTGCAGTCCGCGGCCAGTCCGGGATTCACGTCCAGCGCGCTGCATCCGGGCGACGTGTTGCGCGTGCGAATTCTGCGTGAGCCCGACTTGTCGGGCGAGTTCACCATCGACGAGACCGGCGTCGTCACGCTGCCGAAGCTCGGCCCCGTGCGCGCCGTCGATGAGCCGGTCGCCGCGCTCAAGGCGCGGATCATCGAGTCGTTCGCCAAGTACGTCACGCAACCGGTCGAGGTCACACCGGTGCTGCGTGTGCGAGTGCTGGGCGCCGTTCGCACCCCCGGCATCTACAAGGTCGAGCCGGCGATGACACTCGCCGACGCCATCGCGCTCGCCGGCGGAACGACACCGACCGCCAACGACAACCGCGTGCGGTTGATCCGCGATGGGCAGACACTCGACGTGGCGCTGACACCCAACGCAGTGATGGCAGACTCACCGCTGCGATCGGGCGATCAACTGTACGTGCCCGAACGCGGTTGGTTGAGCCGGAATCCGGGCGCCCTGGCGGGTGCAGTCTCGGCGACGGCGACGCTCATCTGGGCGATTCGCCGCCAATAGCGCTCCCGATCCGACATGTCAGACACTCTTCAAATCGATACGCTGCAC
>QHVE01000090.1:4304-10350 GCA_003223455.1 Gemmatimonadota bacterium | reverse complement strand
AAGGCGCGCTGCTGTACTACCTGCGCACGCTTCCATTGAATGTCGGCGACCGCTACTCGCTCGATCGCTACTTCCGCCCCGATCGCAATCCCGTGCGGTTGGAAGTGGTCAGGCGCGAGCGCATCGAAGTGCCCGCGGGCACATTCGAGACGATCGTGATCCGTCCGACGATCAGGACCTCGGGGATCTTCTCCGAGAACGGACAGGCCGAGGTCTGGGTGACCGACGACGCCCGGCACCTGATGGTCCGGATGACGGCGAAGCTGTCGTTCGGTACACTCAGCCTGTCGCTGCGGGAGATCACGAACGTGGCCAATTCGGCGCGCGTGCTCTCGCTCCGGTGACCTATCGGCGAGCGACCTCGTAGCAGCAATTCCGCAATTCAGCGCTGCTGCTCGCGCTCCGCCCATGTCTCCGCGATTTCCGGCAGACTCGTCTCGATCCAGTCAGCGAGCGCTCGCACGCGCGCCGCGGCCTCGACGCCGAGTGGCGACAGGCTGTACTCCACGTGCGGCGGCACGACCGGATACGCGACGCGGTCGATGAGCCCATCGCCCTCGAGCCACTGCAGCGTCTGCGCGAGCATGCGCTCGCTGACACCGCCGATCATCCGCCGCAGCTCGCTGAAGCGGCGCGTCCTGCCCTCGAGCGCCATCAGCACGAGCACCCCCCAGCGGCTGGTGACGTGCTTCAGCACGTCGCGCGACGGGCAGTCGGCGGCGAGGAGATTGCCCCGCCGGAGCTGCTCTGAGATCGGCAGCGGAGCGGACCGGGCGGTGCCCGAGGTGGGTCGATGTGGACTCATACTTACAAAGATGTACGTACTTACTCTTAGTAAGCAAGGCGCCTAGACTGGTCTCCGAGACGCTTCACCACCCTCGACCAGGATGAAGAGATGACCATCGCCATCACCGCTGCCACGGGGCAGCTCGGACGCCTCGTCGTGCAATCGCTCAAGACCAGAGCGCCGCACCAGGAGGTCGTCGCCCTCGTCCGATCACCCGAGAAAGCCGCCGACCTCGGCGTCGACGCGCTCGACGCCGATTACGACCGGCCGGAGACACTCGACCGCGCGCTCGCCGGCGTCGACACGCTGCTGCTGATCTCCGGGCCCGACGTCGGCCGGCGTGTGGCACAGCATCGCCGCGTGATCGACGCCGCGAGGCGAGCGGGGGTGAGACGCGTCGTTTACACGAGCGCGATCCACGCCGACGTCTCGCCGCTCGACATCGCCGTCGACCATCGCGCGACGGAGGCGGATCTCACGGCATCGGGCGTCGCATACACGATCGTGCGGAACAGCTGGTATACCGAGAACTACGCCAGCGCGATCTCGGGTGCGCTCGCCAGTGGCGCGGTGCTCGGCAGCGCCGACGGAGCGAGGATCTCGTCGGCGACGCGCGCCGATTACGCCGAGGGGATCGCGACGGTGCTCGCGGGCACCGGCCACGAAGGCAGGACCTACGAGCTCGCGGGCGACGAGGCGTGGACGATGAGCGATCTCGCCGCGGAGATCTCGCGACAGTCGGGTCGCACGATCGTCTATCGCGATCTGCCGCCGGCGGAGTACGCCGCCATTCTCGCGGGCTTCGGCATTCCGGAGGGCGTGGCGAAAGCGATTGCCGGCTGGGATGTCGCCGCTGCGCAGGGCGCGCTGTTCGACGACTCGCGCACACTTTCGCGGCTGATCGGGCGACCGACGACACCGTTGTCGGCCGTCGTGGCCGGAGAGCTCGAACGCGCGGGCGCGGCCACGCCGCGATGATGAGTCGTTGGGTGGGTTGCGTGCGCGCATGCCGCGCACGCTGCTCACTCGCGGCCGACCCGCTCGCGAACCTGTGCGGTGATCTCGTACGAGCGCAGCCGCGCGGCATGATCGAAGATCTGCGACGTCACCATCAGCTCGTCCGCGCCGGTCGCCGCGACGAATCTCGCAATGCCACGCTGCACGCTCTCGGGCGAGCCGACGAATGAGCAGGCGAGCATCTCGGAGATCCCGAGCCGATCCATCGGCGTGAGCTGCTCGTCGAAGTCGTCCACCGGCGGTGGGAGTGGCCCGGGATGCCCGCGCCGGAGGCTGACGAACGCCTGCTGCAGCGACGTGAACAGTCGCTGCGCTTCACCATCGCTGTCGGCGGCGAAGACGTTGACGCCGAGCATGACGTACGGCTGCGTGAGCCGCGCGGAAGGACGGAAGTTCGTGCGGTAGGTCTCCACCGCCTCCGAGAGCAAACGGGGCGCGAAGTGCGACGCGAACGCGTACGGCAGCCCGAACGCCGCGGCGAGCTGCGCGCCGTAGAGGCTCGAGCCGAGGATCCACACCGGCACGTCGAGCCCCGCCCCCGGCACGGCACGGACTACCTGGCCCGGCTCGGCGGCGCGGAAGTACGCCAGCAGCTCGGCCACGTCTTCGGGAAACGATTCGGCCGCGGTGGGATCGCGGCGCAGCGCGCGCGCCACGGCCTGATCCGATCCGGGCGCACGTCCGAGGCCGAGATCGATCCGTCCCGGGTACAACGACTCGAGCGTTCCGAACTGCTCGGCGATCAGGAGCGGCGCGTGATTCGGCAGCATGATCCCGCCGGCGCCGACGCGGATCGTCGAGGTGCCCGCGGCGACCTGTCCGATCACCACCGCGGTGGCGGCGCTCGCGATGCCGGGCATGCCGTGATGCTCCGCGAGCCAATAGCGCTCATAGCCCCACCGCTCGGCGTGACGCGCGAGATCGAGCGTGTTGCGCAGCGCCTGCGCGGCGTCGGAGCCCTGCGCGATCGGCGCGAGGTCGAGCACGGAGAGCGGAATCACGCTGCGCTCGCCGTGCTCGACATGTCGCGTTTCGTCGCAGTGATCGGGCGCACACTCCGATGTTATGCGAGCGCACACGCGGCGTGAAGGCGTGACTCGCTCGTCGACGCGGACGTCTTGAATACGAGAGCCCGCTCGTCGGGCGCGAAGCCCATCACGCCAGTCGGGCTGCCACCCAACTCCAGGAGTATTCGTGCTTCGTACTCTTTCGGTCGCTCGCCGCACACGGCGCACGTCCCTGAACCTCTTCGCCGCGCTCGGCCTCGCCCTCACCGGCGCAGCATGCGCCGATTCGTCGATGGGGAACGCGGTCAACGGCAAGATCACCGTGCTGCTCACCGACGCGCCGGGCGACGTCAAGACGGCCGTCGTCACGATCTCGCAGATCTATCTGCAGGGAAGCTCGGATGGTGACGATGCCAGCAGCCGCGTGATCCTGCGCGACACACCCATCACCACCGACTTGCTGACGCTCGCGAACTCGACCGCCGAGCTCGTGAAGGACGGCACCGTGCCGGCAGGCACGTATGGCCAGCTCCGTTTCGTCATCACCGGTGGCTACATCGAGGTCGAGAACTCCGACGGCACGACGAGCATCTTCGCGTCGTCGCCGACCTACGCGGGCTTGCCGTCGGGCGCCACCGTGGCCGGGTCGCTCCAGATGCCGAGCTACGCGACGAGCGGGATGAAGGTCAAGCTGCCGGGCGGCGGCGTGACGCTCGACGCGGAACAGACGGTGGTGCTCGTGGACTTCGACGTCTCGCAGAGCTTCGGCAAGGCAGCGGGTGGTTCGGGCAAGTGGGTGATGACGCCCGTCGTGACCGCGACCGAGCTCCAGTTCACTGGTGGCCTCAAGATCACCCTCACCAAGGACGCCGCGCTGACGATGCCGTCGGTCAATGGCACGCCGATCACGCTCGGCGAGTTCAAGGCGAAGCTCACGAAGTCGGGTGGCTCGCCCGAGGCGCTTCCGCTGACCGACGCCGACAACGACGGAACGTTCGAGGCGAGCTTCAAGTACGCCACGGCGGGTGACTACACCGTCGACTTCGTCCCGCCGACGGGAATCACCCAGTTCACGACGAATCCGGCCAGCCCCGCGCCGGTGACGATCGTGTCGGGCGGCTCGGCGACGCACGCGGCCGTGCTGATGACTGCGGCACCGTAGCTCCAGAGTCGGACGATTGCGAATCGAGGCCGCCGCTCCCGGGAGCGGCGGCCTCGGTCGCATCCCGGCGCTCAGCGACCGACGTCCGTCGCCGCCGCTTCCTCGGCCATCGTATGCAGCGCCTGGAGGAACAGCTCCGTCGGCTGCGCGCCCTCGACGAGGTACTTGTCGTCGAAGACATAGCTCGGCACCGCGCTGACGCCGAGACGCTGCGCCGCGGCGATCGCCTCGTGTACCTCGCCCGCGCCCTCGTCGGTCTCGAGGTAGTTGCGCACCGGGTCGGGATCCATACCCACGTCAGCCGCCAGCTCCGCGAGGACACGCGGATCGCCGACATCCTTTCCCTCGGAGAAGTGCGCGTCGAACAGGCGGCGCATCAACGCACGCTGGATGGCGGCGCCGTGCTCGCGATCGGCCAGCATCAGCAGCCGGTGCGCGTTCAACGTGTTCACCGAGAGGCCGCGATCGTAGTCCATCTCGAGTCCCTCACCGCGCGCGATCCCGATGACGTGTGAGGCCATCGACCGCCCTCGCGCACCGAAGCGGCGCTCGAGATAGTCGTACATCGGCTCGGCGCTCATCGGCGCACGTGGGTCGAGCTGATAGGGACGATAGCGCACCTCGATGTGTTCCTTCCCGGGGAAGTCGTCGAGCGCACGCTCGAACCGCGCCTGGCCGATGTAGCACCAGGGGCATGCCACGTCCGAATAGATGTCCACTCTCATGGCTTGTCTCCTCTGCTCGCCGCGGTGCATCATCTGCACGACCAGGGCCCAGTCGCGACCCGTGCTCTGCGGGGGCCGTCGCAGAGGTCGCCACGCGGCCATGGGATCATCCCTGCAAGCCCGGGGGTAGAACCGGCCTCACCCCGTGCAGGCGGCGCCCCCGAGCGCCGCGAGGAGCTGTCATGTCGTCTAGGTTCGCATTCGCTGCTGGCGTCCTGCTCGCGTCGCTCGCTGCCCTCCCGCTCTCGGCTCAACAGTCATCGAGCGGCAAGCTGCGGGATACGACCGCGGCGAAGGCGCCTTCGGCGCAGGGCGCGTCGAGCGACTCCGCGCTGGTCAACCTCGGCCGCGCCATCACCGAGCTCGCGGTGAGCGTGCAGAAGGTCGTCGACCAGGCCAAGAACGACCCCGAAGTGCGTCGCGCGGCGCTTCAGACGGCGAGCACGGCGGTCTCCGTCGCGCAGAAGACGCTCGAGGAGAACAAGAGCGAGATCGAGCGGCTCCTCGCCGAGGCGAGCCGCAAGATCGCCGCGATGGACGCTGAGCAGAGGTCGAGGCAGTCGGCTCCGAAGCAGGAGGCACCGACCACGCACTGAGGCTTGAGGAGTCGCGCACGGGGCGCGCGACTCGACCTGGGGAGCAGTCGATCCGGCCCTCTCCGCGTCATCCGTGGTTTCCGCGTTCCGTCGTCGAGTGGCGAAGGTCGCGACGCTCGGCCGGTCGCACCATGAACGCGAATACCATCGCGGACATCAGCGCAGTGACGGCCATCGTCGCCGTCACGGAGATCGCCGAGCGTCCGTCGAACCACGCGGCGACGATCGCGCTCGAGACGCCGCCCACGAGCATTTGAAGTCCGCTCACGACGGCGCTCGCCACCCCGGCGCTCTCGGGGACCGGCTCCAGTGCGCCCTGCACGGCGTTGGGCCGCACGATCCCCTGCCCCACGAAGCCGACGACGGCGAGCGGGACGAGCACCCACACCGATATCCCGCCCGCGAGGGTCAGCACGAGCAGCAGCACCGACGTCGCGACGATGATGCCCAGTCCCCACGCGATGAGGCGTGCGTGCGAGACGCCGCGCCGGCTCAGTCGCGCGTTGCTCAACGCGCCGATCACGAGCCCGAACGAGGTCGCGGCGAACAGCAGTCCGTACACGCGCCGCGACACGCCGAGAATGCCGATCAGCACGAGCGACGAGCCCGACACGTAGGCGAACAGGCTGCCGAAGTTCAGCGCGATGACCGCCGCGTAACCGAGGCTCACACGCTGCCGGAGCACGCGCGCATAGCCCTCGAGCGCGCGCCGCACCTCGAACGAGTCGTGCGGCGTCGGCGGGAGCGTCTCG
>QHVE01000090.1:0-4284 GCA_003223455.1 Gemmatimonadota bacterium | reverse complement strand
GCCGTAGATGGCGCGCCAACCGCCGAGCGTCGCCACGGCGACGCCGAGCGTGGGGGCGATGATCGGCGCGATCCCCGCCGCGAGGTTGACGTACGACTGCCGGACGCGCGCCTCGACGCCGGTGAAGAGATCGCGCACCATCGCGACGACGAGCACCTGGCAGCTTCCCGCGCCGATCCCCATGAGCAATCGCCAGAGCAGCACCGCGCTGAGCGTTCGCGAGAACGCGCCGAGCGCACCGAACGTGGCGAACACGGCGACGCCCGACAGTAGCACCGGCCGTCGGCCGACGTGATCGGAAACTGGGCCGAAGACGAGCGGCCCGAGCGCGAAGCCGGCCATGAACACGCTGAGCGACAGCGCCGCGCGTCCGGGCGCGACACCGAGCGATGCCGCCATCTCGCCGAGCACGGGCAGGCCCATGTCGGTGGCGAACGACGCCAGCGTGGCCAGCGCGCCGAGCAGGAAGGTGAAGCCAACGGTGTGAGGGCTGAGGCGACGCATCATCTCGATGCGCGGACGACGGGACTCACCGTGGCGGCAGCTTCAGGACTCTCTCTGCGGTGCGATGCGCGAACTGCTCCAGCACCTCGCGTGGCAGCGCGAGCCCCTGCACCGTGCGGTGCCACCCGCGCGGGGTGCCGAGGGTCACCGTGTCGGCGCCGGCGTAGTACCGCCAGTGCTGGGAGAACGACGTCTCGAGCGCCGCGCGGCTCACGGAGCCTTCGCCGAAGTCCGTGCCCCACATGACACGACCCTGATATCGGATCATGAATCGACGCACCGCGTCGCTCGGCTGCATGGCGAGGTCGTTGATGCGTGCCGCGGTCTCGACGTAGAGATTCGGATAGGCGTCGAGCCGCTTCGCCACCTCGGCCACGTCGTGCTCGAGGCTGCCGAGGTGCATGGCGACGATGGTGAGCCGTGGATTCCGCGCCACCCAGCGGTCGCGCGCGGCGATGATCGTCTCGTGACGCGGAATCTCGGGATGCTGGTAGGCGTGATAGCGCGGGTTGTTGCTGTAGTACCAGAAGTGGGGACTCTCGGCGTTGAGCGGCTGCCACGCCGCGAGCGGCTCGGCGATGTGCGCGAGCACCGGGATGTGCTGCTCGACGAGGAAATCCCAGATCGGCTGGAACCGCGGGTCGTCGATTTGGACGTAGCGCCCCCGCGCGTCCTTCAGCTCCATGCCGATGTCCTTCCACACCTTCACACCCTTCGCGCCGGCGGCGATCTGCGCGCGGAGCTGGGCGATCGTGTTCGGAATGAAATCCGGCTCCTCGAGGCGGAAGGGGTCGAAGGTGGCGACGAGGATGAAGCGGTCGGGGTGCGCGGCGCGGAGGGCGAGGAAATCGCGCCACTTCTCGTCGATGCGTCGGTCGCTTCCGGTGACGTTCACGAGCACGGCGCGCGCGTTCCACGCCTCGAGCGCGGCGACGAGCTCCGGATTGTCGGTGCGATAGTGGGCGTGAACGTCGATCTTTGGAATGGCGTGGATGTCCACCGCGTCCGCGCCGCGCTCGCGCGTCTGTGCACCGGCGCTCTCGCCGAGCATGACGAGGAACGCGGCGAGGATGCCGACACGCACGATCGTCACCTCCCTCACCTCAGATTCGAATGAAGATCTTGCGGCGGTACATCCAGTACAGCATCAGCCAGAAGATCAGCAGCGACGCGCCCCCGACGACGATCGGCTCGTAGGCCGCACCGAACCCCTGGAGAGCTCCCTTGCCGAGATGCGTGTGCAGCGCCTCCGCCGCGTAGTCCTCCCCGATGTGGACGAGGACATACATCGCGATCGAGTTCATCCCGACGACGAGGAAGGGAAAGGTCCAGCGCCGCCATCCGCGCATGTCGATGATCCAGTAGAAGAGAGCGAGGAACAGCGCCGCGCATCCCGCGCTGAAGATCGCCCACGACGGCGTCCAGATGCGCTTCACCAGCGGGCAGATGCCGGCGAGATGCAACGCGGCGCCGAGCGCGATCCCCGCCGCGCCGTAGCCGAGCAGCGCCCGCAGCTTCTCGCGGTCGCTCGCCGGCCCGCGGAGCAGCCCCCCGGCGAGCAGCCCGAAGATCATCGTCGCCAGCGAGGGGACGAAGTTCAGCGTCGTGTAGCCGCCGCGGTTGAAGACGAAGGGGTGCTCGCGCGGGAAGAGATTGAGGAACCACTGGTCGGCGCGATTGGCGAAGTTGGTATTCTTGTCCCAGTGCGCCGCGAAGCCATACAGGTGATGCGGCCAGTCCACGGGGACGCCGACGAGCGCGGTGTCGAATCCGACGGGAGGGAGCGGGTACAGCACGAATGCCAGCCAGGTGCCGACGAGAACGACGCCCGCCGCCGCCCACTGCGTGCGTGGCCGCGCGTGCGCGAGCAGAAAGAGGAAGACGTAGCCGAGTCCGATCTGCGTCAGCACGTCCTCGAACGTGAAGTACGTCTGCGGCCGCCCCTGCGAGCGGAGGAAGATGCCGAGCAGGACGAGGATGAGCGCGCGACGGATGGCATGGCCGAGCTGCGCGGCGAACGGCTCGTCGCGGGCACGACGGCTCGCGACCGAGAAGGGGAGCGCCACGCCGACCATGAACATGAACGACGGCTGGATGAGGTCCCACGGGACGAATCCGGTCCACGGGACGTGATCGAGCCCGACGGCGAGCCGCTGCGCGATGCGACTCTCGGCGAATTGCTTTGCGACGGTCGGAATGCGCATGATCTCCGATGCCATGAACAGCATCGTGAGGCCGCGGAAGACGTCGAGCGAGGCGAGACGACGGGCGGGCTCGAGCGCAGGCGTGGCGGGCGCGCCTGCTGGCGCCACACGGCGACTCGATTGGAGCGGCGCGACCGGCGCCTGGGTGAGCTCCATGCGACCTCTCGGTGGGGGAGACGACTGTACGGCACGGCTCGCGGCCCGGCCGCGTGGCGCGTCGAGCGAAGATCGCGCACGCGTGCTCGGACCGAAAGATTGGCTCGAAGGGTGCTACGGTTCAGCCCGAGTGCGACGGTGGCACGCAATCGCGCAGTCGTGGCCCCTGTCCCAATCCCCGTTTCCTGAATGAGCGTATTGCTGGATCGCGGGCGTTCGCTGTTGACGCGCCCGCAACCATCGCAGGATTTCCTCGCCGGACCGATCCGGGGGGAGCTGCTCGGCCCCGATCGCCTCGCCGAGCGCGCGAGATCGCTCGCGCGCACGCAGGTGGTGCGGCCATTCGAGGAAGGCACGCGCCGCACGCTCCTGCTGAGCCGGCTCGACGTGAGCCGCCGGGTGTGCGCGGAGGCCCACGCGCGGCTCGCCGTGGCCTCGAGCGCGGGCGTCGACGTGGGACCGGCCGGCGACTGGTTGCTCGACAACTACCACGTCGTGGAGGAGCACATCCGCGAGGTGCGCGAGAGCCTCCCGCGCAGCTACTACGGCGAGCTGCCCGAGCTCGCGCGCGGTCCGCTGGCGGGCTACCCGCGGGTGTACGAGATCGCGATCACGCTGATCAGCCACACCGAGGCGCGCATCGACAACGCCAACGTGGAGCTGTTCATCGCCGCGTTCCAGGAGGTGACGCAGCTCACGATCGGCGAGCTCTGGGCGGTGCCGGCCATGCTGCGCATCGCGCTCATCGAGAGCGTGCGTCGCATGGCGCTCCGCACCACGCAGCGACTCGACGACGTGGAGGAGGCCGACCGGTGGGCCGCGCGGGTGATCGAGAGCACGACCTCGAAGAGCTCGCAGGCGTTGAACGAGTTCCTCACGGCGCATCCGCCGCTCACGCCGGGATTCGTGTCGCGCTTCCTGCGGCAGATCCGCATCTCGGAGCACTCGGCGCCGCTGGCGTGGCTCGAGCCGTGGATGGGCGAGGAGGGCGTGAGCGCCGAGGACGCCGCCGCGCGCGCGAACGAGCGGCTGGCGCTCACGCAGGTGATGACGGCGAACAGCATCACCAGCCTGCGCGCGATCGGCCGTCTCGATTGGAAGTCGTTCGTCGAGCGACAGAGTGCGCTGGAGCGGACGCTGCGCGAGGACCCCGCCGGCGTGTACCACACGATGACGTTCGCGACGCGCGACGCGTATCGGCACGTCGTCGAGCGGATCGCCAAGCGGACGTCGCACACGGAAGTCGAGATCGCCGACATGGCGATCAAGCTGGCGGTGGTCGGTGGGCTCGAGTCGCCGACGGATCCCGCGCGGGGCCACGTCGGCTACTACCTCGTCGACGCGGGACTCCCTGCCCTCGAGGCGGAGACCGAGTATCGGCCCCGTGCCCGCGAGGCGCTGCACCGGTGGGTGCTGCGGC
>QHVE01000083.1:12885-20758 GCA_003223455.1 Gemmatimonadota bacterium | reverse complement strand
CGCCCGCCGTAGCAGGTCGGGATCTCGGGGATGACGCCAGGTGCGCCGACGAGCTGCTGCATCTTCTCGTCGACGGTCATCGCGTCGAGCAGCAGCGACGCGCGCCGGTCGGGGCTGAGCCCGCTGCGCATCCATGGCGCGGACTGCGCGGACAGCAGTGAAGGAACGAGGAGTGCGGCGAGGAGACGCGCCAGGCGCCGTGGGGACATCGCAGGGAGTCGCATGAGCGCTAAACTACTCTGAGGGGGCTCGACATGGCGATGCGAAAGAGAAGCGTGACTCTGGCGTGCCTTGCGCTGGCGCTGGGATCGAGCGCGATGGCGCAGAGCGAGCGGCGTCTGCTGCGGGTCGAAGGCGCCATCGAGACGTACGACCTCGACGGCAACGTCGGCTTCGTCGGTGAATATCACGCGCTGAGACCCGGCAAGCACACGCTGACGGTCAACGGCGTGCAGCGAAGCCGACTGACCGTAACGATGAACGTCGGAAGCTTCGGCGTGCGCCTTGGCGATCGGTCGCTGTCGGACGCCTGCGTCGGTGGAGCGGACAGTGGAGGGGACACCACCGAAGTTCGATCCTGGCCCGTCGACGTCGTGCCGGATTCCAGAGCGAACGGCGCGAGCGTGCTTCAGATCCGCGAGCCGAAGCTCGCGCGCCGGACACGCCCGCCAAGCCCGTGCGTACCCCCATGCTGCGAATGGACCACTCGGGCCAAGTGGCCGCTGAACGTGACGTCGACGCCGACTGGCGCATCGGTCGCGGCGGGTGGAACGTATCTCGGAAGCACCGACGCGCGGATCGACGTTCCGTACGGCGTGTCAGCACGCGGAGACGAAGAGGACGTGCACGTGCGCGTCTACAAGCCCGGCTTCATCGGATGCACGTTTCTGCTCAGCGCATTGAGGAAGGACAGGTCGAACGACGTCTTTTGCGACTTGCTATCACCCGTCGCAACTACCAATAGACCGTGAAGTCCGTGTCCAGCCCCGCGAGAGAGAACACTCATGTCAATCAGACGCTTCGGCATCCTCACGTCGCTTGCGGCGGGCATCGTGCTGTTCGCGGCCGCCGCGCTTCCGAACGCCCGCACTGAGCCGAAGGTCGGCTCCGACGATATCGGCGGCGTCGTCACCGGACCGAATGGTCCCGAGGCCGGCGTGTGGGTGATCGCCGAGACCAGCGATCTGCCGACGAGGTTCGTGCGCATCGTCGTGACCGACGACCAGGGCCGCTATCTCATCCCGGACCTGCCGAAGGCCAACTACCGCGTGTGGGTGCGCGGCTACGGCCTCGTGGACTCGCCGAAGTCGTCGTGCGCCGTGGGAAGCACGATGAATCTCAAGGCCGTGCCCGCGCCCGATGCGCGCGCCGCCGCCGCATACTATCCGGCCGGCCACTGGCTCTCGCTGCTGAAGGTGCCCGACAAGAGCGAGTTCCCGGGCACCGGACTCCAGGGCAACGGCATCTCCCCCAACGTGAAGTCGCAGGCCGACTGGGTGCGCACGATCAAGTCGGGCACGTGCATGGCCTGCCACCAGCTCGGCAGCAAGGGGACGCGCGAGATCCCGGCGGCGTTCAAGTCGCTGCCGACGAGCTTCGCGCAGTGGGAGCGCCGCGTGCAGTCGGGCCAGGCCGGCGCACAGATGATGGGCGCCATCGGCCAGCTCGGCCACAAGCGCGTGCTCGAGCAGTTCGCCGACTGGACCGACCGCATCGCGGCCGGGGAGGTGCCGCAGGCGCCGCGTCGGCCGAAGGGCATCGAGCGCAACGTCGTCATCACCGAGTGGGACTGGGCCGATCCGAAGGCCTACCTGCACGACGTCGTCTCGACCGACCGGCGCAACCCGCGCGTCAACGCGAACGGTCTGCTCTACGGCTCGCTGGAGTTGAGCGCCGACTACCTGCCCGTGCTCGATCCCGTGCACAACACCGTGACACGCGTGCCGCTCACCGTGCGCGACTCCGCGACGCCGATCGCCGCCGGTCCGCCCGCCGGTGCGCCGTCGGCTTACTGGGGCGACACCGTGCTGTGGACCAGTAAGGCGAACGTCCACAACCCGATGATCGATCAGAAGGGTCGCGTGTGGATCACCGCCGCCGTGCGTCCGCCCGACAATCCGCCGTTCTGCAAGCAGGGCTCGACGCATCCGTCGGCGAAGCTGTTCCCCGTGAATCGCTCGGGACGGCAGCTCGCGATGTACGACCCGACGACGAAGAAGCTCACGCACATCAGCACGTGCTTCGGCACGCACCATCTCATGTTCGCCGAAGACGCGAACAACACCCTGTGGACGAGCGGCGGCGGCCCGGTGGTCGGTTGGCTCGACACGAAGAAGTTCGACGAGACCGGTGACGAGGAGGCGTCGCAGGGATGGACGGCGCTCGTCCTCGACTACAACGGCAACGGGAAGCGCGACGAGTACACGGAGCCGAACCAGCCGGCCGACGCCACGAAGGACCGCCGCATCACGACCGGTCTTTACGCGGTGTCGCCCGCGCCCGACGGCTCGATCTGGGGCTCGTCGCTCGGCTTCCCCGGTGGCGTCGTGCGCCTCGTGCCCGGCGCGCATCCGCCCGAGACGGCACTCGCCGAGTACTTCGAGACACCGTATGGCAACGAGAAGGCGAAAGTGCAGGGCTTCTCGCCGCGCGGGATGGACATCGACCGCAACGGCGTCGCATGGGTCGCACTCGCGAGCGGCCACATGGCCAGCTTCGACCGCCGCAAGTGCACCGGCCCGCTCAACGGCCCGACGGCGACGGGCCAGCACTGCCCCGAAGGCTGGACGCTCTACACAGAGCCGCTTCCGCAGATGAAGGGCATCACGGAGAACGGCAGTGCCGAGGGCAGCTACTACACGTGGGTCGACCAGTTCGACGCGCTCGGCCTCGGGAAGAACACGCCGATCAACACCGGCAACGCGAGCGAGGCACTGCTCGCCCTCAAGGACGGTCAGTTCGTCATCATGCGCGTCCCGTACCCACTCGGCTTCTACACGAAGTGGATGGACGGCCGCATCGACGACCCGAACGCCGGCTGGAAGGGCCGCGGCATCTGGACGACCGTCAGCACTCGCGCGCCCTGGCACATGGAGACCGGCAAAGGCACGACGAGCAAGGTGGTGCGGTTTCAGGTGAGGCCGAACCCGCTGGCGGACTAGGCGCGCAAGGCGCGCCGTTCGACCGTTCAGCTATGCCGACAAACCCCTTCGCCCTCGTCGCCATCCTGGCCGTGCTCGCGCAGGCCGAGCATGTCGACCTCGCGGGCCTCGCCACTGTCGACCTGCCGCCGGCATTCACTCCGGTGGGTCTCGGCCAGGATGGGCCGCGCGAGGGCCGCTTCGATCCCGCCACCCTCGACCGACATCACAACGACTATCAGATCACCTTCCGCTTCGAGCAGGCGCCGCGGACGCTGGCCGGCAGGCAGCTCGCGTTCCCCGCATTGCTGCACGTCACGCTGTTCAACCCCGACAGGCAGAAGCCCGACCCGACGAAGATCACCTTCACCACGATCTCGAGGTTCTATCCGCCGGTCCGCAACGATCGGCCGCGCCTCGACGCACACTTCGAGGCACAGCGCTGGCTTCCCGACGTCGTGACGGGCGATGCGGTGACACGCGCCGCCGCGACGAACGAAGGACGCGGCGATACCCTGTCGAACGGTCCGCCCGAGCGATGGCTCGTCATCCACGTCGATCCGACGCGGCGCATCCGCGTGGACCTCTACGCGTGGCGCACGATGTACTCGCTCGACGAGGCGCGCGCGCTCGTGCGTCGCGTCGCGGAATCGGTGCAGACCACGCCGAAGCTCGCCGAACTGTTGAACGGAGTGAACGGCGTGAACGGCGTGAACGGCGTGAACGGCGTGGGAGTGCATGACGACGAGCGGTTCGAGGTGACCGTGAGCTCTGCGCTCCGGGCGCTGAGCCAGTGCGACATCCGATCGATGGGACCCGGCATGGTCGCCTGGAGCGACCGATGCGCGTCGTGGCTCTCCGATGACCGCCGCTACCTGCGCGTGGCGCGCGTGATTGGCCGCATCCCGCTCGCGGCAGCGATCCCGGGTTCGCAAGTCGCGCCGGAGTACAGGATCACGCTTCCGAGCGGACGTTCGCCGGAACTCGGCCGCCCTTCGGACTTCCGTCTCGCAGAGCTCTTCTGGCACGACGCGGCGAAGGGGTGGGCGATCGCAGGCTTCGGTGAGCGCCGGCACGAGGACGATGCGCCCGACGCGCCACTGATCTCGGCCATCGTACCGCACCTGCGCGATCGCGCGAGCGTCCATCTGCTCGCGCTCGCGTCGTACGATCTCCAGCGCGCACCGGAGCGTGTCGCGATCGCCGAGTTCCTCACCGAAGCCGATCGCGTCGCGACCGCGCTGCGCGAGGGAAAGGTGGTGGCGGGCGTGAAGGCAGCGAGGTTCGTGTTCGAGCCGTGACAGGTGCGCGGGGGCGCGCGGTCCCCACGCGTTGACCGTTACCGGTTCTCGGACACCGCGCACCCACCCGCGCATCAGCGCATCAGCGCATCAGCGCATCAGCGCATCTCCGCCAGCAGCCGATCCAGCGCCGCGTAGCTCTGCGCCATTCCGCCTTCCATCCCCGAGTGCAGCATCCCGTCGCGCTCCTCGGGGGAGAAGAAGAGTGCCGTGCTCACGATGCGCGTGCGACCGTCGGGCATGTCGAAGAACTCCGCCGTCTCGAGGATCGTGTAGCCCGGCATGCCGTCCCACTCGAAGGTGCGCGAGATCCGGTCCATCGGTGTGACTTCGCGATAGCGACCCTCGAAGCCGTGCGTCTCGCCGTCGGGGGTGTGCTCCACGACGCGCCAGTGGCCGCCGCGCTCCACCTCCATGCGCTCGATGACGAGCTTGTTCCCACGCCCCCACCACTGCGCGATGAGCTGTGGCTCGGTGTAGGCGCGCCAGACGCGGCCGCGCGGCGCATCGAACTCGCGCTCGACGCGAATCGTACGGTCGGTGGGCGTGGACAGGGTGTGGCGGTTCGCGGTCGTGATCATGGTCAATCTCCCTTGGTGCGCTCGAGGAACTCCCCGAGGCGGTCGAGTTGGGCTTCCACCATCTGCTGGTACTTGGCGATCCACGCGGCCTCGGCCGAGAGGCGTCGTTTGCCGAGGGTGCAGGTACGCACGCGCCCGACCTTCTTCGTCTGCACGAGTCCGGCGTCCTCGAGGACGCGCACGTGCTTCTTCATGCCGGTGAGGGTCATGTCGAACGCGTCGGCGAGCTCGGTGATCGATGCTTCGCGCCGTCCGAGCCGTTCGAGAATGCCGCGCCGGGTGGGATCGGCGACGGCAGCGAAGACCGAGTCGAGGCTCGATGAATACTGAACCATATGGTTCAGTATATGGCGTTCGTTCCGGCCGCGCAAGTGGGACTGGCGAAGACGTCCCGAGGCTCTCAGGATTGCGATCGAACGCACCAACGTGGTGGGGAGTTTGGGGTGACAGCGTACCGTGCGGCCTTTGTCGTTACCCCCCACCCCCCACTCCCCACCCCCTCGACGTGCTCGAAAGCCTCGCCGCCCTCAACTGGCTCGCCGTCCTCGCCGCGACCGCCGTGCTGTACGTGCTCGGCGGACTCTGGTACTCGCCTGCGCTGTTCGGTCCGCGTTGGCGCGCTGGCGTCGGGTTCGTCCCGCCTCACGGATGGAAGCCAGGCGCACTCCTCTATCTCGCGCCGCTCGCCGGCTGCTTCGTCACGACGCTCGCCACGGCGCTCCTCGTGTCGATCACCGATGCCCACTCGGCGGCGGATGGGGTCGCCCTCGGGCTCATCGTGGGACTGGGCTACGCCGCCGCGGTCGCCGGCGTCGACGCCACTGCGCCGTCGCACCCACGCCCCGGCGCACTTGCCCTCGTCGTCGGCGCGTACTGGGCCGTGGGGCTCACGCTCGTGGCGGTGATATTGAGCGTGTGGAGATAGAGAAAAACGGTGGAGTGTGGGGCCGCTGTCACTCCCCGCCCCCCGCTCCCCACCCGGTACCCGCGCGCTCCCACGGCATGCCCTTTGTTGTTCTCGCGGCTCTTAACAGGGAAAAGGAGCGCCCCATGGCCAAGTGTGAAGTGTGCGGCAACGACTATCACATGTCGTTCCAGATCGTGACCGCCGGGGTCACGCACACGTTCGACAGCTTCGAGTGCGCCATCCACAAGCTGGCGCCCGTGTGCGCCCACTGCGGCTGCAAGATCGTCGGCCACGGGATCGAAGCGAACGGCACCTTCTACTGCTGCGCGCATTGCGCGCACGCGGAAGGCGCGAAGAACATCGTCGACAACGCGGAGCACGTCGCGCGGCGGTGAGGTGACCAGCGTCCGTCGGCGTCGGCGTTGACGCCGATCCAGCGGCGACCCAAGCTATGAGCTGGATCGTCCGTGAGACCCGCATGTTGAGCGACGACGATTGGCAACCGCTTCGCGCCGCCGTGCCTTCGTTCACCGAACGATGGCGCGCGTTCGTCGCACAGCCGTGGTACGAGTCGGATCCCACCTATGCCGTCTCGGAGCTCGCGCGGCACCTCGTGGACGAAGCGGCCGCCGGTCGGATTGGCGAGCTGCCGGCTTTCTTCGCGGCGCTCGATGCACTGCTCGCCGGTGCCGACGACGAGCTCTACGACCTCGCGACGATCGGCCTGCTCGAGGACATCGTGCACGAGGCCGATGCGCGAGGGCTCAAGCTCGCGCCGTTCGATCGCGCGGCGAAGGGTAGCCACACGCGGAAGGCGTGGACGGGAGTGGTGAAGTTCATCCGCGGAGAGACGCGGTCGGCGTGAGGCGTGACTCGGCGCACGCCGACCGCGTGCGCGCTCACTCCGCGATCGGACGATTGAGCTCCGTCCGCCACCCGCTGGGGTCGGATCCCGACTCGGGGCCGGCGGCGTAGATCTCCCACAGCTCCGGAGCGGCCTTCAGTCCCGCGCCCTTCATCCACGATTCGAGCTCGCCCCAGGCGTTGCCGAGCCCCTCGTAGCCGCCGCGGTACACCGTACGGGCGACGCGCGAGGCCGGCAGTCGCGATCCCGCGACGCGCCCCGTGGGCTTCACGGGGCTGCTCACGGGCACGCCCACCTCGAAGTCGAACGTCGCGGGATCCATCCGGAAGTGATGACTGAACCACGGTCCCGTCGGCGTGATGCTCTGTGCGGCGAGCGCGGCGAACAGCTCCTGGTGCGCCGGACCCATCTCCTTCTGAATCTCGGAGCGTGGGATGGTGAGATGGATGACCGCGGTCGGCTGCTCGGCGGTCGTCGCGATGGCGGGTGTATCGATCATCGTCGTCGTCGGTGAAAGGATGATGGTGGAGGTCACGCCGCGGTGGTGGACGCGAGCAACTCGTCGAGCGCGGTGTAGCCGGACTCCATCCCGCTCGTCGCCGGCGACTGGAGCACCGCGTCGCGCACTGCCTTCGAGGCGTAGCGGAGCGTCGTGACGAGTGTCGTGCGGCCGTTCGCCTCCGAGAACTCGACGGTGCCGACGGCGTCGCCCTCGTACCACTGCTGGTCGTAGCGCTCGGTGCTCACCAGCCGCTCGCCGGGCACGACCTCGCGGTACACGCCGCCGACTGCGAGCTCGACGCCCTCCGGTCCGCGCCACACCCAGCGATAGCGGCCGCCCTCGCGCACGTCCATCTGGCACTCGGCCCACGACCACCCCGGCATCCTGCCCAGCCAACGCATCACGAGCTCTGGGCGCGTATAGGCATCCCACACCATCATGCGCGGCGCGTCGAAGTTGCGCGTGATGCGAATCTCCTCGTCGCTCGGCGTCGTGATCCGCAGCGATTTCTCCTGCGTGCTCGGCATCGTCATCTCCCCTTTCGCTTGGTGGTGGCGCGGCGGCTGCCGCGCGGGCG
>QHVE01000083.1:12280-12822 GCA_003223455.1 Gemmatimonadota bacterium | reverse complement strand
CGCCTCGGCCAGCGGCGTCGCCTCGAGACGGCGGGGGCGGCGCTGCGCGTCCTGCGCGCGCGAGATGAGCCCGGCGCGCTCGAGCACCTTGAGGTGCTTCGACACCGCGGCCTGGCTCATGGCGAACGGTTCGGTGAGCTCGCGTACCGACGCCTCGCCCGAGGCGAGACGGGCGAGGATGGCCCTCCGCGTGGGATCGGCGAGGGCGGCAAAAGTGGCGTCGAGCCGGCCGTCGGACAGGTTTCCATAACCTGAAGGTTGCATAACCTAAAGGTTATGTACTTACGGCGCCCCTGTCAAGCCTCGCTGGTGCTTTGCCCCTACCACGCACTGCCATATGTTGGCGACATGCCCTGGATTCGCTCCGGTCCGTTGGGGATGGCCGCGCGCGAGGAGCGGAGGAAGCCATGACGGAGCTTTCCCCGCTTCCCTTCACTGCGCCGCTCGGCGCCTATCTCGACCAGGCACGGTCGCTGCTCGCCGATCTGCACGCCGGCGACGACGCGGCCACATGGCGATTCAAGTGGGAGCATCCGCGTTTC
>QHVE01000083.1:0-12268 GCA_003223455.1 Gemmatimonadota bacterium | reverse complement strand
CCGGACAGCGACACTCGACCTCGAGGACGCGAAGCTCGTGACGGCGCGCATGTACGCCTTCGAGAGCTGGGCCGAGCTCGGCGCGTTCGCCGAGCGCGCTCCGCTGGATCGCGCCATCGTCCGCTTCGAGACCGCGGTCGACGCGATGGTCGGTGGCGACCGCGACATGCTCGAGGCGTTGCTGCGCGAGGATCCCTCGCTGGTCGGCGCACGCTCGGCGCGTCGACATCGCGCCACGTTGCTGCACTACATCGCCGCGAACGGCGTCGAGGGATGGCGTCAACGCACGCCGCCGAACGCAGTGGAGATCGCGCGGCTCCTGCTGGACGCCGGCGCCGACCCGAACGCGCTGGCCGACATGTACGACGCACGGTGCACCACACTGAGCATGCTCGTGTCGAGCTCACACCCGGCCGATGCCGGGCTGCAGCGTCCTCTCGCCGAGCTGCTCGTCGACCGTGGCGCCACGCTCGAGGCACCGGGCTCGCCGTGGAACGCGGCGGTGCTCACCGCGCTCGCCTTCGGGTACCTCGACACGGCGCGCGCCCTTGCCGCGCGCGAGGGCCGCGTTCGCGACATCGCCGTCGCCGCGGGGCTCGGCCTGCTCGGCGAGACCGCGCGGCTGCTGCCCACCGCGGACGCCGAGCGCCAGCGCGCGGCGCTCACGCTCGCATGCATGCACGGGCAGCTGCGCGTCGCGCAGCTGTTGCTCGACGCGGGAGTCGATCCCAGTCAGTACAGTCCCGACGGCTTCCACGCCCATTCCACACCGCTGCATCAGGCGGTGTGGTCGAATCGCGAGCCGGTCGTGCGGCTGCTCGTCGAGCGTGGCGCGCGACACGACATGCGCGATCTCGTGTACGATGGCACTCCCCTCGACTGGGCGGAGCACGGCCAGCGCACGGAGATCGCCGATTACCTGCGCGGCCGCAATCCACCGCGGGCCACCGCACCCTAGGAGACTCCGAGCATGTGTCGCAACATCAAGACGCTGGCGAACTTCGAGCCGCCGGCCACCGAGGACGAGATCCGCGCGTCGGCATTGCAGTTCGTGCGCAAGCTGAGCGGGACCACGCGCCCCTCCCGCGCGAACGAGGCCGCGTTCGACCGCGCCGTCGACGAGGTCACGGAGACGGCGCGGCGGCTGATCGCGTCGTTGCAGATCAACGCACCGCCGCGCAACCGCGAGGAGGAAGCCCGCAAGGCCCGCGAGCGCGCGCGCGAGCGCTTCGCCTGATTGACATTCGACCGACGTTACCGGCGCCGTCTCACCTTCACCCACGACGCGATGCAGATCCTCATCCAGGTGCTCTGCACGAAAGGCCAGAGCATCCGCCAGGCGATCGCGGACGATCCGCGCATCGATCGGTACGCGCTGCAGGTGACGAAGGAGGCGCAGCCCGGCCGTGCGCCCGGCTGGCTCAAGCTGCACGCGACGGACGACACGCGCGGTGCGCTCAACATCGAGTGGGACGCGCAATCGTCGGTGCTCAGCGCCCGAGTGGTCACGCGGGGTTCGCGGCGACCGCGACCGATCGTCGGGTATTTCGTGAACTACCGTCTGCAGCGTCACGAGGGGCGCGTGCAGTCGATCACGACGGCCATCCGCCGCTGATGGCGAGTGGGCGAGGCAGCAACGGCAAGCGCGGCGTCCCACGCTATGGCGGCGAGTTCACCTCGGAGCTGTTCACGTACCCGGGCAAGGGTGGCTGGACGTTCGCGACGGTACCGGAGCGCTTCGCGCCGTCCGCGACGCAGGGCTGGGGTCGGACGCCGGTCGAAGCGACGGTCGATGGAACGACCTGGAACACGAGCGTCTGGCGCGAGAGATCGGGACGCACGCTCCTTCCCGTTCCAAGGCACGTGCGGGGCGCGAAGGGCCACGGCGATTCGGTGCGAGTGCGCATCGCGTTCTCCTCGCTCTGACGGCGGGCTCTGTGGATTCGTTGCGTACGCCAACAATCGCGCGCTCGTTCGTCGAGTGGCGTGAGCGATCGTGTCGCCGCAGATTGACGTCAGGCAGGCAGCCCCCGACGACCCAGCTCAATCGCGCATCATGAATTCGACGACGCCGTCAAAAACGATGTCCAGCGGGATGTTGGTCGGGATCGCGGTGCTCGCGTTCGGAAGCGTCGCCGTGGGTCTCACCTTCATGTTCGCGCGCATGCCCGCCGCGAGTGCCGCCGCGTGGACGATGTGGCTGCAGAACTCCGTGAACGCGGTCCGGCTGTTCGAGGTCGCAGCGGTCGGCTTCACGGTCTATCAATTCTGGGTCGGCCGAAACGAGCGCCGTGCCGCGGAGGCGGAGGCGCTGGTCCGCGCGCGCAAGGATGCGAACTATCAGGCATGGCAGGTCATCAACAGCGCGCAAGGCAAGGGCGGCTCGGGCGGCCGCATCGACGCGCTGGCCGATCTCGTCCGCAACGACGTGTCGCTCGCCGGCATCAATCTGGACCACGCCTGGCTCGAGTCGATCGACCTGCGCAACGCGTCACTGATGATGGCGAGCTTCGAGAAGGCCAACCTCCAGAGCGCGCAGTTCGACGGCGCGCGCCTCGACGGCGCGAATCTTCGCCACGCTACGCTGACCGCGGCATCGTTCGCCGGAGCAAACCTGCGCGGCGCCGATCTCACCGGGGCTCGGCTGTCGGCGGTGAACTTCGCCGGCGCCGATCTGACCGATGTGCGCGGCTGGCGCGAGGTGGCGACCTTCGGCCACGCCAACGTGGAGGGACTCCGCGCTGCACCGCGTGGATTCGTCGAATGGGCGCGCCTGCATGGCGCCGTCGATCCGGCGAGCGACGCACTCATGCTGCATCCGGAGCAGTCGCGCGAGTTCCGAATTCTGTAGCGATCGCGAGCCGCACGCTCGGCCTTCGCGGCCCTCTCCTATTGCTCGGGCGGACGCGATCGCAGATCGTCCGCCGCTTTCGACAGTCGCTCGACGTATCGAGTTGCCGACTCGTCGGCATGGCGGAGCGGAAGCCGGAAGCGCGCTTCGTCCGGTTGTCCCTCCTGGCCGCGCGGCGGCTCGTCGACCATGAGATCCCCGCCGGCCGACTGCACTCGCGACTCGAACCGCTCGACCGCCTCCTCGATCGCGGCCACGTCGTCCGTCGAGTCGTCGTCGCGCACGTCGACGCCACGCGTGAAGAGCCGTCCTGCGATGTCCCGCGCGACACGATCGCGCTCCGCTTCGTCGGAGCTGGATCGCAAACCTCTGTCGTCGACCATCGGATCACCTCTGAGTGCACGAATGCCGGCACGCCGAGGGTTCGGCGTGGATCAGCTTTCTCGACGCATTTCCGGTGCCTCCCGCTGTTTCAGGGCGCCGAGCGCGTTTGCGGAGGCGTAGCCGGGGCCGTACATCTTTGGCCATGCTCCTCTCGCGCCACGTGCGCACGGACATGATCATGCCCACGCCGAACTTTCGAGCGAACAACGAGCTCGCGCTGCACGTCGCCGACCCCGATGCGGCAGCGGAGTTCTATGCGCGCGTACTCGGCTGCCGGATCGCCAACCGCACGCCGGGATGGATCGAGCTCGCGAGCGGAGCGCTGCGCATGTATCTGGTGCGCGATCCAGCGCCGACGCACGATCGCGTCATCCTCTCGTTCGACGTGGAGGACCGCGAGGCAGCCGTGCGCCATCTACAGGCGGCCGGATGCACGCTCGTGCCGATCGGCCCGCACAGCCCGGATGGCTTCTACCTGCGCGACCCGGCGGGCGTCGTGTTCGATGTCATCCAGCGCGGTGGCTCGGCCTGATTCTGCCCCGCCGCTCTGGCATGCCGTTCGCCACTGGAGGGAGCCGCCGGCGGTTCGCGTCGGCTAGACCTTCAGACTCCGAGACCGCATGCCGAACATCTCTCCCGCCGACGCTGCGGGGATCGTCCGAGACGCCGTGGCCGCGCTGAGCCAGCGGCTCGCCGGCGACTACGGGGAGCTCGTCCCCGATGCGAGCATCGAGCGCACCGCCGCGCTGCTGAGCAAGCTCGAAGCGGGAGGCGCGTCGAGCCCCGGCGGACGCGGCATCCGCCTCGCAGATGACCACGTCGCGACGCTCGACGCCTGGATCCGCCTCGCCGACAACGCGGTGCTGCACGGCGACACCCGCGAAGCCGCGAGGCGCTCCGCGATCGCCGATCAGCTGCGGGCGGTCCGAGCCTTCTCGGCGCCGAGGTTCGATTCCCTCATGGAGGATTCGCGCGAGACGGAGCTCGGAGCGTGAAAGCTGTGAGTTGGTGAGTGGGTGAGTTGGTGCGCGAGTCGGCTGATTGGTGCATTGAACGGCCCTGGCTCGGAACCGGCGTGGAGATCCCTCAGTGGGACTTCCACGCTGGTTGTAGCCAGGGCCGTTCAGTTCACTAGTTCACCGACCAACTCACCAACTCACCAACTCACCAACTCACCAACTCACCTCAGCGCCTGAATCACCGGCAGCCTCGACGCCCGTCGCGCCGGGAAGAATCCTCCGATCACGCCCATCACGACCGCAAACGTCAGTCCGGCGAGCAGGAGCTGCGGCGTCACGCGGAACGCAAAGGCGATCTCGCTGAAGCTCGCCCAGTTGGTGGTGCTGGTGACGACTCCATTGATCGGCAGCGCGAGCAGACAGCCGAGGACCCCGCCGAGGAAGGCGATCACCGCCGACTCGGCGAGGAAGCTCGCGAGCACGCTCCGCGGGTGGAAGCCGAGCGTGAGCAGCACCGCGATCTCCGGCGTGCGCGAGCTCACCGCGGCGTACATCGTGTTCACCGCGCCGAACACCGCACCCACCGACATGATCCCCGTGATCATGATGGCGAGGAAGCGCAGGATGTTGCCCAGCAGCTCTGACTGGCTGGCGTAGAACTCCGACTCGCGATGCGCGTCGATCTGGATCCGCTGGTCGGCGAGGAACGCGCGCTTCGCGTCCTCGAAGCCCGCCGGGTCCTTGAGCCGGAACGCGACGTCCTGGAACGAGTTCGCGCGGAACACGTTCTGGAACTGCTCGTTCTCCCCCCAGATCTCCGACTCGAAGCTGGAGCCGTCGGCGCTGAACCGGCAGACGACCTTCCAGTCGCGGTTCGAGAAGCGCAGCACGTCGCCGACGTTGACGTTGTTGAAGCGCCCCTTGAGCTTCGAGCCGACGCAGATCTCACTCTGCCCCGAGGCGAAGCGCCGGCCCTCGATGACCCTGATGTTACGTCGCACCTCGAACGCCTTGTCCGAGACGCCGCGTAGCACGACGTTGGCGACCTCGAACTCGGTGCCGCCGAGCCGCGGGATGTTGATGACGATGTACGTCTCGGGGCTCATGAGCGGCCGGCCGTCCGCCGCGGTGGCGATGTGTGGCGACGATGCGATGATGCTGATCGCCTCGCGCGGGATACCGCTCGACAGCTCACTGTCCGCGCCACGCCGCAGCAGCAGCACGTTGTCAGCCGATCCGGTCTTCACGAGCGCGGCGATGAAGCCGTTCGCCAGCGCGAGCATGGCGATGAATACTGCCACGACGAGCCCGATGCCGAGCGCCGTGAGCAGCGTCGAGACGGGGCGCTGCGAGACGCTCCGGACGTTGTAGATGAGCGGGATCTTCATTCGACTCTCCGCAGCGCCTGCACGACGGGAAGCTTCGCGGCCTGCCACGCCGGGAAGATGCCCGACCGCCGCGCCGAACGCCAGCGTGCCCGTGGTGACGTGAAAGCCTGGCAGGAATCCGCCGTCGCCGAAGCCGGTGACGATCGGCAGCACCACCGCAGCGCCGAGTCCGAGCACCGCGCCCGTGAGCGCGATGACGGCGGCTTCCACGATCACGAGGCCGAACACGCGCCGGTCCGAGAAGCCGACGGTCTTCATCACCGCCACCTCGGAGCGCCGCTCGCGCTGGTTCATCATCATCGCGTTCGCCGTCACGAGCAGGATCGCGAACACGACGGCCATGCCGATCGTGCTCATGAGCAGCTTGACGTTCCCCCACATGCTCGCGAAGCCGGCGGCGAACGCCTTCTCCGTGCCGGTCTTCGTGGGTGCGGTCGAGTTCCGGAACATGTCGTCGACCGTCTTCGCCACCGTCGGCCCGGCGTTGGGATCGTCGATCTTCATGATGTACCAGCCCGGCGTCACGCGCGTCGGCTCGCGCTCGTACAGATAGTCGTAGTGGAACATGAAGGAGTCCTCGCCGTACTCCTTCAGCGTCGGCGTGTACACGCCGCGGATCGTGAACGTCCAGTCGCCGGGGAAGATCGTCCCCTGTATCGTCACGTTGTCGCCCACCTTCCAGCCGAAGTCGCGGATCAACTTCGCGCCGACGAGCGCCGCCGAGCGCTCCTTGAGGAATGCCTGCTTCTGGTCCTCGGGGACCTGGAGCTCGGGATAGATCCGGAGATACGACTCGGGATCGATCGCGAACTGGGCGAAGAACTGCTTGCCGTCGCCGTACTTGCCGCCGAACCAGTTGGCCCACGTGACGTCCTGCACGTGCGGCACCGACTTGAGTCGCTGCGCGTAGCTCATCGGCAGCGGGATGACGAACGCCGTGGAGTTCTGCGTGATCATGCGCGACGCGCTGCTCACCTGCGAGCCGGCGTTGAGCGTCGTGACCACGGTGCGCAGCGACGCGAACAGGAACAGCGCGAGCGCCACGCTGCACATCGTCAGCACGGTGCGCAGCTTGTGTCGCCGGAGATTGGCCAGCACGAGTGGGAGGTATTTCATGGTGTCACCATCGCTCCCACGGGGGCAGCGAGGCCGCCCTCGGCCCTCACCGCCGCGCCGCGCTCGAGCAGCACGCCCTTGTCGAGATGCAGCACCGTCTTCGCGCTGCCCGCCGCCTTCGCATCGTGCGTGACCATCATGATCGTCTTGTGGAACTCGACGTTCAGTCGGCGGAGCAGGTCCAGCACCTCGTCGGAGCTCTTCGAGTCGAGCTGACCGGTCGGCTCGTCGAGGAGGATGAGCGTGGGGTCGGCGACGATCGCCCGGGCGATGGCGACACGCTGCTCCTGTCCGCCGGAGAGCTGGCGAGGGTAGTGGTCCATGCGGTCCGCCAGCCCGACGACGCCGAGGGCGATCGCCGTGCGCTCGGCGCGGTCCTTCTTGCCGAGGTTCGTGAGCAGCAGCGGCAGCTCGACGTTCTGCTCGGCGGTGAGCACGGGGAGCAGGTTGTACGACTGGAATACGAAGCCGATCGTCCGCGCGCGCCAGGCAGCGAGCTGCGCGGCGCTCATGCTGCTCACCTCCTCCCCCGCGACGCGCACCGTGCCGCGCGTCGGCTTGTCGAGTCCAGCCACGAGGTTGAGCAGCGTGGACTTCCCCGACCCCGACGGCCCCATGAGCGCGGTGAAGCTTCCTTCCTCGAAGTCGATCGAGAGGTCGTTGTAGACCTCGACGGTCTGCGCCTCGCGCTTGAACGACTTGTCGACGTTTCGGATCTCGACGAGGGACATGGAGAAGACCGGTGGTGGGTGGGGAGTGGGAGTGAGACCGTGGGACGAGGGGCGTCGTCACCCCCCACTCCTCACTTCCCACCAGATCACTGCGTTTTGACTCTCATCCCTTCCGCGGGAGCGTCGACGCCCCCGACGAGAAGCTGCTCACCTCCACTCAGCCCCGAACGAATCTCGAGGAATCCGCCGGAGACGGGGCCGGGTGTCACGGGGCGCTTGGAGAGCCGGCCGTCGCGAACGAGCCAGACGTAGCTGGCGCCGCCGTCGGACCGGAGCGCCGCGGAGGGTACGCGGACCGACGTGCGCTTCGGCGCCCCGGCGCCTGCGGTACGCGGCAGATCCGGCTCGAGAAAGTCCACCTTCGCGCCCATCTCGGGGAGGATGCGCGGGTCGCGGTCGAGGATCGACACTTTCACCTGGACCGTCGCGCGCTGGCGGTCGGCGGTGGGGACGACCTGACGCACCTCGCCGCGGAAGGTCGTGTCGGGGTAGGCGTCGAGCGTGATGCGCGCCGGCCGGCCGTTCGCGATGCGGGAGATGTACGCCTCGTTCACATCCACCTCGACCTCGAGGGTGGACAGGTCGGCCATCGTCACGACGGCACCTCGCGTGAGTCCGCCGCCGACGGATGGGGCGACGACCTCACCCACTTCGGCGTCCTTCCGCAGCACCGTCCCGGTGAAGCGCTTCCGCGCCACGGCGGCGTTGAACCGCGCCGCGGCCGCCGCGGCGCGGCTGGTCGAGGTCTCGAGATCCTGTGGCGACATCAGGCCCGGGTTCCGCTCGCGGATCTCGCGGATGCGCGCCGCATCCCGCTCGCTCTGGTCGCGGTCGGCCGTCGCCTCGATCACGGTGGCGTCGGCGGTGGCGACGTTGGCCTGGGCCTGCGCAACGGCGGCCTGGAAGTCGGCGTTGTCCAGCCGCGCGATGATCTCGCCGCGGTGCACGTACGATCCTTCGCTCACGCCCAGGGCGGCGAGGCGCCCCGCCGTTTTCGCCGACACCGATGCCTTGGTGCGCGCGACGACGTAGCCATTCGCCGTGACGCTCGTTGCGCCGCTCGTGCCGCTCCCGGAACCGCCGGCGCCGGACGCCGACGCGGTGGCCACCTGCACCATCGGCACGGCGCGCGCGCGCAGCACGACCATCGTCACGGCGACGACGAGCACCGCGGCCGCGAAGATGATCAGGTTGCGTCCGAGCGCCCGTTTGACGGGAGCGGGGGCGGCGCCGCGGTCGATGCGGAGCTTCGAGAGGTCTGCGGGGGCTGCCATGGGGAAGGCCAAACGTACGGAATCGAACTTTGTGAGGCAAACGGTACCGAGGCGGCGGACGTACGGTTTCGCGATGGGTGGGGAGTGGGGGTGGGGAGTGACGGCGAACTGCCTCGGGAAGCTGAAGCATCCCGAGGCTTGAGACCCCCACCCCCACCGATTGCCAGCACTCACAACAAACGGCCGAGCGCGCCGGACGGGTCAACGTCATGTGGGGCAAGCGCTTCGTCTGGCGAACCACCTCGTTCATATGTATTCTAGGTCACACGATCTCGGGTTGCGCGGCAGGGACGAGCCTCTCGCGCAATTCAACTTTTTCAGTGGTTCGGCATGACCCACACGTCGATCTCTTCGGAGACCCTGACGGCCTTTCGCAGTGAGCTCGCGGAGAAGTACCGCCTCGAGCGCGAGCTGGGACAGGGTGGGATGGCCATCGTCTACCTGGCGTACGACGTGGCGAACGACCGCCACGTCGCGATCAAGGTGCTGAACCCGGAGCTTGCCGCCTCGCTCGGCGCCGAACGGTTCCTCCGCGAGATCGAGGTCGGTCGCACGCTGCTGCACCCCAACATCGTGGGGGTGCTCGACTCCGGCTCGGCGGACGGGAAGCTGTTCTACACGATGCCCTTCGTCGAAGGCGCGTCGCTGCGCGACAAGCTCGATCGCGAGAAGCAGCTGTCGATCGACGAAGCGCTCGATCTGACCAAGCAGATCGCCGAGGCGCTGGCGTTCGCGCACTCGAAGGGCGTCATCCATCGCGACATCAAGCCGGAGAACATCCTCCTCTCCAGCGGGCGGGCGCTGGTGGCCGATTTCGGCATCGCGCGCGCGGTGAGCGTGGCGGGCGGCGAGCGGCTGACGCGCACCGGCATGGCGGTCGGCACGCCGACCTACATGAGCCCCGAGCAGGCGATGGGGAGCAAGGACGTCACTCCCGAGAGTGACATCTACAGCCTGGCGTGCATGGTGTACGAGATGCTCGCCGGCCAGCCTCCGTTCTCCGGGCCGACGGCGATGGCGCTGCTCGCGCGGCACTCGCTGGACAACGTGCCGAGCCTGAAGATCGTGCGCGGCACCGTGCCCGACGCCGTCGAGGACGCGATCGTGCGCGCGATGGCCAAGGTGCCGGCGGACCGCTTCCGCTCGGCGATCGACTTCGCCAATGCGCTGACC
Source organism: Gemmatimonadota bacterium (assembly GCA_003223455.1). Classification (GTDB taxonomy): domain Bacteria; phylum Gemmatimonadota; class Gemmatimonadetes; order Gemmatimonadales; family Gemmatimonadaceae; genus AG11. The sequence goes on along the minus strand of QHVE01000083.1, from coordinate 2,392 downwards.
GACAACGAGGGCGCCGCGCTCCGGCGCGCGCACAGCCTCCGAAACTCGGCGATCCCGGCCGGCACGATGGCCGATGTGCGCATTGCCGGGGGTGGGAAGAAGAAGATCCTCATCGGCGCACTCGTGGCTCTGCCGCTGCTGGCCGCCGGGGGATGGTTCGCGTGGAGCAAGCTGTCGGGTGGCGCAGCCAGCGCGAAGGTCGCCGCGATGAAGGCGAACGACATCGCGGTGCTCTACTTCGATGATGGGAGCCCCGATCACTCGCTGCGATATCTCTCCGATGGGCTCACCGAGGCCCTGATTCACGAGCTCGGAACGGTGAGCGAGCTGCACGTCACGTCGCGGAATGGTGTGCTGCCGTTCAAGGGCAAGAACCTCGGGCCGGACAGCGTCGCGAAGGCGCTCGGCGTGGGCACGATCGTCAGCGGCACGGTGCAGGCGAGCGGTGACAAGGTGCGCGTGACCGTGGACCTGCTGGACGCCAACACCGGCAATTCGATCGGGAGCACGACGATCGAGAAGACGAAGCAGGACGCGTTCGCCCTCCAGGATACCCTGGTGACCGAGGTGTCCGCGGTGCTTCGCAAACAGCTCGGGAAGCAGGTGCAGGTGCTGAACAGCAAGGCGGGAACACGCAACGCCGCCGCATGGGAGGCGTTCCAGCGGGCGAAGCAGACCGTCTCGACGGCGGACTCGCTGCTCCTGGTGGGAGACGCCGCCGGCTCGACGGCGTCCCTGACGCGCGCCGTCGCGTCGTTCGGCGAGGTCGGGACACTCGACCCCAAGTGGGCAGCGCCGATCTCCCAGCAGGCGAGTCTCGACTACCGCCTGGCGCGCCTGGCGGTGGCGGCGGCGGCGCCACTCGCCACGCTCGGCACGCAGATCGAGGTCGGACTTCGGCATGCGGATCAAGCGCTCGCCCTCGCGCCGAACGACGCCGATGCGCTGGAAGCGCGCGGGTCGCTGCGCTACCTCCAGTGGCTGATGAACCTCACGCCGGCCGGCGAGTCGGAGAAGGCGATGGCGTCGGCCGAAGCGGACCTGCTGGCCGCCACGAAGGCAAATCCGGCCCAGGCCTCGGCGATGAACGTCCTGAGCCACATGTACATCATCGAGGGGCGCTCGGCGGAGGCAAAGCTCACGGCCGGAGATGCCTACAAGGCGGATCCGTACCTGATCGACGCGAACAAGACGGTCTGGCGACTGTTCCAGTCCTCGATGGACCTCGATCTCGCCACGGAGGCGAAGAAGTGGTGCGACGAGGGGGCCCGGCGATTCCCCAAGGACTATCGGTTTCTGGAGTGCCGGCTCTGGCAGCTCATGCTGCCGAACCAGCAGCCGCCGCCGACCGCGGACCAGGTGTGGCAGGCGTACGACGCCTACGTCGCGGCGAACAAGGTGGAGGAACCGCAGTCAGTGAAGAGCTACGGGATGATGCTGGCGGCGATGGGGCTCAATCGAGCGGGTCTCGCCGACAGTGCCCGCTCGGTGATCAGTCGTGCGCAGGCCAGCGAGAGCATCGACCCGGCCGGGGACGTGGCGTGGCTGGAAGCGATGGCCCGCGCCCAACTCGACGAGAAGGACAAGGTGGTCGCACTGATGGCACGCTACTACGCCAAGAACCCGCAGCGAAAGGCGTTCTCCGGGCACGACGAGGCGTGGTATTTCAAATCGCTCGAGAACTACCCGAAGTACCGGCAACTGGTGGGTCCAGCGAAGTAACGTTTCGACGCTCCGGTCAGCCGACTCTCGCATTTCTGTCCCGATGCTGTAAGCTTAGCAAGCCCCTCCCCAACGCAGTACGCGGTACCACGGCCCAGCAGAGCCTGGACATCACGAACGGAGTGCCATCATGACCCGCCGCACCATCACTTGCCTCGCCGCCGCCGGCGTGGCAGTCCTTGCCGCTTGTAGCCAGGATAGTCCCTCGCGCGTTCCGCTCCCCACGGAATCGTCCTACTTGAGGACTCCGCCGCCCGCGACTTGCTCGTTCACCGTGATCAATCAGGACGCGAAGAGCTACTTCGTGAACAGCAGCGGGCAGAACGTGGATCGGGTGTTCGCGCTGATCGACGCAATGTCCGCAGCCTCCAAGACGACTGCAGGCGCGACGAGCGCCGGCTTCGAAGTGCTGCGGCGGTATGGCGAGGCCGCACACACTGCGGCCATCAAGTCGACGACCACGGACGACAACTTGAGCGTCGCCGCAAACCACGTCCTGCTCTGCATGAGCGTCCCGGGCTTTGCGTACTCGGAGCTACAGTTCTCGAGCGCCTTCTCCGTGACGGGGCTGTTCGCGGTGCGTGCAGACACGGAAGCGAGACCGGTGGTCGCACGCTCCGGACTGTACGGCGCAGAACCGACGTCGGGGAACTGGCCGCTCGGAGGGTCC
>QHVE01000062.1:48852-49864 GCA_003223455.1 Gemmatimonadota bacterium | reverse complement strand
GTCGTCGCCGACCTGGCGCGGCCCGACTCGGAATGAGGTCATCGTGTAGGCTGCGGATTGAGTTGATTTACGCGCCGGGCGCGACACGGAGGAATTGTTCGATGCCTTCCCGGACCGACGGCATCTTCCACCCCATGTCACGCGCCGCCTTGGAAGTCAGCAGTGACACGTTCAAGGGTCGTTTCGCTCGAAATGGATGGTCCAGAATCGACATCGCGCGCACGTCGTCAGTCGGACGCTTCGCTGCCGAGGCGAGTGCGCAGGCGAACTGATACTTGCTCACGGCGTCCCGGCTGCCGAGGTGATACACGCCGGCCCGTGCACGCGTCTGCGTCAGCTCGAGAAACCTCCGGGCGAGATCACCGGCGTACATCGGCGTGAAGATGGCATCCACGAAACCAGAGATCGTTCCACCCGCCTCGAGTTCGGCGAGCACCCACTCCGCGAGGCTGCGCTTTCCGGTCCGCGCGCTCCGGCCGAATGGCGCGAGCCGTACGACGACTGCCGCCGCATGCTCCGTCAGGGAGCCTTCCTCGCCACGGAGCTTGCTCGCAGCATAGACGTTCACCGGCCGGCACTCGTCGGTCTCCTCGTACCATCCGCGCGTGCCGTCGAATACGGCGTCCGTCGAAACGTACAGGTACCGTGCGCCGGAGCGCGACGCGGTCCGCGCGAGGACCGCCGACGCAACCGCGTTGACCGCAAACGCGTGGTCGGGGTTCGCCTCGCAGTAATCTACGTTCGTCAGCGCCGCGCAGTGGATCACTACGTCGGGCGCGAAGCGCTTCACGACCGCCTCGAGCGCCGTTGCATCCTCGAGCGGCATTCGAACCGTCTCGTGACCCCCGATCATGACCGGCGTCTCGTGATGCGTGCCGATGACAGTGCATCCCTGCGCGGCCGCGGTCCGTACCACCTCGCTGCCGAGCATGCCCGACGCGCCCGTGACGAGGATGGTGCCCGAAGTTCGCGGGCCATCAACCATCGCGCGAGATCGCCATGTTGGCCGCTA
>QHVE01000062.1:48277-48825 GCA_003223455.1 Gemmatimonadota bacterium | reverse complement strand
CCTCCTCGCGCGGGAGGAACGGGAACATATCCTCCAGCGGCCGCGACTCGAGTTCGCCGCGCTCGTTGCGGTACGAACTCGTCTTCGGGGTGCGGGTTTGGGTGGGCGACAAGTTGACCTCGCACAGCACCGGGCCCCGCCTGGCGAGCACCGAGGCGACCACCGTTGGAATGTCGTCGTTCGTGCCGATGTAGTCGTAACCGAGTCCGTAGGCCGCGGCGAGAAGCCGGAAGTTTGGATTGCTGACTCCGGACGCGGGGTCCGCCCCGACCAGGTGCCCGTTGAAGAAGTTGTTCTGCGTCGCGCGGATGGACTCGTAGCCGTCGTTGTTCAAGACGAAGATTCTCACGTTGAGCCGGTTGTGGCCCAGGGTGAGCAGCTCCTGTACGTTGAACTGGAAGCTGCCGTCCCCCGTCACGAGCACGACCGGTTCGCTCAGCCGCGCCACCGCGGCGCCGACGGCGGCCGGCAGGTCCCATCCCATCGCGCCGAAGTTCACGTTCGTGAAGACGCGCTGACCGCGCCGGACTTTGAACGTCTGATACACC
>QHVE01000062.1:0-48249 GCA_003223455.1 Gemmatimonadota bacterium | reverse complement strand
CGAGCGCGTCAGACAACCGGTCCGCGAACACGTAGCTGTTTACGTGCTCCGTGTCTGAGAAGTAATCGCTGACGAGCGGAGGATAGCGCCGGCGCCAGTCGGCGCATGCCTCGAGCCACACCGCCGGTGCGCCCAACGGCACCCCGCTCGCCTGGCGCTCGAATTCCGCGAAGAAGCGCGACGGCGTAGACACGATGCCAAGGTCGATCGGCACCGTTCCCTTCTCGATCTCGGCTGGATCGACGTTCACCATTATCTTCGACGCGTTCGGCGCGAAGCCCTTCAGGTTGAAGCCCGTCGTGGACACGTTCATGCTCGCCCCGACACTCAGTACGAGATCCGCGTTTTGGAGCGCGAAGTTGCCGCGACGTTGTCCGAGCGGGCCGAACTTGCCCTGATAGGACGGATGATCCTCCGGAAGAAGATCCATCGCACCAATCGTCAGCAACACCGGAATCCGCAGCTGTTCGACGAACTGCTCAAACGCCTCGTCGGCGCAGTCCAAGCGTATCCCGTTGCCGCCGATGAGCACCGGCCGACGGGCCTCGCGCAACCGCTCGATGAGCGCCGAGACGCTAGCGCGCAGCGCACCATCCTCCGCGCGCGGCTCCGGGGTGTGCGTCCATCCAGCCAGCGTCGATTCGTCGATCTCGGCGCCTTGCACGTCCAGCGGTACTGTCAGCCAGACGGGGCCCGGACGACCGTCGCGCGCGATCGCGAACGCACGGTCCAGCTCCTGGCGGATACTCTGCGGATCACGCACCAGCGAAGAGTATTTCGTGACGGGACGCACCATCGCGTCGATGTCGATCTCCTGCGGACCGAGTTGCCGAAGCTTTCCATAGTCCGCGATGAGATCACGACGGACCTGTCCGGAAAGCACGACGACCGGGATGGAGTCGACCCAGGCGCCACCGAGTGCTGACAGCGCGTTGGTCCCTCCCGGCCCGGTGGTGACCAGGCACACGCCGACGGTACGGCGCACGCGAGCGTACGACTCCGCAGCGATCGCGCACGCCTGCTCGTGGAAGTTGCAGACGACGCGAAGTCGCTCGTCGCGGCCCACGGAGTCGAGCAGGTGCATGATGCCGCCCCCCGACACGGTGAATACCGCGTCGACACCCTGATCGGCGATGTAAGAAGCGACGTAGTGCGACAGCTTCGTCATGAGGTAGAGGCGCTCCGGTTCAGGCTGGCGGGGAACTCATCCGACGGTCGCGAGTGCCGCGCGCCGGCGATTCCAGGAGGCGGTCCGTCGCACGGCGTCGTCGAGTGCTACGGTGGCGGCGAGCCCCAGTTCCTCACGCGCCCGCCGCGTGCACGGAACATAGCGATCCGGCGCGACGCCGACTGCCGGCTCATGGGCGCGCATCACGGCCACCTGGGGCGCGACGACGTCGGCCACATGGCGCGCGACGTCGATGATCGAGTGGTCGTCCTCGGCGCCGACGTTGTACGCCGCTCCAGGCGCTCCCCGGGCGAGGATCGTCCACAGCCAGTGAGCGAGGTCCGCCGCGTACAAGTATGAGCGTCTCGGCGTCCCATCCCCGTTCACGCGGACGTCGCGACCCGCAAGCGCATCAGCGATGAAGTTACCGATGGCAAACCCCGAGTCGAGCGGCAGATATGGTCCCACGAAGGCGAAGCATCGCGCGATCTTCGCGCGGATCCCGTACCGCTGCTGGTACGCGACTGAGAGAAACTCGGCGGCGCGCTTGCCATTACCGTAGCCGGCTTTGAGATCGAGGGAGGACGGCGCACCAAGGTAGCGTTCGTCGATCCTCGGCACATCCGTCGGTTGTCGCCCGTACACTGCACCCGAGCTCACCAGCAGCATGTCTCCCACGCCACTCGTCCGTGCGAACTCCAGCACGTGCCGTGTGCCTTCCACGCTCGCCGAATAGAGCGTGAGCGCATCGGGATGGCTGAGGTCCGTGTTCGTCTCCGTCGCCGCGTGAATGAGATGCGAGTATGTGCCGCCAGGCCAAGCGAAACTCTTCATGTCGCCCTCGTGCAGCTGCACGCGAGGCGAGTTCGCTAGATGAGGTGCTCGGCGGACGAACGCGTCCGGCGAGCGGGTCAAGACCGTGACCTGCGCGCCGAGGCCGAAGCGCGCGTCAGCCCAGAGGATGGACTCGAGCAGCCAGCATCCGACGAACCCAGTGCCTCCGGTTATGAACAGCCTGGCCCCGCGCAGCAGCGGCCAAACGGCGGACGCTCCGAGCAGCTCATCGAGCTCGTCCTGCAGTGGACTAGCCGACGTACGCGCCACGACAGAACTCTCCGACGCTCTCGATCATGTACGCGAGCATCTCCTCGGTCAGCCCCGGATGCACGCCGATCCAGAACGCGCCGTTCATCACGCGATCGCTGTTCGCCAGGTCGCCGACCACGCGATAGGTGACGTCCTGATACGCCGGCTGCCGCACGAGATTGCCCCCGAAGAGCAGGCGCGTCGCGATGCGGCGCGACTCGAGGAACCGCGTCAGTGCGTCGCGCGTGAACGGCGCGTCGTCGCGCACGAGGATCGGGAACCCGAACCAGCTCGGCTCCGATCCTGGCGTCGCTTCGGGAAGCACCAGTACGTCCTCCAGCTCGCGGAGGCCGGAGTGCAGCGTCGCGAAGTTCCGGCGCCTGGCCTCGATGAACCCGGGCAGCCGTTCCAGCTGCGCCAGGCCGACCGCGGCCTGCATGTCGGTGAGCTTCAGGTTGTAGCCGACGTGCGTGTAGGTGTACTTGTGGTCGTAGCCGCACGGCAGGTCGCCGAGCTGCCACTCGAACCGCTTGCCGCAGGTGTTGTCCTTCCCCGTCTCGCACCAGCAGTCGCGTCCCCAGTCGCGGAACGACTCGACGAGCCGCTTCATCGCGGGCTTGTGAGCGAGGACGCATCCGCCCTCCCCCATCGTGATGTGGTGCGCGGGGTAGAAGCTGACGGTCGCGAGGTCGCCGAAGCTCCCGACGGATCGTCCGCGCCACGTCGCGCCGACCGCGTCGCAGCAATCCTCGATCAGATAGAGATCGTGCTTCTCGACGAGCGCGGTCACCGCGTCGAGGTCGTACGGATTGCCGAGGGTGTGCGCGATCATCACGGCGCGCGTGCGCTCGCTCACCGCTTCTTCGAGCTGCGACACGATCGGGCCGTACGTTCCCGGCTCCACGTCCACGAATACGGGCACGAGCCCGTTCTGGACGATCGGGTTGACCGTCGTGGGAAATCCCGCGGCGACGGTGATGACCTCGTCGCCACGCTTCAGCCGCTCCTCGCCGAGTGAGGGCGAGGTGAGACTCGAGAGCGCCACGAGGTTCGCCGAGGAGCCCGAGTTCACGAGCATCGCGTGCCGTGCCTGCATCACGCGGGCGAAGCGGCGCTCGAAGTCGATCGCGAAGCGGCCGGCGGTGAGCCAGAAGTCGAGCCCCGCTTCGACGACGTGCTGGACTTCGCTCGCTCCGAACACCTTGCCGGACACCGGCACGGCCGACTCGCCCGGCACGAACTCGCGCGGGGCGAAGGCGACGTCGTGGTACTCGGCGACGAGAGCGAGAATCTCCCGCCGCAGCTCCTCGGCGCTACGACTCATGGTTCAGGAACTCCCGGTACCAGGCGACCGTGCGCTCCAGCCCGGAGTCGAGCGTGAAGCTCGGCGCCCAGTCGAGCATGCGGCGCGCCTTCTCTGCGCTGAGATACTGGTGCTTGATCTCGTGCGATGCCTCGTTGCGCACGTCGGGCTCGAGGGTCGACTCCATGTGTGTCAGGATGCGGCCGACCAGCTCCAGCACGGTGACCTGCAGCTCGTTGGAGAAGTTGAACGCCTCGCCCGCCAGCTCGGGGCGCGTGCGCAGCGCTTCCGCGAGGCGCAGGTTCGCGCCGACGCCATCCTCCACGAAAAAATAGTCGCGAACCAGCGTACCATCGGAGCGGATCACCGGACGCTCGCCGTGCAGCACCGCGCGGATGGTGCCGGGCACGAGCCGATTCCAGTTCAGATCGCCGCCGCCGTAGAAGTTGCCGCAGCGGGTGATCGCCACGGGCAGACGGTACGACACGGCATAGGCGTGGGCGATGAGATCCGCGCACGACTTGCTCACGTCGTACGGATGCTTGCCCTGGAGCGGCGTCGCCTCGTCGTAGGGGAGCTGTTCCTGATCGCCATACGCCTTGTCGCTGCTCGCGACGACGATGGACTTCACGAGCGGGGAGCGGCGGCAGGCCTCGAGCAGGGCCCACGTGCCCTGGATGTTCGTCTCGAAGGTGGAGACGGGATTCCGCTGCGCCACGCCCACGATCGTCTGCGCGGCGAGATGAAAGACGGTGTCGATCTCGTACTCGCCGAGCACGCGCTCGAGCAGCGTCTGGTCGCGGATGTCGCCGCGCACCGTGCGCACGCGCGCCATTGCGCCGCTTCGCACCAGCTCGCTCTGCGGCACCCAGTCGCGCACGAGGCACACGACGTCGGCGCCCTCGTCCACGAGCCGCTGCGTGAGCCAGCCGCCGAGCAGTCCGGTTCCGCCCGTGACCAGGGTCGGACGAGCGCGCCAGAATCCGGGTGCGCTCACGCCCACACCTTCCACGGTGCGTTGCCGCTCTGCCACATCGACTCCAGAAGGCTGCGATCGCGCACGGTGTCCATTGGTTGCCAGAAGCCCTCGTGTCGATATGCCTGAAGCTGATCCATTGCCGCGAGTGTCTCGAGCGGACCACGCTCCCACAGCACGTCGTCGCCGGAGATGTAGTCGAGCACCTGCGGCTGGAGCACGAAGAAGCCGCCGTTGATCCACCCTTCCCCGATCTGCGGCTTCTCTTCGAACCGCTCCACGCGGCCGTCGTTCAGGGCGAGCCCGCCGAATCGTGCTGGAGGCCGCACCGCCGTCACGGTGGCCAGCTTTCCGTGCTGGTGGTGGAACCGGACCAGCGCGCCGACGTCCACGTCGGCCACGCCGTCGCCGTACGTCATCAGGAAGGGCTCGTTCCCCAGCCACTCACGCAGGCGGCGAATCCGCCCCCCGGTCTGGGTCTCCATGCCCGTATACACGAGATGCACCAGCCAGTCCTCGGTCGGCCGGCCGTGCATGGTCGTGGCGCCGTCCGCGAGATTGATCGAGAAATCACGCCCGAGATGGTGATAGTGCAGAAAATAGCTGCGCACGACCTCGGCCTTGTAGCCGAGCGCGACGACGAACTCGCGGAATCCGTGCGCCGCGTAAATGTGCATGATGTGCCAGAGGATCGGACGCCCCCCGATCTCGACCATGGGCTTGGGCCGCGCGACGGTCTCTTCCTGGAGACGAGTGCCGAGACCGCCGGCGAGGATGACGACTTTCATGCCGATCTAGTGGGCGGAGAGGACGGACTCGGATGGCGCGCAGGGCGAAGCACCGGCGATGTCGCTCGCCGGCTGTGTCGCGCTCGATGGACGGGCAGCCGCACTCGAGCGTAACCGCATCTCGCGCACGTCCATGGCGTATCCCTGGTGCGTGATACGGCAGGGCTCGCTGATGTCGAACCGTCGGGCGAGCAGGACGCGGAAGATCGTATCCGGGATGAACGGCATCTCGACGTACCAGGCACGTCGAGCCGCCAGGTCGTAAGCATCGGGCGCCATGATGACGCGCGGGCGAAGGGTGCCGCTGGCGCGCAGCGTCCGGTGGTGGGTGACGCTGTCCAGCGCGTCCACGGTGAACCAGTCGCCGTTCGGCGGCAGCACGAGCACTGTGCTGTCTGTCGGCTTCAGCCGCTCGTAGAGCGCGTCCTGCAGCGAGGCGAACTCGGTGAACTCGAGGTTGTAGCCCAGCTGATCGCGGCCGTGGCCGCAGCACTCGTTCCGGAGCGACGTGATGCTCAACAGCGAGCGGTCGCCGACCTTGAATGTCCCCCAGACCACCCGCGAGACGGGATCGACCGTCCGCACGGCGGAGATGGCGAGCAGCGCCGTCACCGACGCGAGGATGGCGGCACGCCCAAGCGGCCGCACGCGCAGTCGCACCAGCGCCGCGTAGGCGACGAGGAGTCCCAGCGGGAATACGGGCAGGTAGTAGCGCGGATTGCTGAACGTCACGAAGCGGCTGAGCAGCCAGACGTTCGCCAGCAGCACGACGACGACGAAGCCGAGCGCCGAACGATCGACGCCGCGAAGTGGGCGCGCGGGCAGGTTGCGTACGTGACGCACGGCGCCGATGGCCAGATCCGCCAGCACCCAGAGCGTCGGTACCCAGAGGAACCCGACGACGAACATGAGCGCCAGCGACGAGCGCGTCGAACCGTCGAAGATGCCGCCGCGTACCAGCGCTTTCAGGAGGACACGCGCGCCACCACCGCCGCCCCATACCACGGGCTGCGCGCTCCCGTCGTGCGCCGCCGTTGCGCGTAGCTTGTAGTAGACGAGATACCCGAAGAGGAACGCCACGGGGATCGCCAGTGGCCACTCGCGGACGACGGTTCCGACGAGCCCCTGCCCCGGCGGCAGCGAAGGCCGCAGCGGACGCAGCGCGACGACCACCGCCGCGACGAGAAAGAACAGCGCTGACGGCATGTCGTGGCCGATCAGCGCCATGAAGCCGAGCAGGACGAGCGTGGCGACGCCGACGCGCGTTGCATCGTCGGGCGACAGCATGCTCTCGCACCGGCGCCAGAGCCACACGGCGACGATCACGCCGTACAGCATCACTCCTGGCTCCTTGGAGAAGATCAGGAGGATGCCGAACACCACCAGCGTCCAGCGCCGCCCCTCGACGGCCGCCGCCAGCGCGCAGAGCGAGAAGACGAGCAGGCCCAGATCCAGCCCGGGCTGCACGACCGACGCGAGCACGACGGGATGCACGAGAAACGCGCCCACGACGAGGGCTCGGCCGACCCGATGCTCCGCGTCCGGAAAGACGCTGCGCGTGAGACGCCACAGCGCCGCCGCGCCGAGCGCGAGCAGCAGTGCGTTCGCCACGAGCAGCGCCACCGGCGTGCCCGGCGCCAGGCGCGCCGCGACGGCGAGGATCGCGACGTAGCTCTCCGCAATGTGGCCGGCGCAACGATATCCACCGATGTAGCCCGGGTCCGCCGCCACTTTCGCGATGCAGTCGGCGTAGATGCGGCCGTCGAAGATCGGCACGTAGTCGCGGCGCGACCAGAGCAGCAGCGCGGAGACGAATCCGGCCGCCAGCAGCACGAGTACGGACGGCCAGCGCGTGCCCCTCGTCGTCGCGATCGCCGGCGCCGTCATCGCTTGCTCAACGCCGTGCCGAGGGGTTGGTACGGATCGATCGACTTGCGGTTCTCGTCGAACAGGAAGGCACTGCGATCGGGGACTCTTCGCAGCAGTTCCGCGTTCAGGGAGTCACCGCGATCGTAGGCAATCCACGTGCGCGCGGTGGCGAAGTCCGCGTCGTTGGTCACGAGGCTCCAGTGCCCCTCGTGCGTCTTCGCGTGGTGCACGAACAGGATGGATCGCGGCGGCAGCTGCGCGACGGCCTGGGCGAACAAGCGGGGGAAGTTCGCGTTGCCGAGATGCTGGCGGCGAGAGAAGCGGATCTCGAGCCCGATGACCGGCAGGACGAAGACGAGGCTGGCGAGCAGCGCGAAGGTGGCACGTGGCCCGCGTGCCCACGTCCACTCACGCGTGCGCCCGTGCTCTCGCGTGAGCGCGCGCAGGACCAGGGTGAAGCCGCACACCGCATAGAAGGCGAAGACGGGCGCGGTCTCCATGTAGTAGATCGTCCAGTCCGGCCACGTGGGGTGAGCCAGATAGCCGACGAAGACGAAGAGCACCGTGGCCGCCCCGACGAGCGCCGCCGCCGGCGCGGCGACGAGGCCAAGCAGGGCGAAGCCAGTCTCGGAGACCGGCTCGAACCAGCTCTGCAGCGCGAGGAATCTCCATCGCTCGCGGGCGATCTTCGGCACCGCCTCCAGCGTGTGCTCCCGCTGCACCGAGTCGAGCGACGCGTTCACGAACGCGAGGTCGGGGGGCGGCGTGCGCCGCGGCGGAGTAGGGTCGTAGCCGAAGTGCGGCCGGTCGAACGGCATGTAGTCGCGCATGTAGACGGCCAACGGCGAGACGCGCCAGTCGCCGGTGGTGCGCGCGCTCCAGAGCGGGAGGATCGCGAGCACTGCGGTGCCGACGGCGAGCCCGACACCGAGCTCCCGCCACCGACGGGTGCGCGCGATCTGGCGAAGCACCACGAACGCGATGGGCAGCGCGAACAGCACAGCGCTGTACGGTCGCGTGATCGCGCACCAGCCCACGGCGAGGGCGACGAGCGCCATCCATCCGCGGCCGCCCTCGTCGCGCCAGCGCAGGAGCGCGTACCATGCGACGAGCAGCATCGCGCCTGTCGTCGTCTCGGAGAAGAAGCTCGCGCCGAAGTACAGCGACTGCCCGTGCAGCAGGAACATCCCCGTGCCGAGGGCGATGGCGCCGTTGGTGAGCCGGCGCGCGATGGCGAACGTGAGCGCTCCGCGCAGCACCGCAAGCGCGGCGACGACGAGCGCTGGCGCGCCGAACAGCTGCCCGATCGCCAGCAGCAGGGAATGCCCTGGCGGATACTTCGAGGCGACGACTGGATCGTTCAGCACGTGCGCCTGGCCGAAGAACTCCGGCATCGGCGGCGCCGGCGCGGTCCACCGCCCGCTCACGAACAGCTTCGCCTGCAGGACGTACGCGAGCTCGTCGTGCAGCAATCCGTACGGGTGCACCTGCCCCCACGACCACCAGACGATCGCGCCGAACACGAGCCCGAACGCGAGCGGCGCCCCCGGCGACTCGAGCGTGCGCTGCACGCCGCCGAGCCGGGATGAAAGACGGCCGCGCTCGAGGATGGCGACGAGCGCGGTCAGGAGAACCACGACGAGGAAGCGCATCGCGCTACGTCGTCGGCTCCGTCTTCTCCTCGTGGTAGACCATGTCGAGGTTCACGTCCCACAGGTTCGCGTGGTCCGTGCGGCCCTCGGCGATGTTGTCCACCGCCATCATCGCGGTGAGCATGCTATGGTCCTGGTTGTTGTACCGGTGCATGCCGTTCCGCCCGACGAGAAACAGGTTCTGGATCCCGAGCGACCAGTCGCGCACGACGTCGAGCTGGTCGTACGTCCCGAAGTACGCCGGGTACGCCTTGGGCATGCGCAGCACACAACCGTCCACCACGTCCTCGCGCTTGATGAACCCGATGCGCTCGAGCTCCTTCGTCCCCAGCTCGATCAGATCGGCGTCCGCCATGTTCCAGAGCTTCTCGCCCTCGTTCACGAAGTACTCGAGGCCGATCCAGACGGTGTTCTTGCGATCGGCCACCATGTAGGGGCTCCAGTTGTTGAACACCTGGATGCGTCCCACCTGCACACCGCCGTCCTGCACGTAGATCCAGTTGTCCTCCACCGTGGTCGCGGGCTTCGAGCCCTTCACCTGCACATGGAGCTTCTTCAGCAGCAGCCCGACGGTGAGGAAGTCGCGGTACACGAGCCCGTTCGCGACCTTGCGCACCTCCGCCGGCGGCGGCGGCGTCGTCTGCTTCACGAGCTCCTTCACGGGCATGGTCGAGAAGAAGTAGTCGCAGGCCACGCGCGAGCGCGTACCCGTCGCCACTTCCTCGACCTCCACCTCGGTGACGCGGTCGCCCTCGGTCGTGACGCCGACGACGGAATACCCGTGCCGGATCTCGCCACCGGCCTTCGAGATCTCGCCCGCGACGATCTCCCACATCTGCCCGGGTCCGAGCTTCGGGTAGAAGAAGCGCGTGATGAGGCTCGTCTCGCGCTCTTCCTGCGCCTTCTGGAAGTCGCTCGAGAGGAGATCCTTCACGGCGTGCACGACGGCCTTCTTGAGCGACAGGCCCTTCACGCGCTGCGCGCCCCAGTCGGCGCGGATCTCGTCGCACCGCACACCCCACACCTTCTCCGTGTAGTCGCGGAAGAAGGTCTCGTAGAGGCGTCGGCCGAAGCGGTTGATGAAGAAGGCGTCGAGGAAAGTCTCGTCCTGCTTCGGAAAGGCCTGCGCCTTCAGGTAGCTCATCCCGATCAGCGCCGTGTTCAGGAGCCCGAGGCGGCGTGCGACCGTGAGCGTGATCCCGATCGGGTACGGGAAGAAGTGCCGCTTGTAGTAGATGCGCGAGAGGCGCGGACGGTGCAGCAGCACCTCGTCCGTGGTCTCCGGATCGGGGGCGAGCCGGCGCTCCTCGCGCATCCTCACGCCGCCCGCTACGGCCGTGCCGCCGTCGCCATCTCCGTCCGACTCGTCCGTCAGCTCGGGAGCGAATCGGCGTACCACGGACTCCGCGACGTAATCGATGTCGTGACCCAGCTCTGCCGTATCGGCGGCTGGCTTGCCCTGGCGAGGCATCATCGAGAACCACCAGGACATGACCCGCTGATCTTTCGAGAAGAAGCGGTGGCCGCCGATGTCGATCCGGTTGCCCTTGTAGTTGTAGGTCTGCGCGATGCCGCCGATCGCGTGCGTGCGCTCGAAGACCACGGGGTGGACGTCCGTGCGCGCGAGTAGCTCGAAGGCGGCCGTGAGACCGGCGGGACCCGCACCGGCGATCACCGCGATCTTTCGTGGGGGCATTGAGTTGCGGCTGAATCGGTGCGGGAGGCGGTATACGCCTGCCTCGGCTCATTAGACGCCTCGCGCGTCCGACGAGCAACAACGCGGAGCCTCGATCAACAGAGATGCACCGCCGTCGCCTTTATTGTCGCCACTGCGCGCGAGCCGGGCAACAGGCCGAGCTCTGAGACGGACCCGGCTGTAACCGTCGCCACGAGTGGGAGCTCTCCCACTTCGAGCGTGACTCGCGCAAGGGCGCCGTGCCGCACCACCTCGGCGACGACGCCCTCGAGGACGTTTCTCGCAGAGCTCGTGCCGCCGTGCTCGCGCGCCAGCACGACGTCCTCGCCCCGGATCACCGCGTGCGCGACGGCGCCCGTCTCACCCACGCCGACGAGCTCGAGCGAGCCGGCTCGGAAGCGCATCGTGCCCGCCTCGTCGTCCGCGCCGGCCTCGAGCGGCGTGGCGCTGCCGGCGTACACGTTCTCCGCGCCAAGGAATTCGGCCGCGGCTGCCGACGCCGGCCGGCGGAACAGCGTCTCCGGTGGCGCTGCCTGCACCATGCGCCCGCCGTCGAGCAGGATCGCGAGGTCGCCGAGGGTCCCCGCCTCTCCGAAGTCATGCGTGACGTGCAGCACGGTGAGGGAGAGCTCGCGCTGCAGTGCGCGCAGCTCGCGACGCAGGCGCGTCCGCCCCCGCGGATCGACGGCGGCGAACGGCTCGTCGAGCAGCAGGATGTCGGGCCGAGGCGCGAGCGCGCGGGCCAATGCCACGATCTGGCGCTCGCCCCCGCTCAGCTCGCGCACGCCACGCCCGAGCAGTTGCCCAGCTCCGAGCCGCCGTGCGAGCGCGATCGCGTGCTCGGGGTCGTGTGCGCCGTAGCGCACGTTCTCCTCGACCGTGAGATGCGGAAAGAGCAGTGCGTGCTGATACACGATGCCGACGCCGCGGCGCTCGGGGGGCACGTCGGTCACGTCCGCACCGCGGAGCCGCACGCGGCCCGCCGCCGCAGGTCTCACTCCGGCGATGGTCTCGAGGAGCGTCGTCTTTCCCGCGCCGGCCGAGCCGAGCACGATCCCCCACGCGCCGCGCGGCAGCGAGAACGAGACGTCGCGCAAGGCGAACGCGCCGGCGCGCGTCTCCAGCGCGGCGACCTCGATCATCGTGCCGGCTCGCCCAGGGCCGTGCCCGCGCGGAGCGAGCGCAGCACGAGCAGCGGGACGAGCGCGAGAATCACGAGCACGGCAGCCACCGGAAGCGCCGCGTCGAGTCCCTCGCCGGTGAACCGGTCGTAGCTCAACACGCTCGCGACCTTCGGATTGTAGGTGAGGATCACGATCGCGCCGAATTCGCTCACCGCGCGCGCCCACATGACGACCGCGGCGGCGACCAGCCCGCGGCCGGCAAGCGGGCGCGTGATACGCCACGCGGCGCGGATGGGCGTATCCCCGAGCGTGCGGGCAACCGATTCGTAGCGCTCGTCGACGCGGGCGATCGCCTCGCGCGCCGCGCTCACGTAGAGCGGCGCGGCGACGAAGAGCATCGCGAGCACGATCCCCGTACGCGATCCCACGACCGCGAGGCCGAGCTGCGCGAGCGCGGTGCCGGCCGGGCTGGCGCGCCCGAAGGCGAGCAGCAGCGCCATCCCGGCAACGGGATGCGGGATGAGCAGCGGCAGATCGAGCAGCGCTCCCACCAGCGCGCCCGCCGGCATGCGGTCGCGCGCCAGCAGGTAGGCGAGTGGCGTTCCGAGCACGCCGGCGACGAGCGTGGCGGCGGTCGCCGTCTGCGCCGTGAGCCAGAGCGCCGAGCGCAGCTCGCGGTCGGCGCCGAGCTGCGCGAGACCCGACAGGCCCCCGCGCAGCAGCAGCACGACGATCGGCAGCCCGAGGAGGGCCAGCAGCAGCAGCGCACCGAGCACGACACCGGCCGCGGCGACGCGATGCGCACCGCGGCCGCGCTCCGCGACCGAGCTCACCGGCGCGTCGCGCGAAGCGCCGGCGGCACGGAGTCTCCTACCAGCTCTGGGACGGGCAACGCGTCCACGGCGTGGGCGCGCAGCACGGTCTGCCCCGCCGACGAGATGAGGTACCGCAGGAACCGTTGCCCCGCCGCAGGATGGGGCGCGTCGCGCGGCACGCTCGCGGCGTACACGATCGGTCCGCCTGCATAGGTCGTGGTGTCGGTCCGGCGCGCCACGCGCACCCGCGCGCGCGCGTACTCGCTCGCTCGTGCCGGATCGCCGAGGTCGATCTGCGGCGGGAGTGCGACGAAGCGCAGCCGGTTGGCGCGCGCGAGTGATTCGTAGTCGACGATGTAGTCCAGCTCCGCCGCCTGAAGAAGCGCGACGAGCTCGGACGCGTTGGCGCGGATCAGCGCCGGCGGCGTGCGTGCCTCGAGCCGAGCGGCGAGACCCGGAAGGCGGTAGTACGTCTCGGCGAGCTGGTACAGCAGCAGGGTACGGTATCCCACTGGTGCGAGCCGCGGATCACTGCGCCCGACCCGCACGTCCCGCCGCGAAAGCACGCGATACCAGCTGGATGGCGTGAGCTGCGCCGCTCCGTTCGATCGGTCGGTGAAGGCGACGACCATGCGGTTACGGGCGAACCGCACGTACCACGACGTCGCGCGCGGCACGAGCAGCTGCGGGAACACCTCCTGATCGGCGAGTGCGATCACATCGGGCACGCGACGCAGCTCGGTGACGCGGCGCGCCAGCTCGAGCGACGCCCCGTTCTCCTGCTGCACCACGACGCCCGTCTGGCGCGCGAAGCTGTCGAGCGCCGCCCGGATCGGCACGGCGAGACTGGCGGCCGTGAAGACGACGACCGTGTCGGCGACCGATGCCGCGGCGGCCTCGCGGGGACGCGTGAGCGCGAGCGACGCGACGAGAAGTGCGATTCCAGGCAGCCGCATGTGGCGAATCTCGTTGCACGACGACAGACTGGGCAAGTGCCGGACTGCGCCTGCAGATGCCCGCACGTGCGCCTCGACCGGCTCCTTCGCTCCATCATGTCCGACCTCGCCATCGACATTCGCAGCGTCGTCAAGCGCTACGACCAGCACGTCGCCGTCAACGATCTCTCACTGGCCGTTCCGCGCGGCAGCGTCTACGGGCTCCTCGGCCCGAATGGCGCCGGCAAGACGACGACGATCCGGATGATCCTCAACATCATCGTGCCCGACAGCGGAACCATCACGCTGCTCGGGCAGCCGCACCGGGCGAACGGGATCACCGATCGGATCGGCTATCTCCCGGAAGAGCGCGGGCTGTACAAGAAGATGCAGGTGCGCCGCGTGCTGCGCTTCCTCGCCGAGCTGAAAGGGGTGAAGCGGCGCGACGCCGATCGTCGAATCGACGAGTGGCTGCGCCGGTTCGACCTGAAGAACGGGGAAAAGGACTGGGGTCTCGCCAAGATCGACGAACTGTCGCGCGGCATGCAGCAGAAGGTGCAGTTCATCGGCACGCTCGTGCACGATCCCGATCTCGTGATCCTCGACGAGCCCTTCTCGGGGCTCGATCCGATCAACGCGCAGGCACTGAAGGATGCGATCGTCGAGCTCAAGTCGCGCGGCAAGACGGTGATCTTCAGCACGCACATGATGGACAACGCCGAGCGCCTGTGCGACTCGGTGTGCATCATCGCGCGGGGACAGAAGGTGCTGGACGGCGGCGTGGCCGAGGTGCGCAGTGCCCACAGCGGCCGGTTCGTGGCGCTCGCGGTCGAGGGCGAGGCGCGCCATCTGGTCGCGCCGGTGCTGAGCGACCGGCGGCTCGTCTCACGCGTGGACGACAACAACCGCTACTACGAGCTGGAGCTCGCGGTCGGCGCCGACGCGCAGGAATTGCTCCGGCGCGTCGTGGCGACAGGGGCGGCGATCCAGCGTTTCGAGCTGGTACTCCCGTCACTGCATCAGATCTTCCTCGAGCGCGTCGGCGCGCGAGGCGTCGAGGAGGGGATGACCGGTCATGGCTAAGCTCCTGGTGGTGTTCCGGCGCGAGTATCTCGAGCGCGTGCGGTCGAAGTGGTTCGTGCTCGGCACGCTGCTCGGACCCGTGTTCTTTCTGCTCGTCGCCGGCGCGCCGCGGCTGATCGGCGGACGGGCCGAGGGCACGCCCGACGTCGCACACATCGACGTGATCGACGCGACAGGTATGGGACTCGGCGAGCGCGTCGTGGCGGGGCTCCGAGAGCGCTTCCCGCTCTCGCGCGCACCGTACCTCACGGTTGTCGATCGCGCGGGGGCAGCGGTGGCGCAGGACCGCGCCCTGCTCCGCGTGGAGCGCGAGGAGGTCCTCGGCTATCTCCTCCTCGATTCGGCCACGGTGAAAGGTGACTCGGTGCGCTACGAGGGACGCAACGCGAACTCGCACAACGACGTCGACGCCATTCGCGGGATCGTGCGCAGTCAGGTGCTCGCCCAGCGCATGGAGCGCGACGGAATCGACCCGAAGAGAGTGGCGGCGTTCGCGCGGTTTCCACTCGAGATGCATACCCAGCGAATCGACGACAAGGGGCGCGACAGGGGGGTGCAGCTCGGGCTCATCTTCCTCGGGTACGCGGTGGCGCTGCTGCTGTACATGATGATCGTGATCTATGGACAGGCGATCATGCGCAGCGTGCTCGAAGAGAAGACCACACGGGTGGCGGAGGTGGTGGTGTCGAGCGTGAACACCGACATCCTGCTCGCGGGCAAGATCCTCGGCGTGGGGCTCGTGGCGATCACGCAGGTGCTCTCGTGGGTGGTGCTGTCGATCGCGGCGATGAAGTACGGCGCTCAGTACATCTTCGGTGAACAGGTTCAGGCGGCGGCCGTGGCCACGGCGGCTGGCAGCCCGGGCGCCGGAGGCTCGCCGGGGCTCGGGCTGCTCGCCGTGGGCCTTCCACCGGTGCCTTTGTGGGCGACCGTTGCGCTGTTCCTCTGCTTCGTGCTGGGATTCATCTTCTACGCCTCGCTGTTCGCGGCGGTGGGCGCGATGGTGAACAGTCAGGAGGACGTGCAGCAGGCGGCGACGCCGGTGATGCTGCTACTGGTGTCGTCGGTGATCTTCATGGGGCCGATCATGGCGAACCCCGGGAGCGCGATGGCGCGCACGATGTCGATGCTGCCGACGTCGGCGCCGATCATCATGCCGCTGCGCATCACCCTCGTTCCGGTCCCCTGGATCGAGGTCGTGGGCGCGCTGGCCGGTGTCGCGGCGGCGTGCGCCGCATCGATCTGGCTGTCGGGGCGGATCTATCGCGTCGGTCTGTTGATGTACGGCAAGAAGCCGTCGCTCGGCGAGCTGGCGCGGTGGATCAAGTACGCGCGCTAGGGCGCGGGTGCGCGGATGAAGTCACAAGGCCCGCGGCATTCGCGCACCCACGCAAGAAAACGAAACGGGGCCGGCTCTGCGCCGGCCCCGCTCAGTCACGCACCGAAAGAGCGCGAGCTCAATCGGCGCGTGGAGCTGTCGTCGCGCCGTCGCCGGCGTTTGCGCCCTGGAAGCCGAGTGAGGAGTCGGCATTCTGCGTCACGGGCAGGTTCGAGCCGCGAGACGTCACTGGGGCGCCGATCGCCTGCTTGACCTGGGTGGCGAGTCCCTCGATGCGCTGCTCGACCACGCCGTGGAAGCTCTGCACCACCTGCGCGACCAGATCGTCGAGCACGGTGCCGATGCGGCCGCTCGCACCCTTCGTGGCCGTGACGGTGGCGGCAGCGGCCTTCACGTCGGCGCGTGAACCGCTGAGCAGCACCCCTGCCCCGACGGCGAGCGCGAGGGCCGGCCACGGGTTGTCGCGCACGAGTTGCGTGACGTTCAGCTTCTGCTCGAGTTGCTCGAGCGTGTCCGAGATCCGATTGCGCGTCAGCTCGATGTCGCGCCGGACGTCAGCCGTTGTTTCAGCCATTCCTTGTCCTCCTTGAGCGTCGCCACCGTTTCGTGGGGTGCGAGCGCGGACGGCGAGAGCGCGCGGCGCCCTCGCTGAGCGAGCCAGGCGGCGACGCCGCCGGCGATGAGTGCCACGAGCAGTGCACCGAGCCAGTACAGATCGTGCGGGAGCCACTGATCGCCAATGAGCAGGATCAGGCCGGTGAAGGCGGACAGAGTGCCGAGCAGCAGGAGGACGCCGCCGAGGGCGACGTACGTCGTTCCCTTCGCGGCCGCCCCGGTGGCGCTCCCGAGCTCGATGCGGGCGAGCCGGACCTCACCCCGCACCAGCTCGGCGCTCCCCTCCGCAAGATCGCGGAGGAGTGCGCCGACGCCGCGACGGCCGTCGTTCGAATGATCGACCGCCATGCGGCCCCCTACTTCCGGATCGCCTTGCCGAGCAGATAGCCGACGCCCACCGCGACGGCGAGCGTCCGTCCTGGATGCTCCTTGACCTGCCGCTCCAGTCCGGACTTGAGTCCGTCGAGATCGGCATCACGCAGCCAATCGGCGGCGCCCTGCAATCCGCCGGCGACCTGATTGGACATGTCCGTCATTCGGTTCGGCTGCTCGGACACCATGCCGACGCTGCCACCGGTCGCTGCAGCACCGGCGGTCTGGCCACCACCCGCCGCCTGCCGACGCAGCCGTTCCGCGCCCGATTCGAGCGCGTCGGCGAGCGAATTCTTCAGGTTGCCCGCCTTGTCGCGGACCGTGGAGCCCGCATCGGCCAGCTTCTCTCGCGCGCGGTCGGCGACGCCGCCATCGGTGCCCGTCTCGCGCGAGAAGCTCGCGTCCGCCGTTCCCCCGTATCCACCTGTGCCGGTACCACCCGTGCTTCCACCGTAGCCGCCGGTCCCGGATGCGCCCGTGCCCTGCGAGCCCGCCTGCGAGCCGGCCCCGCTAGTGCCGCCGAACCCAGCGCCCGTCGTCGCGTCGCCGGCGTTCTGGTTACCGAAAGTGTCGTTCGCGTTGCGCTCCATGTGCCTTCTCCGCGGTGTGAGTCCATTGCATGGACCCTGGCGGAGTGCAGAGCGCGTGCCCGGAATGGTGGCGCGGCGAGAGTGGTCGGTGGATGGGATGAGGTGGGAAGTTGGGAGTGGGGAGTGAAATCGAACGACCTCGGGAAGCATGCAGCATCCCGAGGTCGTCACTCACCACCACTCACTACTCACTACCGTCGCATGTCGATCCGCATCACGCGTCGCTCGAGCCGGCGGTCGCGCGCCGCGTCGAATCGCTCCGCTTCGAGCGTGCGCTCGATCGTCTGCACCGCATCATCGACGGCGCGGATGTAGCCGTCGCGCCACGCGGCCGGATAGATCGTCTCGTCGCCGCGGAGCTCGAGGCGGTTCATGAGTCGGCGAAGCATGTCGACGGCATCGGTGAGCCGCCGGTGCGATTGCAGCGCAACACTCGCCGCTTCGAAACCCGCGGCCTGTCCGCGATGCGTGTCGGCGTCCGCGAGCGTGACACCCGGTGGTGGGGCGGTCCCGTTGGCGAACGCCTCCTCACGAACGGCCGCGAGGGCGTAGCGCTCGGGAAGCTTCTGGCGCGGAATGACGGGCGCGGACGGGCGGAAGTCGGTCACAGCGTCGGCCACTGGGAGTAGCCTCAGGCGGGGGTGGTGCCGGGTCACCAGCAAGCGCTGGAAGCCACGACCTCAAGTTGTGTGATTTGGATCACAAACGCCAGAGTGTCGAGCTCGCTCGAGGTCGCTGGAGCGCCGACCAGCCGTGCATCGGTCGTCGTTCGCGAGGGAGTGGTTCGAGCACGAAGACGGCCCCGGACGAACGATGTCGCGGGGCCGTCACACATCTGGCCGTTCGACCACACCAGGATCACACTCGACCGGCCGGCTGCTGGGCGCAGAACTGGTCGAAGGCGCCGACGAGGTCCTTCGCGATGTCGTCCGCGGAGCGTCCCTCGATCTGCCACCGCTCCAGCATGAACACGACCTGGCCATCCTTGAGCAGCCCGATCTGCGGCGAGCTGGGCGGATAGCCCGTGAAGTACGAACGTGCCTTGGTCGTCGCCTCGACGTCCTGACCCGCGAACACGGTGGTGAGATGATCGGGCTTGACGCTGTGGCGCAGCGCCGACGCGACGGCCGGTCGTGCATTCCGCGCGGCGCAGCCGCACACCGAGTTGACGACCACCAGCGTCGTCCCGGGCGCATCCTTCAGCCGTGCGTCCACCTCCGCCGCCGTCCGCATCTCCTCGACGCCGAGACGGGTGAGCTCCTGGCGCATCGGGGTCACGAAGCGTTCATCGTACATCATTGCCTTCCTCTCTGATGAAGTCGGTTCGGGCTACTCGCGCACCAGCGCGAGGATGGCCGTCTGCGGGACCACCAGATAGCGGTCCCCCTCGAACGTGATCTCGACTGCTGCCTTGCGAAAAAAGAGCACGCCGGCATCGGCTGCCCGGGCCCGGTGGCGACGATCGTTCCACCCCGCACCGCCTGGCTGTCGATCGCCGTCGACGGGAGATAGAGGCCGACCTTTGTCCGCTCCTCGCCGTCCTCGGCTTTGACGAGGACGCGGTCGCCGACGACGATGAGCTCTTTGTCGTTGCGGATCATGGCGTTGGGGCCTCTCGCATATGGGGAATATATCCGGCGGGCGGCAGAAGGTGCCCGATCAATTGCCACAGCGAGCACCTGTCGAGGTGCCTTCCGGGAGCCAACGGACCGGGTCTGGGTACTCGCTACTTCGGTACCGGGTACTCGCTGTTGCAGTTCACGTCTCCACATCCACCACCGGCTCCGCCTCCACTCCCTCGGCGATCCCGCTGCGGCGGACGAAGACGATCACGCCGGCCAGTAGCGCGGCCCAGAGGCAGATCGAGAGCTCGCTCTGCAGGAGTGCGCGCAGGGCCATGCTCGGCCAGTCGTGGAGCTCGGCGCGCGCTGCGCCCTCCGGTTCGCGCCGGAGCGCGATGAGGACGAGGCTCGTGCTCATCTCGCCGACCGTCTCGACGAGGGCGAACAGTGGTGCTCGCCAGAGCCAGGAGCGAAGCGTCCAGTTGGCGAGATACGCCGTCGTCATCCCGAGCAGGATGAACAGCCCGACGACGAAGGCGATCCCGTAGAACAGCCAGCTCGCGCGCCCGTGCGTGAACGTGAGCGCCCGCAGCACGCGCAGCACGATTCCGGTCAGCAGCGCCATCTCGAGCAACGAGAGCGACAGGCGCCGGAATGCTGCGGGCTCCTCGAGCTTCCATTCGACGTTGTGCCGCGGAAAGAACGATGACATGGCGCTCGGCCTCACTGGGAGTTCGACACCGGTAGAGTGACGATCGTTGCGCTCAACGCGGCACGGAGGGGCTCCGCTCGGAGGGATGATACGGGGCGCCGCGCAGCACGGCGATCACCGCCTCCTCGATCTGATCGAAGGTGAACGGCTTGGCCAGCAGGGGCTGGCGCAACAGGGACTCGGGGGGCTCGCTGGACACGACGTCGCCCGTCACGAAGACCGTCCGCGCGGCGAGGCCGGGCCGCTCCTCCCGCAGATGGTCGTGGAAGGCATACCCGTCCATCCTCGGCATGCGCAGGTCGCAGACAACGGCGTCGACGCCGATCGCGCGCGTCTGAGTCAGTGCGTCCAGCCCATCGGACGCGCTGACGACGGTGAAGCCCCGCAGACGTCCGAACGCCTCCATGCCGCTCCGCAGCGTGGGCTCGTCGTCGACGAACAGCAGACGGATGCCGGCGAGCGGGGACCGGATGACGGGCATCGGCACGTTGATCGGCGTGATGCGCGCGCCTGCGCGCACGCTCGCGGAGGGGAGCTTCACACGAAACGTGGTGCCATCCGGACCCGTGTTCGCCACTTCGATCGCGCCGCCGTGCGCCTTCACGATGCCGTAGCTCACACTGAGGCCAAGTCCCGTGCCCTCTCCTTCACCCTTCGTCGTGAAGAACGGCTCGAAGACGTGCGCGCGGACGCCCGGGCTGATCCCCGGCCCGGTGTCGCTCACCTCCAGCACGACACTGTCGTCGGTGTGCGACGTGCGCACCGTGAGGGTGCCGCCCCCCTGCGCCGTCATCGCGTGCACGGCGTTCGTGACGAGGTTGAGGCAGACCTGCTGAAGCTGGCGCGCGTCGCCGAGCACCGCGGGCAGATCCGGGGCGAGCTCCAGCTTCACCCGCACCGCCGCCTCGGCAAACTGGTACTGGCGCAGGCGCAGCGTGCGGGAGATCACGCCGTGGAGGTCGAGTGGCTCGCGCTGCGCTTCGCTGCGCCGCGCGAAGGTGAGCAGATCCTTCACGACCTGGCTCGCGCGCGTCGTCTCGGCGCGGATCACCTCGATCCATTCCCGGTGCATCGGCGCGAGCTCCTCGTCGCGCAGGAGGAGCTGGGCGAACGCGCTGATGCTGCTGAGCGGGTTGTTGACCTCGTGCGCCACGCCGGCGACCAGCTCACCCACCGCGGCGAGTCGATCCGATTCCATGAGCCGGAGCCGCATCTCGCGCTCCTGCGTCATGTCGCGTCCGACGAGGAGCGCGCTCGGTGGATCGCTGCCGGGCAGCCCGTTCGCCGCGAGCGCGACGACGCGCGTCCCGCCAGCCGACGTCTGCACGTGCACCTCGATGCGTGCCTGCGAGCCGGCGAACGCGCGCGCGAGCGCATCCTCGAGTGCGGGGCGATCCTCCGGCACGATCAGCTCGAGCAGCGTGCGGCCGATCACCTGATGCGGCTCGAGTCCGAAGACGGCGCGCACCGCATCGTTCGCCTCGCGGATGCGCCCCGTGGTCTGCAGCACCGTGAGCACGGCGTCCGGCGCGGCGCGGAACAGGGTGCGGAAGCGCCACTCGGCGAGCCGCATGGACTCGAACAGCTCGGCGTTGGCGAGCGCGAACGCGAGCAGATCGGCGATCGCCTCGACGCGCTCGAGCTCGAGCGCCGAGAAGGTGTGCACGCGCTCCGAGCCGATCGTCACGACGCCGATCCGCTCGCCCCGTCGCTGAATGGGCATCATCGCCATGCCGTGCAGCGGGCGGGTGAGAGGAGGAAAGCGCGACGCCTGCACCTCATCCCGGTGCGTGTGCACGTCGGCGACGCACCACGTGCGTCCCGTCGTGATCACCCGTCCCTGCATCGAGCCGTTGACGGACATGCGCTCGCCGGCGATGGGCGCGAGGATCCCGTTCGCCGCCGTCACGGTGATCATCCCGTCGTTCTCGAGCAGTCCGAGCGACGCACCGTCCGCCTGCGCGATGTCGGCAACCGCCTCGAGGAAGCGATCGATCACGCGGCGTGGGTCGAGCTCGAGGGTGATCTGCTGGCCGAGCCACCACATGCGGTGGAGCACGCGCTGCGCGTCGTCCAGCTCGAGCGTGCGCTCGACGACGCGCTGCTCGAGGGCGGCCGTGAGCTCCTGCTCGGCCGTCACGCGGTGTTGCAGCACCGCGCCGGCGCGCCGCTCGATGGTGAGCGCCGAGGCGGCGAACGTCGCGCAGACGAGGAGGAAGACGCCGCCGAGCACGAGGCTCGACGCACGCCACGGCTGGAGCACGAGCACGCCGAACAGCACCACGCAGGCGATCTGCGAGAGGGCGATCAGGCGGGAGTAGAGACTGCGTGGCGCCACGGATGTAGGCATCGTCGACGCCGAGGAATTGGTGCTGCTAGTGGATGCGCGTCCCGATGCGACCCCAGCGGATGTCCGTGAGGAAGGGGAGCGGGCGGTCGCTGTCGTCGGCCCGGTAGGAATAGTAGACGAACGAAGGGCGTCCGCGGATGTTGTTGCGGGGCACGACGCCCCAATAGCGGCTGTCCTTCGAGTCGTAGCGCGCGTCGCCCATCATGAAGTAGGTGCGCGGCGGGATGACGAGCGGGCCCCAGTCGTCGTGCGTCGGCACGGCGGGCGCGCCGCCGAACCGAGACTGCTTCAGCTCGATGGCGTGCTGCCAGTCGAAGAGCGGATGCGTCTCGGTCGGCTGCGACGTCCCGGCGCCGGGGCGG
Source organism: Gemmatimonadota bacterium (assembly GCA_003223455.1). GTDB lineage: Bacteria > Gemmatimonadota > Gemmatimonadetes > Gemmatimonadales > Gemmatimonadaceae > AG11. Next base: position 25,852 of record QHVE01000062.1, on the reverse strand, counting down.
CTGACGATGCCGAAGCCCTGACGCTGCGGGACACCGTTCGCGAAGAGCATCCCGCCACGCATGTACAGCGTGTCGCCCGGCATGCCGACCAGCCGCTTTACCAGCGTGGGGTTCGGATCCTCCGGCTGGTCGATCTGCGTCGGCGACTTGAAGACGACGACTTCGCCGCGCCTGGGCTCCGAGAAGGCGGGGAGATGCACGTCGGTGAACGGGATCGCCGCGCCGTAGACCGCCTTGTTGACGAAGAGCCAGTCTCCGACGAGCAGGGTGGGGATCATGCTGCCCGAGGGGATGCGATACGCTTCGAACAGGAAGGTCTTGATGACGAGATAGATCAGGACCGCCCCGACGAGCGACTTCACGTTCTCCCACACGGCGCCCTTGCTCGCCGTCCGAGCTTTCTTGCCACGTGCCTGCGATACGACGTTTCCGGCCATTGCGACGATGAGGAGTGGTGAGCGCGCTCGATGAAATCTCCCTGCGGCGCACGCACGGGCAAGGGTTGCTCCACTGTGCGGGTGCGCGGATGCGCGAGGATGCGAATGGCCGAGGGGGCGTGCCGATGTTCGGCACGCCCCCTCGTTGCTGACCGGAGCGACTGATCTACTTCAGGTGCTTGTTGACGAGCTTCGTCATCTCGAACATCGAGACGCTCGCCTTGCCACCGAAGATCGGCTTCAGGTTCTCGTCGGCGTTGATCTGCCGGCGGTTCTTGGCATCCTGCAGACCCTTCCGCTTGATGTACGCCCAGAGCTTCTTGGTCACTTCCGTACGCGGAAGCGGAGCGGTTCCCACGACCGTACCGAGCTGGGCGCTCGGCGTCATCGCCTTCATGAACGCGGCGTTCGGTGTACGCTTCGCCGCCTTCTTGGCGCTCTTCTTCGCGCCCGACTTCGCCGCCTTCTTGGCGCCACCCTTCTTCGCCGCGCCCTTCTTCGCCGAGGACTTCTTGGCGCTCTTCTTTGCGCCGCCCTTCTTCGCTCCCTTTTTCGCGGCCATGCTTTTCTCCTGGGATGGTGAACAGGTTCTCGCTCTGAGAGAAACGCTGTACGACGGGGCGCAAGATACAATCCACTTCAGGGCGCGCAATAGGGAATTGCCGTGTTTTCCCTCTGAAATCGCGCGATTTTCCCTCTGGCGACGCGTCGTTTTCCCTCGGCGGTCGCGGTTGTCGCTGCCGATTCGCCTCTGCGTTTGCGTGCGCTCTCGCGCCATGCACGCGTCGTGCGACGCGCGACGCATGCGCGCGTGGCGTGATCAGAGCGTGCGCACGAGCCAGTCGACGAGTACACCGAGCATGTCGCGCCGCAGCCGACGCGACGGGAGCGACGCGTAGCCGCGCGGATCGCCGGACGGGTCCTCGAGCATGAGGTGATTCATTCGCGCGAAGGTGTGAACGACGACGCGACGGTTGCCCGCGGCGCGCATCGCGCTGGCGAGCGCATTCGCCTGGTCGGGCGACACCTGACGGTCGGTGGCCCCCTGCAGGATCAGCGTAGGCGCGCGCACGCGGCGTGCGGCAACGAGCGGATCGTACTGGGCGAAGAAGCGCAGCCAGCCCGGCACGGACGCGAGCGAGTCCGTGGTGCGCGGAGCGACGTGTCGGTCGCGGCGATCATCGGCGCCTCGATCGCGCCTTCGCTGTGCCCAACGAGCCCGATGCGCCGCGGGTCCATGTCGGAGCGTGCGCGCAGCCACGCGACCGCGGCACGCACGTCGTCGGCGAAGTCGGCGCTGGTCGCCGTCGCCGGTCCGGCGTCCGAGCCGCCGACACCGCGGTCGTCGAGGCGAAGCACGGCGATGCCGCGGCGCGAGAGTGTGTCGGCGATCTCGCGGAACGGCTGATAGCCGCGGACCGCCGGCGTCGCTTCGTCGCGGTCCTGGGCTCCCGAGCCCGTGATGAGCACGACGGCGGGGAGCCGCGCGCCCGCTCTCGTCGCGGGACGCGTCAGCGTGCCGGCCAGACGGAGTCCCGCCGCCGTCGTGACGACGACGTCCTCTGCCACGTACGGTGCACCCGGTGGCGGAGCGTAGCTCGCCGGCGTGGGTGTCCACGCGCCGGTGGGCGCACTCGCGGCGAGACGCTCGAAGACGACGTGCTGCGATTCCACGGCCCCGCCGAGCAGATGCCCCTGCGCGTCCGTGCGCGTGCGCAGCTCCACGCCGCCGAGCGTGATCGTGGCGGAGTCCGAGCCGATGCGCCGCACGCGGGCGGCGATCGTGCCGCCATTCCCGAGGAGCAGCGGTACGTCGGCACTGTCGCCACCGATGGCGCGTGCGCGCCGCAGCATGAGCTCGACCGAGAGGCCGGAGAGGTTCACGAACGGCACCGCGCCCCGCGGCACGGCGATGCGCTGCGACGGCAGCGGCGCCGGCGCGGACGCGTCGAACGGCTGCGCGGTACCGCTGTTCCCGGCGACGGTCACGTCGAGTCGCTTCAGCGCGCTGTCGCCACGCGCGCCGCGACCGACCGTCGTCGTCGCCCGCTCGGCGCCGCCGGTGGGATCGAGCTCGACGAGCTGGCGAACGAGCGACGGCGGCGTCCGCAGCCACATCGCGCCCTCGGCGCGGCGCCCCACGATCGTCGCGCGCTCGACGGCGATCGTGTCGCCGCCGAGGCGCACCACGAAGACGGCACCGGAGTCGGCCTGCGCGCGTGCCTGGACGGCGAGGAGATGAATGGCGATGACGGCCGTCCACCGACGCAGGTTCATCCCCGCTGCTCCCGCTGCCAGGTGAGATACGAGTAGACCGCCGGACCGATCGTCGACGCGACGGCGGCGGCGATCAGGACCGGGATTCCGAGTCGAGCGGGGAGCGCGAGCGCGGCGACGATCATCACGAGCCCCGCGGCCGTCATGCTGAAGCCGGCCAGGCGATGCGTGCGCGCCCACACGCGGTCGTTGGAGAGCGTCCAGGGCGTGCGCACGCCGAACCACCAGTTCGGCCGCATGCGTGGCATGACGTTGCCGATCACGAGGAAGAGCGCACCGACGAGCGCGGGCACGAGGCGCGACACCGCGACGTGGTATCCGAGCCCGACGGCGAGGATGATGCCGTGCGTCGCGAGGATGAGCAGGAGTGCCGCGGCGACGATCGTGTCGTACGCTTCGCCGAAGCGGGCGTAGTTCGACTCCCGTGGGTCGATGCGGGGCAGCACTCGCATGAGCTGCCACAGGACGAGGAGAAAAACGGGACCGAAGAAGGCGCCGAATGGCCGGGGCATCCAGCCGTTCGGATTTCCGGCGACGTCCCAGTGGATCGCCATCGTCTCGGGGAGGCGGTGATAGACGGCGAGCGACGCCGCGGCGCCGACGATCGCCAGCAGCACTGGATACCATCGCCTCACCGGTCCCGACGCGGGGCTACTCACGCCGCCCCGCCGGATGCAGCCAGGAGTAGAGGTGCTCGACGACTTCCTGAAAGACACTCATGTTGAGCTCGTAGACGATCTGTTGGCCCATCCGGGTGGACTCCACGAGCTTCGCCTCGCGCAGGACGGCGAGGTGCCGCGACACGGTGGGCCACGCGGCATCGAAGTGTTGGGCGATCTCCCCGGACGTCCGCGGCCCGTCACGCAGCAGCCGCAGGATGTCACGGCGCGTCGGGTCGGCGAGGGCGCGGAAGGCGGAGTCCATTAGCTAATAGTCTAATTAGCCAAGTTCGCAATTACAACTGCCGGTACGAGTACCGAGTACGACTGACGTAGCAGGTGCCCGGTATCGGCTGGATGCGCCCGGAATGCGCGTCGGGCACTTGGTAGTGAAGGACTCTCCGACTCGCGATCCCGGGGTGCCTTCCGGGAGCCAGCTGACAGGGTCCGGGTGCTCGCTACGTCAGTACTGGGTACTCGCCGTTGCACTTCATGAAAGCCGTCCCAGCAACTCGATCATCTGCACGTCATACGGATCCGGCGTGTCGTCGTCCTCGCCGATCTCCATGTTCAGCTGCGGCGTCTCGAGGATGAGCGGGACGTCTCGGGTGCGACGGTCGGCGAGCAGCCAGCCGAACGCTTCCGCGCCGATCGCACCGTCGCCGATCAGCATGTGGCGGTCCTTGTTCGAGCCGAGGGCGCCTTCGCTGTCGTTGAGGTGGAAGAAGCCCGGCGTTTCGCCCGTCGAGGCCTCGAACGCGTCGAGCACGCTCACCACCTCGGCCTTCGACGTGCGGAGATCGTAGCCGCTGGCGAAGAGGTGGCAGGTGTCGAGCCCGTAGCCCGTCCGCGCGCGGAGCCGCCTGGGCACGTGCGCGAGGATCGACCCGACTTCCTCCGCCGTGCGCGCCATCGTCCTTCCCGCACCGGCGGTGTTCTCCACGAGGAGGCGCGTGTCGCCCGGCGTCCCCTGGAGCGCGTGCACGATCGCCGCGGCGATTCGCTCCGCCGCCGCTTCGCGGTCGTCGTCCGTCGCGGCACCGGGGTGGAAGCACACGGCGCCCACGCCGAGTGCAGTGGAGCGCTCGAGCTCCTTGGCCAGCCCGTCGCGCGCGCGCGACCACTTCGTCTCGTCCGGCGTGGCGACGTTGAGCACGTACGCCGCGTGCACGACGACGCGCTCCGGCGCGATCCTCGTCGCCGCGAGCGCTTCCCTGAAGCGCGCCACCCGCTCGGGACGGATCGAGATCTTGTCGCCGTAGTACTTGGGGATGGCGGTGAAGAGCTGCAGCGCGCGCATGTCGGCGTTGCCGGCGCGGCGCACCGCCATGTGGATCCCGCCCGTATCGATGGTGTGTGCCCCGAAATAGTGCTCCACTCGTCGTCGCCTCGTCGCCGCGCGCTACGCGGCCATTCGTTGTGAGTCGTGCCCTTCGAGCGACCGCTCGCTCAGCGCAGCATGCCCGTGCGTACGGCGAGCACGTCGGGCACGTCGTCGGAGGGATCGCCGCGCCGCCACGCCACGGCGAGCTGTCGCCCGTGCACCGCGACCATCGGTCGCGTCGCGATCTCGTTGTCGTCCGAGATCGGAAGCAGGCGCTCCTCGAAAATGTGTCCCATCGAGCGAGAAAGGGCGATCCCGATACGCGGCGCGCGGCTGTTCGGGTCCTCGAACGCGACCGCCACCACGTCGCCGTCCGACGCCACGCTCGACCGGCCGAGCCGATCCCCGTAGAAGATCGGCACGGCGGCGTGAAACGTCGCGCCGGCGTCCATCGAGTGCGCGTAGAAGAGACCCGGCCCCTCCCGCCCGAGCAGCGCGAAGGCGACGTGCACGTATCCGCTCGCGGAATCCGCGGCGATCGCGGGCGGCGCGCGACCACATCCGGAGACCGACCGATCGGTCGTATCGACGGCGGCGGGCGCGGACCACGTGCGTCCTCCGTCGTCGGTGTGTGCCGCGAGGAGAAGCGCGCCGCTGTCGGGGCGCACTCGCCACCACACGGCGAACAGCCGGCCGCGCGCGCGCGCGAGCACCAGCGAGCCCGCACAGACCTGTGGGTCGGGAGGGGCGATGCGAGTGGCGAGCACCGCCATCGAATCGCTCCCGAGCGTGCCGTCCGGCGCAAGCGCGTCGCCGACGAGCATCTTCCCGCTGCGCGTGTCGTTCCAGGCCACCGGCGACTCCGTGCACGCGACACACAGCCCGGCCATCGCGACGACGGCGCGCAACGCACCCGCGATGTGTGCCGAGCCCAGGCGAGCGGTACCGCGGTGAGGCATCGGCGGAGGATAACGGGCGAGTTCGGCGTCGAGAAGCAGGCGCTGAGAGCAATTCGACGTGCCGTATATCTTTCGGTGGGGAGTGGGGGGTGGGGAGTGCAAGAGCGTCCAGAGCGGCGTTTGCAGTCACCCCCACTCCGCACTCCCCACTCCCAACCGTCCGTCGTCCCTCTCCACGAGCATCACATGTCCCGCGCCACCGCCGCTCCCGACCGATCAGCGCCCGCCCGCGCCGCCGAAGACTCCCAGCAGGCGCGCGAGACGATCGCGCCACCAACGGCACCACTCGCCGGGTTCTCGGGAACACGACGCGTCCCGCCGCCGGTGAACGAGCCGGTGAAGAGCTACGCGCCGGGCTCGCCGGAGAAGCAGGGGCTCAAGGCGCGCCTGGCGTCGATGGCGGCGGAGCGTGTGGAGATCCCGATCATCATCGGCGGGAAGGAGATCCGCACCGGCGACCTGGCGCAGAGCGTGATGCCGCACGACCACCGTCACGTGCTCGCCGACTATCATCGCGCGACCACGCAGCATGTCGAGCAGGCGATCGCGGCGTCGAAGCGCGCGGCGACCGAGTGGGCGAACTGGGCGTGGGAGGACCGCGCCGCGGTGTTCCTGCGCGCCGCCGAGCTCCTGACGACGACGTGGCGGCACACCGTGAACGCGGCGACGATGCTCGGCCAGTCGAAGACCGTGTTCCAGGCCGAGATCGACTCGGCGTGCGAATTGATCGACTTCTGGCGGTTCAACCCCGCGTACGCGCAGGAGCTGTACGACGAGCAGCCGATCAGCTCCAACATGATGTGGAATCAGCTCGACTATCGGCCGCTCGAGGGGTTCGTGTACGCGGTGACCCCGTTCAACTTCACGTCGATCGCCGGCAACCTGCCGACGGCGCCCGCATTGATGGGGAATACGGTGCTGTGGAAGCCCGCCGCGTCGGCGATGCTGTCGGCGTACTACATCATGAAGCTGCTCGAGGAGGCCGGCCTGCCGCCGGGCGTGATCAACTTCCTGCCGGGCGATCCGGTCGCCATCTCGAACGTCGCGCTCTCGCACCGCGATCTCGCCGGCGTGCACTTCACGGGCAGCACGGCGGTGTTCAACTCGATGTGGCAGGCCATTGGTGCCAACATGTCGAGGTATGGCAGCTACCCGCGCATCGTCGGCGAGACGGGAGGCAAGGATTTCATCGTCGCGCACCCGTCGGCCGATGTGCAGGCCCTTGCCGTGGCGATCGCGCGCGGCGGATTCGAGTACCAGGGGCAGAAGTGCTCGGCGGCGAGTCGCGTCTACGTCCCGCGGTCGCTCTGGCCGGCGCTCCAGGAGCGTCTCGTCGGCATCATCGAGGAGATCAGGATGGGCGATGTCGCCGACTTCAGAAACTTCATGGGCGCGGTCATCGACCAGCGGTCGTTCACCAAGATCTCCGGCTACCTCGACGACGCGCGCAAGAATGCGAAGGTGATCACCGGCGGCGTCGCCGAGGGCAACGACGGGTACTTCATCCGCCCGACGCTGGTGGAGACGGAGGATCCCGGGTACCGCCTGCTGTGCGAGGAGATCTTCGGTCCGGTCGTCACCGCGCACGTCTACGACGACGCAAAGTGGGCGGAGACGCTGCGCATCGTCGATACGACGTCGCCGTACGCGCTCACCGGCGCCGTGTTCGCCAACGACCGACGCGCGGTGCGCGAGGCGATGATGGCGCTCCGCAACGCGGCGGGGAACTTCTACGTGAACGACAAGCCGACCGGCGCGGTGGTCGGGCAGCAGCCCTTCGGCGGCGCACGCGGCTCGGGGACGAACGACAAGGCAGGATCGAAGCTCAACCTCGTGCGCTGGATCAGCGCGCGGAGCATCAAAGAGACGTTCTCGCCTCCGACCGACTACCGCTATCCGTTCATGTCGGAGGCGTAGCCCGCCACTGCTTGGTCCAGATGAGGATCAGCCCGCACTCGGCACGGTACTGCCCGGGTGCGCCGGCCGCTTCCGGGTACACCTCGACCGCGGCGATGTCGTGCGGCGGGACCATGTTGATCGCCGCCTGATCGACGCCGTCGATCACGACGTTCGCCTCCTTGCAGTTCGGGCGGCCTGCCTTCGCGGCATTGGAGAACACCTGCGTGTTCGGGCCGAAACCGACGATCGTGAAGCCGCCGCCGCGCAGGATCACCGGCGCGAGCTCGGTGGCGTGCTGCTTCGCGAGGTCGTTCGCGGTGAGGAAACGGCCGACCGGATTGTTCCTCCGCCGGTACTCGAACTCGGCGTAGCGGGAGCGACGCGCCACGACGCGCATCGAGTCGAGCGAGACGACGCGTCGCAGCAGGACGTTCTGGCTCGCGACGCGATTCGGCCGGAGCTCTACCGCCACGTCCCCGACGAGGTACCCGATGCGACGCACGGCGAGCAGCTGCGTGCCCGACGGCAGGTTGTTCAGCGTGAACCGTCCTGCAGCGTCGGTGCGCGTGACGGGACGCGTGTTGACTACGTGGAGCTCGACGTCGGCGAGCGGGCGGCCTCCCTCGCCGAGTACGACGCCGCTCACCGCCGCCGTGCCCGTGAGGTACAGGCCCTCGGAGAGCGTATCGCCCGGTGAGGGCTCGCGATCGAGGCCGCGCACCGTCGCGCCCACGGAGTCGAGCTTCGACAGCGTTGGTGCGTCGGTGACGCTCAACGACAGATTGCGCACCACCACGGCTTCCTCGGGCGACACGGAGACGCGCACCGCGTTGCCGGCCCGACCCGCGTACTGGAGCTGGATCAGCAACCAGCTCCCGGTGGGGACGTTGCAGATTCGAAACTCTCCACGCGGCCCGGTGCGAACCCAGTTGTCGTGCTGCTCGGCGCTGGAGTGCAGCGTCTTGCGGTCGAACGAGAGATCCGTCCACGAGATGGCGACGTCCGCGTTCGCCAGCGGCTTCTCGGTGTCGGCATCCATGACGTGGCCGACAACCGCGCCCGTCTCCTTCGCCAGCGTGAGCCCGCGACACACGGCGTCCCGCATCGCGAGGCTCGACGGCAGCGAGAACGGCACCTCCGCCGTCTTTCCCGCGCTGATGAACACTTCCAGCGCCGGCAGCGAGAGCTCGAGCGAATCGAGTGCCTCGTGCGTCAACTGGATCATGTACCGCCCGACCGGGAGCGAGTCGAAGTGATAGCGTCCCTGGTCGTCGGGCTTCGCGCCGAATGCCAACGGCGGATCGGGATCGAGCCGCGCCACCACGACCGACGCGCCCTTCACCCCGCGCGGGCGTGCTGCCTCCTTGATCGTGCCCTGGATGCGGCCGACCGATTCGGTCTGCGCCGCGAGCGGGCCGACGAACAGCAGCGATGCGACGACCGGCAGCACGCGACCGACGCGCGCGCGTCGGCGCGCGTCGTACGGACGGATCAGCGATTCGAGGACCCGCCTCACCGCTTCACCCAGATCCGGATCACGCCGCAGAGGTTCGTGAACTCCGCGGGCGCACCGTTCGTCGTCGGATAGGCTTCGATTCCAGCGATGAGCGACGGTGGGATCGAGTTGATCTCCTGGAACTGCGCGTAGTCCACGACGACGTTCGGGCGGCACTCGCCGCGCTTGTTGACGATGCGGGCGTCGGGACCGTCGCCGACGATGCGGAACGCGGACATGGACGAGAACAGCTCGCTCGTATTCTGCGCGTGGCGCTTCTCGATCTGCTCCTCCGTCAGGAACAACCCCGTGAGGCTCAATCGACGATTGGTCTCGAAGCGCTCGTACGGCGTCCGCTCGGCGACGGTACGCATGCCTTCGAGCGTCTGTGCACCGTCGAGCTGGATCTCCTGCCGCACCGTTCGGCCGCGTCGCAGATCGACGGGCTGGCGTTGCACCGGGAAGCCGAGCTCGCGCACCTCGATCTCGTGGGTGCCGGATGGAAGTCCCGTGAGCGAGAACCAGCCGTTCGCGTCCGTGCGGGTGATCGGCTCGGCGCCGACGATGCGCACCTGCGCGTTGGCCACGGGACGGCCGCCACTCCCACGCACGATGCCGGCGACCGTCGCCGTGCCGGCGAGGGGAGGAAGCACGCGTGTGGTGTCGCGCACCGCCGAGTCGAGCGCCGTCCGCTCGCGCGCACCCTCGCGACTGAACGAGAGGTGACGCACGTGCACCCCCGACGCGTCGGCGATCGACAGCTGGAATGCCGAGCCGATGCGGTCCGCGTGCTGCACCTGCACCAGGAGCCAACTGTCGGTCGGCACGCCGCACAGGCGGTACTGGCCGAGCGAGTCGGTAATGGCGCCCCCGGAGTGCTCGAGGGTCATCGCCTGAACGATACCCTTGTCGAAGGTGAGCTCGGTCCAGACCGCGGCGACCTGAGCGCCGGCCAGCGGCGCGTCGGTGTCCGCATCGGTGACGCTGCCGAGGAGCGCCCCCGTTCCCCTGGCGAGCTGCGTCCCCGGACAGGCGAGCGACCGCAGCGTCCTGCCCGACGGCACGGCGAGCTCGGCGCGCGCGACGCCGGCGCCGGGCACCACGACGCGGCGCGCCGGTCCGCCGAACTCGAGCGAATCGAGGAGCGGATTCGCGAACCCGACGGCATACTCGCCCGCATCGAGCTGCTGGAACGCGAACCGTCCGCGCGCGTCGGTTACGGCGACGAACGTCGTTTCGCGCGCGGAGCCGAGGCGGGTGGCGCTGACCTGCGCGCCGGCGAGCGGCGACGCGGACCGGAGGCTGTCGGTGACGATGCCTTCCAGTCGGCCGACGGCCTGGGCGCTCGCAACCGTCGAAGAGCCGGCGAGCGACGCGAGCGCTACGACGGCGCGCGCGCGTCGCGACAGGTGCGAAGCGCGCGGTGAGCGCCACGGACGTCGCGACGTGCGGGACATGGGCTCACCGCCTCGACCAGAACACGATCGTGCCGCAATGCGAGCGGTGGTTGGGCGGTGCGCCAGCGGTGGTCACGTACACCTCCACTGCGCCGAGCATCTCCGGCGGGGGCAGCTCCATGAGGCTCGCGACCGGCAGATCGTTCACGAGCATCGCCGGTTGGCAGTCGGGATCGCGCATGTTCGTGACGCGCATGTCACCATAGCGCTGATGGATGGCGCGGTAGCCCGGCAGGAGGTTCACGTAGTCGACGACGGAGAGGAAATGCATCTTCTTGATCTGCGCCTCGTCGAGAAACCGGCCGCCGATCGCGTCGCGCCGGCGCTGCTCGAACTCCGGATATCGCGGCCGCGTGGCGACGACCTTGAGGCCGGCGAGCGTCGCCGCCTTCTCGAGGTGGACGTCGAGCCGTGCGCGCTTGTCGTTGCGCAGCTCGACGGGGCCGCGCGCGACGCCGAAGCCGAACTGGCGTACCTCGACCTCCTGGGTGCCCGCGGGTAGACCGGAGAAGTCGAACGCGCCGTGATCGTCGGCGCGAGCGCTTGCGGCGGTGCCCAGCACACGGACCTGCGCGCCGGACACCGGCTTCCCGTCACCGTCGCGCACGACTCCATACAGTTTCGCCGTACCAGACGGCACGACGTCGGTGCTCGCGCTGTCGGTGGCGGGCCGCACGGCGCCCGACGCGCTGAAGGAGACGTCGCGCACGAGCACACCGGCCGCGTCGGCGATCTTCATCTTCAACACCGCACCGTTGCGCCCTTGATGCTGCACCTGCAGGAAGAGCGCGTCGTTCGTGGGGAGCCCGCACATCCGGTACTGCCCGGACGCATCCACCGTGACCTTCGCCGTGCGGTCGTTCGCGATGATGGCCTTCGCCGAGTCCATGGCGAGGTCGCTCCACGCCACGACGACGTGGGCGCCCGCGAGCGGGCGGTCAGTGTCGGCGTCGGTGACGAGGCCGAGCAGCGCGCCCGTGCCATCGGGGAACGCCACGCCTGGACACGCCATGGCGCGCAGGGTCGTCCCCGAGGGGACGGCGAGATCGACACGCGCCGCGCGCTCGGGAGCCACGTCGACGATCGGTGCGCTGCCGCCGAACTGGAGCGAGTCGAGCAGCTGGCTCACGAAGCGCATCGCGTACCGGCCGGTCTCGAGCGAGTCGAACCGGAAGCGGCCTCGCCCGTCGGTCGTCGCCACGAACGTCGTCTCGCGTGCCACGTCGAGCCGCGTCGCGGTGACCATGGCGTTCGCCTGATCTGCCCCTCGATGCGACCCGATGTGCGCTGCGCCGCGAGTGGCGAGCCCACGCAGGCGATGAGTGCGAGCGCGATGTACGTGCGCATGTGACCGACGCGATGGTGGAGGTCGGGAAATACGGTGTCTGCCGACGTGCAAAGCTCGCTCCGCCGGCAGGTGACTCGTCCCCCGCGAACATGTGGAGCCGTCCATGGCGGGGCAAGCAGACCTTTGGACCCATCCTCACTCCGGCCCGCTACATTTCCGCGCATGTCACGCTTCCGGTACCTCACCGCCGACGTGTTCACCGATCAGCCGTTCGGCGGCAATCAGCTCGCGGTGTTCCCGAATGCCAGCGGAATCCCCGAGCATCGGCTCCAGGACGTCGCGCGTGAGTTCAACTACTCGGAGACGACGTTCGTCTACCCGCCGTCGGATCAGGCGCACACGCGGCGCGTCCGGATCTTCACTCCGGGCACCGAGTTGCCCTTCGCCGGCCACCCGACCGTCGGCACGGCGCACGTGCTCGCCGCGATCGGCGACATCCCGCTGGCCGGCGAACACACGCGGATCGTCCTCGAGGAGCTGGTCGGGCCGGTCCCGGTGACGATCCGCGCCGAGAACGGGCAGCCTGCGTACTGCGCGCTCGCGGTCGCCAAGCTTCCCGAGGAGGGGCCCGTTGCTCCGCCGCGCGAGGCGCTGGCGCGCGCGTTGAGCCTCGAGCCGGACGACCTGCTCGACGGGGACTGGGCACCGCGTGGCTGGACGTGTGGCGTGCCCTACCTGTTCGTCCCCGTGCGCGACCGAGGCGCCGTCGCCCGGTCGCGCATCAACGCCGACGCGTGGGAGCGTGGCCTCGCCGGCACGTGGGCGCCCGAGATCTTCGTCTTCGCCCGCGAGGGGGAGCGCGCCGGCTCCGACCTCCACGGCCGCATGTACGCACCCGGATTCGGCATCGCCGAGGACCCGGCGACGGGGAGCGCCGCCGCGGCGATGGCCGGCTATCTCGCCCGGCGCGACTCGCGCGAGGACGGCACGCTGCGCTGGCGACTCGAGCAGGGCTTCGAGATGAAGCGGCCAAGCATCCTCGACATCGAGGCCGACGTCTCGCGCGGCGAGGTGACGGGCGTGCGCGTCGGGGGCGCGACGGTGCTCGTGTGCGAGGGGACGATGCTGATCGAGTAGATCGAGGGTCCGGGCTCGGGGGGTCCGGCTCGTGGCGCGCGAGTGGGTCGCGTCCGTACGCACGGATTCCCAGCAGTACGAGATACGACGTACAAGGTACGAAGTGTGGCCAGCTTTCCCCGGGTACTCGCGCTCGAGCTTCGCGCGCCACGCATCAGGGCTATCGGAACGCCGGACCGCCCGACCCCCGAACCTCACCCGATAGCTCGCCGCCGGACGTGAAGTCCCGCCGCGATCACGCCGACACACGCGCCCACTGCGACGAGCGCGAGACCAGCGTACGACACGTATCGCGCCCGGTCGGCCGCGATGAGCGCGCCCGGCGGACCCGGGTTGGTGCGGCTGTAGAGCGAGATGGAGCGCAGCTTCACCGCGGCGACGAGGTAGAGCGCCGCGCCGGCGAGGATGAGCAGCAACGCCGCCAGATCGACCATGCGGTCACGACGAGAGACGGAGGTCATGTGAAGCGTCGAGTGTAAGCGCCGTGCGACGCGCCGTCACGGGTTGATTCAGCCGCCACGCGTGGCGACCTTGCGGGTCCGACCCTCTCATCCCCTCCACCCCACGATGACCTACCGTATCCTCGTCACCGACGAAATCGACGCCGATGGTGTGGCCCTGCTGCAGGCCGAGCCCACCTTCCAGGTGGACGTCGTTCCGACGCTGCCGCCCGCCGAGCTCCAGGAGAGGATCGGAGAGTACGACGCGTTCATCGGACGCAGTGCAACGCGTGTGAACGAGGCGCTGCTGCGCCGGGCCAATCGGCTGCGAGTCGTTGGTCGCGCCGGTGTGGGCGTCGACAACATCGCGATCGATACGGCGACGGCGATGGGGATCGCCGTCATCAACGCACCGGCGGGGAACACGATCGCGGTGGCCGAGCTGTTCTTCGCCACGCTCATCGGGCTGCTGCGCCACGTGCCACACGCCGCGAGCTCGATGCGCGACGGGCGGTGGGACCGGTCGAAGCTGCTCGGCAGCGAGATCAAGGGTCGCACGCTCGTCATCGTCGGCGTGGGGCGAATCGGCAGCGAAGTGGCGACGCGGGCGCATGCCTTCGGCATGGACGTCGCCGGCTACGATCCGTACGTGAGCGACGAGCGGTTCCGCGCGCTGCGCGTGCGCCGTCTCGCCTCGCTCGACGAGGCCGTCGACGCAGCGGACGTGCTGACGGTGCACACCCCACTCACCGACGAGACGCTCGGCATGATCGGCAAGCGCGAGCTGGCGCGCATGAAGAGCGGCGCGATCGTGATGAACCTCGCGCGTGGCGGCATCGTCGAGGAAACGGCGCTGCTGCAGGCGCTGGAGAGCGGCAAGCTGGCCGGCGCGATCGTCGACGCCTTCACCAAGGAGCCGCTCACCCCCGACCATCCGCTGCGCACGGCCCCGCACACGCTGCTCACGCCGCACCTCGGCGCCTCCACGGCCGAGGCGCAGCGCAACGTCGCCGTCGACGCCTGCGAAGGGGTGCGCGACGCGCTGCTGCACGGCGAGCTGTCGCGCTCCATCAACGTCGCCGGCGCCGGCACCGGCGACTGGAAGGAGCTCCAGCACGCGCTGCAGGTCGTGCGCAAGGCGGCAGTCGTCGCGCGCACCATCCTGGCGGACCGTGGCGTGAAGATGGCCCAGCGGCTGTCGCTGCGCGTCGGCCCGGAGCTCGCCGGTGCGGCGCCCGCCCTGCTCGCCTCGGCGGCGGCGGGTGTGCTCGAGGGGACGATCGACGTGGAGCGGATCAACCTGATCAACGCGCGCTCGATCGCCGAAGCGCGCGGCATCGAGCTGTCCACGACGGAGTCCGACGCGCTGGGCCATCCGGCGGCGATGCTCGTCAGCGTGAGCGGCGGCGTGCAGCTGATGGCGGTCGCCGCCGTGGCGCCCTACGGCGCGCCCGCGCGGCTCATCCGCATCGGCGGCTTCCACATCGACGTCGCACCGCGCGAGGCGCTCATCATCCTCACGAACAACGACGTGCCCGGCGTGATCGGGCGCGTCGGCACGTTGCTCGGCGACCGCGGCGTCAACATCGCCGAGTATCACCAGGCACGGCTCGCGCAGGGGGGCGAGGCGCTCGCGGCGATCAGTGTGGATGGCACGGTGCCGAGCACCGTGCGCGACGAGCTGCTCGGATTGCAGGACGTCTGCACGGCGACGGTCGTGCACTTTCGCGGCGCCTGATGATCCCCCCTCAGCTCGCCGCGTCGCGGATCGAGCGTGACGAGGGGGTCCGCCGCGCATATGCGGCAGACGCCTCGGGGCTGCTGATGGTTCCGGACGGCGTCGCGCGACCGACGTCGGCGGCCGAGGTCGCGGCGCTGCTCGCCGAATCGAGCGCGAACGGAACCGCCGTCACCTGCGCGGGTGGGCAGACGAGCACCACTGGCGCCTCGATCAGCGACACCGGGATCGTGCTGTCGCTGCGCGGAATGGATCGCGTCCTCGACCTCGACCCCAGGTCGCGCACGGTGCGCGCCGAGCCGGGCGTGTTCGTCGGAGAGCTCAAGCGCGCGTGCGCGGCGCACGGGCTCCTGCTCGCTCCCGATCCGACGAGCGAGGAGGAGTGCACGCTCGGCGGCGCGGTCGCGTGCAATGCCTCGGGCGCGCGCACCTTCCGGTACGGCGCGACGCGGCCGCATGTACGCGCGCTCAAGGTCGCGCTCGCGGACGGATCGATCGTCGAGCTGCGCCGGCCCGCGCTGGAGAAGAACACCGTCGGCTACGCGCTGGCGCACGATCCCGTGGACTGGTTCATCGGCAGCGAAGGCACGCTGGGCGTCGTCGTGGAGGTCGAGCTCGGGCTGCTCCCGCTGCCGGAGCAGGTGATCGGGCTCGCCATTCCCTTCGCCACGGAGCAGGACGCGCTCGCCTTCATCGTCTCGGCGCGCGAGAGTCGACGCGTCCACCCGCGCTGCCTCGAGTTCTTCGACCGCCGCGCGCTGGGGATCGCGCGCGAGGCCGAGTCCACGCCCGGCTGGGCGACGGACGCCGACGCGTTCGTCTACGTCGAGGAGGTGCCCCCGACGGGCACACCGGCGGCGCTCGACGAGTGGCTCGAGCTGGCCGTGCAGCAGGGCGCCCTCGCCGATGACGTGAACGTCTACGAAGGTGAAGCCTCGCTGCGCGAAGCGAGGCGGGTGCGGCACGCCGTGCCTGCGACGATGAACGAGCGCGGCTCGGCGCGCCGAGTGCACGGTGGCCGCAAGGTGTCCACCGACTGGGCGGTGCCGTACGCGAGGCTGGGCGAGATGCTCGCCAAGGCTCGCACCTTCGCCGACATCGCCGGCATCGAGCAGGCGGTGACGTACGGCCACGCCGGCAACGGCCATCCACACCAGAACTTCATCGCCCACGACGCGGACGAGCTGCGGCGCATCGAGGCCGTCGTGGAGCAGACGCTGCGCGAGGTGATCGCGATGGGGGGCACCGTGGCCGCCGAGCACGGGATCGGGAAGATCAAGCGAAAGTGGCTGCCGCTGCAGATGTCGCCGCTGCAGGTGCGCACGATGCAGGCGGTGAAGCGCGAGCTCGACCCGGCGGGAATCCTCGCACCGGGCAACGTGCTCTGACGCGCGTCAGGGGTAGCCGTTCCCGCTGAGCCCCGTCGGCGGCATCGGCCGCGACCGCTCCTTCCGCAGCCAGATCACGATCACGCCGCACTGGGCGCGTCCCTCGAACCGGGCGGGGACGAACGCTTCGTCCGAATAGGCCTCGATGCCGCCGATCTGATTGGGCAGCACCTGGTTGATCGACTGTCCTTCCGCGCCGTTGATCACGATGTTGGCGTTCGCGCACTCCCGGTGACGCACCAGCGCCGTGTTGGAGACGACGCGTGCCTGCGACCCGCGCCCGAGCGCGCTGAAGCCGAACACGTTGATGAAGAGGTCGGCCGCCTCCGGCGCGCGAAGCTCGTCGATCTGTTCGGCGGTCAGGAACTGGCCGAAGGCGTGCGTGCGCCGGTTCCGCTCGAACTCGGGGTACGATGTGCGCTCTCCGACCACATGCACCGAGTCCAGCACCACGCTCCGGGGCAGCAGCACGTCGCGGCTCACGCTTCGGTCCGCGCGCAGCTCGACGGGAACTTCGGCGATGGGATATCCCAGACGCCGGACGATCAGCGTCTGCGTACCCGACGGCAGCGCGCTGAGCGTGTACCGTCCCGCGCTGTCGGTGGTCGTCGACGACCGTGCATCGCGGACCCGCACCTCCGCATCGGCCACGGGCTCGCCGGTGAGCGACCGCACTTCACCCGCGAGGCTTGCCGTGCCCGCGAGCTGGAGCTCCGCGCGCGTCGCGTCGCGACTGTCGGCCACCAGCAGGCGCGCCACGGAGTCGAGCGCTGCGGTGGTCGCTGACGTGCGTGGGCTGAGCGAGAGGTCGCGTACGGCGGCGCCCTCGTCGTCGGACACGGCGGCGCGCACGATCGTGCTCGCCCGTCCACCGTGCTGCAGCTGCAGCGACAGCATGGCGTCGGCTGGCAGTCCGCACATCCGATACTCGCCGTTCGGTCCCGTCCTTACCGACGCGCCACGTCGCTGCGATACCGGCTTGAGCGTGGTCCTGTCGATGTAGATGTGCATCCACGTCGCGACGACGTCCGCGCCGGGCAACGGCCGGTCAGTGTCGGCGTCCAGCGCGTGTCCGGCCACGGCGACCTTTCCTTCCCCAAGGCGCAACCCAGGGCACACCGCGGCGCGCAGCGTCGCGCCGGCCGGAAGGTTAGCGTCGAAGCGCGACACGGTGCCGTCGGCGATCTCGATGCGCTCGGGAGGCAGCGACAGATCCAGCGAGTCGAGGATCGGGCTGCTGATCTGGATGAGATACCGACCGGTGGGAAGCGAATCCACCCGATACCGACCATGCGCGTCGGGACGCACGTTGACCGTGTGGCTCGACTCCGATTCGGCGCGCACCAGAGAGACCGAGGCGGCACGCACCGAGCGCGAATCGATCCGCTCGCGCAGCGTGCCCTGGAGCGCGCCGACGGCCGGCCTCTGCGCGTCGAGCAGCGCGGTTCGGAAAAGCAGGCTGCCGAGGAGAGGCATCGCGACGCGGAGACGCATGACGCCGAACATGCCCCGTCACGGCGACGCGGGCAAGCCGCGAGACGGCCGGCGTCACCGCAACGGGTTGATTCGATCGTGGTGTCTGATGACCTTGCGACCGATGACCATGCGACCGATGACCATGCCCGCACCGTCGTTCCGCCATGTCGGTGCCGCGCCTCGTGCGCGGCACGTAGTCGTGCACCGGATCGTCGCGTGAGCGGGACGGGCTTCGCCAGCGTGGTGCTCGACGTCGATTCCACGCTGTGCGGCATCGAGGGGATCGACTGGCTCGCCGCGCGCCGCGGCGCGGAGGCGGGGGTGCGGATCGCCGAGCTCACGGACCGCGCGATGAATGGCGAGCTCGCACTCGACGCAGTGTATGGTGAGCGACTCGGGGTCGTGCGGCCGACACGCGACGATCTCGATGCGCTCGCAACCGCGTACGAGGGCGCGCTGGCGCCGGGAGCCGCGGCGGCGATCGCGCGGATGCGCGCCTCCGGCCGCCGCATCGTGCTCGTGAGCGGCGGGATCCGCAATGCAATCCTCCCCGTGGCCCGCCGGCTCGGCATCGACGACACCGACGTGCATGCGGTGAACGTGCTCGTGGACGGCTCGGGCGCGTACGAGACGTACGACGCGCACTCGCCGATGACGACGGCCGAAGGAAAGCGTTCCGTCGTGGCTGCACTCGGCCTGCCGCGACGGCTCGTCGCCGTGGGCGACGGTGCGACCGACCTCGCGATCCGTCCCGTCGCCGACGCCTTCATCGCCTTCACCGGCTACGTGCGCCGCGAGCCGGTCGTGGCCGGCGCCGACGCGGTGGTGGACTCCTTCGACCAGCTCGTGGAGCTCGTTCTCGCATGACCGCTACGCTGCTCACGCAGGGCACCTTCTTCTTCCCCGGACCCACCGAGGTGCGCGCGGAAGTGCTCGCCGCGATGACGCGCCCGCTCATCGCGCACCGCGGCAAGGCGTTCGAGGCGCTGTTCGCCAGCATCCAGGCCTCGCTCAAGCCGATCTTCCGCACGACGCGCCCGGTGTACGTGAGCAGCTCGTCCGCGACCGGACTCATGGAGGCCGCCGTGCGCTGCGCGCCCGAGGGGCGCGTGCTGTCGATCGTGAATGGCGCCTTCTCGGCGCGTTTTTCGGCGATCGTCAAGGCGTGCGGCCGCGAGAGCGATGTGCTCGAGGTGCCGTACGGCGAGATCGCTACGCTCGACCAGGTGAGCGATGCGCTGGGGAAGCAGCGCTACGCGGCCGTGACGGTCGTGCACTCGGAGACGTCGACCGGTGCGCTGCAGGACGTGCGTGGCATCACGCGGCTGGCGCGCGACGCCGGCGCGGTGTGCCTCGTGGATTCGGTGACGGGGATCGGCGGCGTTCAGCTCGAGTTCGACGAGTGGGAGCTCGACTTCGCGCTCACCGGATCGCAGAAGGCGCTCGCGCTCCCACCCGGTCTCGCGTTCGCCGCGGCGACGCCGGCGTTCATCGAATCGGCGCGCGGCACGGCGCGACGCGGGCTGTACTTCGACCTGGTGGAATTCGACGCATACGGCGCGAAGAACCAGACGCCCAATACACCGGCGATCAATCTCTTCTATGCGGCCGAGCTGCAGCTCGCCGCCATCGCCGCCGAGGGAATGGCGGCGCGCTGGGCGCGCCATCGGCGGATGGCCGAGATGACCTGGGCGTGGGTGGACGGCCTGCGCGCGACGTACGGCGACGCGTTCGGTGTCCTCGCGCGCGAGGGGAGCCGGACGCCCACCGTGACGAGCATCACGATTCCACCGGCCTTCGCGGCATCGACGCTGGTGAAAGCGGTAGCCGACCGCGGCTTCACGATCGGCAACGGCTACGGCAAGAACCGCGAGACGACGTTCCGCATCGGGCACATGGGGGATCACACGCCGGAGAGGCTGGCGAAGTGCCTGGAGGTGTGCGGGGAAGTGATCGGAGGGCTGGTGTGAGCGTGTATCGAAAGCACTGCCGTACTCTGTACTGAGTACGACCGCAGTACTGGGACTGGCATACCGGATCCACGAACGCACAGAGAGCTCTCTACCCGAAACGCTCTGATCAGGGCGTCAGGTAAGGCGTGCAGCAGGGCATTCGTGGGGCTGTTCGCGTCGTCCAGGTACGTCAGTGGTACTCCGTACCCAGTACGGCAGCGCTCACCCCGGAAACTCTCCCGCCAAGCCGGGATTAGAATTCAGAATGCATACCCTCCTCCGCTACCTCCGCCCCTACTGGCGGTTCGTCACCCTCGCGCTCTTTCTCGCGGCAATCAACCAGGTCTTCTCGCTGCTCGATCCGCTGATCTTCCGGCACGTGATCGATCAGTATGCCACGCAGTACGACAAGTACACGCGGCCGCAGTTCTTCCGTGGCGTCGCGCTGCTCCTGAGCATGGCCGTCGGGGTGGCGTTCGTGTCGCGCGTGGCGAAGAACTTCCAGGACTACTTCGTCAACGTCGTCGTGCAGCGCGTCGGGGCCGACTTGTACTCCGATGGCATCCGCCACTCCCTCGCCCTCCCCTTCCAGACGTTCGAGGATCAGCGGAGCGGCGAGACGCTCGGCAAGCTGCAGAAGGTGCGCTCGGACACCGAGCGGTTCATCGCTGCGTTCGTGAACATGGTGTTCACCACGCTCGTCGGCGTGCTCTTCGTGATGGTCTACGCCTTCAAGGCGCATTGGGCGATCGCCCCGGCGTTCCTGCTCACCGTGCCCCTGCTCGGCGTGCTCAGCTCCGTGCTCAGCCGGCGCATCAAGACGATCCAGAAGGTCATCGTCGCCGAGACGACCGCACTCGCCGGCGCGACGACGGAGTCGCTGCGCAACATCGAGCTCGTGAAGAGCCTCGGCCTCGCCAAGCAGGAGGAGCTCCGCCTCAACGCCACGACGGAGAAGATCCTCAAGCTCGAGCTCAAGAAGGTCAGATACCTCAGGTCCCTCTCGTTCATCCAGGGAACTGCGGTCAACTTTCTGCGCACCTGCATCCTCTTCCTCATGCTCTACCTGATCTTCGAGAAGCAGATCACGGTCGGGCAGTTCTTCTCCCTGCTCATCTACTCGTTCTTCATCTTCGGCCCGCTGCAGGAGCTGGGAAACGTCATCAACATCTATCGCGAGACGGAGGCGTCGCTCGCGAACTTCGACGCGATCTTCAGGATCCCCGTCGACCCCAAGCCGGCGAGTCCGGTGGCGCTGAGCGATCTGCGCACGCTCGCGTTCGAGGACGTGAGCTTCACTCACCAGACCGCGTCCGCGCCCGCACTGGCTGGCGTGAGCTTCGCCGTGCGGCGAGGGCAGACGGTGGCGTTCGTCGGCCCATCGGGCGCCGGCAAGACCACGTTGGTGAAGCTGCTCGTCGGCCTCTATCGGCCCGGCGCGGGGCGGATCCTCTACAACGACATCCCGAGCGACCGGATCGACCTCGACAAGTTCCGTGAGCGGATCGGCTTCGTGACGCAGGACGCGCAGCTGTTCAGCGGCACGATCCGCGAGAACCTGCTGTTCGTGCGCCCCGATGCGACGGACGAGCAATGCCTGGACGTGATGCGCCGCGCCGCGGCGACGTCGCTGCTCAACCGCGCCGACAAGGGGCTCGACACCGTGATCGGCGAGGGCGGGATGAAGATCTCCGGCGGCGAGAAGCAGCGCCTCTCGATCGCCCGCGCACTGCTCCGCGAGCCACACCTACTCGTGTTCGACGAGGCGACGTCCTCACTCGACTCGCTCACCGAGGAGGAGATCAGCCGCACGATGCGCGACGTGGCCGAGAGCGCCGACGTGATCACCGTGCTGATCGCGCACCGCCTCTCCACGGTTCTCCACGCCGACACGATCTACGTCCTCGAGCGCGGCCGCGTCGTCGAGCAGGGGCATCACGACGAGCTGCTCGAGCGGAAGGGTCTGTACTACGCGATGTGGCGGCAGCAGGTGGGCGAGCGCAGGGCGGAGAACGTCATGGCGCGGCCGGCGATGGCTGGCGTGGGATGAACTGCGGACCGGCTCAGGGTACTCCGTAGCAGAGTACTCGGTACTTGCTGTTGCAGTCGCAGCTCAGAACCTCCCCTCCAGATACGTCTCAACTCTCCACCCTCGCTGATCCGAAGGCTGCAGCCCTCTCGCCACGTCGAAGCGCACGAGGCCGTCGAGGATCGAGACGCCGGCGCCCGCGCCGGCGAGTGGCGTGCCGATGTCGCGCCACTTCGTGCGGTCGCCCGCCCAGCCGATGTCGCCGAAGATCACCGGCCGGACGGCCTCGAAGCCGTAGCCGGCTTCGGCGCGCGTCATCCAGAACGCGTTGCCCACCGCCGTGCCGGGCCGGAGACCGCGCACGGTCTGCGTCCCACCGAGGAACCAGTTGCGCTGGATCGGGAGGATGCCAGCCGACGTGCCGCCGGCCAGGGTCAGCGACACCGCGCCGTTCCCGATGCCGTGTGATGCCGTGACGTCGAGCGCCACGCGACCATACGTGCCGGTGTCGCCGTACGCCGCCTCGAGCCGCAGGTCGTTGAACAGGCGGAATCCCTGCGGGTCCTCGCCGATCGACTGGACGATGCGCGTGCGCGCCCCCGCGTAGAGCGATGACGTCGTGGTGATGTTCGGTTCGAACTCCGATCCGCTCATCACCCTCGCGAGCGAGAACGTCGTACGCTGCGGCGCGTTCCGCTCCTGTTCCGCGAACAGTGACCACGTCACGTTCAGCGCTCCCCGCTGATCCGGCGCGCGCGACAGCTCGAGGCCACTCGCGCGATAGTAGAACCCGTCGTCACGGCCGAACGCGAACGCCACGATGGACGGTCCAAGGCCGAGCGGATTGCCCCAGTCGCTCGCCGAAACGAGCCGATTGTAGGCCGTGAGCGAGAGCGTGCGGCGAAGATCGCTGCGCGCTCCGGTCAACTCGAGGTTGGGCTCCCGATCCGCGACGCCGATGCGTCCCACCGTGTGCAGCGAGTAACCTGCACCGAGCTGCTGGTCCAGCATCCCCCCCACGGACAACCCCTCCACCCGGTTGTAGCGTAGCGGCGCGTACGCGAGCGTCGGCGGCGCTGGAGCGTAGCTCGCCTGCGAGCCCATCGCGAGCGCCTGCTTCACCAGTGCGTCGATCTCTTCCGACGGAACCACCTCGTCCCCCTTGTCGTAGATCGACGGCGGCAGATCCGGCGAGCGCGCGAGCTTCGCCGTGTCGCAGGGAATCGAGATGAGCACCGGGTTCTTCCCGCCATCGCGATGGCGGATGCGGGTGCGCACGCCCGTGCTGTCGCACCGCTCGCGTGCTTCGCGTCGTGCTTCGCGTCGAGCCTCGCGCGCCGAATCCCGCGCGGCACGACTACTTCCCTCACCCACGCTGATCTCGACGCTGTGCCGATCGCGCGTCGAGCCGTCTTCCACCGGGATCGGCTTCAGTGGCTCGCCCGCGTTGACGTGCTCATAGGCGAACTTCTGCTCCAGCTTGAACGGGACGCGCATGAATCCCATCTGCGCGCCGCCCTCGGCGATCTGCAGCCGCGGCAGCCAGAAGCGTCCCTGATACAACCCGTACTCGACGCCGACCGCGCTGATCTCCGCCTTCATCGGAAACAGCATCGGCTTGAGTACGCGGGGCACGTCGTCGAACGAGGTGGAGTCGTCCTCCTCCGCTACGGCCTTGATGTCCATCGGAACGCTCATGCGATACGCCGCGCGCACGAGCTGTCCCCCGCTCATGTCGAACCAGAGCGAGCCGACCGCGAGATTCCACTTCGGCGTCCGCGGCCGGATGCGAAGCTCGCGCAGCCGGATCGACCGTCCGTCGGGAAGGCGGAACACCGCTGAATCGCCGCTCTCGTACACGTAGTACGCCTCGGAGCCCTCGGCGAGCGGATGGACGATCCCTTCGTTCTCGTCCACGGCCCGACGCGCTGCGCTGGCGCCGATCCACAGCGTCTCGCTCCCCGGATAGTACGGGATGGGGGAAAGGCTCCCTTCGATATTGACGTCGGCCGATTTTCCCGCGATCGGCACGACGGTGCGGGAGCCGGTCACGTCGACGTACGCGCCGACGCCTCGGCGCCAGCGCACACGTGTCGAGCCCTCGCTGCGGAACGCGAGTCGGTCGCGGCCGAGTCGCCGGAAGCCGAGGCCCGCGGACACGCGCTGGTACGTCGTGGCGTCGTAGGCCAGGAGCGCCGAGTCCTGGCGCATCCGCGCCTCGCGCGCCAGCAGCAGGATGGAGCGCGCCGCCGCGTCCCGGTACGCGCTCGACAGGTGCTCACCTGTGACGACGATGCGCTTCGGGGGCTTCCTGTCCCGGTGCTCCTCGGTGGTCGAGTCCCGCTCCGGGGCAGGGGTCTGGGGCGGCGGCGCGGGAGTCGCGACCTGCAGAAGTGCGGCGGCCAGATACACGAGCATGCGAGACGGCCCTTGGTGACAGGGAAAAGGTGTGTTTTCGTACGCGGTGCTCGCGAGAAGGTTTCCCATCGCCGGGGCCGGTTACGGCGCGTAGCTTGGCACGGCCTTCCCCTCCACGTGCCTACCCTCCTCGATGCGCCTGCTCCGCTTTCTGGCCCCTCTCTCACTCGCACTCGCTGCCGGGCTCCCGGCACAGGAGCACGCGCCTGCTCCGAAGCGGCCGATCGACTGGCCTGCGCTCGAGCGCGAAGGCGTCGCGGTGCTGCGCGACTACCTGCGGGTGAACTCGACGAACCCGCCCGGCAGCGAGCTGGAGGCGGCGCGCTTCCTCCGTGACTTCCTCGCCAAGGAGGGAATCGAGGCGCAGATCCTCGACACCGTCGAGCTGGGAGCGGGGCGGGCCAACCTGTATGCGCGCGTCAAGGGGAATGGGAGCAAGCGGGCGATCGCGCTCGTTCACCACATGGACGTTGTCCCCGCCGCGGCGAGCAGCTGGTCGGTACCCCCCTTCTCCGGCATGCTCCGCGACGGGTTCATATACGGGCGTGGAGCGCTCGACATGAAATCGGAGGGGATCGCCCAGCTGATGGCCGTGGTCGCGCTGAAGCGCGGCGGCGTACCTCTCACACGCGACCTCGTCATCATCGCCAATCCGGACGAGGAATGGGGGAGCACGGGTGCGCTCACCTTCGCCGACAAGCACGCCGACCTGCTGCGCGATGTCGAGTTTCTGTTCACCGAGGGAGGAACCAATTCGGTGCGGAACGACACCCTGCTCTTCCGCGGTATCGGCGTATCGGAGAAGCGGACCTTCTGGCAGAGGCTGACCGTCCGCGGCACGCCCTCGCATGCCTCGCGTCCGACGAAGGACAATCCCGTCCCGCGCCTCGTCGCGGCGCTCGACCGACTGGCGAAGTACGAGACGCCGCTGCACGTCACGCCGGGCGTCGATCGATACTTCCGGGACATCAGCCGCGACTATCCGGGCGAGCGCGGGCAGTGGCTCCGGAACGTGTCCTCGTCGCTCGCGGACCCTCGCGCGCGGGAGTGGATTCTGTCCGACGTCTACTGGAACGCCATCCTGCGCAACACGATCTCGCTCACCGGCCTGCAAGGGTCGAACAAGACGAACGTCATCCCGCCCGAAGCATCGGCGGAGGTGGACATCCGTCTGCTACCGGACCAGAACCCGGACTCCGTGCTGGCCACGCTCAAGGCCGTCGTCGCCGACACGGCGGTGAGGTTCACGCCGCTGATCGTACCGAAGACGCCGTTCGAGAGCGAGACGAACACCGACTTCTTCCGCGCGGTGGAGCGCGTGTCACGCGAGCACGACCCGCGCGCATTCGTCACGAGTACGATGCTGACGGGGGCGACCGACCGCCCCATGTACCGGCGGCTCGGGATCCAGGTGTACGGCGTGGACCCTTTTCGGACGAACGATGTAGACTTTCAGCGCGGAGTCCACGGGAACGACGA
>QHVE01000082.1 GCA_003223455.1 Gemmatimonadota bacterium | reverse complement strand
ACGCGCCGAACGAGTGACCGCGCACGTCGATCCGCTCGTAGGCCTGATGCAGATCGTCGACGAGCTGTGCCTCCTCGACGAGGATCACGACGCGCGTCGCGAGGAACAGCGCGGCGCGGAGCACCGCGTCGGAGGTGGCGATCCACACTGCGCCGTTCTCGGCCACGCCGAGCGAGGATTCGCAGACGATCACGTCGAGCGTGTCGAGCGATCGCAGGTCGTCAGGCCGAGCGATACTTGACGACGCGTGAGTGCTGTACGACAGAACCGAGGAGGCGCCGTCGATCGCGCCGGCCACGATGCGCGCTGCATCACCGCGCGTCGCGAGCGACACGACCGCGCCCGCCGCCGTGGCGGCGGCGGTGAACGCGTCGCGGCGAGACGTGGCGGCCGGCTCACGCCCCGCCGACGCGAGCGCCTCCGGACGCGCGACCGCCGGCGGCCGCGCCGCGCGCACCGCGGCGAGGATCGCCTCGCGCGCGCTCGCCTGCTCGGCGCTCATCGTGCGCCTCCGGGACGATTGCGCCGGTACCACGCGCGGAAGCTCTGCTTCGGCGGTGCCGGCAGCTCACGCGCCCGCGCCCATGGACCGCCCGCGATCCGCGCGAGTGGGGCCGGGAGGATGCGCAGTCCGAGCCGCGCCAGACTGCCGGCGACGCGGAAGAGGCGCGGGTGATCGAACAGCTTCACCGATGATTTCATGGCGGCCTTCTTCGCCGCCGAGACATAGCCCCGCTCGACCACGTGCTGCCGCCAGCGGAAGAGCTGCGCGTCGAGGTCGATCTTCACCGGGCAGACGGCGGTACACGACCCACACAGCGTCGACGCGAAGGGGAGCGACGCGTAGCGCTCCAGATCCAGCCCCGGCGTGAGCACCGAGCCGATCGGCCCGGGAACCGTGGACCCGTAGCTGTGGCCCCCCGAACGCCGGTAGATCGGGCAGGTGTTCATGCACGCGCCGCAGCGAATGCACTTGAGCGATGTCCAGAATTCCTCGCGCGCGAGCTGGCGCGTGCGCCCGTTGTCGACGAGCACCACGTGCAGCGCCTGCCCCTCGCGCGGGGCGTGCACGTGCGAGGAGTACACCGTCACCGCCTGTCCCGTCCCGCTGCGTGCGAGGAGGCGCAGGAACACTCCGAGGTCCTCGGCGCGTGGGATGACCTTCTCGATCCCGACGGAGGCGATGTGCACCGGCGCGAGCGCCATCCCGAGATCGGCGTTCCCCTCGTTCGTGCAGACGACGAACCCGCCCGTCTCCGCGACGGCGAAGTTGATCCCCGTGAGCGTGGCGTCGGCGGCGAGGAAGCGGGCGCGCAGATGCTCGCGCGCCGCGTGGGCGAGCGCGGTCGCATCGGAGAGTCCGGCCGGCGTGCCGAGGTGCTCGTGGAAGGTATCGCCGACCTCTTCCTTCCTGAGGTGGATGGCCGGCATCACGATGTGGCTCGGTCCCTCGTGGCGGAGCTGGACGATCCGCTCGCCGAGGTCGGTGTCCACGACCTCGATGCCGTGCGACTCGAGGTACGGGTTGAGACCACACTCCTCGGTGAGCATCGACTTGCTCTTGACGAGTCGACGGGCCCCGGCATCCGACAGAATCCGGTGCACGATCCGATTGTGCTCGTCGGCGTCACGCGCCCAGTGCACCTGCATCCCGTTCTTCGACGCGTTCGCCTCGAACTGCACGAGGTACTCGTCGAGGTGCGTGAGCGCGTGCTCCTTGATCGACGAGGCGCGCGCGCGGAGTGCCTCCCACTCGGGCACGGCACCGGCCGCGCGGTCACGCTTCACCCGCACGAACCAGAGCGACTCGTCGTGCCAGTCGGTGCGCGCGACGTCCGCGTTGAATGCCGCCGCGGCCGCCGCATGGTCGACCGGCTCGTGCGACTCGAGGACGGGGAGCTCGAAGGCCCGCTGCGTCATCGCGCCCGCGCGTCGCCGGCCAGCACTTCCGCGACGTGGAACATCGGCAGCCCGAGTCGCTCGCGGCGCGCCAGTCCGTCGAGATGCATCAGACACGACATGTCCGTCGATACCACGGCCTGCGCGCCGTGCAACGTCACGTCACGCAGCCGGTCGCGTCCCATCTTGACGGAGACCGCCGGCTCGCCGACGGCGAACGTCCCGCCGAAGCCGCAGCACTCGTCCGGGCGCGACAGCTCGGCCAGCTCGAGCCCGCGCACCGTGCCGAGCAGCGCGCGTACCTTGTCGAACGGACGCCCCTGCAGCTCGCTCGGCTTCGCCAAGCCGAGACCGCGCAGCCCATGGCAGCCGATGTGCACCGCGGCGCGCGCCGCGAACGCCGCGCCCAGCTCGGCCACGCGGTCCACGCCGAGCTCGTCGTGCAGGAAGCTGCAGAACTCCGTCGTGCGCTCGGCGACGCGCGCCCCCGCGTCGTCCGTCCGTCCGCCATGCGCGACGACCTCCCCCGCGTGCAGCCGCACGTGCAC
The DNA here is from genome assembly GCA_003223455.1 of Gemmatimonadota bacterium. GTDB lineage: Bacteria > Gemmatimonadota > Gemmatimonadetes > Gemmatimonadales > Gemmatimonadaceae > AG11. The sequence continues at coordinate 4,702 of QHVE01000082.1, read as the reverse complement.
CGCGCAGCTCCCCGAGAGCACGATGATTCGCTCGTACGGAGCGTACACGTCCACGAACCGCTCGATCGTCGAGTGGCCCTCACGACCGAAGCCGGCGTTGGCCGACGGCTGGCCACAGCACGCCGCGCCCTCCGGAACGTCCACCCGCACGCCCAGCCGCTCCAGCACCGTCAGCGCTGCGACCGCGACGTGCGGGTAGAACTGGTCGACGTAGCAGGGGACGAACAGCGCGGCCGTCATCGATCAGAAGTTGAAGTTGTCGATGTTCGACTTGTTGAACACGAACGGCGCACCGAGCCGCACCTCGTCGCCCACGACCTCGAACGTGCCCATCTTCCCCGCATCGAGCTTCGTGGCGCCCGCCTTGAGCTCACCGGTCGTCAACGCCTGCGCCGTACGCACGGCGAGGGCGCCGAGATCCATCGTGTTCCAGAGCACGATGCTCTCGATCACCCCCGACTTGATGTACGGCCGGCACATGTTGGGAAGCGAGAGCCCCGTCACCTTCACGTCTGTGCGTCCCGACTGCTTCACGGCCTCCGCGGCGCCGGGCACGGCCGGCGCGGCGATCGCCATGACCACCTTCACCTTCGGATGCACCTTGAGCACGGTCTGCGTCTCGGCGAAGGCGCGGTCGCGGTCGCCCTCGCTCGGCTGGATCGCGACGAGCGTCATCCCGGGATACTTCTTCAGGCGCTCGCGGATGTACTTGATCCACTCGTTCTGATTCGCCGCGCTCAGGCTTGCCGTGATGATCGCGAACTCTCCCTGCCCACCCATGATGCGCGCCGCCTCGTCGGTGAGCGTGTAGCCGATCCCCTGCGGCGTCGCCTGGTTGACGAAGAAGTCGCGCGCGTCCTTCTCGGCGTCGGCGTCCCACGTCACGACCTTGATGCCGCGCTGGCGCGCCTTCCGGAGCACGGTGGAGATCGCCTCCTTGTTCTCGACGCTCACGGCGATCGCGTTCACTCCGCGCGTGATCCACGCCTCCACCACCTCGTTCTGCTTCGCGGGATCGAGATCGGTCGGGCCGTCCCACAGCAGCTCGACGTGCAGTGCATTCGCGGCGGAGTCCGCGCCCTTGCGAGCGCTGATGAAGTAGGGATCGCCCTTCGCCTTCGGCATCAGCGCGACGACGGGCTTCGCACCGTTCGCCGTCTGCGCCGTGGACCCTGCGGAATCGGGAAGCGTGCCGCTGACCTGACTGGCGCCTCCTCCGGCCCCTTGGCGGATCGACTTCACGAGCGCCCAGTTGCTCGCCGCAACGATCAACGAGCCCGCGAGGATCACGGCGCTCAGGACGGCTACCTGTGAGTTCCGCACTTCGTCTTGCTCCGTTGCGATGGTTGAGTGGGTCGTCGTGGTCGGTCGCGCCTTCGTCTGCCGCGACAGCAGGTCCACCATGATCGTCGCCACCAGCAGCACGCCGGTGAGGATGCCCGACAGCTCCGCCGGCTGCCCCGTGAGCCGCAGCCCGTTCTGCAGCAGCACGATGCTGAACAGGCCGAGCACGGTGCCGAGCACCGTGCCGCGACCGCCGAAGATCGATGCCCCGCCAAGCACCACGGCGGTGATCGCCATCAGCTCGTAGCCCGTGCCCGCGTCGGACTTCGCCTGGCCAAGGTGCGCGACGTAGATCACTGCCGCGAGACTGGCGGCGAGTCCCGACAGCACGTACACCACGCCGACGCGCCTCGACACGGGGATGCCCGCGTACCGTGCGCCCTCGGCCGAGTGGCCGATCGCGTACAACGCTCGGCCGAAGCTCGTCCGGTGCAGCCACCACGCCGCGGCGATTGCGGCCGCGACGAAGATGAAGAGCTGCGTCGGCACGATGCCGCCGACGTACCCCTGTCCGAGGTGGAGGAACGACGCCGGGAACCCCGAATAGTGCTGGATTCCTCCGGTCACCCCCTCGGCGATCCCCCGAAAGAGTGACAGCGTGCCGAGCGTGACGATGAGCGGCGGGAACTTGAGCCTTGTGATGAGCACCGCGTTCAGCGCGCCACCCGCCACTCCGAGCAGGAGCGTGAGCGCGACCGCGATCGGCATCGGCAGGCCGACGTCGCGCCAGAGCCAGCCGAGCACGATCGCCGCCAGGCCCATCATCGAGCCGACCGAGAGGTCGATGCCCCCCGTCACGATGATCGGCGTCAGCGCCAGCGCGAGCAGCCCGATCTCGACGCCGAGTCTCGTGATCTCGAACGCATTCCCCGACGTCGCGAAATTGTGCCCCGCCATCCCGAACACGAGGCACTCGACGGCGATCACGACGAGCAGCACCCACTCGTTGTTGGGAAACAGTCGCTCGGCCAGCGGCGCGTTCGCCGCGGCGTCAGCGGGCGGCGACGGCGCGGCGACCGAGGACACTGCCATGTCGTTCGAACCGGGCGAGCGCCGCGTCGGCGACCAGCGCGGCGAGGATGATGAGCCCCTGGATCGCCTTCGCCCAGAATGGACTGATGCCGACGTACGTCATCGCGGTGCCGATCGTGCCGAGCAACAGCACGCCGATCAGCGTGCCGAGCACGGTGCCGCGGCCACCCGTGATCGCCGTGCCGCCGACGACGACCGCGGCGACAGCCGTGAGCTCGAGGCCGAGCCCTGCGTTGCTCGGCACCGCGTTGAAGCGCACGGCGTTGAGCACCGCCGCGAGCCCGACCAGCGCCCCCGTCACCGTGAACACTCCGAACACCACGCGCCTCGGCTCGATCCCGGCGAGACGCGCTGCCTCCTCGTCGGAGCCGACGGCATACAGGCTCCGTCCTACCTGCAGATTGCGCAGCGCCCATCCGCCGAGCACGAGCACGACGATCGCGGCGACGACGATCAGCGTCTGCGCCGCCGCGGGCGCCAATCCGAACCACTGGAAGTCGTCCGGCAGATCCTGCACCCACGCACCCTCCGTCGCCCAGCGCAGCGCGTCGCGCCACGCCACGAGCATCGCCAGCGTGACGATGATCGACGGCAGCCCGAGCAGACCCACGAGGAAGCCGTTCACGGCTCCCATCGCCGCGCCGACCAGCAGCACCACGACGGGCACGAGCGCGATCGGCATCCCTGCCTTGCTGAGCAATCCGGCCACGACACTGCACACGGCGAACTGCGAGCCCACCGAGATGTCGATCTCGCCGACGAGGATGACGAGCGTCATTCCCAGGGCCACGATGAGCACCGACGCGTTGTTGAGCGCGAGGTCGCGCAGGTTGGAGGCGCCGAAGAACGACGGCGCCGCCATGAGCACGGCAAGCAGCACCGCGACGAGCGCCGCCGCCGGCGGGAGCTCGCGCTTGTGTCGGCCGAGCGTTGCCGCGAGCGCGCGATTCATCGAGTCGCCGTCCCGGCCGCGACGAGTGTGCGGAACTCGCTCGTCTGTTCGCCCAGCGCGCGCGCCAGCACGCGCTCCGGCGTCGCTTCGGCGCGATCGAGCACACTGACGATCGTGCCGCCGTGCATCACCGCGATCCGGTCGCTCATGCCGAGAATCTCCGGCATCTCCGACGAGATCATGATGACTCCATCATCAGCTCGTGGATCTCCGACTTCGCGCCGACGTCGATTCCCTGCGTCGGCTCGTCGAGCATGAGGAGCGTCGGCTTGGTCAGGAGCCAGCGACTGAGCGCCACTTTCTGCTGATTGCCGCCGGAGAGCGTCGAGACGAGCGAGCGGATCGACGCCGTCTTCACGCCGAGCCGCCGCGTGTAATCCGCCGCCAGCTCGCGCTCGCGGCGGAAATCCAGCGCACCGAACCGCGTCAGGTTGCCCAGCGCGGCAAGCGTCACGTTTTCGCTCACCGGCATCTCGAGCACCACGCCGTGTCGACGTCTGTCCTCTGGCACGTAGGCGATGCCGTGCGCGATCGCGTCCGCCGGCGAGCCGATGCGGACTGGTTTGCCTCGCACGAGGATCTCACCGCGATCGGCCGGCGTGAGCCCGAAGATCGTACGCGCGAGCTCCGAGCGTCCCGCGCCGACGAGCCCGGAAAGACCGACGATCTCGCCCGCGCGAACGGTCAGGTCGACGCCGGCGACGCCGGACGCGGTGCACGCGACGCCCCGCAGCTCGAGCACCGTGTCGCCGAGTGGCACGGTGCGCTTGGGGAACACCGCCGACAGCTCGCGCCCCACCATCATCTGGATCAACTGCTCGCGGTTGACGTCGGCCATCTCGCGCGTCGCGATCGTGTTCCCGTCGCGCAGCACCGTGACGCGGTCGGCGATCGTCGGCAGCTCCTCGAGGCGGTGGGAGATGTAGATCATCCCCACCCCGGCGGCGCGAAGTTCCCGCACCACCCGAAAGAGGTTGTCGGTATCCTCCTTGGAGAGGGACGCCGTCGGCTCGTCGAGGATGAGCACGCGTGCGTCGGCGCCGAGCGCACGCGCGATCTCGACGAGTTGCTGCTGCGGCATGCTCAGCTCCCCGGCATCGATCTCGGGGTCGATCCGCGCTCCCACGCGCCCGAGCAGCTCCACGGCACGTTGATGGCGGGCCCGCCAGTCGACGCGCCCCCAGCGCCCCGTGCGCTCGAGACCGAGTGCGATGTTCTCCGCCACCGTCAGCTCGCCGAACAGCGCGGGCTGCTGATAGATCGCCGCGATCCCGAGCGCCTTGGCCGAGGCGGGCGTGAGTCGCGGCAGCGGCGCACCGTCCAACGCGATCTCACCGGAGTCCGGCTGCACCGCCCCGGTGAGGATCTTGATCA
>QHVE01000061.1 GCA_003223455.1 Gemmatimonadota bacterium | reverse complement strand
CGTCCACGCGAGAAACGTGTCGGAGAACGCCACACCCCGTCGATCGGCCACCTGTTGGCGCATCGCCGAACTGCGTTCCAAGGCCTCGCACGCCTCGAGGAAGTTTCCTTCAAAGAGGGCCGTCGCACCCAGGTTGGTGAGCGCGAGGGCAGCCACTCGCGTCGCACCGACCTCCTCGGCCAGCGTCAGGCACTCATTTGACAACTGCCGCGCCTTCCCGAAATCGCACTGTCGCCAGGCAATCCAGCCCAGGTCCGCGAGGGCGCGCGCGATACCCGTCGCATCGTCGTGCGCGCGACGAATCGCCAGCACTGCCTCAAAACATGTCTTCGCCGCAACCACGGCTCCGGTGTTCTGGGCCAAGGTGCCCGCTCCCGTCATCGCATCCGCGCGTAGCTGATCGAGCTCCGGCAACTGGGACGCCGCCATGTCCAGGACGCGCGCCAGCCAGGCACGACCTTCCTCGAGGTGCCCACGCACGAGCCAGTACCGCCAGAGCGCTGCCGCGAGCGCAAGCGCACCTTCGGCGTGATCGCTTCGGATCATCCAGTCGAGCGCGCAGCCGAGATTGGCGTGATCGCGCGCGAGCGTCGACAACGCGTCCTGTTGCGTCTCGCCCGTGAGCCTGGGCTCGAGTTGCATCGCCAGCCGCCGGTACCACTCGGCATGCCGACCCAGGACGGCTTCCTTCTCAGAAGAGCGCAGCAAAGCATCCATCGCGAATTCGCGCACCGTTTCGAGCATGCGAAGGCGCGGATCGTCGCGCGGCGCAGGTTCGGGCATGAGCAGGCTCGCGTCCACCAAGGCACTCAGCGCGTCGAGCGCCGAACTCGCATCGTCATTGTTGTCGGCGCAGACCCACTCGGCTGCTGCAACGGATGCGCCCCCGGCAAATGCGCCCAAGCGCGCGAACACCCGTCGTTCGGCATCGGATAACAATGCAACGCTCCACGCGACGGTCTCGCGAATCGCCTGTTGACGCGCCGGCATGTCTCGTCCGCCGCCCGACACCAGGTCCAGCCCGGATTCCAGCCGGGTCGCAATCGTTCGGGGAGACATGAGACGACATCGCGCCGCCGCGAGCTCGATCGCCAACGGCAATCCGTCCACGCGCGCACAGATTCGCGCAGCGGCGCCAAGGGTATCATCGTCGACAGCGAGCGACGGATTCGCCGCAGCGGCGCGACGGAGAAATAAGCGGACCGCGGAATTCGCTCGCAGCGCGCCGATATCGGTCGGATCCTCGGGTAGCGCGAGCGGAGCGACGAAGAATTCATGCTCGGCGCGAATCCCGAGTCGCATGCGGCTCGTGACGAGCAGCTTCACCTGCGGCGCTACGTTCACCAGCCGTGCAACTGCCCCCGCCGCGTCCACAACCTGCTCGAAGTTGTCGAGGACGATCAGCACCCGACGTCCGGCAAGCGACGATGCGATCCCGTCGACCGGATCGCGCCCCGGCTCGGGCTGGACTCCACATGCGGAAGCAACGGCGGGCATCACCCCCGCCGAGTCGCGCAATGCCGAAAGGTCCACGAACCAGACGCGATCAACTCGCGGCTCGACCGCGCGCGCCACGTGAATCGCGAGCCGCGTCTTTCCCGTTCCCCCAGCACCCGTAAGCGTGAGCAGTGAAAGGTCGGATCGCTCGATGAGCGACGTGGCGACACGGAGCTCATCGTCGCGTCCGATCATTTCATCGGCGATCACCGGAAGGCGTGACGGCGTGCCTCGCAGTGAGGACGCGTACGCCATGATCCTGGCATTCGGCTCACCGTCCAGATCCTCGCGGACACGCTGTGCATGGCGTTCGGCAGTTCTCAACGCTTCCGCACGATCCCCTCGCGCGACCAGCGCCTCCATGAGGCCAAGCACCGCCCGCGTCTTCAGCGCATCGAGTCCCAAGAGCCGGCGCCACCAGCTCGTGGCCGTCGCGAAGTCCCGCCGACTTTCGGCGTCCATCGCCAGATGCTCGAGTGCTTGCTCGGCGGCTTGGCTGAGCCGCAGGCGAACGCCATCGAGCCAGTGCTCGAACTCCACAGCCTCGGAGATGAAGACGCCGGCGAGGAATGGCCCGCTGTAGAGATTCGCCGCTGCTTCGAAGTCTCCTCGAGCGATGGCGTGCTCAAACTCCGAGACATCGCTCCGGAGAATGTCACTGTTGAGTGTGAGCACATCGTGCCCGAGCACGAGCTCGTCTTCGCCAGTGTCCCGTTTGAGCGCGTACAGCGCCTGCGAGAGTGCCGCTCGCGCGCGGGCCTCGTCTGCCTCAGGCCAAAGCAGGCCGACGACGGCGTCCCGACTCATCCCTTTCTGACCGGCGGCGGCGAGCGACGCCAGCAGGACGAGTCGCCGCCGCTGGGCGGCCGCCCCGGTCAGGGGGCCCTCGTCACCCTCCAGCGACAGGCCTCCGAACGTCTTGAGACGCAGCACCTTGCGCGCTTCTCCGTCGCCCGAGTGATCCAGGTGAGACCGAGGTGAGATCGGTTCCCCATACTAGGCCCCGATCGTTGGACCAGCAAGCAAGAACGCCTTTGGAGCACGACATGACTTCGGTCGGAAAGAAGCACGTGTTGCCTGGATCGGTTACAAAACAAACCCCCATTGACGGAGGCATTATGCAGGCACAATTGATCACGTATCACTTGCGAGACATCTCCCAAGCGGAATATCTCAAGCAAATGGTAGAACCCGATGCACCAGTTCTAGCGAAAGTACCAGGTCTTATTTCCAAGATTTGGTTGAAAGACGAAGAGAAAAATACTTTTGGAGGTTTCTATTTGTGGGAAAACAAACCTGCGATGGAAGCCTTCATGCATTCTGATCTTGTAAAAGCAGTTGTCAGCCGACCGTTCGTAGTGAACGTCTCTTCGGTTGACTTTGAAGTGAATGAAAACGCTTCATTCATTACCAGGGGACTGAAGTAGAGCGACAGCGGCACGTGATGACATGGGCTGGTCTCCCTGTGCGACCCACACTGCGTGCGGCCCTGGAGCTTGCGTAGACTGAGCACCCGTTTGCCCTGACTGTAGCTATGGCTCTAATCGTGTTGCTCCGCGGCATCAACGTCGGTGGCCACCGCGCGTTCCGCCCGACACTCCTTGCTCAGGAACTCAGCGCGTACGACGTCGTGAACATCGGCGCCACCGGCACCTTCGTGGTTCGTAACCCCCGTTCTCATGCGCACCTTCGAACAACGCTGCGCTCAAGACTGCCAGGCACGACGCAGTTTGTCTTTTGCGAAGGGAAGGACCTGCTCCGACTCGAAGCGAAGGGCGCCTTCGAACAGCCACCGTGTGAATCTGGCATCGTTCGGTTCGTGAGCTTTCTGGAGCGCGGCGGGCGCGCTCGGCCCGACTTGCCGCTGACGATTCCGCCGGGCCAGGATTGGTTCGTGCGCGTCATCAGCTTGACCAACCGGCTTGCAGTCGGCGAATACCGTCGCCACATGAGGACTATCAGCTACCTCAGTCAGCTCGACACGCTATTCGGCACTCTGGTCACTACTCGAAGTTGGGGGACCGTCAACGCCATTCTGCAGATACTGAAGAGCGAAAGCGGCACAGGGCACGAAGACCGCACCCCTCGGCGACGACGCCTCTCGACCGAGCGGCCTAACGAACGCTGACGCTGACAACGAATCGCTCTTGATCGTGCGCGCTGCGCACGCTCTCTCATTGCGCTAGCTCAGCCAGGCAAGACCCAAGGTGAAGCGATCTACAGGCGCCCCAGGAATTCCTTCACCCTTGCCCAGCCGGAGTTTCGAGCCCGTTCCGTGCCCTCGGCCGTACCGCCAAAATGGATCGTGAATCGATCGTTGACCCGAAATTCGGTCGGCCCGGGCCCGAAACCCATCAGCAGATGGCTTGCATCCTCGTACTGAACGTTCGCGACCCCGTACGAAAAGCCGTGCGCGCGAAGACGCGCTTCAATGTCGTTCGCCATGCGCGCACTCGGCGACAACGCGTCCGCTCTGGAGGAGATGAGAAGCACGGGTCCGTGCATGCGCTCGACATCGATCGCTGCAGCGTTACGAACATCCGCCGGCCCGTCGAGAATGTCCGTAAACTGGCTCATCGGCGTGGCGCGATTGTACACGCCCTCGGCGTAGGGCAGCGGGACGCCGTTCAACGTCCATGCCGGACCGCCACCACCCACGGCAGCCCATCGCAACTCCTGTGGGGAATAGGCGATCACGCCGGCCACGTCAGGCCTGAAAGAGCCGATCATCAGCGCCAGTTCGGCCCCGCGCGATTCGCCCATCACGACGACGCGGTCTGCCCGGACTTCAGGACGAGCCTCGAGCCAATCGAGCGCCTTGAACAGGTATTCCAGTGGCACGTTGCGAAGCTCCTTCTGCTCGAGCTCCGAAGGGTGACCTTCGCGATCGCGGAAATAGGCGAGCGCAAACACCGGGTAGCCGGACCGAGCGAGATCGCGCGCGGCACTCTCCTCGGGATAGCCACCCCCCGAACCGGTCAGCATCAGGAGGCCGGTCCGCCGCGAAGCGCCTGCCGCGGCGTAGAAACGCCCGACCAGGCCGCCTTCACGCACTTCCTCACGCCGAACTTCCTGCGTCTGCGCGGGGTGGGGCGCACCGATCGCGAGACCCCAAAAGATCGTCAAGACATGCCGGCGGTTCATGGGCATCCTCCACTGACTCGCATTGCTCTCCAATCCGGCGTTGCTAGCCCGGGAACGACTGCTTCGCGAGCGTTAGACTACGCGGCCAGGCGGATGGTTCGAACCGTCGGCGCGCTGCGCGCCAGCGTGGGCGCGTGACCCGACCAGCATCCGTGCGCTTCACCTGAGCCCCACCAGCCGATGTCGATCCCGCAGCTCTGCCGCATGACCATGTTGGTGTCGGCCATGTTCCTGGCCCTGTCGATGTCGGCCCGGGCACAGGGTTCAGCGCCAGCCGCGACGACGGCGCCGTACGCGACGCGCATCGAAAGGACGTATCGACTCCTCGGCAAGGACCTCGTCGTCGTTCGCTCGACATGGGCACCCGCGACGCAGACTGCTCCCGCATTCGAGCAGGAGCCGAACTTCTACTACTTCACAGGCAGTCGTCGCTTGCTCGGCGCTGTCCTGGTGCTCGACGGGGGTACCGGACATGCCGAGATCTTCTTGCCCCCTCAGCCACCTGCCGCTCGACCGTGGTGGACGTTTTTCGCACCGCAGCAGCCAATGCCCGAGCAGGCCGACGCGGCCGGGCTCCACGTGGACCGGGTATCGGATTGGAGCGCGTTCGCGCCGTACGTCGCTCGCCGCCTCGCGGACGACCCCGGGCTCACCATTCGAGTCGATGACGGGGGGACCGCGAGCCAGATCATCGGTGCGCTCCGCACTCCACTCGACTCCGCCGCGGTGTTGGCGAATCCCTACCGGCTCTGGCTGCGCTCCATCCAACAACGCTGGCCCAGCGCGCACGTCGTGTCCGACGGAACACTGGAGGCTCTGGTACGCTCGATCAAAGATTCCTCGGAAATCGCCATCCTGCGACGCGTCGCCGGAATCAGTGTGTCGGCGTTCCTGAAGGGCCTCGGTGAGTTCTCGCCTGGTCGACGCCAGCGAGACGTCGAAGCCGCCGTCGTCGACGCATGTCTTCGCCTGGGAGATGGACCTTCGTTCTGGCCGTGGGCGATGAGCGGTCCCGACGCGGCCTTTCCCATTCCGTTCACGTCGTTCGTGGACGACACGCATCTCGACCGTGTGATGCGTGCGGGCGAGATCGCACGTTTCGACATCGGATGCGCAGCGGATCACTACAAGGGAGACGTGGGTCGCACCGTCCCTGTGGGGGGAAGGTTTTCCAGCGCGCAGCGCGAGACGGTCGATCTGCTCGTGGACGCATATCGCGCCGGACTCGGAGCGCTCCACGACGGAGCGACGAGTGGCTCCGTCATTCGAGCAAGCATCGCTGCGGTCGGTCGTCGGCAGACCTCACTGCGTACGCCGCTTGGGCGGGAGGCTGCCATGATCATCGCACGGGAGGGTGGGATTCCCTTCTGGCAGATCCACGGGATCGGCCTCAGCGCCGCGGAAGAGCTCCCTGACACGCTTCGTGCTGGCATGGTCCTGGACTACGAGCCGATCTTCGTCGTCGATGGCGAGGGCTTCTTCATGGAAGACATGGTTCTGGTCACCAGGAATGGATTCGAGATCCTCACCAAGGGGCTTCCGTACTCGGCCGCGGAAATCGAGCGCGCAATGCGCCGCGCGCCTCGGCGACGACAGACGTGAGACGTGCGCATCGGAGTAGTTCAGCTGATGGGATGGGAGGCACTCGAGCAGTGGGGTGACGACGTCACTCGCATCGCACCGCTCACTGGCGGAGTCGCCAACGACGTGTGGAGCGTGCGCGTCGACGGCCAGCTGGCGATCGGTCGCCTCGGGGCAAGGAGCGACGCCGATCTGGCGTGGGAGACCGAGCTCCTTCAGCACCTCGACCGCGAAGGGCTGACCGTGCCGGTGCCGATCCCGACCACGGACGGCCGGCTGTTCTTCGACGGCGTGGTGGTGATGACCTACGTGGAAGGTGGACCACCCGCGTCGGAGGCGGACTGGCGTCGCGTGGCCGACGTGCTCCGCCAACTGCATCGGTCGACGCAGGGCTGGCCCCAGTGCCCCGGCTGGCGAGCGTCGACCGACCTGCTGCACGNNNGATGCCGCCTGAGGGCGTGGCTCGATGCCGAGCAGCGTGGGCGCGGCTCGTCGGACGTCGGACATGCGTCGTCCACGGCGACCCCAACAACCTTGGCAACGTCCGCATGACGGCGGATCGAGTCGCGCTGATCGACTGGGATGAGTCACACGTCGACGTCCCCGAACTCGACCTGGTGCTGCCGCACAACGCCGCTGGACTCGACGACGAGGCGTACGACATCGCCGCGCAAGCGTCAGCCGCGTGGGAAGCCGCCGTCTGCTGGGACGACGCGTTCGCGATCAAGCGGCTCGCCGAAGTGCGAGCGGTCTGATACCATGACCGAATCTTCTACCAGGCACACATGCCGACTCTGCCCATCAAGAGCCTGCACGATCTCCTCGACCGCCGGCTCGAGCTTCTCGTCTGTGCCGCATCGCTCGTTGCCCTCGCCGGGTGTCGCCCGACGCCGCCTCCGGCCAAGGGCGACTACCTCTTCGTCTGGGCTGGCGACTCCGCCGAGAAGGCGAGCGACTTCCTCGCGGTGATCGACGCGAATCCCGCATCCGCGAAGTATGGAACTGTCGTCACGACGCTTCCCACCGGCGCGGTCGGTACGCATCCGCATCATACCGAAGCCGAGATGCCCGCCGACAGACACCTCCTCGCGAACGGCTTCCACGCGGGGCGGACGTGGCTGTTCGACCTCACCGTGCCGACGCGTCCGAAGATCCTGACAGAATTCGGGAATCGCGCGGGATTCAGTCATCCGCACACATTCCTGCGTCTCTCGAACGGCAACGTCCTGGCGACGTATCAGTACAAGTCGGACTCGTCAGCCGCCGTGCATGACATGGGGAGGATGAAGATGGGCGCCGAGCACGCGACCGGCGGACTCGTGGAGATGGACGAACGCGGCACGGTGGTGCGCAGCGGGAGCGCGGCCGATGGCGCCATCGCCGACAAACGCATCTATCCTTACAGCGTGGTCGAGCTTCGCGTCCTGGATCGCGCGGTCTCCACCACCACGGACATGGATGAGAAGGATACGGCGTCGACCGCCGAGTGGATGCAGATCTGGCGACTGTCGGATCTGACATTGTTGAAGAGCATCGCGCTCGAGCCCGGGCCCCGCGGTGATGAGCAGAAGTTCACCGGTGAACCGCATCTCCTTCCAGACGGAAAGAGCCTCTACATACACACATTCAACTGCGGGATGTACCTCGTGCGCGGCCTGGAGAGTGCTTCGCCGACGGCGACGTTCGTGAAGGGATTCCAGGGGAGAGACTGCGGCGTGCCGATCCTCACGGGCCACTGGTGGCTACAGCCGGTGCCCGAGGCTCACGCTCTGCTCGCGCTCGACATCACGGACCCGGAACATCCCCGAGAAGTTTCGTCTGTCTCGCTTGGGGCCGAGGTGGGTCCGCACTGGACGCGATTGACCCGTCAGGACGACGCGTCGTGCTGGACGGAGGTTGGTGGAGCAGGGAGGGAGCGCGGCTGTTCGTGATCAATTTCGATCCGGCGACCGGAATGCTGGCGATCGATTCACTGTTCAGGGACCCGGGGAGCGCTCGACCGGGGATCGCGATGACCGGTCGGACCTGGCCGCACGGCTTCACTGGTACGGCGGTACCGCACGGTACCGTGTTCTCGCGTTGAATCCGTGGACGCTCGCTTCGCTCGCATCCATCCCCTTGCCGCTCAGCTTCGGCGTCGGCCTGCACACACACACAGGAGGTAAGCCCGGATGATCCTGACGATCCTCGAGGCGCAGCTACCACCCGGTGGCGCGGAGTCGCTGCAGGGGGCGTACGCTGCGGCGGGGGCCGAAGCGCTGCCGCCAGGTCTCGTGCGCACGGAGCTGCTGCGCGACGCGCGCGACGCGACGCGCTGGCGCATCCAGACGTGGTGGGCGAGTCGCGACGCGCTGGAGGCGATGCGGAGCGCGGGCACACCGGCGGGCGTGCGGATGTTCCGGGCGGCCGGCGCGGAGCCGACGCTCTCGCTCTTCGAGGTGGTCGACGGTCTCCCTCGGCCGACGGCAACCCGACGGTGATCGCGGCGTCGGCCTGACACACCTGCGCTATCCGGTGCGTAAGACTTGATGTGAGCACGGTGCGCGCACTCTTGATGTATGCCTTTGCAGCTCGAGCTCAGGCGTCGCTGGGACAGTACTTATCGGATGTCGCTTCTTCTCTTTGGTGAGTCGTGGTGGATCTGAGCGCCGCGATCGACGTGGTACTGGAGCTGGCCTCCGCCGTCGCCGAATTCCTTGGCGCCGAACAAAAGCCTAAGTCGGCGAAAAGATCACCCGAGCCGCCGTCAGCACCGCCTGCCAGCTGAGGTGGCGCTGCGGCGGATCAACGCGAGATCTCATGAGCTCACTGCGGAAGTATTCGTTGGCCGCTGGTGTGTTCTATCTGCTCACCTTCGTGTGATCGTCGCCCTCGCCGGTATCGGAACGGCGGTGGCGTTGTACCCGGTCGTCAAGCGACAGGGCGAGGCACGCGCGGTGGGCTTCGTGGCCTCACCCCGATTACCGCCGGTATGTGAACGCTTCGTCGCGCACGCGACCGCCGTGGTTCGCTGCGTCACCAGGCGTGACACACTGCTCGCGACGCCGCGCCCTCGCGTCGACCAGTGCCTTGGCGAGCGCGACGGAGCACGTCTTGCCGGCGATTCGCGTGAACGGTACCGTAGGCGCGAACGCCACCGCAGCCGCGACCCGGCAGGGAGCATCACGACATGTCCGTTACCACCACTCCTTCCGCCGGACCGTCCGTCGAGCACACCCCTCCAGCTCCGGTCCCGTCCAGCGCGTCCCCAGATCCCACGCGTCAGGAGCTGGAAGTGGAGAAGCTCCGGCTCGAAACGAACAAGCTTCGGCTGGAGGCGGACAAGCTCCGTCTCGAAGCGAACGAATTGGGGCGACCGCAGTGGCGCCGCGCGGCGGTTCTGATCCCCGGAACGGTGGCGGTGATCTCGACCGCGACAGTGTGGATCCAATGGTCGACATCATCGTGGAAGGCGGACAAGGCAGCCTACGAGCTGTCGCGTGCTTCGGCCGCGAAGGACAGTGTGGAGCGCGACCGCCGCAGATACGAGCAGCACATCCAGCGTCTCCGCAATGACTCGACGCGACTGGTGGCCAACAACGCGCTCCTTCAGCACAGCGTGGAGATCGCCACCGCGGGGGAGCGCCGAGCGCTGACTCAAGGGAACGGGGCGCTCTCGGCGGCGCCCAGCGGTGCCGTGGCTGCCACCACGCCCGGCACCTCCGCGGAGCTCGTCACGCGCCGACAGGAGGCCATCGCGGGACTGTTCGCCGAGAGCCCCGCCGCGCGCGGGCGCGCGTACGATATCCTGATCGGGCAATACGCCGACGACCCGGATCTCGTCCCCGCGCTCATCGCATACGCCAACGCGCGTCGAGCGCAGCTGTCCGATCGAGCGGTACAGAATGGCTTCTACAACACGCTGGTGCTTCTCAGTCACCTGAATCGTAACCGTCTCGCACCGCACGCGCCCGCCCTCCGTGCCTTCGCCGCGTCGGTCCGCGGTCTGGGTTATCCGAAGATCAGCGAACGCGTGGACGTGTTGCTCAGTCGGCTGCCCGAGGCGTAGCGACTGTAGCCCGGGTCTGAAGAACTCGGGGCATGTACCGCTCGGGTCTCGTGTGGTTCATCTCAATGGAGAGTGCCATCGTGCAGCCAGCAAAGAACACGATCGATGCGGTGCACCTCGCACCGGGAGACTTTCCAGGGAAAGAAAGGCGACGTGTCGCGGGTGAGCAAAGAGCGATGAGGTCGACAGAGCGCGACGAGCTCCTGGCCGTATTGAAAGCGCGGTTCGTACGGAACACGCATCGCCACGAAGGGATCGCATGGGGCGATGTGGAAGCCAGGGTCGTGGACAACATCGATGCACTCGACGCGCTCCGCGCGATGGAGGCGAGCGGCGGCGAGCCGGACGTGATCGGCCGGGACGAAAAGACCGGGCAGGTCGTGTTCTGCGATTGCTCGACTCAGAGTCCAGCCGGCCGCAGAAGCATATGCTACGATCGTGAAGCGCTGGAGTCGCGGAAGGAGAACAAGCCGAAGGACAGCGCCGTCGACATGGCTTCGGCGATGGGAATCGATCTGTTGACCGAAGCGGAGTATCGAGAGTTGCAGCAGCTCGGCGAGTTCGACACCAAGACGTCCAGCTGGGTCAAGACGCCGGCGGATGTCCGGTCGCTGGGCGGGGCGCTGTTCTGCGACCGCCGCTACGGCAAGGTATTCGTGTATCACAATGGCGCCGAGTCGTATTACGCTGCACGGGGATTCCGCGGAGTGCTTCGTGCGTGACACCGCGGCCCCGGGATCTCGCTCGGCACCACGACTCGCATTCGGAGGATCGCACTCATGGAACGAAAGACCGCGCACGACTTCGATCAGGATCTGCTGATCCTGTTCGACGCCTACGTCCACGGCGTGATCGACCGGCGGGCGTTTCTCGACCAGGCGTCCAGGTTCGCCGTCGGTGGCGTGACCGCCGCGATGCTGCTCGATCAGCTCAGTCCGAAGTTCGCCGAGGCGCAGGTGGTGCCGCGGGACGACGCGCGGATCGCCCCGGAGTACGTCGAGTACGACTCGCCGAACGGCTACGGCAAGATGCGCGGGTATCTCGTGCGTCCGGAGAAGGCGACCGGCAAGCTGCCGGCGATCCTCGTCATCCACGAGAACCGCGGTCTCAACCCGCACATCGAGGACGTCGCGCGCCGCTTCGCGCTCGAGAACTTCGTCGCCTTCGCGCCGGACGCGCTCTTTCCGCTCGGCGGATATCCCGGTGACGAAGACAAGGCGCGCGAGCTGTTTCCGAAGCTCGACCAGACGAAGACGCGCGAGGATTTCGTCGCGGCGGTCGGCTTCCTCAAGGGGCGACCGGAGACGACCGGCAAGGTCGGCGCGGTGGGCTTCTGCTACGGCGGCGGCGTGGTGAACTACCTTGCGACGAGGCTCCCCGATCTCGCGGCCGGCGTCGCGTTCTACGGCTCTGCGCCGAACCTCGAGGACGTCCCGAAGATCAAGGCGCCCCTCATGATCCAGTCGGCCGAAGTGGACGAACGGATCAACGCAAGCTGGCCGGCGTACGAGCAGGCGCTCAAGGCGGCCAACATCCGGTACGAGCGCTTCCTCTATCCGGGCACGCAGCACGGCTTCAACAACGACACGACGCCGCGCTACAACGCCGAGGCGGCGAAGCTGGCGTGGGAGCGGACGGTCGCGTTCTTCAACAAGAACGTTCGATAGGTCGTGTGGGCGCGCCGTCCTAGGCGGACAAGCCAGCCAGCCACTCGGCACTCGATGCGGCGATGAGACCCATCACCGCCGCATCGTTCGTCCCGGACGACTTGAGGACGTGGAAGCTGTGATCGGCTCCCTCGATCCAGCGCATGTCCCACGGCGCCGTCACCGTCCGTAGCGCGCGCTCCATCAGCTCCCGCGTGCACAGCGGATCGCGAGTTCCGCTGAATGCCAGCACGGGCATCCGGATCTTCGGCAGGTGCGCGTCGCGCAGCTTCTCCGGTTGACCGGCCGGATGCAGTGGGTACGCGAGGAGGAGCAGTCCATCCGCCGCATAGCCATCCGCCGCAAGCATGGACGCGGCGCGTCCACCCATCGATCGGCCGCCGATGACGAGCTTCTTCGGCGACAGCTCCTCGCGCGCTCGCGTGACGACGGCCGCCGTCGTCTCCATGAGCAAGGGCATCGGATCCGGGCGGCCCGAGCCTCGTTCTTTGTACAGGAAGTTGAAGCGCACGACGCCGATCCCGTGCTCATGGAAGGCATCGGCCGTCGCAAGAATCCCGCGGTCCAGCATGCTGCCCCCCGCGCCGTGCGCGCAGACGAACAGCGGAAGCTCCGCACTCGTCGCGGCTCCCGGCTCGTAGACGGCGGTCGTCTCGCTCGTGCCGACCGCCACCGTCCACTCGACTGCGCTCATGGTCGAATCCTCCACTCGGTTCGCGTGCGATCGCGGCGGAAGCATGAACGTTCTATCCGTCGCGCGCAATCCACACACGACGAGGCGCAGCGATCGCTGCGCCTCGCCGGTGGAAACGGTGGCGGGACATCGTGTGTCGAACGGACGCTCGGACGCTCCGCGACTGGCCGGACGCGCGAGCTGCACCGTCGTCTCCTCCATCGATCGAGGGAACCATGTCGCTCTCCCGGCGCGCGTCCACAGGAGTCTGCACAACAGCAATCGGCCGCCGCCTTCGGCTCGCCGCGTACCTGCGTGGCGCGGTCGCAGTGGCGTCCTGCCCCGCACTCGTGCACGCGCAGGAGCGCCCCTGCGATGCGCCCGCTCCCGCCGTGGACAGCGTGCTGCAACGCATCGTGAGCGCGACGAACGTCGGCACCTTCGTCGCGATCGATCGACTGATCGACTCACTCTGGAACGGTACGCGAATGCCCGCCGAGCGTCGCGTCGCGATGCGGAGCATGCTCGGCCGATGGCACTGGCAGAGCACGATGCTGACGCCAGTGCGCCGTTGCGCGAGCGGAGCATCCGCCTACATGATCCTCGCGAACGCACAGTCGGGTGAGCAGGACAGCCTGCATCTCGTCATGATCCCGGCGGCGAACAGGATCGGTGGCTTCGCGCTGGTGCAGGGCGTTCACGTTCAGCCTGATGCGAAGGACACCGCGACCGACACCGCGCGCGCATCGGCGCTTCGAGCGCTGACGCGGCGCATGGCGGCCGCAGGCACCTTCGCCGGCGAAGTGCTGCTCGCGCACGACGGTCGGATTCTCTATCACGAAGCCGTCGGCACCGCGAACCGAGCGTCGATGCGAGCCGCAAAGCTCGGCGACGTCTTCAACATCACCTCGACGGGAAAGCTGATCACCGCGACGGCGATCATGCAGCTCGTCGAGCAGGGAAGACTCTCGCTCGACGACACGCTCGGAAAATTCCTCGGACCAGGTGAGCGACCGGCTGGCGCCGCCGGTGTGCCGATCCGCACCATCCTGTCGCACACCGACGGCATGACGCGCGATTCCGATTCGCTGAGCTTCAGGCCGGGGACGCGGTTCTCGTACGTGAACTACGGCTACTTCCTGCTGGGACAGGTGATCGAGAAGGTGAGCGGCAAGCCGTTCGCCGAACACTTCGCCTCGGCGATCTTCGCGCCGGCGCAGATGCGCTCGACGATGCGGCTCGTGCTCACGCAGGTCGACCCCGCGCTTCCCCCCGCCTACAACGTCGAGTTCGACTCGACGGGCATTCGGTTCGAGACGAATCCGCTGGCGCAGACGACGGCGGCAACGGGCGCCGGCGGACTCTTCTCGACGAGCCTGGATCTGTTCCGCTTCGCCGAAGCGCTGCGCACCGGTCGTCTCGTGTCGAAAACGACGCTCGAACAGATGCGCACGCCGCGCCGCGAGCTCGGAGCGACCGATTACGGATTCGGCGTGGACCTGTTCCGTGGACACAACGTGTGGGGGCACAGCGGCGCGATCCCGGGCGCCGAGTCCGAGCTCGAGCTGTACGGCGACAGCGGCTACGTGTTCGTCCTGCTCGGAAACGTGGTCACGGGTGATCCGATCCGTCGACTGGCGAACGCGTTGATCGGGACGCGCCCGTTCTGTGCCGGAGGATGCGTCTAGCGTCCAGCGGCGACCGCTGTCGTGATGCCGGATGCGGCAGCGGTGCCTGCTGTATCGTTAGGAGATGAAACCTCACGAGCGACTCGGGGAAGCACGGACGCCGAACGGGACGCTGATCACGCTGCATCGGCACGACGGCGCCTATCTCATCCGCGCGGATGGGGTCGAGCTCATGTCCACCCGCCGACACCTGTCCGAGGATCGGTTGGCCGAAGTCGCGTGCGCTCCGCTCCGCGATGTCCCACGGGCCCGGGTGCTGATCGGCGGGCTCGGGCTGGGGTTCACGCTGCGAGCCGCGCTCCGCGACCTGCGCGACGACGCCGAGATCGTCGTGGCGGAGCTGCTGGCCGAGGTGATCGCGTGGAACCGGGAGCCGGCGTACGGACTCTCGGACGAGGCGATGCGCGATCCCCGTGTCCGCGTGGTGCACGACGACGTCACGAACGTGCTCCGGACGAACGCCGGCGGCTTCGACGCGATCATGCTCGACACCGACAACGGCCCCGATGGAATGTTGCTGTCGGAGAATGCGCCACTCTACGCGAAGCGTGGCGTCGCGCTCACGGTGGCCGCGCTGCGCTCCGGTGGGTCGATCGTGTACTGGTCCGTGGGCGACGACCCGAAGTTCGCGGGTGCGCTGCGCGGCGCGGGCCTCACGGTGAAGGCGCTGCCCGTCCGGGCCCACGACACGACGGGCCCCATGCACACTCTGTACGTCGCGACGCCGCGCCGGTAACCGGACTCGGCTTGGGCACCGCGAGGCGATCGCGCGCCTATATTCTGCCGCGCTGACGCGTAGTCGCCGGCGCGAGGATGTTCGCGCGCGGCGTCGACGCCGCGCGCTTCTCCGCCGATACCAGTGTGATGTCGATTCGATCCTTCCTGATCTTCGTCGTGACGGCGCTCGCCGTCGGGACGAGCCACGCCGACGCGCAGCGCACCGCGACGCCGCGCGCCGCGACAGCGCGCGTCGACACGGCCGCCCGCTTGCCCCTCGACCGGTCGTTCCGCACGCCGCCCGACGACGCGAAACCACGCGTGTGGTGGCACTGGATGAACGGCAACGTCACGCGCGAGGGGATCACGGCGGATCTCGAGTGGATGAAGCGCGTCGGCATCGGCGGGATGCAGATGTTCGACGGCTCGCTCGGCACGCCGCAGTTCGTCGAGAACCGGCTCGTGTGGATGACGCCGGCGTGGAAGGCGGCGTTCCGGCACGCTGCCGCCGAGGCGAACCGGCTCGGCCTCGAGATGACGATGGCGGCGAGCGGCGGCTGGAGCGAGACGGGCGGTCCGTGGGTGAAGCCCACGCAGGCGATGAAGAAGGTGGTGTGGAGCGACACGACACTCGAGGGACCGCGGCGCTTCACCGGTACGCTCCCCAGGCCGCCGTCGAACAACGGGCCGTTCCAGGGGATGCGGAATTCGCCCGGCCTCGACTTCCCGACGGAGAAGGATCTCCCCGGCGCGAAGCCGATCGCCGAGGCGCCGGAGGCCGCGCCCGATCCGACGTTCTACGCCGACACGAAAGTGCTGGCGTATCGCCTGCCGGACTCCAACGTGACGATGCGCGACGCGAATCCGCGCGTGACCACGGCGTCGGGCGAGGTGAATGCCGCGCTGCTGATGGACGGCGACTTCGGCGAGACGCTCTCTCTCGCGATCCCCGACGGCGCGCAGGAGACGTGGGTGCAGTTCGAGTTCCCGACGCCGTTCCACGCCGAGGCGTTCACCTTCGCCGGCGCGCCCGCGCTGCAGTTCGTCGGCGCGCCGCCGATTCCACAGGGACGGCTGGAATGGAGCGACGACGGAAAGGAGTGGGCCACGCTCGTCACGCTGCCCGGCGACGAAGCGACGAGCGCGATGTTCCCGGCGCGCACCTACAACTTCGAGCCGGCGACGGCGCGCTTCTACAGGGTCGTGATGAAGCCGCACCCGCCCAATCCGTTCGGCGCCGCGATGGGTGTGCCGCAGGCCAAGGCGATCACGATCTCCGAGCTGGAGCTCAGCAGTGCGCCGCGCGTGAACCGCTGGCAGGAGAAGGCACTGTACGGCATCCTCAACGAGTACGGGCCCGCGCTCGCCACGCTGGAGACCGATCCGGCGATTCCCGTCTCCGGCGTCGTCGATCTCACGGCGCGCCTGCGTCCCAACGGCACGCTCGACTGGACGGTGCCCGCCGGCCGGTGGGCCGTGCTTCGCCTCGGCTACTCGCTCGAGGGGACGAAGAACCATCCCGCGTCGCCCGAGGCGACGGGCTACGAGGTGGACAAGCTCAATCGCCTCCACGTGTCGTCGTACATCGACCGCTATACGAGCCAGATCAAGAGCGCGCTCGGTCCACTCTACGGCAAGAGCTTTCGCTATCTCCTGCTCGACAGCTACGAAGCGGGGATGGAGAACTGGACGGACGACATGATCGCCCAGTTCAAGACGCGTCGCGGCTACGATCCGACGCGCTATCTCCCCGTGCTCACCGGCCGTGTCGTCGGCACCGCGGCGGAGAGCGACAAGTTCCTGTGGGACTATCGCCGGACGATCGCCGACCTCTTCGCGGACAACCACTACGGCACGATCGCCGACGCGCTGCGCAAGCAGGGGCTCGGGCTCTACGCCGAGGCGATGGGCGCCGACTTCCCGACGCACGGCGAGGGACTGCAGGACAAGGGGCGTGTCGGCATCCCCATGGCGGAGTTCTGGACGCCGGGCCCCGGCCAGGACGACGGACCCAATCACATCGCCGACATGCGCGAGGCGGCGTCGGCCGGGCACATCTACGGCAAGCCGATCGTCGCCGCGGAATCGTTCACGACGATGCCGCCACCGATGGTGCCGGCGTTCTCGCAGTCGCCCTACTATCTCAAGCGGCTCGCCGACCGCGCGCTCGTCAACGGCATCAACCGCTTCGTCATCCACACCTCCGTCCATCAGCCGTTCGTCGACGACGAGCACAAGCCCGGCATGACGCTCGGCTTCTTCGGCCAGCACTTCACGCGCAACACCACGTGGGCCGAGCAAGCGGTGGGGTGGACGACGTATCTCGCGCGCGCGTCGCACCTGCTGCAGCAGGGCCGCTTCGTCGCCGACCTCGCCTACTTCTACGGCGAGGGCGCGCCGAACGCCGTGCCGTACTGGAAGAAGGTCGACCCGGTGCCGCCGGCGGGCTACGACTACGACTGGGTGAACGCCGAGGTGATCCTCGGCCGCATGAAGTACGAGGGAGGTGCATTGCAACTGCCGGGCGGGATGCGCTACCGTGCGCTGGTGCTGCCGGCGGACGTCACGCAGCTCACGCTGCCGATGGTGCGCAAGCTGCGCGATCTGGTGTACGCGGGCGCGACGCTGATCGCGCCGCCCCCCGTCGGGACGCCGAGCCTGAGCGACGGCGCCGCGGGCGACGACAGCGTGCAGGCCATCGCGAGCATCGTGTGGGGCGACATCGACGGGAAGAACGTCACCTCGCACGAGTTCGGGCTCGGCAAGGTGTACTGGGGGCGCCCCGTGGCCGACGTGCTCGCCGCGGCGGACGTCGCCCCGGACGTCTCGTTCCGCGGCGCGAGCGACGCGAAGCTGGCGTGGATCCATCGGCGTACGCCGGACGCCGACATCTGGTTCGTCGCCAATCAGCAGGAGCGACCGGAGCAGGTGACGGCGAGCTTCCGCCTCGCCGCCAAGATCGCCGAGCTGTGGGACGCATCGACGGGAGCAACGACTCCCGCGACGTATACCTCGGCGAACGGCCGTACCGAGGTGCCGATCGCGCTCGACCCGTACGGCTCGATCTTCGTCGTCTTCCGGCGCGGGACCACGGCGACGGAGCGCACGATCCCGCCCGAGACGCGTGCGACTCTCGCGACGCTGCCCGGGCCGTGGACGGTGACGTTCCAGCCCGGCCGCGGCGCGCCGACGGAGCCGGTGCGCTTCGACGCGCTGACGTCGTGGTCGAAATCGTCGGACGCGGGAGTGCGCTACTTCTCCGGTACGGCGACGTATGCGTTCGAGATCGACGCGCCGGCCGAAGCGTTCCGGCCCGGTAATCGCATCGAGCTCGACCTCGGCGGCGTGAAAGAGATCGCCGAGGTGCGGGTGAACGGCGAGGCGATCGGGGGCGTGCTGTGGAAGCCGCCGTACCGCGCCGACATCACCGACGCGCTCGTGCGAGGCACCAATAGGGTCGAAGTGCTCGTCACCAACCTCTGGCCCAACCGGATGATCGGTGATCTGCAGCCGGGTGTGACGCAGACGTACACCTTCACCGACTTCCGCCCATTCACCAAGGACTCGCCGCTGCTCGAGTCGGGGCTGCTCGGACCGATGAAGCTGGACGTCGTGCAGCGCGCCGAGCCTTAGCGGCGCGGCCCCATGCCACAGCTCTCGACCGACACCAGCGCGGACGTCCTGATGCTCGAGCGCGCCGTCGCGGGCCGCTACGCGCTGGAGCGCGAGCTCGGGCGCGGAGGGATGGGGATCGTGCTGCTCGCTCGCGATCTCTCGCTCGATCGTCCGGTGGCGCTCAAGATGCTGCCGGCGCTGCTCGCATCGCAGCCGCTGCTGCGCGAGCGGTTCCTGCGCGAGGCGCGCACCGCGGCGGGGCTCTCGCATCCGCACATCGTCCCGATCCACGCGGTCGAGGAGCACGAGGGGATCGCGTTCATCGCGATGGCGTTCGTCGACGGCGAGACACTGGCCGATCGCGTGCGGCGCACGGGACCGCTGCCGCCGCACGAAGTCGCACGCATCCTGCGCGAGGTCGCGTGGGCGCTCGCCTATGCGCACGGTCGCGGCATCGTGCACCGCGACGTCAAGCCCGACAACATCCTCATCGAGCGGGGGAGCGGCCGCGCGATGGTGACCGACTTCGGCATCGCACAGGCGAGAAGTGCTCCTGGCGTGACCGACCGGCTCACGCTGGAAGGGCAGCTTCTCGGAACGGCCGCCTTCATGAGCCCTGAACAAGGCGCGGGCGAGCACGTCGACGGACGCAGCGATCTGTACTCGCTCGGCGGCG
Organism: Gemmatimonadota bacterium; assembly: GCA_003223455.1. Lineage (GTDB taxonomy): Bacteria > Gemmatimonadota > Gemmatimonadetes > Gemmatimonadales > Gemmatimonadaceae > AG11. Next base: position 30,457 of record QHVE01000061.1, on the reverse strand, counting down.
TCGGCTTCTACGCGCTCACGGGGCGCGCGCCGTTCGAAGCCACCACGCTCGAGGCGGTCCTCGTGGCGCGGTTCACGCGCGCCGCGCCAGCTGTCGCCTCGATCCGGCCCGACGTGCCGTCCGCGCTCGCGGCAACGATCGATCGCTGCCTCGCGCGTGAGCCGCACGACCGGTTCGCGTCGGGGGAGGCCGTCGCCGAGGCGTTGTCGGAGGGCACGGGTATCGCCGGTACACAGGAAGTCGCGCCGCCGGTCCGCAGCTTCCTGCGCGCGGCGGAGCAGACGCTGTGGCTGGCCTCACTCATCGTCGTGTTCACGATCGTTTACGGGCTTCCGACGGGACGACGCTTCGCGCCGATGCTCGTCGGCATCGCACTGGGCATCGTGATCGTGTCGATCGATCTCTTCCGTCGCGCGCGGGAGCTGCTCGGCGAGGGCTTCGACGCGAGTGACGTACGCCGCGGGTTCCGCACCGAGAAGCAGGCGCACGCCGAGGAGATGCGTCGCCTGTTCGATGCTCGACGCACCGACGCCCGCCGGCGTCTGGGGCGGCGCGCGTGGATAGTGTTCGCGGTGGGCGTCGTCGCGCGCGTGGCGTTGCAGTTCGCTTTCCGCTACACGGATCGGGCCTACTGGAGGTGGCTGATCCTGCTCATGATCGCCGCCGACATCTCGAATACCGTGAGCCTGGTCACCGGGCTGAACGCATCGCCGCGGGCGGAGCGGCGAATGTTCCGGCTCGCCGCGTGGATGTGGCAGAGCCGTTTCGCGCGCGGCTTCTTCTGGCTGGCCGGGATCGGCCGAGCACGGCCGGAGAAGCGCGGACGCACGCTCAACGCCGATACGCCGTCGTATCGGCTGATCGATCTCGCGCCAGCGGCGGTCAAGGCGACCTATCCGGACCTGCCCGAGCTGCTGCGACGGCTGGACACCACGCAGGCAGGGCTGCGTCTCCGCGAGGCGGAAGTGGCGCGCGCGCTCACGGAGTCGGGTGGCGGACGGCTCTCGGCGCATCGGCTCGACGAGCAATCGTCGGCGACCACGTCCGGCGGCTTCAGGACGCCGAACGAGCTCGTGCTGGAGGAGAGGCGCGTGTCGCTGCTCGACGAGATGCGCGATGCACTCCAGTCGACACGCGCGCGGCGCGCGACGATCGCCGCGGCGCTCGAGAACGTGCGCATCCAGCTCCTGCGGATCGGCGCCGGCGTCGGCGGCGCGGACGACATGCGGGAAGAAGTCGCGGCGCTTCGCGCGCTGGTGGATCAGGACCACGGCTCTTCCGGCGCGACGTCGCTTCACGCGTCGCAACCGGTGCCCGCCCGGCGGACATGACATCTGGCCGCACGCTGACCGACGGCGTTGCGCTGCGCCCTCTGCTGCTCGCGCTGGTCGCGCTCGGCGCAGCGGGACTCGAGGTGGAGCTGCTCCTGTTGGAGCATTTCGAATCGGCGTGGCAGTTCACGCCACTCGTGCTGCTGGGCGTCGTCCTGGTGGGCGCGGCACTGGTGTGGCGGCGACCGAGCCCGTCCACGGTACGGTTCTTCCAAGCGGTGATGCTGCTCTGCGTGGCCGCCGGGGTGGTCGGCATCTTCCTGCACTACCGCGGCAACGTGGAGTTCGAGCTGGAGCGGGAGCCGCTTCACGGGCTGCGACTCTTCTGGGAGGCGATCCGCGGGGCGACTCCCGCGCTGGCGCCCGGCGCGATGACCCAACTGGGCCTGCTCGGGTTGGTGTATAGCTATCGTCACCCGGCGCTTCGCCGCGATCCGCCCGTGCAGACTCCGGGCACCATCATCGAGCACCAGGAGAGGACATGATGCGCACACGCAGCTCACTCATCACCCGTCGCGCCACCGGCGCGGCCTCACTGCTCCTGCTCGTGGCCGCGTGCTCGAGCGGATCGAAGGACGCCGCGCGCACCGATACCGTCGCCGCGACGGCGACACCGGCGCAGTCGGGTGCGAGCGTCCCGTCGCCGAACCCGGGCGCCGCCACCGACACCGCAGGCACCACACCGGGCACGACGCCATCAGGCGCGACGGCCGCACCGGCGCAGTCTGGGGCGATGGTCGACCCCAACTCCGCGACGAAGGAGCAGCTCGCCGCGGTGCCCGGGATGACGGCCGCCGCCGCCGACGCGCTCGTCGCGGGACGCCCGTATCAGGACATGGTCGCCGTCGACAAGGTGCTGGCGAAGTCGATCCCCGCGGCCGATGCGCGCAAGACGGTGTACGCCAAGGTGTGGAAACCGATCGACCTCAATACGGCGAAGGGGGAGGAGATCCTCCTCATCCCCGGCGTCGGCCCACGCATGCGCCACGAGTTCGAGGAATACCGCCCGTACAAGAACATCGAGCAGTTCCGTCGCGAGATCGGGAAGTACGTGGACAAGAACGAGGTCGCGCGGCTGGAGCAGTACGTGACGATTCGGTGATGCTTCAAGCTTCTTCTGGTTCAAGGGGGTCAGACTCCTTGAAAAACGCTCATGGCATGTAGCGTTTTTCAAGGAGCCTGACGGCAGGTCTCCAGCGAGGCCAGCACCGGCAGGTGATCGGACGGGAACCGGCCGTCTCAGCTGTCGGGCAGCATGCCGTGTGACAGCACGGTGACCGGTGCGAAGACGAACTCGTAGTCGATGCGTCGTCCGGGCTCGATCGCGCGGAATATCACGCCCCGCGACGGTCCCCGCCGTGCTTCCCTCGCGACAGCGGCCGGCCCAACGCGCGCTCCAGGTCCAACCGCCTGTCGTCGAAGCCGAGCGGCATCCCCTTGTTGGTCGCGCAGCGAATCGCGTCGAGCAGGGGGGAATCGAGCGGAGTCTCGAAGAGCGCGCGATAGGCTTCGTGCCGAGTCGACTCCCGGCGTCCGAGCGCCAGGTACGCGGGATGCCGGCGGAGGAGCTCGTCCGGCCGACCCGCCGCGTTGCTCCTGAAGCTGGACCACGCGTACTCCCCGGGTCGGCGCACCAGTCCGGCGCGAACCGGGTTCGTCTCGACGTATCGGCTGCACTGCAGGAAGTAGCGCTCCGAATCGATGAGCGCAGAGCGGTACCGACCTTCCCACAGTGTTCCGGTGCGCCCATGTCGCTCGTTGAAATAGCGCACGTAATTTCGCCCCAGCGCCTGCATCATCCGGGCGGGCGCGCGTGCCTCGTTGGCGGTGACGAGCAGGTGGACGTGGTTCGTCATCAGCACGTACGCGTGAATCGGACAGCGCGCGCGCTCGCTGGAGTGATGAAGCGTCGCCAGGTAGCACGCGCGGTCCTGGTCGTCGACGAAACAGGAGCTGCGGTTGTTGCCGCGCTGGATGAGATGGAGTGTGTGTCCGGGAAGCACGGTGCGCGGAGGACGTGGCATGCGGGGATCGATGCGACGGCGCCGACGCGGCTGCGACATCGAACGGTCGCGCGTCGTGGCTGTTTTCAAGGAGTCTGACCCCCTTGGTGTCGAACGGATGCGAACCGGATCGGTTTTCAAGGAGTCTGACCCCGTCGGGATTCGCCGCGAGCGCGCGCGGGCGGTAGCTTCTACGCGGCACTCCATACCCCTGGTCTCGCGATCCTGCCCGCGGAGACCGGCTGCCGCGGCCGTCCCCTCCCTCGCGCCATGACCGACATCGTCTCGACGCTCACCGAGCAGCTCGCAGCGCACTACCGCGTCGTGCGGGAGCTCGGCGCGGGCGGGATGGCGACCGTCTACCTCGCCCACGATCTCAAGCACGACCGCGACGTCGCGATCAAGGTGCTGCACCCCGACCTCGGGGCTGCACTCGGCGGTGAGCGATTCCTCACCGAGATCCGCACGACGGCGCGGCTGCAGCACCCGCACATCCTGCCGCTGCTCGACAGCGGCGAGGCAGGTGGACTCCTCTACTACGTGATGCCGCTCGTGACCGGCGAGACGCTACGCGCGCGGCTCGAGCGCGAGCGGCTGCTGCCCATCCAGGACGCGGTGCGCGTCGCGCGCGAGGTGGGCGACGCCCTTGGCTACGCGCACGGCCTCGGCGTGATCCACCGCGACATCAAGCCCGAGAACATCCTGCTGCAGAACGGGCACGCGCTCGTGGCGGACTTCGGCATCGCGCTGGCGGTGCAGAGCGCGGGCGGTGCGCGCATGACGCAGACCGGGTTGTCGCTCGGCACGCCCCAGTACATGAGTCCCGAGCAGGCGATGGGGGAGCGCACGATCGACGCGCGCTCCGACATCTACGCGCTCGGCGCGGTCACGTACGAGATGCTCGTCGGCGAGCCGCCGTTCACCGGGCCGAGCGTGCAGGCCATCGTCGCGCGGCTGCTGTCGGAAGAGCCGAGGAGCCTGCACACCCAGCGGAAGGCGATCCCCGAGCCGGTCGAGTACGCGGTGCTGCGCGCGCTCGAGAAGCTGCCGGCCGATCGATGGGCGACGGCACGCGAGTTTGCCGACACGCTGGAGGGAACGTCCGGAAGCTCGACGGCGCATGGTGCGATGCCGCCGCGATACGCACGCGCTGAACGGCGCGCGGAGCCGTGGGGAAGTCGCCTTCGCGATCCCGTCGTCGTGGCGCTCGGAGCGATCGCGCTGGTGACGTCGCTCCTCGCCGCCTGGGCGTGGCGCTCCACGCCGACGGCGACGGTGGAGCAGCGCGAAGTGCGGTTCGCCATTCCGTCGGCGCGCAATGGCAGCGGCGCAACGCTCGGGCTGTCGGACCTGGCGGTCTCGCACGACGGACGGTTGCTCGTGTACATCGCCCGGAACGCCAACGGCCGCGACGCCCTGATCATCCGGCCGATGGACGACATCCGCGCGCGGGAGCTGCCGGGGACCGAGGGCGCCGACAACCCGATCTTCTCTCCCGACGACAGATGGGTCGCGTACATCAGAGGGAATCAGATCTACAAGACGGCCGTCGAAGGAGGCGTGCCGCAACTCCTCGCCACCGCGCCGGGCACGTTCACGGGGGCGGGCTGGTCGTCGAGCGGATCGATCCTCGTCTCGGGAAATCTCGGACTCTGGCTGATCCCCGAAGCGGGCGGCGCGCCGCGCGCGCTGACGAAGGCAGACCGTAGCAAGGGTGAGTACTTCCAGGACACGCCGGTGATGTTGGACGATGGAAAGACCGCGCTCTATTCGGCCTGGCCGAGCAGCAGTCCGGCGACGGCGAAAATGGCGTTCGTGTCACTCGAGTCGGGCGAGACGACGATCACGGACCTCCTCGGTCTCTACCCCGTCGGCGTGATCGATGGGACGCTGATCTACGTCACCATTGGCGGTGGACTGATGGCCGTTCCGGTCGACGTAGCGAGGCGACGATTGACGGGAACACCCGTCCAGGTCGCGAGCGACATCGCGATCAACAGCGTGTCGGGAGTGGCGCGTGCCGCCCTGTCACGCACGGGGACGCTGTTCTACGAGAATGGCTCACATGCGTCGCAGGTCGTCGTCGCGGACATGCACGGTGCGACGCGGTTGGCTCTGGCCGAGCCGCGCGAGTACTCATTTCCACGGTACTCGCCCGACGGCTCACAACTCGCGATGGCCGTGGGAAGCGCCGACCAGCGCGACATCTGGCTGTACGAGCTCTCCACCGGCGCATCGACTCGACTGACGACGCAGAGCGCAGTGAACGAGCGTCCGGAGTGGACGCCCGATGGGAAGCGCGTGCTCTATCGAACGGATCGCGGCGGTCCGTCGTCGATCTGGTGGCGACCGGCCGACCTCAGCACCGATGGCCAGCCGGTGCTCACGACAGCGAACGTGCTCTACTTCGAGGCGGTCGTTTCTCCCGACGGACGCAACATCGCGTATCAGCTCGACACCGCGGGCGCCGACCTCTATTACCGCGGGCTTCAGGGCGACACCACGCAGCACGTCATCGCCACCAGCAACGCGATCGAGACGATGCCGCGCTTCTCACCGGACGGAAAGTGGATCGCCTACGTGACGGACGAATCCGGAACGAATCAGGTGGTCGTGCAGCCATTTCCGGGGCCCGGTCGGCGCATCCAGCTCTCGACCTCGGGGGGCGCCGAGCCGGTGTGGTCGCGCGATGGCACGCGCGTGTTCTACCGTGGCGAGGGGATGTTGATGGCGGCGCGACTTCGCACCGAGCCGACGCTGGGCATGATCGGGCGCGATACGCTGTTCACCGATGTGTTCGTGCCTTCCACGAATCCGCACGCGAACTTCGACGCCGCGCCCGATGGCGCTCACCTTCTGCTGCTCAAGCCCGTCGGGCGGAGCGAGATGATCGCCGTGTCGAACTGGGGCGCGTCGTTGCGGGCGCGGATGACGGGGAAGCCTGGCGGCTGACGATGCACCGACTTCCCCTCGTCGTTCACGGAACGAGTCGAGGTCAGAGTCGTTGGGGTCAGAGTCAACGGGGTCAGAGTCGTTTGACTCTGACCCCGTTGACTCTGACCCCACTTGCTGAAAAAAGGAGCCTGACCCCAGAAGCAGTCTGACCCCGATTGGGGCTCAGCGGACGACGAAGTTCCCGTGCGTGATCGGGTCGGCCGGAAGTCCAGCCGGCGGCGTGTCGGTGCAGATCTTACCCTCGGTGTCGAAGCCCCAGGACGGGCCGGAATGACCGACGTCCGCGCCGTTCGCCCCGCCGCTCTTCGGCCTCCCCGCCGGCACGTCCGAGATTTGGGAAGAGCCGTGTTGCCGACGACGCGCATACAAGTCGGCTCTTCCCAAATCTCGGACGTGCCGGCGGGGAGGCCGAAGAGCGTCAGGTCGAGGACGCGGACATGGATCTGCCCGGAGACTTTGCCGCTCGCATCCGAGTGAACGGAGACCTCGAGCGCATACGCGAATCCTGGGGCGATGGCCTGGAGACCACTGCCGGTGACGCTGTGCTCTACTCCGCGGCTCGAGCTGAGCGCGGCGCTGACGGATGGCGCCATCGCGGGCGCGTCGGTCATGGTCGGCGTGCTGCACGCGACCAGAGCCAAGGGAAGAAGTAGGAGTAGCTGACGCATGGTGGCTCCTGATCGAGAGAGGTGGTCCAGTGCCTTGCCAGCTGGCGGGCACGAGCGTATGTTCGGCGCGCACCATCCTCTGACTCTCCTCCGGCGTCCTCCGGCAGAGGCCTCCCCGCCCCGAGTCGGTGATGGTCACGCTCAAGCTGTTGGGCCGCCTGTCGTTAGCGGATTCCAACGGGCCGGTCACCGGACAGATCACGCAACGGCGCCGTCTCGCGTTCCTGGCGATTCTCGGTGCGTCGCCGCGCGCGACGGTCACTCGCGATCGGCTCGTCGCGCTCCTCTGGCCCGAGCTCGATGCCGAGGGCGCGCGGCATCGCCTCTCCGATTCCCTTTACGTCGTCCGGCGTGCGCTCGGCGACGACGCGATCGTGACGGTGGGCGACGACCTGCGCCTGAACGAAGAGCATGTCGGCGTGGACGTGGGCGCGTTCGAGCGCGCGCTCGACGCGGGCGAGACGGCGCTCGCGATCGCGCAGTACGGCGGTCCGCTGCTCGACGGCTTCCACCTCGGGGGCGGGGGCAACTTCGACCACTGGATGGAGCAGGAGCGCCGCCGCCTTGCCGGCCGATACGCGCAGGCGCTGCGCATGATGGCCTCCGTGGCCGAGCGGCGTGGCGAGCATGTCGCCGCCGCTGAGCATCTCCAGCGCCTGTCGGCACTCGACCCGTTCGACTCGCGGGTCGTGCTCCACCTGATGGAGATGCTCGAGCGCGCGGGCAACGGCGCCGTTGCGCTGCGTCATGCGCGCGTACATCAGACGGTGCGACAGACGGAGCTTGGACTCGGCGAGGATCCAGCGGTGAGGGCGGCGGAGGACGCGCTCGTTGCGCGACTCGACCGAGCGACGGCAGCCGGCATGACGGTCGAACCAGTCGCAGCGGTGACAGTGGTCGCGGAGGATACCGCGATGCCGGACCCGGAACCGGATCGCGCGCCGGTGACTCCCGCGCCGCAGCGCGCGACTTCACGGCGTGTGAGGCTCCTGTTCGGCGCAGGAGCAGTCGCGGCGACGGCCGTGGCGCTCGCAGTCGCGAGGAAGCTTCCTGCCGCCGCGAGATTCGACGGATCGCTGACGAGCGAAAGGGACAGCACGACGGCGAGTGTCGTGCCCGGCGTCGCCGTGTTCCCGTTCACAGTGCGGGGTACCGATTCGAGCGCATTCACGGGTGACGCGCTCGCCGCGCTCATCGCGACCAAGTTGGACGGTGGCGCCGGGATGCGCAGCATCGACCCCGACGCGATCTTGGCCCGCTATCGGGCTGGAACGGAGCATCTCCATCCAGTGGAGGCCGCGCGACTCGCGCGGAACCTCGGCGCGCGGTACTTCGTGCTCGGCGACGCGATGCAGATCTCCGGCCGGCTGTATCTCGGCGCGGCGATGTACGATGCCATCGATGGCAAGCGGCTCGACGCGCGCATCGGCGTGCAGGGCGCGAGCTCCGGCTTCCTCGAGCTCGTCGATTCCCTGACGCTCCGACTGCTCGTGGAGCGACATGGCGAGCCTGCGCCGCAGCTCGAGCGTCTGGCGTCGCTCACGACGAGCTCTCTGCCCGCGCTCAAGCTGTTCATCGAGGGAGAGTCGTTCTCGCGGGCGGGACAGCACGAGGCGGCTGCCGAGCGGTACGAGCGCGCGACGGTCGCGGACAGCACGTTCGCGCTCGGTTACTATCGACTGGCGTGGGCGAGAAGCTGGACGTCCGGGCGCGGGCTCGAACTGTCCACGCTCGAGCTGGCGGCGCGCCACGGGGCGCGATTGCCCGAGCGCATCCGGCACACGCTTGCCGCGCTGCAGGCGGTGGGGCAGGGCGACTTCGACCGCGGCGTGCGGACGCTCGTCGAGGTGACCGAGCGGCATCCCGACGACTTCGACGCCAACCTCTGGCTCGGAGTCTTGTTGTTCCACGAGAATCCACCTCGCGGGCGGCCGATCGGGGAAGCGCGAATACCGCTGGAGCGCGCGTCGGTGCTGGCGCCGGCGCGCAGCGGAGACGCGCTGTTCAACCTGATCCAGCTTGCTGCGTACGATCGGCGTCAGCGCGACGTCGATTCCCTCTCGACGCTCTTCCTCGCGCTGGACCCGGAGAGCGATCTCGCGCCCATCGTCCGGACGTTCGTCGCCGTGGCGCATCGCGACTCGAGGGGACTTGGGGTCGCACGGCGCGAGCTGGGAGAAATGAGCACACGCGCTGCGCTGCGCGTCCTCGGCGTCGTCGCCTCGGTCGCGACGGGACGGGCAAACCACGTCGCGGTGGCGAACCTCCTCGTGTCACTCCCCACCCCACACCAGGCCAACGAGCGCGGGGCGGTGCTCTTCGTCCGGGCAACACTGGCAGGAACCGACGGCGACTGGCGCGCGGCGGATTCGCTGTTCGGTCTCGCCGCGGCGGCGAAGTTCGAGGACGCGACGTTCGTGAGGGGGCGGGTTCTCTCGCTTCCGTCGCTCGATCCGCCGCCCGCGATGATGCGCAGTGCGATCGCCGACCTCCACGCGCTGGCGATATCGACGCCGATCGATCGCCGGTGGGCCGATCCGTTCGCGGCGATGCTCGCGTTGCGGCTCGGCGATACCCTTCCCGCCGCCATCGCACTTCCGCGAGCCGTCGCGATTGCCAGGACCGACGATTACGTCCACGACCTCGCCGTCGAACTGTCGGCGCGGCGCCTCCTCACCATCGGCAAGCCGGACGAGGCGCTGGCGGTGCTGCTCTCGCCTGCTGGTTCCTTGCCCGGGCCGCCACTGCGCTATTTGCGCGGACAGATCCTCGAGGCGCTCCATCGCCCCAAGGAAGCGCTCGCCTGGTACGACGTGTCGGAGCAGGACGAGGACGCCGCGTCGTACGCAGCCGCGGTCGCGCGTGCGCACCAGAGGCTGGATCCTCGCTGATTCGCGACTCGTCGCCCCTTCCGCGCCCCGGCCCGCCGTTCGAAATTCGCTCCGACTTCTCCTTCCTTCCCGGTGGACCCATGGATCTGTACCCTCTCGCGAAATACGCCCATCTCGTCGCGCTGTTCGTCGCCGCCGGCGTCACGGCCGTGACCAAGCTTGCCGCCGGCCGACGCATGCGCGCGCGCACCGTCGGCGAGGCGCTCGACTGGCACAACACGCTGATGTCGGCGGCGAAGCTGTTTCCAATCTGCCTCCTCGTCCTCGCCATCACCGGCGGGTACATGCTCAGCGTCGTTCACGTGAGCATGTCCTCGGGGTTCGTCGTGGCCGGCGTGCTCGCCATCGTGTGGCTCTTCGCGAGCGGTGCGTTTCTGGGGATCAAGGGCGGTGCCCTCAAACGCGCGCTCGAGGGAATGGCCGCGAAGGGTGCGGACCAACCGGTGCCGAAGATGGCGCCCCCGGCGGCGGTCGTGTTGCTGCCGACGATCAATACGGGTGTCGCGCTCGCCGTCGCGCTCGACATGGTGGCGAAGCCGACGAGCATTCCGATCGCACTCGGCATCGTCGCAGTCGGCGTCGTGCTCGGCGCCCTCAGCGCGCCGAAACGTCCTGCGGCGATGGCCGCTCAGCCGGTAGCCGTGCCGGAGGCTTGACGCCTCAACGTGGCTGACGGGCGAAGGCGGCGACGTCCCGCGCCGCCTTCGTCTCCACCCCCGGCTTCTGCAGGAAGCCGAGATCGCGGAACCAGTCGATGAAGCGGTACTGCCAGGTGCTCATCGGCCTGGTGTTCGCCGCCGAGAGTCCGCCGGTCATGCGGCCGCCATCGGACAGCGAATCGCCGGGGTGCCGGCCGTTGCCGTAGACGTGGATCTCGACGTTGGGCACCCCGGCATCGAGCATCGCGTAGGCGTAGTCCATCGCCCACAGGGCGTGGATGCGATCGCCCGAGCCGGCGGTGGCCATGAACGCCGGAGGCGCATTGCGCGGGATCGGCGGCGGCGTCGGGTTGCGGGCCGCGCTGGTCGACGGTCCCGCGGCATTGCGAACGGAGAACGGCGTCGGCCCAGGGTAGATGATTCCGACGAAGTCCGGACGTGAGCTCACGCCGGCGAATGGATCGTTCGCTCCGGCATGCTTCCGATCGAACTCGTCGAACGACAGCGCCGACGGTGCGGCCAGCTCGGCCCCGGCCGAGAAGCCGATGATGCCGATCCTGTTCGGATCGACGTTCCACTCCTTCGCGTACGCGCGGACGACTCTGATCGCCTGCTGTGCGTCGAACACGGCGTCGGTCTGCGCGTCGTAGCCGTCGCGGCGCAGTCGATTGCGGAGGATGACGGTGTTCACGCCGTACTGGTAGAAGAACGGAACGAAGTCCGCGCTCTCGCTGCCGACGTTGAGTGAGTTGTGGCCGCCGCCGGCGACGAGGATCACCACCGCGCCGGTGTTCAGGTATCGGTCGACCGGATGGAACTCGATCGACGGGTTATGGATGTTGACGATGCTGTTGATCCGGCCCGGCACCGTCTGGCTCAGGTTGTAGACCTCGGCCTCGCGCACGCGAGCGGCCTTGAGGAAGGGCGAGCCGGGTGCGTACAGCGTGACGACCACACCACCCGGGAGGATCGGCTGCGGCGCGTAGGGCGCGTCACTGACCGGGCCCGGCTTGGGGATGCCGAGCGGAGGAGGGAGTGCAGGAAGCGTCGGCGTCTGCGCCGCGGCGGAGGAAGTCGCGAGTGCGAGTGCCAGGGGAAAGGACGAGAGCCGCAGCATGCTCGCAAAGCTATATGGCACGGCCGAACTTGGTACCCATTCGACGACACGGAGCCGCGCTACCTCGAGTGACGCCGCAACCGCGCGGGCGCAGCGCGTGACTTTGAGGGTCGAGAGCGTCATATTCGCCGTCGTCGCGTCCTCTCCCGCCTCCCCATCGCCGTGGCAATCGATCCCACAGCCGGCGACGCCGTCTCTCCGGACTACCGGCTGACCGCGGCGCTCGCCGAACGATACCGCGTCATCCGCGAGATCGGTGCAGGCGGAATGGCGACGGTGCTGCTCGCGGAGGACGTGCGACATCACCGCAATGTGGCGTTGAAGCTGTTGCACCCGGAGTTGTCCGCCGTGCTCGGCTCCGAGCGCTTCCTCGCCGAGATCAAGACCACGGCGGGGCTGCAGCACCCGCACATCCTGCCGCTGTTCGACAGCGGCAGCGCGGACGGGCGGCTGTTCTACGTGATGCCGTTCGTCGAGGGAGAGACGCTGCGTGCGCGGCTCGAGCGCGAGCGCCAGCTGCCCGTGGCCGACGCGGTGCGCATCGCGACGGAGGTCGCCGATGCACTCGGCTACGCCCACGCGCGGGGCGTGATCCACCGCGACGTGAAGCCGGAGAACATCCTCCTGCACGGCGGGCACGCGTTGGTGGCCGATTTCGGCATCGCGCTCGCGGTGCAGTCGGCAGGCGGCCAGCGCATCACCCAGACGGGTCTGTCGCTCGGCACGCCGCAATACATGGCACCGGAACAGGCGGCAGGAGAGAAGTCGGTGGACGCGCGCGCCGACGTGTATGCGCTGGGTGCCGTGACGTACGAGATGCTCGCCGGCGAGCCGCCGTTCACCGGACCGACCACACAAGCGGTGATCGCGCGCGTGCTCACGGCCGAGCCCACGCCGCTCGACGAGGTGCGACGCAGCGTGCCGCCGAACGTCGCGGAGGCGGTGCACACCGCGCTCGCCAAGCTGCCCGCCGACCGCTTCGCCGGCGCGGCGGAATTCGCGGCGGCGTTAGTGATCACTGCGTCGTCGAAGGGCGCGGCATATCACACCGGCGGGCGCACGCCGCGTGATCGGCGCCCTGTATCGCGGCTGTTGCCGATCGGCGTCGCCGTGCTCGCAATTGCAGCCGTCGGCGCCGGCTCTTTCTGGCTCGGCGAACAACGCCGCGCGAGCTCGTCGGCACCGCTCGTCTTCGGTCGTGCGTCGCGGGTGACGTGGGAGCCGGGACTCGAGGTGCATCCGTCCATCTCCCCCGACGGACGCGCGGTCGCGTACGCGGCCGGCACGTCGACCGATACGCGAATCTACGTGCGACAGATCGCCGGCGGACGCGCCGTCCGCGTGAGCGACGACACCACCGACGCGCAGGCAGCGCCGAGCTGGTCGCCCGACGGGACCCGAGTGCTGTTCATCGCGCGCGGCGCGGTGTTCAGCGCGTCATCGTCGGGCGGGCCGCAGCGACAGGAGATCTCGGCTGCTCCCGACGGTCCCATCATGGCGGCAGCGTGGTCGCCCGACGGACGGAGCATCGCCTTCGCCGTCGCGCACTCGCTGCGGATCCGCGGTCCCGACGGAGCGACGCGGATCGTAGCGCGTCTGCTGGAGCCGACGATGTGTGCCTGGTCGCCCGATGCGGCGCTCGTCGCGTGCACGTCGGGCAACGCCCGCTACCTCACGCTCGGACGGTGGTTCGGCAACCTGTCGCCCAACCGCATCGCGGTCGTTCGCGTGCGCGACGGCACCGTCGTCCCCGTGAGCGACAGCCGGTCGATCAACGTGAGCCCGGTGTGGTCGCGCGACGGCCGATGGCTCTACTACGTCTCCACGCGCGACGGCAAGGGCGACGTGTACGCCCAACGCATGACGCGTGAGGGAGGTGCCGAGGGAGCGCCGCTACGGTTGACGACCGGCCTGGGCGCGCAGTCGATCTCGCTCTCGGCGGACGGCTCGCGGCTCGCGTACGCACTCCTGTCGGCGACGTCGAACCTCTGGTCGCTGCCGATCCCGGATGGCGCGCCGGTCTCCGCGACGGGTGCGACGCCGCTCACGAGCGGGAATCAGCTCATCGAGAACGTGTCGGTGTCGTACGATGGCCGCTGGCTCGTCTTCGACTCGAACGTCGCCGGGAACTCCGACAGCTATCGAATGCCCGTCGCGGGCGGGGAACCGGAGCGTCTCACGACCGATCCCGCGGACGACTTCGCCGCCGTGCTCTCACCGGACAACTCGGAGATCGCCTTTCACTCGTGGCGCTCGGGCTCACGGGATCTCTGGGTGCAGCCGCTCGACGGCAGGCCGCTTCAGCACGTCACGACGAGCCCCGCGCAAGAGTGGACGCCCGAGTGGTCGCGCGACGGTCGTGCGCTGATCTACCTCTCCGGCGATGGCTTGGACAGCCGTTCGCTCTGGGTCGTACGGCGCGGCGCCGATGGGGCGTGGGGAGCGCCAGTTGAACGGTTCGCGGCGGGGAACTCGCCGGACTGGTCGCCCGACGGACGTAGCCTGACGTACCTGTCGAGCCTCGTCAACGCCTCGCTCATGGTCGCACCCGCGGACTCCGGCCCGTCGCGCACCGTCCTGGACGGGACGAAGCCAGGCATGCCGGAGATCGAGCGTCCGCGCTGGAGCGCCGACGGGCGCAACATCTTCTTCAAGAGTCACGACGCGCGCGGCCTCGCGTCGATCTGGTCCGTCGCCGCCGAGGGCGGGGCACCGCGCCTGCGCGTGCACTTCGACGATCCGACGCGCCCGTCCTACCGTCCGCAGTGGGCGCTCGGGCGCGACCGACTGTTCTTCGAGATCGAGGACCGCCAGAGCGACGTGTGGGTGATGGAGGTCGCGCCGCGCTGAGCGGCGCGAGCCTGCTACCGGCTCGCGCCACCCGCCGCCATCGGAGGACGTCGCACCATGAGGTTGGCGATGCCGCCGACGACACCGACCGCCAGTGCGAGCGCCGTGACCCGCGGCGACCAGAGCGACGTGATGCCGAGCAGCGCATCGAGCGAGAAGAGACCCGGGCCCGTCAGCGCGATGGCGAGCGCGCCGGCGGCGTAGAGCAGTGGAACCTCGATGCCGTTCTGCATGGCGAAGACGCCGTTCTGCCAGTGCACGCTGATCGCCGCGACGATCATGACGGACAGCATGAGCGCCGGCCCGATCGGTCCGAACAGTCCGAGCGCGACGAGCAGTCCGCTCACCACCTCGGTGACGGCAGCGGTGGAGGCGAAGAGGCGGCCCGAGGGGAATCCGAGCTGCACCATGAACTCGCCCGTCGCGTTGAGTCCGTAGCCGCCGAACCAGCCGAACAGCTTCTGCGCGCCGTGCGCTGCCATGAGCAGGCCGAGCACGAGCCGTCCGACGAGGAGACCGAGGCCGAGCATCTCTGGGTCAGTCGCGTAGTTCGTGAGCATGGTGGTGGTTCCTCCGTCCGTGTGGTGTCGAGCGGGCGCGGCGGCTCCACGGAGCTCCACCGGCCTCTTTCGTGACTTGGTTCCGTTCGTGGACCAGGTTACGTTTCGTAACTAGAACTGTAAAAGTGCTCGATCCCGGCGAGAAGACGGCACATCGACGTGCCCCAGTGACTTCGGAGTAACCGTGCCAGTGATCCGAACCGCGACATCCACTCGATCCCGCAAGGCGGCGCCGCCCCCGCCCCCGGCCGAGATGGAGCACACGCCCGCCAACTGCCGCGCGCGCGAGATGATCTCGCGGGTCGCCGACAAATGGTCGATGTACGTCATCCACGTGCTCGCCGAAGCGGGCACGGTACGGTTCAGCGAGCTACGGCGTCGCGTCGACGGCGTGAGTCAGCGCATGCTCACCGTGACGCTGCGCGGCCTCGAGCGCGACGGTCTCGTTCGTCGCACGATGCACCCCGAAGTGCCGCCGCGCGTCGAGTACTCGCTCACCCCGCTCGGCGCGACGCTGCGCGAGATCGTCGGTGAGCTCATCACGTGGTCGGGCGCGCACCTCGCCGAGGTCGACGCGGCGCGCGCGCGCTACGACGCGCGAGCGAAGCAGCCGCAGTGGGCGACGAGCGACATGTGAGCGACCACGCCGATCCGCCGCTTCGACTGCGCACCGACGTCGTCGTCATCGGGGCGGGGCAGGCGGGACTTTCGTCGGCGTATCACCTCGAGCAGCGAGGGCTGGCGCCCGTGCGCGGCTTCGTCGTGCTCGATCAGGCGCCGGCGCCGGGCGGCGCCTGGCAGTACCGCTGGCCGTCGCTCACGCTGAGCACCGTCAATCGCATCCACGATCTCCCGGGGATGCGCTTCGCCGACGCGGTGGAAGCGACGACGGCCGAGGTGAAGGCGGCGGAGGCGGTGCCGCGCTACTTCGCGGCGTACGAGCGCGAGTTCGCACTGCCCGTCTATCGTCCGGTGCACGTGACGGTCGTCTGCGACCGCGGTGATCGGCTCGTCGTCGAGACGGACCGCGGCGAAGTCGCGGCGCGCGGGATCATCAACGCGACCGGTACGTGGGAGCGGCCGTACATCCCCGAGGTGCCGGGCGCGGAGCGCTTCACCGGTCGGCAGCTGCACACGAAGGACTATCGCACCGCGTCGGAGTTCGTCGACCGGCACGTGATCATCGTCGGCGCCGGCATCTCGGCGATCCAGCTGCTCGACGAGGTCTCGCGCGTGACGACGACGACGTGGGTGACGCGGCGTCCCCCGGAGTTCCGCACCGGGCCGTTCGACGAGGCGGCGGGCCGCGCCGCGGTGAAGCTCGTCGAGGAGCGTGTGCGCGCGGGGCTGCCGCCGCGGTCCGTCGTCTCCGTGACCGGCCTTCCCGTCACGCCGGCCATCGAGGCCATGCGCGCGCGCGGCGTGCTCGAACGTCGACCGATGTTCAGCGAGATCACGGAGAACGGCGTGCGGTGGGACGACGGCACGACGCTCGGCGCCGACGTCATCCTCTGGTGCACGGGGTTCCGCAGCGCGCTCGATCATCTCGCACCACTCGGCTTGCGCGAGGCGAACGGCGGCATCGTGATGACCGGACGTCTGGCGACGCAGGTCGCGAAGGACCCGCGCATCCATCTCGTCGGGTACGGACCATCAGCGTCGACGATCGGTGCGAACCGCGCCGGAGCGGCGGCGGCGAGCGAGTTGATGGCGTACCTCGGGCTTCGCTGAACGGGCCGGGTCCGGAAGTCGGGGGTGCGGCGGTCCCGATGTGACGGACCGCGCTCCTCGTTTTACTGGCGATCGTCCGGGCGGCGGCTATGTTCGCACGACCCACCCGCCCGCATGGCCGACCTGATGCGCGAACAACTGCACGCCTCGCTCGGCGACAGCTACGTCATCGAGCGCGAGCTCGGCGGCGGAGGGATGTCGCGCGTGTTCCTCGTGCGCGATCAGCGCCTCGAGCGATCCGTCGTGGTGAAGGCGCTCTCGCCGGAGCTGGCGGCGGGGATCAGCGCCGAGCGGTTCGCGCGGGAGATCAGGGTGGCGGCCGCGCTCCAGGAGCCGCACATCGTGCCCGTCATCAGCGACGGCGTCACGACCGACGGCACCCCGTACTACGTCATGCCGTTCGTGGCGGGCGCGTCGCTGCGGGAGCGGATGGGCCGCGGACCGATACCGATTCCCGAGGCGATCAGTGTGCTGCGCGACGTCGCGAAGGCGCTGGCGTACGCGCATCGCGCGGGGATCGTGCATCGGGACATCAAGCCCGAGAACATCCTGCTCAGCGAGGGGACCGCGGTCGTCGCCGACTTCGGCATCGCGAAGGCGCTGGTCGCCGCGACGCACAACGGTGCCGCGTACCCGACGGGGCTGACCACGGCGGGCGTGGCGATCGGGACGCCGGCGTACATGGCGCCCGAGCAGGCGGTCGCCGATGCCGCCGTCGATCAGCGGGCCGACCTCTACGCGCTGGGTCTGATCGCGTACGAGATGCTCACGGGTGCGCATCCCTTCGCGGGGCGCACCGCGCAGGCGCTCATGGCGGCGCACCTGACGGAGACGCCGGAGCGGCTGTCGCTGCGGCGAACCGACTCGCCCGCGCCGCTCGACGCGCTGGTGATGCGGCTGCTGGCGAAGGATCCCGCCGACCGTCCCGAGAGCGCCGATGCCGTGCTGCGCGCACTCGATGCGGCGACGGCGGAGTGGCGGCCGGCGCGCCGGCCGCGGCGCCTCGGGATGGCCGTCGCCGCGGGCGCGCTCGTGCTCCTGAGCGGAGCATTCGGGGCGTGGCGGTGGCGTGCAACGTGGGTCGCACCGGGCGTCGAGATCGCCTCAGCGAAGATCCGCACCGTGGCGGTGCTCCCATTCGTGAACTCGAGCGGCTCGTCGGACGACGAGTATTTCAGCGACGGGCTCACCGACGAGCTGGCGCACGCGCTGTCGCGTGTGCCGGGACTGCGGATCGCCGGCCGCACGTCGAGCTACACGTT
This sequence comes from Gemmatimonadota bacterium, assembly GCA_003223455.1. GTDB lineage: Bacteria > Gemmatimonadota > Gemmatimonadetes > Gemmatimonadales > Gemmatimonadaceae > AG11. Next base: position 12,430 of record QHVE01000061.1, on the reverse strand, counting down.
CAAGGGGAAGTCGGTGGCGGCGCAGGAGATCGGGCGCGTGCTCGACGTCGGCGCGCTCGTGAACGGCACGATGCGTCGGGCCGGCGACCGCCTCCGTGTCGTCGCGCAGCTCGTGAGCACGGCAGACGGCAAGGTGATGTGGGACAGCGTGTACGAGAGCCGCACTGGCGACGTGTTCGCCGTTCAGGATTCGCTCACGCGCGCCATCGTGCGCTCGCTCGCGCCGATGCTGGGCTCCGGCATCGACGCACAACTGGCCGATCGCTCGCGCGGCACGAGCGATCAGGAAGCGTACGACCTGTATCTCAAGGGGCGCTACTACTGGATGCGGCGTGGCGCGACGAACATCGAGCGGGCGATCGAGAATCTCCGCGCCGCTGTCGCACGCGATCCGTCATTCGCCCGTGCGCATGCCGCGTTGGCGCAAGCCTATGCCGTGGCGCCCGTGTTCGTGAGGGACGACGGCTCGGGCAAGCCGGTGCTGGAGATCGATCGTGCGCTGACGCTCACGGAGGAGAGCGCGAATCTCGCGGTGGCACTCGACTCTACCGTCGCGGACGGCCAGCTCGCGCTCGGCGTCGCCCTGGATTTCCGCCTGCGATTCGCCGACGCGCTCGCGCACTACCGGAAGGGGGTCGCGCTCGACCCGTCGTCCGTCACCGGTCGCCACTGGCTTGCCATGAGCCTGCTCAATCTCGGCCGGACCGACGAGGCCATCGCGGAGCTGCGCCATGGGACGCAGCTCGACCCGCTCGCGTTACCCCCCAACTTTGCGCTGTCGACCGCGCTCCTCCTCGCGCGCCGCTTCCCCGAGGCGGAGGCTCAGACGCGGCACACGCTCGCGCTGGACTCCACCGCGGCGTTCGCGATCTACACGCTGAGTATGACGCAATCGCTGTCCGGCGCGTCCGACAGCGGGATCGCCACGGCGCAACGCGGTGTCCGTCTGCATCCGGGCGACTCTCGGCTCTTTTTGGCCCTCCTCTTCGCGGATGCCGCCGCCGGCCGATGGGCGGATGCGGATCGGGTTCGCGCGCGGCTGCGCGCCCAGGGTGACGCGACGGGCATTGCCAGTCCGGCATTCGCCGAGTTGGTGTTCGGCAATCGCGAGCCGCTGCTCCGTATTCTCACGTCGAGCGAGGGACAGCATCGCTACGTAGGATCGGGATCGTTCTTCGGCTGCGACCCACTGCTCGATCCACTGTGGGCCGACGCGCGATTCGTCGCGGCGATGCGAGCGCTGTCAGTGGCTCCGTGCCCGCTGGCGCGCCCGTGGCCGTTCGCGCATCCGAAGTCCTAAAGGGGGTCAAGGAGTCCGACCCCACGCTCAAACAGCTCTTCCAGCTACGCGGCCGCTGTAGAGGCAGCCTCCAAGGAAGGTCCCCTCGAGCGAGCGATATCCGTGCATCCCGCCGCCACCGAATCCTGCGACTTCGCCAGCGGCGTACAGGCCCGGGATCGGTTCGCCGTCGACGCCGAGCACGCGCGCACTCGAGTCGGTCTCCAGTCCGCCGAGTGACTTGCGCGTGAGCACGCTGAGGCGAACGGCGATGAGTGGACCGTCTGCCGGATCGAGGATGCGCGCCGGCCTGGCGACGCGCACCAGTCGTTCGCTGACGATGCGCCGCGCCCCACGCACGATAGCGAGCTGTGGATCCTTGCCGGCCGCGTTGTCGATCTGCAGGTCGCGGTCGCGCACCACGCGCTCGACGGTGTCGTAGTCGACGCGCACCGTCCCCGAACCCGCGACGAGCTCGTTCATCCCGTCGACGAGCTGCCGGAGCGAGGGGCGCACGATGAAATCTGCGCCGTGATCCAGGAACGCCTGCACTGGCGGCTGCACCGCCTTGCCGATGCGTCGCAGGGTGAGGCGCAGGCTCTTGCCCGTGAGGTCGGGGTTCTGCTCGCTGCCCGAGAGCGCGAACTCGCGCTTGACGATCGCGCGGTTGAGCACGAACCATGTGTGCGCGTGGCCGTGGGTCGTGATGTGCCGCAGCGCGCCGAGCGTGTCCGCACCGGGAATGTTCGGATACGGCAGACGCTCGCCATCCGGGTCGAGCCACAGGCTGCTCGGACCGGGCAGGATGCGGATGCCGTGTGCGGGCCAGATCGCCGCCCAGTTCCGAACCCCTTCCGTGTAGTGCCACATCCGGTCGGGATTGATCAGTCGCGCGCCCGCCTCGTGTACGCGCTGCTGGAGCAGGCCGTCGACGTGCTCCGGCACGCCGCAGAGCATGAACGCAGGTGGCCGGCGTACGAGGTCGAAGTTCCCGCCGATGCCGCCAGACGTGACGATCACCGCGGCGGCGTCCAACACGAACTCGCCGATCGCGACGCGCGAGCTGCTCACGCCGCGCGCGACACTCGTGGGTTCGAGGACGTCGCCGTGAACGCCGTGCACCACCCCGTTCGTGACGACGAGTCCGCGCACGCGATGCCGGAAGTGAAACTGCACGCGACCGGACCGAGCATGCGCGCGCACGCGACGCTCGAACGGCGCCATCACGCCGGGCCCCGTGCCCCAGGTGACGTGGAAGCGCGGCACGCTGTTCCCCGGCCCACTCGCGCCAGCCGCGCCCCGCTCAGCCCATCCCACCGCGGGGAACCAGCGCATTCCCTGCGCGTGCAGCCAGGCGCGCTTCTCCCCTGCCGCGAAATCGAGATACGCTTCGGCCCATCGCCGCGGCCACTTGTCCTCCGCACGATCGAATCCGGCGGTCGCCATCCAGTCGCGATGTGCGAGCTCGCGCGAGTCGCGGATGCCGAGCCGCCGCTGCTCGGGCGAGTCGACGAAGAACAATCCGCCGAGCGACCAGAACGCCTGCCCGCCGAGACTCTGCTCGCCCTCCTGATCGAGCAGCAGCACGCGACGTCCAGCGTCCGCCGCCTCCGCCGCCGCGACGAGACCGGCGAGGCCGGCGCCAACTACGATGACGTCAGCGGCGGGGTGGGGCATGGGATCGGGGACAGGGTCGTGCTCGTGGCGCGCGACTCGCTCGCACCCGTACTACCGGCTCCCCTCGAACCCGTGCGCCAGCGCCAGCATGTGTGCGTCCTCACCTGGGAGTCCGACGAACGAGACGTTCATCGCCGGCATCCCATCGGCGCCCACCCCCGCCGGAACCGACACCTCCGGCAGACCGAGCCAGTTGCCGTAGCCGAGCGGGGTGCGGACATCGGGCCATGGATCGACGGCCCGTGGCGCGTTGAACGGCATCGTCGGATACACCATCGCCACGACACGCGCCGCGCGCATCGACCCGGCGAGCTTGGCGACGACCTCGGTGCGCGACCGCGCGAACGAACGTCCCGCGGGATCGTCCGTCATCGGCCGCTCGAGCAGTACCTCGCACTCGTCGTACGTCGCGGGCAGCACGTCGTAGAACGCGCGATAGGCCGCGTAGCCTCGCCGCAGTGCGGCGCGTGGGTCGTCGGTGCGCCGCGCGAAGTAGCGCAGCAGCGCGTTCGCGGTCGGCGCGGGCGACTTCGGATCGACGGCGGCGTCGCCGCGGGCGGTCGCCGCCGCCGCGAAGGCATCGCGGTAGTCGACGCGTGTGACGGCGGGCGCGAACGGCTCGATCACCGCGCCAGCGTCGCGCAGGCGACTCACGGCGCGGTCCCACGCCGCGAGCGCCTCGGCGGTCATCTGCTCGCGCGGCGCGTGAACCTCGACGAGCCCCAGCCGCGCACCGCGCAGCGCGCCCTCGTCGAGCCTCGAGAGTGACGCGCCACGCCACGCGCTCGTGAGCGCGAGTGGGTCCGAGACGTCGGCGCCGGCGACGACGGCGAGGAGCAGCGCGGCATCCGCGGCTCGGCGCGCCAGCGGACCGTGCGTGTCGAGATACGGCCAGGTCGGGATCACGCCGGTGCGCGGTACGAGGCCGAACGTCGGCTTCATGCCGACGACGCCGGTGAACTGCGCGGGGATGCGGTTCGAACCGCCGTCGTCCGTGCCGAGCGCAGCGAACGCCATCCCGGTCGCCACGGCGACGGCCGAACCCGCACTCGATCCGCCCGGCGTACGCGTGCTCGTCGGATCGTGCGGATTCAACACCTGCCCGGTGTGGCTGCTCGTGCCGTTGCCGTGATAGGCGAAGTCGTCGGCCGCCGTCTTGCCGAGCACGATGGCGCCGGCGGCGCGAAGCCGCGCCACCTCGATCGCATCGCGCCGCACCGGCCCCGGAAAGAGCCGCGCCCATTCCGCGTTCGATGCGGTGGTCGGCAGGCCGATCATGTCGTAGATCGCTTTCGCAAACACGGGGACACCGTCGCGGACCGCGCGTACGACGCGCACGGAGGCGTGCGTCGGCCGCGCGGGCGTCGGCGATCGCGGTGGTCGAGAGCGTGTCGATCGCGCGCCACTTCGCCCCCTCACTCCGGCATCGCTCGAGCGCGCGCGCCGTCACCTCGGCCGCGGTCCACTGGCCGCGACGGCGTCCCGCCTGGTACTCGGCGATCGTGCCGGTGAGCGGATCGGGCGCGAACGACACCCGCGCCGCACGCGGGAGCGCGACGAGCGCGGCGAGCTGTGCGAGTGCCTCACGGCGTGTTGGCGACATGACGAATGGGAGGAGAGCGCGAGCGAAGGGCTCCGCGACGCACGATCGGGCGACGCGGTCGCCGGGAGAATTGGCGTCGCGCGCGGCGCACGGTCAATCCTCCGTCGCAATCACGTGTGCGCGGGTGGTCCATCGAACGCAGAGAGCCACCAAGCGCCGTGAAGCGCTTCGTGGCTCGTCTGAGGATGCAGCGCCTTGATCGGGCGCCGAGAATCGACTGCTTCTCTTACTGCTTGGTGTAGACGAAGGAGAAGCCGACCTCGCCGACGGTGAACGTATTCCCCGCACTCGACAGGGTTGCGGTTCCCGAGGAGCCATCCGTGAACCTGAACGTCGCCGCCGTGCCGCTCAACGTATATGTGCCGCCGTCCGGGATGACCTGCGTCGTGACGGTGGCGCCATCCGTGAATCGAGCCTGCGTCGACTGGGTGAACGTCCCGTTCGTCGCGAGGACGAGTTGATCGCTCAGGATCTCGACCAGCGGATTCAGTTGAACGGCGAACGGAAGGGCCGCGCCATTGACCGTCGTGAGATTCCAGGTCCCGGCGAGGGAAGCTTGCGTGGGAGCCGTGCTGCTGTCCGAGCCGCAACCGGCCAGTACGACCGTCGCGATGGTGCAGACGGTAGCGAGCATTCTACGCATGACATCCCTCCAGAGAGACTGACGGTGGGTCGTGCACCTGGAAGGCGGTCCGCAAGAGTCTGGCCGAATTCCGACGGTCGATGGCTCACCGAGCTCGGCCAACGCGGATCCGCACCTGGTGCGCGACACCGTCGTCGCGCAGTGGAATCTCACCGGACTCGAGCCGACGCCCGTCGAGCGTGACCTCGGCGCTCTTCGCTTCGGCGCCGTCCGTCTGCTCGACCTCGATGTGATACGTGCTGCCGCCGAACCGATAGTCGATCGTGAACCCTGGCCATCCGCGCGGCACGCACGGCTGCACGGTCAGCACGTCGCCGCGCTTCGTGAAGCCGAGGATCGTCTCCACGGCGATGCGGTAGAACCAGCTCGCCGAGCCTGTGTACCACGTCCACCCGCCGCGGCCGAGCTTCCCGTCCGCGGTGTAGACGTCCGCCGCCACGACGTAGGGCTCCACGCGGTACACGCCGATCTCATCGCGAGAGCGGGCGTGGGTGAGCGGGTTGATCATCTGGAACAGCTCGAACGTGCGGTCGCCGTCGCCAAGGAGCGCCGTGGCCAGCACCGACCAGAGCGCGGCGTGCGTGTACTGTGCGCCGTTCTCGCGCACGCCGGGCAGATAGCCCTTGATGTAGCCGGGATCGTGCGGGGTGTGGTCGAACGGAGGCGTGAGCAGCATGAGGAGACGGGCGTCCTCGCGGACGAGCCATTCCTCGAGCGAGCGCATCGCCTGGCGCTGTCGCTCGGGATCGCCCGCACGCGAGATCACGCTCCAGCTCTGGGCGATCGCGTCGATCCTGCACTCGTCGTTCTGTGCGGAGCCGAGCGGCGTACCGTCGTCGAAGTACGCGCGCCGGTACCAGGCCCCGTCCCACGCATCGCGCTCCACGGCCGCCGCGTACGCGTCGGCCCGCGCGCGGAGCCCGGTGGCCATCGCCGCGTCGCCCTTCCGCTCCACGTGCTCGACGAAGCGGCGGATGGTGGCGACGAGGAACCACGCCAGCCACACGCTCTCGCCGAGCCCCTGCACGCCGACGCGGTTCATGCCGTCGTTCCAGTCGCCGATGCCGATGAGCGGAAGGCCGTGACTGCCCGTGGTGCTCGCATGACGGATCGCGCGCAGGCAGTGCTCGTACACGGTCGCGCGCTCGTCGCTCACCTGCGGGAGATCGTACAGCTCGTGCTCGTCCGGCCCGAGCGCGCGCATCGTGAGGAACGGCACGACTTCCTCCAGCACGGTCGCGTCACCCGTCACGCGCACGTAGTGGTCGACGACGTACGGCAGCCACGCCAGATCGTCGGAGAATTTGGTGCGCACGCCGCGACCGCTGTGCGGATGCCACCAGTGCTGCACGTCGCCCTCGACGAACTGCCGAGCCGTGGCGCGGAGGATGTGCTCGCGCGCGACCGCGGGCTCGGCGTAGACGAACGCCATCACGTCCTGGAGCTGGTCGCGGAAGCCGTACGCGCCGCTCGACTGGTAGAGCGCGGAGCGGGCCCACATGCGGCACGCGAGCGCCTGGTAGAGGGACCAGTCGTTGACCATCGCGTCGAACGACGCATCGGGGGTGCGCACGTGGACGGCCGACAATCGCCTCTGCCAGGCGTCCGCCGTCTGCTCGACACACTCGCGCGCGTGCGACGCGTCGCCGTACGTCTCGGCGAGCCGGCGCGCGTCGGCGTCCGTCGGGCCCGCGCCGAGCGCCACGACCAGCTCGCGCGTCTCGCCCGGTGCGAGCTCGATCGTGCACTGGAGCGCGGCGCACGGATCCAGGCCGGCGCCGACGCGGCCCGCGAGCGAGTCACTCGATCGCAGCGCGATCGGTGCCGCCGTGGTACCGTTGCGGCCGAGGAACTCGCGACGGTCGGCGGTGTGCGCGCTCACCGGCTCGCTCATCGCGCAGAACGCCAGCCGCTCGGCGAACGTCGGCTCGAAGGTGTTGCGCGCCACGATCGCGCTTCGCGTCTCGTCGTACGACGTCTGCACGTGGTGGCGCGTGTGCTCGCGCAGCGCACCGAGCGTCCACTCGACGTACGCCGTCACCGTGAGCCGGCGCGGCCGCGAGTCCACGTTCGTGATGCGCAGCAGCGACAGCTTCACCGGATCGTCGGGTGCGATCCCGAGCGTGAGATGCGTCGCGATCCCCACATGCTCGTGCTCGAACGTCGAGGTGCCCGCACCATGGCGCACGGTGTACGGGCTCGCGTGTCGGATCGGGGCCGGTGTCGCGCTCCACAGCTCGCCCGACTCCTCGTCGCGGAGATAGAGCACGTCGCTCGCCGGATCGCTCACCGGGTCGTTGTGCCAGGGCGTGAGCCGGTAGAAGTAGCTGTTCTCCGCCCACGTGAAGCCGGCGCCGCGCTCCGAGACCACGAAGCCCCCGCGCGGGTTGGCGATCACGTTGCACCACGGCGCGGGCGGGAGATCGCCGCCGATGAGGCGGATCTCGTATTCGCCACTCGTGGCGAGTCCGCCCAGTCCATTGCCGAGCAGGAGCGACGTGGTGTCCGGCGCCGGCAGCGGCGGCGCGTCCTCCACCGCGGTCGCGGTCGCGGGTGGGTCGGATGGCTTCGTGCCGTTGCCGTCGCCGGATCGCGACGGCTCGAGCAGCAGCGAGGTGATGCGCTGCAGCGCGCGTACGACTTGCGGCGTGCTGCGCTCGGACAGGCGAGGGGTCGAGGCGCTGCCGCGCTCGGTCTCGTCGTCCTCCACGTCCGTGGAAGGTTCGAGCGTGCGGCCGAGCGACTGGCCGTCGCAGTTCACGTGGACCCGCGCGGTGGCGCGCAGCATGAGCAGCGCGTCCGCCGCCATGATGTCGGCGCGGCGAACGTAGATGCCGCCGGGCTGGTCGCGCACCCCGGCCTCTCCCGAGTCGAGCACAGCGGCCATGATGCGGTCGCTGCCCTGCTGGTTGTAGCTGGGTGGATGCGTGTCGAGCACGACGAGGTCCACGAGCATGCCGCGCCGGCGCCAGTAGCGGTGCGCGGCGAGGAGCTGGCGCAAGGTCGGGAGCCCGTCGACGGAGTCGATGCTGGCGAGCAGGATCGGCCAGTCGCCAGAGATGCCGATCGACCAGAGCAGCGGCTGCGAGCCGCGGCACCGGAGGCGGTCCTCGAGGCTCGGGCCGAGCGAGCGTTCGGCGTGGAAGAGATGGCCGGCGAAATCCTGGAACACCGCGGCATCGGATGGCGTGATGTCCAGCTCGCGCAGCTCGACCTGCGCGGTGGTCCACGCCAGGTCGAGCGCGCGCTGGGCCGCGTGCGGATCGTCGTACCGGTCGGCGAGCTCGAAGGCGCGCTCACGCGTCGTCGCAACGAACGTGGTGAAGGCGATCGTGGCCGATGCGCCGGGCTCGAGGCGCAGGCGCGCGCGCAGCGAGACGATCGGATCGAGCACCGCGCCCGTCGTGCCCGACAGCGGCCCGTCGGCGCTCGGGCTGAGTGCAGCGGGGTGTCGCACCGATCGCCCTCGGCCGATGAACCGGGCACGGTCCGTCTCGTAGCTCAGCGGTCCGATGAGCATGCCTTCGACGGCGGCGACGTGAGCGCCCCAGACGCGCGGCTCGTCCGCCGCGCGCGGACGCCGCGCCGCGAACAGCGCATGACACCAGTCGTGCCACTCCGTCTCGACGAACAGGTTGGCGAACGCCGGGTGCGCGCGATCCGCGTCGGGGGTCGTGAGCACGATCTCGGCGTAGCTCGTGACCTCGACGTCGCGCGTCGACGAGTCGTGATTCGTCAGCGTGATGCGCCGCACCTCGGCGGCGTCCGCGGGAACGACGGTGATCTCCGTGCGTGTCTCGATCGCTCCGTCGAGACGGTGGAAGGTGACGCGGTCCGTCGCGAAGTTCACGCGATAGGCATCGGCCGGCGCGCACACCGGCTGATGCGCCGCACTCCACAGTCGTCCGCTCGTGAGGTCCTTCACGTAACAGAACTGGCCCGTGTCGTCCGTCGTCGAGTCGGCGCGCCAGCGGGTGACGGCGAGCGACTCGTAGCGGCTGTACCCCGCGCCCCGATTGTCCACCATGATGGTGTACGGCAGATAGCCGAGCAGCGCGACGCGCGGCTGCGGCGTGTCCGCGGTGTCGTACTCGCGCACCGCCGGCCGCTCGAGCTCCGGTGCCGGCAGGGGTACGTCGATGTCGTCGCGCTGCGTGGGCTGGAAGACGAGACGCCGGGGGATTCGCTCGTGCAGCAGCAGCTCCACCGCGCGGACGAGCGGATCGGCGTGGAAGCGCCGCTGCCACACGCTCGTCGCGAGCACGTTGGTGAGTGCGATGAGGCTCATGCCGACGTGATGCGCCATGTAGTTCTTCACCACGGCGTAGCGCGAGCCCGGGTCCGGACGCGTGAAGTCGAGCGAGTCGTGGAAGCCGTAGGGGCCGAACGCGCCGAGGCGCTCGAGCACGACGAGGTTGTCGAGCGCCGCGTTCGGATCGACGAGCGCCGCGAGCGCGGCCGCGTACGGCGCGATCACCAGATCCCGAGCGAGGCCGCGCTTGAGCGCCAGATCGGGGACTCCGAAGGCGCGGTACTGGTAGGTCTGATGGCGGTCTCGAAGGTTGTACGCGCTCTCGCTCACGCCCCACGGCACGTCGAAGCCCGACGCGTACGCGATGTGCCGCCGCACCGCGGCCCGATACGTCTGGTCGATCACCGTCTGCGGGAAGGCGCGCATCACGAGCGCCGGCATGAGGTACTCGAACATGCTGCCGCTCCACGACACCAGCGCCGCCTCGCCGCCGACGTGCGTCAGCGTGCGGCCCAGCCGGAACCAGTGGTCCACCGGCACCTGCTTCAGCGCGATCGCCACGAAGCTCGCCAGCCGCGCCTCCGAGGCCAGCAGGTCGTACGACGACGGATCGAGCGTGCGCGTGGCCACCGAGTAGCCGATCGCGAACAGCTCCCGATCGGTGTCGAACAGGAAGCGGAAGTCCATCGACTCGGCGTACGTGCCGGCCAGGTGCGCGATCGAGTCGAGCCGCATGGCGAGCTCGGACTGCACCCCCGCCTGTTCACGAAGCCCGCGGCACGCCTGGCGCAGCGCGATCAGGTGTCCCGCCAGGTTGCCGCTGTCCACGGTCGAGACGTACGCCGGATCGAGGACGCGCAGGTCGTGCAGGTCGTACCAGTTGTAGAAGTGTCCCCGGAAGCGGCGCATCTTCTCGAGCGACCGGAACACCCGCTCGAGCTGCTCGATCATCGCCCCCAGCGTGATGAAGCCGAGATCGTGCGCGCTCACCGTCGCGAGGAGCTGGAGGCCGATGTTCGTCGGCGACGTCCGCATCGCCACGATCGGCGCGGGATCCTCCTGGAAGTTGTCGGGCGCGAGCCAGTTCGTGTCGGCCGTGACGAACTTCTCGAAGAACTGCCAGTGGGCGCGCGCGAATCGCGCCGCGTCGGCGCGGCGCGCCGACGCGAGGCGCCGATCGGGACGCGCGACCGGCGCGCCGAGCGCGTGCGCGATCGCCGGCGCGATGATCCAGAGGCCGGCGAGCGGGATGACGGCCATCACGAGCGGCCATTCACCGGCGGGTGCCGTCCGCTGGAGTCGCCACCACGCGGCGACGAGTGCCACGGCGCCCGTCGCGACCGAGGGCCACATCTGGCGCCAGACGTCCGCGGCACGTCCCGTCGCCGCGCGTTCCACCTGCGACGCCGATTGCCACTGCAGCAGATGACGTCCCGACACGAACGTGCGCCAGAGCGTGCGCGCGATCGCGTCGACCGAGAGCCAGGCCTCGTTCGCCAGCACCGTGATGGCCACACCGATCTGGCGCAGGCTCGTCCCCGCGTCGTGGCCGACGGTCACGTAGTACGCGCGCCACGATTTGTCGAGCGGCGGCAGGAGCGCCGCGTGCACCAGCGCGATGATCCACGGCGCGGCGATGGCGAGCAGGCCGAGCACCGTCCAGCGGAGCGGTGAGCCCGGCAGCACCGTCCATCCCGCGACGATGAACAGCAGCATCGCCAGCTCGACGACGCTGCGGCGCAGGTTGTCGAACAGCTTCCACCGTGACAGCAGCGAGAGCCGATTGCGCTCGAACCCGTCGGGGCCCGGCACGACGCGGCCCAGCCATGGGAGCAGCTGCCAGTCGCCGCGGATCCACCGGTGCTTGCGCCGCGCGTACGTCAGATAGCGCGTCGGATAGTCGTCGAAGACCTGGATGTCCGTGGCGAGCGCGGCGCGCGCGTAGTTGCCCTCGATCAGGTCGTGCGAGAGCAGCGTGTCGGCGGGGAACCGGCCGCGCGTCGACTCCTCGAACGCGACGATGTCGTAGATGCCCTTGCCGGTGAAGCTCCCCTCGCCATAGAGGTCCTGGTACAGGTCCGATACCGCCGTCGTGTAGGGATCCACCCCCGGGTGCCCCGAGTGGATCGCGGCGAAGCGCGACCGGAACGCGCTCGGCAGCGAGACGCCCACGCGCGGCTGCATGATACCGAAGCCGCGCACGACGCGACCGCGCGCGGCGTCGTAGACCGCTCGATTCAGCGGATGCGCGATCGCACCGACGAGCAGCGGCGCCGAGTCGGGAGGCAGCACGGTGTCGTCGTCCAGCGTGATGGCGTACTTCACGCTGCGCAGCACGGTCACGTCGCCGATGACGGTCGAGAACGCGTCCGACTCGCCGCTTCGGACGAATCGGTTGAACTCCGCGAGCTTGCCGCGCTTGCGCTCCCATCCCATCCACACGCCCTCGCGCGGATTCCAGCGACGCGGGCGATGGAACAGGTAGAACTCGTCCTCACGCCCCTCGGCGTAGCGCGCATTGAGCGCGCGCACGCCCTCCACCGCGGCCTCGACGATCGCCTCGTCCTCGGGCCGCGTCTCCGTGTCGGCGTCGGCGAAGTCGCTCAGCACGGCGAAGTGCAGGTTCGGCTCGCGGTTGGCGAGGAAGCGGACCTCGATGCGCTCGAGCGTCTCGTGCACCGCCTCGACGCTGCCGAACAGCGTCGGCACCACGACGACCGTGCGGAACTCGGGCGGGATACCGGCGCGCCCGTGGAGCTCGAGCTTCGGGAGGGTCCTCGGCGGCAGCAATGCCGTGATGACCTGGTGCACCGCGCCGATGGCGATCGAGTTCGCCGGGATGAAGGCGAAGAGCAGCACGAGGAGCCAGTTGTGCCATCCGTCGGCGATGTCCACGTCGGCGAGCCAGAACACCGCCGCGAGGGCGGCCAGCGTGAACAGGACGATCCCACCGATGAACACGACGTTCGGGTGCCG
>QHVE01000107.1:454-6089 GCA_003223455.1 Gemmatimonadota bacterium | reverse complement strand
CGCTGCCGACGAGGAGAACCTCGCCGACTCGAGCGTCGAAGTGACGATGCAGGCGGCGAGCATCGACACGCGCAACGAGCAGCGCGACGGGCACCTGCGGTCACCAGACTTCCTCGACGTCGAGAACTACCCGGAGGTGACGTTCCGGAGCACCGACATCGCGGGGACGAAGGACGAGTTCAAGCTCACGGGCGACCTCACGATCCGCGGCGTCACGCGCCCGATCACGCTCGACGTGGAGTTCGGGGGTGAGGGGAAGGATCCGTGGGGCGGAACGCGCGCGTCGTTCTCGGCCCACGGCAAGTTCGATCGCCGCGACTTCGGGCTGACGTGGAACGTGGCGCTCGAGACGGGTGGGATCCTCGTGTCGAACGAGGTCAAGATCAACATCGAGGCGCAGGTAGTGCTGCAGGGCTGACGCGCATCTCGACGGCGCAATGGAAACGAGGGCGGAGCATGTCGCTCCGCCCTCGTCTTTTCATTCTCAGGATTTGCGCGCTACCGCAGCGACCTATCGCCCAACCCGCAGCAGCACCGCTCCGTGTGACGGTACCGTCGCCGTGTATCGACCATTCCGTACCGACACCGCCTTGTGCGCCCACAGATCGCGCACCGTTTTCCCTCGCGGATCGACCCCGAGTGCCGCGAAGTCGATCGTCACCGCGGCCGAGTCGGGACCGCGGTTGAACGCGGCGATCGCGTACGCGCCCTTGGCGAGCGGCCGCGTCCAGATCTCCTTCCGCATCGTCGCCGAGTCGGCTGACGCCCACGTCCGTCTCGCCTGCTTGCCGTCCGGATCCTGATCGATCGCGATCACCTCCCGGTTGGTGAGGATCGCGAGGATCGACGGCGTCATCGTCCGCAGGTCGTTGCCGGCCAGGAGCGGCGAGGCGAGCATCGACCAGAGAGTCATGTGCGTGCGGTACTCGGTGTCCGTCATCCCGCCGTTGCCGATCTCCAGCATGTCGGGGTCGTTGAAGTGACCGGGCTGCGCGTACGGCGCGAGTGAATCCTGGCTGAACCCGATGCGCGTCATCGACTCCCAGCTGTCGCGGATGTCGCCGGTGGTGCGCCACGAGTTGCCGCCGACGTCGGCGCCCCACTTCCAGACTTCCTGCCGCCCATACTGGCAGAGGCTGTACAGGATCTGGCGCCCCGAGGCGAGCAGCGCGTCGCCCATGATCTGGTAGAGCCCGCGCATGTCCGTCTCGTCGTGCAGCATGCGCGCGCCGCACCAGTCGTACTTCAGGTAGTCGATCCCCCACGCGGCGAAGGTCCGTGCGTCCTGCGCCTCGTGGCCGTAGCTCCCGATGTAGCCTGCACAAGTCGTCGGACCGGGTGAAGAATAGATCCCGAGCTTGAGGCCCTTCGAGTGCACGTAGTCGGCGAGCGCCTTCATGTCGGGAAACTTCTTGTTCGTCGTGATGTTCCCCTGCGCGTCCCGCTGGTCGCCTTCCCAGGTGTCGTCGATGTTGACGTAGACGTAGCCCGCCTCGCGCATGCCGTTGCTGGCCATCGCGTCGGCCATCGCGCGCACGGCCGCATCGTCGACGCGGCCAGCGAACTTGTTCCAGCTGTTCCAGCCCATCGCCGGCGTGCGCGCGATCCCATTGTCCCTCACCTTGTGGAGTGCTGGCACGGCGATCTTCTCCGGCATCGCGCCCTCGCCCGGCGGCGCGCGGTGCGCGACGAGCGGAGCGGGCGGCGTCGCCGGCGGGGGACGATCGCCGCGCGGCCGGAGCGTGAACCGCAGCTCGTCGGGACCGACGACCTTCACGTCGTAGATCACCCGGCGCTCGTTGCCGAGGTCGCGCATCGTGGCCGTGATCGCCAAACCCCCTGCACTGTCCCACTTCGTGTCGACGACCTGATAGAAGAACTGCGTCGAGTGGACCGTGCCCGTGACCCGCTCACCCAGTTGGGTCAGGTTGAAGTACGTCCGACGATAAGTGCCGTCAGTGGTGTTCGGCACGGCGGCCAGCCAGTTCCCCGTCACGTTCGCATGGACTGGCGCCGCGCTCGGTGCCGCCACGACGGGCTTTGGCGTCACGACGACAGCTGGTCTGGAGCAGCCCGCGCCGACCATCGCGGTCGCGAGCACGGTGATGATCGATCGAACGGAGCGGATGCGCATCGAGGTGATGATCGGGAGGAAGACTCGGGCGGTTCTATCTTCGTACGCGTAATGATGCGCGTGTGCTGCCGTGACCCGGCAGTGGCTCACGCTACAACGCTCCAGAGTGCGCCGGGGAAGCATCAAGAACGAAGGGTTCAAACGGATCAGATCCGCTCAGGCCCTCCGTTCTTGATGCCTGCTCACCCGCGCGAGTACGGTCGAGACGAGCTCGAACTGACGATCAGCGATCCGCCGGCAGCGCGAAGGCGACGATCGCGTCGCTCACGCCGAACGCACCGCCACCGTCCCCGCCCGCGCTGATCACGACGTACTGCTTGCCCGACGCTCCACGGAAGGTCATCGGCGTCGCCTTCCCCGACGCCGGCAGCGTCGCCGACCAGAGCTCGCGGCCGGTCCGCGTCTCGAACGCGCGGAAGGTGCGGTCGATCGTCGCGCCGATGAAGGTGAGCCCGCCCGCCGTCGTGATCGCGCCGCCCAGGTTGGGCGCGCCGGTCTTCGCGCCGGGAATCATGCTGCCGAGCGGTACGCGCCAGGCGATGGCACCACGCCGCAGATCGACGCCGACGAGCGCGCCGAATGGCGGCGGCGTACACGGGATCACGCTCGGCAGGATGAACAGCTCGCGGTACATCCCGTACGGCGTGCCGCGTTGCGGCGCGAACTCGGCGCCGATGCGGTTGCCCGTGCCCCCGCGCCGTGCCGAGTCGAACTGCGCGCGCGGGATCAGCTTCACGATCGCCGCCACGGTGTTCGTCGGCACGACGGCGATCTGCGCCGCTGGATCGAACGCGACGCCGCCCCAGTGCGCGCCACCGATGTTCGACGGCCGCACGAGCGAGCCCTCGAGGCTCGGCGGCGTGAACGGACCGTCGTTGCGCAGCGTGCTCGCCACCGCCCGACACACGGCGCGGTCGGCGTCGTTCGCGCCCCACACGCTGTCGAGGCTCATACGCTGCGGCGTGAGCGGTCCGATCGCGCTCTGCGGTTGCGTCGGCGACGCCTCCTCTCCGGCGACGGTCGAGCGCGGGACGGGCATCTCCGTCACGGGAACGATCGGCACTCCGGTGTCGCGGTCGAGCACGAACAGCTGACCGGTCTTCGTGGCCTGGAGCACGGCGTCGCGTCGGCGCCCGCCGTACTCCACGCTCACGAGCGCCGGCGGCGACGCGTTGTCGTAGTCCCACAGATCGTGGTGCACGGTCTGGAACGACCACACCACCTTCCCCGTCGACACGCGCAGCGCGGTGATGGAGTTGGCGTAGCGGTTCTCGCCGAGGCGCTCGCCGCCGTAGTAGTCGGGCGCCGCGCTGCCGGTGGGAACGAACACGAGATCGCGCGCCGGATCCGCTGCGAGCACGCTCCACGCGTTGGCCGCGCCGGTGCGATGCGCGCTCGCACCGCGCCAGGTCGCGTAGCCACGATCGCTCGAGTCCTGCGGCACGGGATGCCACGTCCACCGCAGCGCACCGGTGCGCACGTCGAATGCGCGCACCTCGCCGCTCGCGCCGTCGGCCTGCTGGTTGTCGGCCACCGCCGAGCCGACGACGATCACGCCGTTCACGACGAGCGGCGGCGACGTCTCCTCGTACTCGGACGTCTCGAACGGCGTGTTGCGCAGACCGAGGCGAAGGTCGACGGTGCCCTTCGCGCCGAAGTCCTCGCAGAGCGCGCCCGTCGCCGCGTCGATCGACAGCAGTCGCGCATCCACCGTCGCGGCGACGATACGTCGGTGGCACGGCTGCCCCGCGGCGCGCGACGCATCGCGCCACGTCGACACGCCGCGACTGGTGTGATCGCCGAACCCGATGGTGCGGTCGATCCGTGCGTCGTAGACCCAGCGCTCGCGCCCGGTCTCGGCGTCGAGCGCGAGGATGCGGCCGAGTGGGGTGATGAGATACATCACCCCATCGACGACGATCGGCGTTGCCTCGAGCGAGCGGCGATTCCTCGTCTGCGCCTGCGGCCCCACCTCGCCGGTGTGGTACGTCCACGCGACCTGCAGCCGCGCGACGTTGCTCGTGTCGATCTGCGTCAGCCCCGAATGGCGCGAGCCGAGGACGTCCTTGCCGTAGGCCGTCCATTCGCCGGCGGCCGGCGACGTGGCTCGGGAGATCGCGGACTCGCGCGGACGCGAGGCGCACGCAAGGAGAAGAGTGAGCGCTGCAATGGCGGCGAGACGCATGGCGGGGTGCGCGAGAGGAGGAGACGAACGTACCTCTCGCCCGGCGCGGCGCGCCAGAACTGCAACGGCAACAGATTGACGCGGTGGGCACGGAGGGACTGCGAGAACGCGGAGAATTACTCCAGGCGTCGAATGGCTCGCGCCGGGACACCGCTCCTCTCCATCCACAATCCAAAAGCGAAGAACTTTCGGGTCGGCATCCAGCCTGCATCGCGCCAGCTCACGCCTGCGTCAGCCGCGATCCCATGCCCGCCAGCCGCCGGCCGGCCTCGCGTAGCTCCTCGACGCGCGCCGCGCGGGTACGAAGCAGCTCGGCGGCCTCCTCGGCGCGTCCCGATGCGCGCTGCGCGCCGGCCTCGAGGCCGACGATGCCCGTCGACAGTGTGTCGATGCGCATCGTCTGCGCGCGAGAGACCTCGGCCGTTTCGGCGACGATCCCCGTCACGCGCGCGATGCTCGACGAGATCGCGCCGAGCGCGTCCGTCGCCTGGATCGCCACGGCGCCGACGTCGCCCACCTCCTGCTCGTTCGTCAGCAGCAGCTGCGCGACCTCGCCCATGTGCGCGCGCACGTCGCCGACGGTGCTCTGGATCTCGCGCGCGGCACGCTCGCTCTCGCTGGCGAGCTTGCGCACTTCTTCCGCCACCACGGCGAACCCCTTCCCCTGCTCGCCCGCGCGCGCCGCCTCGATCGCGGCGTTCAGCGCGAGCAGGTTCGTCTGGCGCGCGAGCCGCGTGATCCGCTCGACGAACCCGCCGATGCGGTCCGACACTTCGTCGAGCGTGCGCACGCGCTCGGCGCTGGCGCGCACTCGGTCGCCGACGCTCACGAGCGTCTGCGACGCGCGATCGATCGCGTCGCGGCTCGACGCCGCGGCCGTCGTGAGCTGCGCGATCGCCTGCTCCATCGCCTGCGCGCGCTCGTGCAGCCGCTCCGCCGCCTCGCGCGCATCGCGCACCTGGCGCGTGCCGTCGAGCGTGAAGTGGCGCTGGTGCTCGAGCTCGACCCCAAGCTCCTCGAGCGTGGCCGAGAAGGTGCGGCCGATCTCGTCGAGGCCAGAGACGGAACCGGCGAGCGCCTGCGAGATCGCCGCGGCTTCGTCGGCCTCGCGCGACATCGCGATCACCTCGCCCGACGGACGCCGCTGTCCCGTGCGTGGGTCGATCGACGGCTCGACGGGAGCGGGCGTCGCCGCGAGCACCGCGACGGCGGTGACGACGAGCAGTACGATGGCGCCGATCGTGTCGGCGCCGGCACCGGCGGGCAGTGCACCGGCAAAGAGACGCACGAGCGCCGCACTTCCGAACGCCAGCAGC
>QHVE01000107.1:0-393 GCA_003223455.1 Gemmatimonadota bacterium | reverse complement strand
GGTAGGCGAGCGTCAGGGCGCCCAGTGCCACCGCATCGCCCACCACTTCCGTCGTCGGCGTCTCGGCGCCGCTCGCGACGAAGCGCGTCAGCCCCACGACGACCAGCGCGACGACGACACCGATCGCGAGCCAGGTCGCGTCGCCCGGCACGGTGCCGGCGATCAGCCGAGGCAGGGTGGCCAGCGTGACGCCGACGACGAGCGCGATCCGCGGAGCGACGGCGTACGACGAGGTCGGGGTGGGCGAGGAGGCGGACACTGCGCGGTTCACCAGAGTGAGGGATCCCGTCGGAAGAGCAGGCGAACGCGAAAGGGGCGCTCGCCGACGAAGATCGTCTTGTCGAGGAAGATGTCGGGGCCGACGACCTGCGCGGTGACGGTGCGTGCGGCCTT
>QHVE01000106.1:15199-22591 GCA_003223455.1 Gemmatimonadota bacterium | reverse complement strand
GCCGGGAGACGGCTGCTGCTCGGTGCACGAGAGCACGAGCGCGACGGACGCGACGGTGGTCGCGACGGACGGGAATCGCCTGCGCATGGGAGAGTGGCTCCAGGTGGTCGACCGTTGCCGCCCGCCTTCCTCGGCGAGGGGGCGGAAGATGAGCGGTGAGGCCAAAGGCTACCGTGACCAGGGGCACACAGTCAGGGGGTCCGGCGTCGGGCTGATGCGGCTGATGGGTCAGACCCCCCTGGTCTGAAGGGGGTTGAAGGGGTCAGACTCCTTGAAAGCCGACCCGCGTTTCAAGGGGTCAGACTCCTTGAAAAACGCTTCACCTCATGGGCGTTTGCTGGGAGCCTGACCGCCCCGCTAGTGCGAGGAGGGTGGCTCGGCGCCTCGAGCCCTCTCGAGCCATGACGTCCGACGGATAACCCCTTGTTGCGATTACAGTTCTCTGCGGCCGTCGCGCGTCGGCGTGAATCCAGCAGCGCACCTGAACTGCCGACAGTGGGTGCATCGGCGCGTTCCAAAGCGCAGACGCCTCAAAAAAGGCTTCAGAAAAACGCACTGCACGCATGACCCTATTTCAAGGAGTCTGACCCCTTGAACTCCTCGAACTATTTCAAGGAGTCTGACCCCTGGAAAGGAGTCTGACCCCTTGAAACCCGGAGCCCAAACCGGTGCCTAAACGCGTCAGGGGGACGGTCGTCCCCGCTCCTGCGCCATGCGCTGATCGAGCGCGTTCCGCGCGGTCGCGGCGTAGCGCGCGCACGCTCCGCGATCGACGAGCGCGGGCGTGATGGTCCCGTCACTCGGCGAGACCCGGTCCCAGAGCGCGGACGCCGATGGATGCGGCGTGAGCAGCACATCGCACGACAGCCGCTCGAGCGTCTCGTAGCCGCGTCGGAAGTCGGCGATCGCGTTCGGATACGTCGTGTTCCTCGTGAAGAGGAAGTCATCCGCCGACACGGGCGTCTGGCTGTCGGCGTAGACGAAGTCGAGACAGCGCGCGCCATCGCACGAGCGCCACGACCAGGAGGTGCCGCCCGGCGTGTGGCCGGCCGTCGCGTGCGGGACGATCGCGATCGGCCCGACGCGCAGCGTGTCCTCGAAGGTGAACGTCCCCACGTTGCTCACGGCCGGATAGTCGAAGGCGATACCGAGCTGGGGGTCGCCGGGCTGCGACCTGCCGGTCTTCATCACTCCCGCGCTCCACGCGCTCGCCATCACGCGCGCACCCGAGGCGCGCTGCAGCTCGGCGATCCCGCCGGCGTGATCGTAGTGCGCGTGCGAGTTGAGGATCAGCTTCACGTCGCGCATGTGAAAGCCGAGCGACTCGAGGTTGGCGCGGATCAGCGCCGCGGACTGCGGGAGCCCGCCGTCGATCAACACGTGGCCCTGCGGCGACGCGATGAGGATCGCGCCGAGTCCGTGCGTGCCGACCCAGTACGTGTTGCCGTGCAGCCGGATCGGGCGCTGCGGCACGTTCCACTCGGCGCACGCAGCGCACTCGATCGGCCGCTGCGCGCGTGATGGTGTGATCGAAGCGAGCAGCAGCGCGAGCGCGCCGAGCGTGATGCGGGGGAGACGGCTCATCAGACCTCGATGGCGACGACTTCGTGCTCGAGGATGGAGGGCACCGTGACCTCGATCCATTCGCCGGAGCGGCGAGGCTGAATGATGGCGCCGCCGACGAGCAGCCGCACGCGTCCCGCACGCTCCCCCGCGAGGCGGACGCGCACGATGTGCGGCCCGACGGCGATCGGCTCGCGCACCGGTCCCTTCATCATCATCGGATTGCTGAGGTTGACGAGGTGCACTGTCATCGAGCGCGCCTGTCGCCACGCGGTGACGTCGAGCACACCGGGCCCCGTGACGCGCACGACGGGCGGCTCGTTCGTCGCCCAGGCGACGGCGTTGCGGAGCAGCGTGCCGTGGTCGGCGTCGAGTATCTCCCAGAACGTGCGATCGACGTCCCATGGGAAGTAGACGACGCGTCCCTGACCGACCTCGCGCATGAACGCCTGTGCGATGTCGGTGCGCGGCACGCGCGGATACACCTTCTCCATCGGCAGGTCGGGGTACGAGGGGATCAACGTCAGCGGCGCGGCGCCGAACGCCGTGGTCGGCGCGACGTCGACACGATTGACGCCGTGGATGATGCGCGGCGCGTCCTCGAGGCCGGCGAGGAGCGCGTTCCCCTTCGCGCGGTCATGCTCGAGGCGAAGATACGCGTTGTGCATCTGCAGGTCGGCCTTGCCGCTGACCCGTACACCAAACAAGTCGGCGAGACCGAAATCCTTTCGCGGCGCGCCCCACTCGTCGCGCAGCGACGTCTCGTAGGTCGCGACGACGCCGCCCCCACGCTCGACGAAAGATACGAGTTGCGAACACTGTGCGAGCGACAGCGCGACGACGTCGGGAAGCACGAGCGTCTTCAGCCCCTCGAGATGCGCCTCGTCGAGCAGACGATCATGGACCATCTCGAACGGGATGCGCGCCTCGACGAGCGCATGATAGAACCCATTGGCCGCATCGTCCATGCGACGAGCGCGTTCCGCGCCGGCGAACCACGCGCTTTGCTGCGAGTACACGAGCCCGACGCGCGCCAGCGAGCGCTCGTTGCGGAGATACCGCTCGTTCGCCGCGCACCATTCGTACAGCCGCTCGACCGGCTTCAGCCAGCGCGGATCGTTGATGCTGCCGGCGAACTTGGTGTACCACGGACGCAGCCCATTCGCGATGCCGTCGATCGCCCAGAGGCGGATCTCGGCCGGGCTCTGCACCGAGTCCTTCCAGCGGTACGGCTCCTCGAGGCCGACGCTGAAGATGCCGACGATCGGCTTGCGGCCCATCGTGGCGCGGAACTCCTTCCCGCGTTTCCCGTTCGCCCACGGCACCGTGACGCCGCGCCGTGCCTGATGGTCGGCGACGAGCGTCGGTGCGAGCTCGCCGATGCGCACCATGTCGAGCGAGCTGGTCGCGCCGCCGCCGGTGTTCGGGATGACGCACGAGTCGGGGTTGATCTTCCGCACCTCATCGTCCCACAGCCGCCAGAGCGCGAACAGGCGCTCCTGTCGCCAGAGGATGTATGCGCGACGCGCCGGATCCTGCGGGTCATCGGTGCGCGGGAGATCGAACCCGGACGCGGCCTTGAAGTTGGTTCGGCAGTGCACGCAGAAGCACTGACCCGATCCGTCCCAACGGTTGATGAAGATCGCGTCGGGCTTGTAGCGCGTCGCGATCTCGCGTTTCACCTCCGTCATGAACTCGAAGTTGTACGGACCGAGCGCGCAGGTGACCCACAGCTCGGGCGACGCCCAGTGCCGGCGCGGCTGGCCATCGGCGGTGACGTGAATCCAGTCGGGATGCGCGCGCTGCGCGTCGTCGTACGTGGCGTGCGGATCGGTGCGCGCGACGACGACCATGCCGAGCTTGCGGCAGCCCGCGACGAGATCACCAAAGGGGTCGGTGTCACGCAACCACTGGCTGCGGTGATGGAACGGCACCGCGGTCGGATAGTACGCGACGCAACCGCCCGCGCTCAGGCAGACGGCGTCGGCCCGCGTGCGGCGGAAGTAGTCGAGCCAGAACTTCGGGTCGTACGTGCCCGGATCGTTCTCGACGAGCGTGAGCTGCGCCCAGCGCATCGGACGGTCGACCCACGAGGGCGCGGCCGGCGCGACGATCGGCGCAGCGGACGACGGGAGCGACGCGCGCCCCGCATCGACGCCGATCGCGGCGGCGGCGCCGGCGAGCGCGGTCGTCTTCAGGAAGTCTCGACGCGATGGGTCGTGAGTCATCGGTAAGAAATTATAGGGGGCTCACCGAACGCAGTCTGTTACAGCGCGCACGCCTCGCGCGCGGTCCCCAATCTGGACGGCGACTGTCCGACGCCGGGGACACCCGGCTCCGTGCCCGCGAGGTGTGCTAGCGTACAAGTGGTGGAATCGCAACGGGTTGGCGCCTGGCTCGTCTGTTCAATGGTGTGGTATCACCCATGCCTTTTCCAGGGGCACGAGTCCTTCACGTTCACAGGAGTGCACCCATGCGCAGTTCCGTTCTCTTCTCGCTCGCTACGCTCGGCCTCACGTTCGCGACCATCGCCGCGCCGAGTGCGGAGGCGCAGGCGCGCAATGCGCAGATCGTCTGCCGCGACGGCACGCGGTACAATTCCAACGACATCCGCATGTGCGATGGTCACCGTGGTGTCGACGCACGCGCGACCGACATCGCACGCAGCAATGCCAACGGCACGTGGGACAACCGGCGCGATGGTCGCGACGATCGCCGCGACGCTCGCGATGATCGTCGAGATGGGCGCGACGATCGGTGGGACAATCGCTCGACCGATCCGCGCTACGATCCGAACGGCCGCAACACCGACCGCGGCTACGGCTACGGCGGACGCCGCGAGGTGTACGAGTTTGACGGCGTCGTCGACCGGGAGATCCAGATCCAGCTGCGCGGCAACCGCGCGTTCGTGCAGGCGGTCGGCGCAGGAGAGGATCGCAACAGCCGCGGCCGCGTGATCGCCGGCATGCCGCAGCAGTCGGGCAACCTCGTCGTGCAACGGCTCGAGGGGCGTGGCGACGTCGACGTGATCCAGCAGCCCAGTTCGCGCAACGGCTACACGGCGACCCTCCGCATCCGCGACCCGCGCGGCGGCGCAGCACGCTACCGGATCGTGGCGTACTGGGAGCCGCCGGTGAGAGTGGGGTACGGGCGGTAAGGCGGTTTGTGGTTAGTGGTAACACACCGGCCCCGGGAGGCAAGCGCTTCCCGGGGCCGGTCTGTCATTCACCACTCACCACCAACCACTCACCCGTCTTCTAGCGAATCTCCACCGGCGCACCGAGCCTCGACACCCCGTTCTCGTCGAAGCTCTCGATCGCTGCCCAATACGCCTGACCTACCGTCAGCGCACGGAGCTCGAGTGTCGTGCCCTCGTCGGCGAAGCGCTGATACGTTTGGTACAGCTTCGACGGTGCGATTCCCCAGCGCACGTTGTATCCGACGGCGCCGGGCACCGGCTGCCATGCGACCATCGCATTGCGCTCGTCGCGGTCGCGGTGGGCCGTGAAGCCGGTCGGCGTCGCTGGCGGTGCGCCGCCGCCGAGCCCGAAGACGCGGATGTCGCTGATCGCCAGGTTGGCCGCGGCGACGTGCACGTGCTCGTAGCGGACGTACCGAGCCCGCGCGGGTGACGCGAGCTCGACGTACGCGTTCGGGTGGTCGCGCGTCTCGCGCGAGAGGTCCCCCACGGTGCGCCACCGGCGTCCGTCGTCCGACACCCGGAGACGAAAGCGCGTGGCGTAGCTCGAGTCGGTGGCGAAGAGTCCCGACTTGTAGTCGGTGAAGTTCACCTGGATGGCGCGGACGTCGAAGGCGCGTCCGAGATCGATCGTGAGCCACTCGCCCGGCCGGTTCTCGCGCGCGACCCAGAAGGTGCGCGGGTTCTCGTCGGTGATCCGGCTCGCGGGGAAGCTGTCGGACGCTGACGACGCAGTCGTCAGCTTTCTATAGGACAACAGCATCCACCCGGTGAACAGCTCGTCGCTCGACTGCGTGCGCTTCGTCGGGAGCCAGTGCGGAAAATCTCCGAAGCGTGTGTCGACGTGGAGATCACCGTCGGCGTCGAAGCCAGCGGGATGGAGACCGATGCGTCGCTCGAAGTTCCAGTTGACGGCGACCCAGGGCGTGCCCGTGTTCCACCAGTTCCCATGGACGTCCTGAAAGGTGTTGCCGTGCCCCGCTCCCTGCACGAACCCGCCCGGCTTGTACGCCACGGGATTGTAGGGCGCGTAGGTGAAGGGGCCCATCGGATCGCTCGAGACGTAGGTGCCGGTGGCGTAGACGTTGTACTCCGTGCCCGGCGCGCCGTACTGCAGGTAGTAGCGGCCGGCGTGCTTCGTCATGAACGCCCCCTCGATGAACGGCGTGACCGTCGTGTCGCGATGATCGCGGCCGAATCGCTCCCAGCCGTGCAGTGTGGGGTTCAGCCCGAAGAGCCAGCGCGGCGTTCCCTTGTAGGCGAGGTGCTTCGACTTGTCGAGCTCGATCGCATGCAGCGGGTACGCGTTCGACGAGTTCCAGTACAGGAACCAGCGCTCCGTATCGGGATCGTGGAACATCTGCGGATCCCACGGGCCGGGCTGTACGCTGTCCGGCCTGGCGAGCGTCTTCGCCTCGAGCTCGCGCGCGTTGGGGAGCGGGGGCATCGTCCGGTTGTAGATGGGTGAGCATGAGCAGCGGGATCGGCCGCGTGGTGCTCGGCAGGAGATAGATCGTGTCGCGCACCGAGAGCACGCTGGGCGCGACGACGTCGGTGAGTGGCCAGCGTGTGGGGGTGATGTGGCGCCAGCTGCCGAGGTCGCGCGACTCCCAGTAGCCGCCACCGAGCGTCTCGAACAGATAGTAGCGGCCGCGCTGGACGACGATCACCGGATCGGCGCCCGAGCGATACGAGATCCCCTGATCCTGCTGCTCGAAGTTGTAGCGGTAGTCGATGTCGATCGGATTGGCGTAGGTACGCGGCGGCGTGCGCTGAGCCGACGCCACGGCGCTGACGCAGACCGCGCATCCGATCACGGCGGGCCAACGGAGCACGCGCATTCAGGGCTTGATGCTGAAGTTGAACGGCTGGTTCAGCATGAGCGCGCACGCCGGCTGGCCGGCACGCCGCGCCGGCGCGAGTCGAACCTGCTGCAGGTAGGCCGTCACGGCGGGCTCGAATCTCGGATCGGTCGCGGAGATCACGCGAATGCTCGGCCCGAGGACCGAGCCCGTGCTGTCGACTGCATAGTGTACGGTCACCGTGCCCTCGATCTTCTTGTCGAACAGCTCCTTCGGGTACGTGATGCGTGCTCCGGCCGGCCCGCGCGGGGCGCCCGGTGGAGAATCCGCGATGTCCGGCCACAGCTTGAGCTTCTGCGCGGGATCGTTGGCGAAGGCCACCTGATAGGTGCGGGCACGCTCGGTCGACGGATCGAGCCGCTCGATCGGCCCGACGACGGGGCGATGATGCCAGACGCCGAACGTGTACCGGTACGCGCCGCGTGCCGGAGCGTCGAACTGAAACGTGCCGTCGTTGGACGTCTGGCTGCGTGCGACGACGCGACCCGTCGTGTCCTCCAGCGCCACGTCGACGCAGGGGAGTCGCATTCCGGTCGCAGAGTCCACGACGATTCCGCCGACGAGTCCCTGTGCGTGCAACGGCGCGGACACCACGAACAACGCAGCGGCGACTGTGATGCGCATTCGATCGAGGGGGCGAGAAGGTGTCGTCTAGCCCGCGAGCCCGCGAAGCGCTCGCTCGAGCGCGTCGTCGAGCATCGCGTCGCGCGCGACGGCGAGTCCGAGGTCGTGGATCAACCCGTTCTGCAGACGGTAGATCCAGCCGTG
>QHVE01000106.1:4247-15152 GCA_003223455.1 Gemmatimonadota bacterium | reverse complement strand
GCACGATCGTGGTGCGGCAGACGTTGGCCGCCTGCTCCAGCACGTTCAGCTCGCACAGCCGGTCCACGCTGCTGCCGTCGGTCATCGCGCGCGTGAACCGTCCCTGGTGCCGATCGGCGACGTCCTGCACATGGCGCAGCCAGTTGTCGATCAGGCCGAGCGGCGTGCGCTTCCACGCTGCCTCGACGCCGCCGCAGCCGTAGTGCCCGCACACGATGACGTGCTCGACGCGAAGCACCTCCACCGCGTACTGCAGTACCGAGAGGCAGTTGAGGTCCGAGTGCACGACGACGTTCGCCACGTTGCGGTGCACGAACAGCTCGCCCGGCATGAGCCCGACGATCTCGTTGGCCGGGACACGACTGTCGGCGCAGCCGATCCAGAGGTAGCGCGGCGCCTGCTGGCGAGAGAGCCGGTCGAAGAACCCGGCGTCGCGGCGACGGACTCCTTCGGACCACTGACGGTTGTTCTCGAGCAGGTCGGCGAGCCTCGGCATTCAGTGTCGCGCCGGTGCGCGTCAGACCGCGTCGCCGACGGGACGCACCGGCACGACGTCGTCGGCCGAGCGCAGACCGCGCCCGATCGTCGCGACGATCGGCAGCGCGACGAACGGGATATGCGCGAACAGCTGGACCCACCAGCGGAAGCCGATCGTCGACGGCCGGCCGGTGAATCGCGGGATGACGAGGAGCGACATCACGATCCAGATCGCCGGACCGTACAGCGTGGCGATGCCGAGACAGGAGCACCAGCACCATGAACACCGTCGTCCACGTCAGCGCGACGCTGGCGTGCATCACCAGGCCGAAGAGCATCGTGAGGATGCCGCCCCGCACCGCGCCTCGTCCGAGCAGCAGCGACGCGATCCCCTGCCACACCCGCCCGAGCTGCTGGCCGTACGCGACGACGGGCAGCGTCGTCGCGAAGATGCCGTCGACGACGGTGACGAGCGCCCAGGCGCGCAGCCAGGTGCGGAGAAACGTGGGAGGCATGGCGGCGAATATGCGCCGTCCGCCCACCGGCGGCCAGCGTGCGCGCTATGCCGGGCGCGGCGAAGCCGCCTCGCGTCCCAAATCGATACTCGGCGAGCTTGAGCGCGATGGCGAGCGCGGCGCCGATCAGTCCGTGGACGAGGATCGTGCGCCGCACGCGAGCGTCAGGGCGTCAGGGCGCGCGGCGGAGCGGGCATCCGCATGTTCGCCGCGCCGCCGACGCGTGCGATCAGCTGCTGATAGTTCATCAGCCGGATCTTCCCCGTGCGCACCAGCTCCGCGAGCTCGGGCGAGAGCATCGTCTTCAGCTCCGCGTTGCGGTGGTCCACCACGCCGGCGCCGGGAGCGTTCTGCTCGGGGGCGTTCATGTCGACGATCGCCTCCATCTCCGGCGTCCGCTCGGCGACGTGCACTTCGATCAGATTGGGCTGGTCGAGCTTGGAGGTGGCGAGGTAGTCGAGGAAGGTCTGCTTCTTCGTGGCGACGGAGACCCCCCAGATGGAGCGATAGTTCTCGCCGAACCATCCCGAGATGCCGACGCCGTACTTGCGCGCGACCCGCTCGGTGACCTCGCGAAGCTGCGGCGTGGCGAGGGCGCTTCCCATGTGCGGATCCACGTACGCGATCTTGAGCCCGGACATGATCGCGCGGTCCATCTGCGCCGTCAGCTCGCGCTCGACCTCGGCGAGGTCGTACTTGCTCTCGA
This sequence comes from Gemmatimonadota bacterium, assembly GCA_003223455.1. Lineage (GTDB taxonomy): Bacteria > Gemmatimonadota > Gemmatimonadetes > Gemmatimonadales > Gemmatimonadaceae > AG11. The sequence continues at coordinate 13,454 of QHVE01000106.1, read as the reverse complement.
GAAACGCCGGCACCGATGGACGGAAGTATCCCACGCTGTCGACGAGCGACGGCACGGCCGCCTTGCCGAGAACCGGCCCCCACCGATAGCCGCGCCACTCAGAGTTGAGCGCCAGGTGCACGCCGACCGTGACGTTCGGGTACTTCTTGAGAATCTCGACCGCCTCCTGATACCACGGGCAGGCGAACAGCACCGAGACGGAGAAGGGCATCCCGGTCTTCGCCACCTGCTCGACGGCGAGGTTCACTGAGTGGTTCATCCCGATGTCGTCGAGCCGGAGCAGGACGTCGGGCGCCTTGGCGGCCTGGGCAGAGGCGATGCGCGCCGGCGCGATCAGCGCGGCGGCGAGAAGGAGCGCTCGGAAGCGGGGAAGTTCGGCCATGACCGGGCCTCGCGAGAAAGTGGGAAACGAGAGAGACAAGAATACCGTCGCGCGCGGAGTGGTGCACCAGCCGATCACGTGAAACGTGCAGCTGCCTCGTTCAACGACCGAACGCGGATCTGAACTACGATGACTCGGAAACTGCCCGATCCCATGCGCACAGAACCCCGCGCCGAAGTCGAAAGAAGTCTTTGGGGGTCAGTGTCCGCGCGTTTGGCTCAGCGTTTTGCGGTCGAGTCCGAGAAGCCGAAGAAGCGGTCCATGCGCCAACCGTCGCCGCTGGGGACGAGCACGGCGACGTAGCGGCCATACTCGGTGTGCTTGCCGCTCGTGTCGCGGTACGCTTGCTGGAATGCGCCGAACTCCGTGACGTGATCAGACGCGACACGCCGGTGCGCGACGTCGAGCTTGAGGTCCATCTCGGAGAGCGACATCCAGTTCTCGCGCGCCATCGCCTCGAGTCCGGCTCGGCCGCGCACCGTCTCGAACGCCGGCCACTCGAACACCGCGCTGTCGGTGAAGAGCCGGCCGTAGGCGACAGGATCGTGGTCGCGATACGCCTTCGAGATGCGAGCGTTGAGCGAGTCGACCGCCGCGTTCACGTCGGTGGATCCAGCGAGCGAATGCTGTTTGTCGGAGCAGGCGAGCGTCGCGCCGAGCACGACGAGCGTGAGCGCGATACGAGCATGCGTCGATCGCTGGAAAGTGCTCATCGGATCTGGGCAACGAGGTTGGGCGTTGAAACGACGTGACGCCTGCTCACCGCGGCACCATCCCCGGCACCACGTACGCCTGCGCCCACGCGATGACGCCGATGAACATCGCGAACACGATGCTGTGCCAGAACGTGCTGCGCAGCACTTCGCCCTCGCGGCCGACGAGTCCCACCGTCGAGACGCCGACGGCGATGTTCTGCGGAGAGATCATCTTGCCGGCCACCGCGCCCGAGGAGTTCGTCGCCGCGGTGAGGATCGGGTTCAGGTGCAGCTGCTGCGCGGTGGCGACCTGCAGGTTCCCGAACAGGAAGTTGCTCGACGTGTCGCTGCCGGTGAGGAAGCACGCGATCCAGCCCAGGAAGCTGCTCACGATGGGGAAGAGCACGCCGGTCCCCGCGAGCGCGGCGCCGAGCGTGTAGACCATCCCCGAATAGTTGAAGAGAAAGGCCATGCCCACGATGAAGAGCACGACCACCGCGGGGATCCGGAGCTGACGCATCGTCTCGGTCGCACTCAGGAGCACGGTGCGCGGCGAGAGACGGAACCACAGCGACGTGACGATCGTCGTGACGAGCACCGCGGTGCCGGTGATGAACGGCTGGAAGTTGAACACCGCCGCGTACGGCCGCTGGTAGAGTGCGATCACCACACCGTTGTGCAGTGAAGGGATCGGGATCGCCACCTGGCCGATGGAGAAGACCTTGGCGCGCGTCCAGACGACGATGACGATGGAGAGGATCAGCCACGGCATGACGCCGTCGAGCACGTCGCGGCCGGACATCGGCGCGGTGACCTGCACGGACGGTGTGGTCGATGGCGCGGCGCGCGGCGACCAGAAGCGGAGCAGCGTCGTCGTGGCGGCGATCGACAGGAGCGCGCTGAGCACGTCCGCCGCGTAGGGGCCCCACGTGTTCGAGACGACGAACTGTGCGCCGGCGAAGCTCACGCCGGCAACGAGGGCGACGGGCCACGTGCGTCGCAGTCCATCGCGGCCGGCGACGACGAGTGCGAGATAGGCCGGCAGCAGCACCGAGAGCAACGGCAGCTGTCGTCCGACCGCGGCGCCGAGCTTCATGACGTCGAGCCCCGTCACGCTCGCCAGCGCGACGATCGGTACGCCGACGCTGCCGAAGGCGACCGGCGCGGTGTTCGACAGCAGCGACACGAGGACGGCACGTCGCGGCTCGAAGCCGACGCCGACGAGCAGGAACGCCGTGATCGCGACCGGGGCGCCGAAGCCGGCGCTCCCCTCGAGCAGGGCGCCGAAGCAGAACGCCACGAGCACGGCCTGCACGCACGGGTCGCCCGACGCCCGCTGCTCGATCCACCGGCGCAGCTTGTCGAACGAGCCGGCGCGCACCGAGAGGTTGTAGAGCCATATGGCGTTGAAGACGAGCCAGAGTATCGACCACGCCGCGGTCGCGAAGCCGAAGACGAGGCTCCATCCGGCGAGCCTGAGCGGCATGCGCCAGACGAAAGCGGCGAGCAGCGCGGTCGCGGCGAGTCCCGAGCCCGCGGCGACGAGACCGCTCCGGCGCGCCACGCCCATGAGGAACAACACCACCAGGAGCGGGATCGTCGCCGCGAGCGCCGACAGCCCCAGCGAATGGAGTGGCACGAGCGGCTGGACCCACACCGAGATCCCGGCTGGGTTCACGCTACGACAGCCGCACGGACGTCGTGACGTCGAAGCTCAACCGGGGAAGCGTGCTGCCGTGGGTCTGGATGCATATCGGCCGGTTCGCGGGTGGCGATGGACGCGGCCAAACATGGTGCGTGGTCGGCCGGAGACAAGCCGCGGCCCGCGCCAGGCTGCCCGCTCAGCCGTCGACCGGCCGCTTGTACGCCACGCACTCGATCTCGACCTTGCAGTCCACCACCATGCTCGACACCACCGCCGCGCGCGCCGGCGGGTGCGCGCCGAAGTATTCGCGGAACACCTTGTTGAACGACTGGAAGTCGCGCGGGTCGTCGAGCCACACGCCGCAGCGTACGACGTGCTCCGGGCCGTAGCCGGCTTCCTGAAGGATGGTGATCAGATTGCGGATCGCCTGATGCGCCTGGGGGACTATGCCTCCCGCGACGATCTCGCCCTCGACCATCGGCACCTGGCCGGAGACGAACAGCCAGCCGTCGGCGCCAGCGGCGCGTGCGAAGGGAAGGTGCTGTCCACCCGTGCCGGTGCCGCCCCCCGTGCCATAGCGAATGATGTCGGTCATGCCGGAATCTCCGGCTCACGTGCCGCGCTGTCGAGTAGTCCTGTGCGACGCCTGCGAGCCGGCTAGCTTCTTCCGTCCAACTCCCCGTGAGGCTGTGGAATGAAGGGACGCGCCACCCTGCTGTTCGCTGCCGTCTGGTGCAGTAACGTCTCGCCACTCGCTGCGCAGCGCGCGCCCGCACTCCCTGCCGACTTCGACGCATACGTCGAGCGCGTGCTGAAGACCTTCGACGTCCCCGGCGCCGCGGTGGCGGTCGTGAAGGACGGGCGCATCGTGCTGGCCAAGGGGTATGGCGTCAAACGGCTCGGACAGCCGGCGCGGGTCGATGAGAATACGCGATTCGGCATTGCGTCCAACACCAAGCTGTTCACCGCCACCGCGATCGCGCTGCTCGTGGAGCAGGGAAAGCTGAAGTGGGACGATCCGGTGATCCGGTACCTCCCTGATTTTGCCATGTACGACCCGTTCGTCACCCGCGAGCTCACCGTTCGCGACTTGCTCGTCCATCGAAGTGGGCTGGGGCTCGGCGCGGGGGATCTGCTCTGGTGGCCCGCGTCCACCTACGACCGTGCGGAGATCGCGCGACGCCTTCGATTCATCAAGCCGGCGACGTCGTTCCGCAGCGCGTACGCCTACGACAACGTGCTCTACACTGTTGCCGGACTGCTCATCGAGAAGCTGTCCGGGATGAGCTGGGAGGAGTTCGTGCGGACGCGCATCCTCCTGCCAGTGGGGATGACGTCGAGCACGGTGCGTCACTCCAATGCGGCCGACAAGGGCAACGTGGCCGCGACGCACGCGGAGGTGAACGGCGTGGTGCGACCGATCGCGCCGATGACGAGCGACAACACCAATCCGGCGGGAGGCGTGGGTACCACGGCCACCGACATCGCGCGGTGGATGATCGTCCAGATGGACTCGGGACGAATCGCCGCCGCGGCCGCAGGCGCTCCCGACCGACGTCTCTTCTCCCCCTCGAGCACGGCCGAGCTGTGGTCCATCGTCACGCCGATGCGACCGGGCGCGCCGGAGCGCGCCGGCTTCGAGCATCTGCGTGCGAACCTGTTGGGCTATGCGCTCGGCCTCGAGGTGTCCGACTACCGCGGCAACCTGCGGCTCCAGCATTCCGGCGGAAATCCCGGGTATCTGTCGCTGGTGACGATGATCCCGGGTCATCGACTGGGCGTCGCCGTGCTCACCAATCAGGAATCCGACAACGCCTTCAGTGCGATCACGTACCGCGCGATCGACGCGCTACTCGGCGTGACGCCCCCGGACTACCTCGCCTACTACACGGTGCGCCGCGACACCGCGCGGGCCCAGCTCGCACGCACGAGTCTGCGCTCCGCGGCGGCGCGCGATTCGACCTCCGGCCCTTCGCTCGCACTGCCGAAGTACGCCGGCCGATATCAGGATGCCTGGTATGGCGACGTCGACATCACGATGGAGGGGAACGGGCTCGTCATGCGCTTCGCGCACACCCCCAGCCTCGTCGGCGACATGCGCCATTGGCAGCACGACAGCTTCCTCGTGCGCTGGCGTGACCGCGATCTGCGCGCCGATGCGTACGCGACGTTCGCGCTGACGCCGGACGGTACGGTGGATCAACTAAAGATGGCGCCGGCATCGGACGACGTCGACTTCAGCTACGACTTCCAGGACCTTCTGCTCCGTCCCGCCGCGAGCACGCGAGCGCCGTAGCTACGGCGCGAGACGATACGCCGCGTGGTCGATCGTGCCGCGCGAGAGGAACCGGCCGGCGCGGGCACCGGTCGGCACTTGATCGCGCGACGACAACACGCCGTTCACCCAGACGGCATGAATCCCCGCGGCGGGACGCTGCGGATCGGCGAACGTAGCGACGTCGCGCACGGTCGCGGCGTCGAACAGCACGAGGTCGGCCGCGAAACCCTCGCGCACGAAGCCGCGGTCGCCGAGCCCGAACTTCCGCGCCGGCAGGCCGGTCATCTTGTGCACGGCGACGGCAAGTGGAAAGAGCCCCGCGTCGCGCGCGTAGTGGCCGAGCACGCGCGGGAAGGTGCCCCAGAGCCGCGGGTGCGGCTTCGGGTCGTTCGGCAGTCCGTCGGAGCCGATCACGGTAGCCGGATGACGGAGGATGCGGCGCACGTCGTCCTCCGACATCGAATGGTAGATCGCGCCGGCGGGACACAACCGCCGCGCGGCGTCGAGCAGCGACACATCCCATTCGCCGGCGATCTCCTTCAACGAGCGCCCTCCGACCTCGGGATGCGGCTCGGACCAGGTGATCGTGATCTCGATCCGGTCGGTCACTTGCTCGAGGTCGAGCATCGACGAGCCGGCGGTATACGGATAGGCGTCGCAGCCGACGGGATGTTCACGTCCCTCCCGCTCGAGCGCGCGCAGCACTTCCGCGCTCCGACCCCAATTCTCCGGGCCGGCACACTTGAGGTGTGACACGGCCACCGGCACGCGCGCGTGGCGTCCGATGCGGAATGCCTCGTCCATCGCGTCGAGGATCCCGGCGAACTCGGTGCGCATGTGTGTCGTGTACAGCCCGCCGAACTCGGCCAGCGGCTCGGCGAGCGCCATCACCTCTTCCGTCGGTGCAGCGAACGCACTCGCGTACTGCAGTCCCGAGCTGAGGCCGAGCGCGCCGAGCGAGAGTGCGTCGCGCAGCTCGGCACGCATCGCGTCGGTCTCGTCGGCCGTCGCGGCGCGGTCGAGCGCGGTCATGTGATTGTTGCGCAGCGTCGTATGCCCGACCAGCGTCGCGACGTTCACCGCGGGACGTGCGCGCGCGATCGCGTCGACATACGCGCGGAAGGTCGGATACGTGAATGCGTCGGCGCCGCCGAGCAGCGCGAGCGGCACGGGGAGCGCGCCGGCGCGCAGCCGTGCGGGCGACGCGCTGATGCCGCAGTTGCCGACGATCACCGTCGTGACCCCCTGCGAAAGCTTGGGCCACATCTCCGGTGTGCGCACGACGTTCGTGTCGTCGTGCGTGTGGACGTCGATGAAGCCGGGGGCGAGACACCGCCCCGCTCCGTCGATCGTCCGCTCGGCAGTCATCGCCAGCTCGGGGCCGACGCGAGCGATCGTTCCATCCGAGATCGCGACGTCCGCAACGAACGGTGCGGCGCCCGTGCCGTCGATCACACGCGCGTGGCGGATGAGTGTCTCACAATGAGGCATGTCGTGCAAAAAGCTACGGACAGGGTGACCGCAAGCCAACTGCGAATTGTGCGCACGTCGCGAATGTCGACAGATGCGGCACGTGGTGCTCACTCGTCTTTGATGTAGGAGCGGGACGACGTCTTCGAACCCGAAACCCATCCCATGACACACTCAGATTCGACCCCGGGCGCGCCGCGCGGATTCGCGCTGGCCCTGCTGCTCGTCGCCTCGATGCTCGGCACGTTCATACCCCGTGTTGCGGCCGCACAGAGCGATGCTCCCGACTGCATCGCGATCGTCGCCGAGATGTTGAAGCCCACACCCTCGGCGGGCACGATCCGCGCTTCCGCGGGGTGTCCCTCGAGCGGTCCCGTGACGCTCGCGAACCGCTGGACTCAGCGCGGAGGTCGTGGCCCGACGGAGCGCGACGCGCTGGTGGAAGCATCGTCGTGGGTGCGCGACGCGCGGCTCTACGACGCGGTGTCGACCGTCGTGCGCGACGTCAGCTATCCGATCGCCGACCGGTTGGCCGGCATGCGCGTGCTCGTCGCCTACGCCGACGAGGGCTTCAGGGTGAGCCAGCAGGGGGAGGCGCTGAGTGCGAGGCCGGCGCGCGTGGCGACGCAGGCCGATGGCCCGCCACCGGTCGACGGACGCATCCCGATGCGATCGACGATGCGCGAGGAGGTCAAGCGTGAGATGGCGCGGCTCGCGAGCGGCGATCGCGACCCCGACATGCGGCGCTCGGCGCAGCGCGCGTGCGCCACGCTCGGCTGTGCCGTTCCCGCGAAGGGGAAGTAGGCGAGAGCTCGGGCTCGTGAGCGGGTGAGGGGCGGGCGTCTATCGGGCTCGGCGTCGGATCGGCAGACTTGGCGCCGTCCGATCGACGTTCCGCTCCCTCCGGCCGACACGTCCACATGGTCCAGGGCCCGCAGCTTCTCGTCCACGCCGCCGTCGCGATCGTCGCACTCGTCGTTCTGATCGCGCGGTACAAGCTCAACCCGTTCGTCACGCTCGTCGTCGTCTCGCTCGCGCTCGGCGTGAGCGTCGGCATGCCGATGGGCGGCATCGTCAAGGCGTTCGAGACCGGCGTCGGGAACACGCTCGGCCACATCGCGCTCGTCGTCGCGCTCGGAACGATGCGGAGTCGGGTGGCGCCGAACGGATCGCGCACACCGTGATTGCCGCGTTCGGGGAGCGGCGCGTCCACTGGGCGATGGCCGTCATCGCGTTCATCGTCGGCATCCCCGTGTTCTTCGAAGTCGGATTCGTGCTGCTCGTCCCCATCGCCTTCACCGTGGCGAAGCGCACGGGGACGAACATGGTGCTCGTCGGGATCCCGATGGTCGCGGGGCTGAGCGTCGTGCACGGGCTCGTGCCGCCACATCCGGCGGCGCTCATCGCCGTCACGGCGTACAACGCCGACATCGGCCGCACGATCGCCTACGCGCTCATCGTCGGCGTGCCGACGGCCGCACTCGCGGGGCCGATCTTCGGCAAGCTCGTGTCGCGCTACGTCGTGCCCGATCCGAACAATCCGCTGATGGACGAGATGGCGGAGCAGGGGAAGCCGCGCGACCTGCCGGGGTTCGGCGTCACGCTGTTCACGATCCTGCTCCCCGTCGCGCTGATGCTGCTCGGGAGCTGGGCCGACGTCTTCACGCCGCCCAGGTCGCTGGCGAACGATCTGCTGCGGCTCGCGGGGAACTCCGTCGTCGCGCTGCTCATCGCGCTGCTCGCGAGCTTCTGGACGCTCGGTGCCGCGCGCGGGTTCGACCGCAACGCGATCCTGAAGTTCACCAACGAGTGCCTCGGCCCGATCGCGGCGGTGACGCTGGTCGTCGGAGCGGGGGGCGGGTTCGGCCGCATCCTGATGGACAGTGGCATCTCGAACGCGGTGGTGGGACTCGCCATGGGAGCGCACGTGTCGCCGCTGCTGCTCGGCTGGCTCGTCGCCGCGATGATCCGCGTCGCGACCGGTTCCGCGACGGTGGCGATGACGACGGCGTGCGGGATCGTCGCGCCGATCGTGGCGCAGGCGGGAGGCGTGTCGCCCGAGCTCATGGTGCTGGCGACCGGCGCGGGCTCGCTGATCCTCTCGCACGTGAACGACGGCGGCTTCTGGCTCGTGCAGGAGTATTTCGGGCTCACGGTGCCGCAGACGTTCCGCACGTGGACGGTGTGCGAGACGCTCATCTCGGTGATGGCGCTGGTGCTGACCTTCGGGCTGGCGGCGGTGGTGTAAGGGCGCGGAGCGCTTCCGCCTCAACGGCGCAGGGAGACGCTCAGCGCGAGACGCTTTCCCGGCGCAGGACCGAATCCGACGCGAACGCCGCCGTCGCCGACAACCTGTCGCCACTGCTCGTGCTGCGGCATACCGATCAGCAATCCGATCGACGCGCCCAGGACCCCGCCTGTGATCGCGCCTGTGGCGGTGCCAAAGCTCTCGGCGAGTCCGTTGACGGGAATGCAGATGATCTCCTGCTTTGGGCACTGTGCCTGCACGTCGTTCGAGACGGAGTGGCCCATGAGCGCTCCCACCGTCGCTCCCGCCAGAAAGCCGATCGTGGCGCCGCGCACGAGGTACCGTCTCGTGCCCGCGCTTCGCTCGACGCGTGCGACCTCCGTGCGCGCCAGCCCCCGCGTCGCTCCAGTAGGCGAAGTCTCGAGCACTACGGTATCCGCGCGCAGCGCGATGACCGTGCCGGTCACCTGTTCATGACTCGCCATCGTG
>QHVE01000106.1:0-4239 GCA_003223455.1 Gemmatimonadota bacterium | reverse complement strand
GTTGCCAAGGGTCGAGCCTTGCTGGGCCATCGCAGGCACGGAGAGAATCCCGAGCAGGGCAACGACGTATCCGGAATGGTGTCGCATGTGCACTCTCCGCGGAGGAAGTGGGCAGGGCGCCCCTCGTGCAGGCATGCGTGAAGGTGTCGTGCGCAAGCGATCTCAGCAAGGGAGCGCGCCGTTCGTCGGTGAGTCGGCTCGACCGGCTACCGACGAACCGTGAACCGATCAACCGCGGAGCGCAGCTCCGCCTGCGTCCACGCCGTCGGCTTGATCGCGACGCGATAGCGCAGTGCCAGCTCGCCGTTGGCGGCGATCGTACGCGGCGACGGGGCGAGGATCGCGGCGCAGATGAAGCGGAAGTCGCGCTTGTTGTCGATGATGTACCAGGGGGCCTGCGCCCCGCTGTTCGACGGATCGCTCAGGACGGCGACGCCGCCGATGTCGCGGCCCGCGAGCGAGAAGTTGCCGGCGACTGCCGCGGCGTTCGGCCGTGCGCGCTCGCCGCGGAAGTCGGTCACCGGACCCTCGGTGCTGATCACGGTCATCGTCGCCGGCGCGGCGGCGAGTCGGGCGCTGAGCCCCGCATAGCCGCCGTTGATCACACCGTTCGGCTCACCGGGCATCGGCGTGCGGTCGAGCACCGCGCCGTCCTTTCCTGCGGTGAAGCGCATGCTCCAGTCGATCGTGTAGCTGCCGTCGCTCGCCGGCGCCGAGACGTCGAGCACGCGGGCTTCGGTGAGGTCCACCTCGCCCGTCGGCCGAGCGTAGGTGAGCCGCATCGTGATGCGGGCGCTGCCGTCGGGTCGCGCATCGATCGTCGGCGCGGCCCATCGCGTGGCTCCCGCCGCTTGTCCGCTGACGCGATCCTCCTCCCAGTAGTTCACGTGGTTCACGTACTTCCACGAGAACCAGAGCGCGTAGTGCCACGGATGGTCCTCCGGTTTGAAGTTGGTGAGGCTCGGACCGCTCCCGGCGGCGACCGGGTGGAAGTACGGCTTCCCTGCTTTGGGGTCGAAGGAGAAGCGCCAGCGCGTGGAGTCGCCGACCTTCCAGGCGAGCGCGTGCTCCGTGCGCTCCCAGGTGCCGGATCGTGCGGCGATCGGAGATGCCGAGCGCGTGCCTGTCGTGCAGGCGAGCACGCCTGCAAGCGCGAGCACGGCTGGCAACGCGAGTCGAGGTGCAGCGCTGGCAAGGAACGCCTCGAGGGGCCGAACGGCCGGTGGGTGGGGTCGCGTCGTCGGTGTCATGCGGGAAGAGTCGATTGCCGGGGTGAGAGTGTGGCGTGCGCCGGGCCCGCGCCAGACCGTGAGCCCTCCGGATGCGGCGCCGGTCCGGGCGTGCGTGACCGCGCGCGCGATGCGTACATTGTCGCCCGCACTCCCTCCCTCACGCCAACACGCCGCCATGCGATTTCATGGACCGTTCCTGATCGTCCTCGCCGTCGCCCTCGCGGGCAGCGTCGTCTCTCGCGCCGCGGCCGCCCAGGCCGCCGCCCCGCATACTGCGACGCTCGACATCTACATCGCCGACACGGAGGGCGGAAAGGCGACGCTCTACGTCTCGCCGAGCGGCGAAACGGTGTTGATCGACACGGGGAATCCTGGCGCGCGCGACGGCGACCGCATCATGGCCATGCTCGCCGCCGCGGGGGTGACGAAGATCGATCACCTCATCAGCACGCACTATCACCAGGACCACATCGGCGGGCTCGCCGCGCTGGCGAAGCGCATTCCGATCGCGCACTACGTCGACCACGGTCCGAACGTCGAAGTTCCCGAGCAGGTGAGCGGTTTCCGCGCCGCATACGATTCGATCCTCGCGACCGCGAAGCACACCGTCGCCACGCCGGGGTATCGTATGCCGGTGGCGGGACTCGACTGGCGCATCGTGACGTCGGCTGGGAAGGCGATCGCGGCCCCGCTCCCGGGAGCGGGCGCACCGAACCTGGGATGCTCGAGCTTCGAGCGGAAGCCCGCGCCCGCGCGCGCCGACGACAATGGCCAGTCCGTCGGAAGTGTCGTGACCTTCGGGCGCTTCCGCGTGCTCGACCTGGGTGACCTGCTCTGGAACAACGACTACGATCTCGTCTGCCCGCGCAACAAGATCGGCACCGTCGACCTGTACGTGGTCACACATCACGGGCTGGCGGCATCGGGCTCGCCACAGCTCGTCCACGCCGTTCGCCCGCGCGTGGCCGTGATGCAGAACGGCCCGCGCAAGGGCGGCGCGCCGGCGACGTTCCAGACGCTGCACGCGTCGCCCGGCCTCGAGGATGTCTGGACGCTGCACTGGTCGTATGAGGCCGGCGTCGAGCAGAACAGCCCGGGCGCGTTCATCGCGAACCTCGACAGCGCCGCGACGATCGCAAGCGTGCTCACGGCGGCGCCCGGCGCACAGGTCGTCGGGACGGATCCTGCGCACAGTCCGGCGTACTACGTCAAGATCTCGGCGAGATGGGACGGATCGTTCACGGTGACGAACACGCGGAACGGGTTCGTGAAGACGTATGTGAAGCGGTGACGTGCGGGTGCGCGGGTGCGCAACGGCTACGCATCAACGGCCACTACCACTGCAGTTTCACGCGGAGACGCGGAGAACGGCGGGAGGACCAGGACAGGTCTTGGCGCACGGCAAGCATGGATGCCAACCCCAACATCTGCTTCTGGAGTGTGGATGGCGAGGAGTTGCGCGCCGGCGCGAGCAGCGCGACCCGGAGAGCACTCCTCCGCGTTTCCGCGCCTCCGCGTGAAACCGAACGGCCTCGAGAGCGAGGAGCTTCCCGAGGCCGTTCACTCTCCCGCGCACTAGCGCACCCGCGCACCCCTGCCTCAGTATCTCACCCCGATTCCCACTCGAGCCGCCGAATATTCCGCCGAGCCTCCCGCCGCGAGTCCGTCTCGACCGAGCTCTCCCTCGGCCGCGAGCACGACGTGACGCAGCACGTAGACCTTGGCGTCCAGCGACACCGCCTGGCTGAATCGCACGGTGAAGTCCGTCGGCGTTCTCAGCTCCACGGGGACGGAGCCCGTCGCCAGCTTCGCGCCGACCGAGGCGCCATCGTCGCCGACGAAGCGGCGGGCCGATAGCACCAGCGATGTGCCGCCGTCGCGCACGATATGTGCCGCCGTCGCGCACGATGTGCGTCACGCGCGAGCCGAGCAGGAAAGCGCCGAGGTACGTGCCGAGCGAACCGCCGACCATGTCCACGCCCTCGTCGAACTGCATGTGCCGGTAGCCGAGGGACGCCTCGATCTGTTCGGTGAGTGAACCGTACAGCTCGGCCGATCCGGTCGCGTGCGCGTAGACGGTGGACGACGTGGCGAGGCCGGCCCCGAGCGCGAGGTAGCCATGTGGGAACGCGGGATACGCTTCGACCTCGAGGCGCTCGTCGCTCAGCAAGCCGCGCTCGACGTGAGACAGGCGCGCCGCGACCGGCCCATGGCCGGTGTTCTGACGCATCCACGCGGATCCTTCGCGCCATTCGGGAAGCTGCTCGCGCCACGACTTCACATTGGCGCCGAGCATCGCTTCGCCGCCGCGGATCTCGTGCACCAGCAGATCGTGCAGCGCGCGCGCGTCGGCGCGGGCCGGGGCAACCGCGACGACCTTCGCCATCACGCGCTCCGCTTCGGCCTTCCGGTTCTGTCGGCGCAGCAGCGTCGCGTATGCCATCGCGCTGTCGACGTCGAAGGCGGGGGTGACCGACTGCTGCCGCACCTGCTGCGCCGATGCGCTCGCCGAGGTGCTTACGAACGCGAGGCACGCCAGAAGCAGCGCGCGACGCCCGGAGGTCGCCAGCCGCCTCATGCGGTCACCGCGGCCGGCGCCGGCCGGCGTACGTTGCGCTCGAACTTGTCCCATCCCTTGTGGCCTCGGAGGAACTGCACGGTGCCGACCATCCCGGCCCACATGAGGATCGGGCGGTAGAGAAACAGGTCGACGGGTCCGAGCAGGAGCATGTGCACGAGATCGCGCACGCGGTAATCGCGATAGCCCTTGTCGTGCAGCCAGACGGAAAGCGTCGTCGGGATCGCCGTGCCGAACGCCATCATGCCGAGGAAGGCGAGGTACGGCTGCCATCCGAGGATGCCGTAGATCCCCGCCAGCGCGAGCGTGGCGATGGACAGGATCTGGAACAGCGGCGCGAGGCACTCGAAGATGGCGTAGTACGGGACGCCGAGCATCCCGACCTTGCGGTACGTCGGCCGCAGGAACATGCGGCGATACTGCCAGATG
>QHVE01000060.1:5500-32289 GCA_003223455.1 Gemmatimonadota bacterium | reverse complement strand
TGATCGCGACGGGTTCGGGGGTTCGAGTCGAAGGGCCTCGGCAGCTGCCGAGGCCCTTCCTCAATCAGGGCTCGCGGGCCTCAGAAGTTGAGGCAGCAGACGCGAGCGAAGTGCTGGATTCTGCTTGATTTCGAGCCTCGAAGCTCCTAGTTTGCGTGAGATCGGGGCGCACTGCGTTTCGAGTTGCTCAAGGGGGAAGAACCTCACGCGAGTGTGGTCTTCCCCCGTCGCTCAGACGGAGGCCTGGAGGCCCGAGATTCGATGGTTCGTGTCAGTCGAGTTCTACCGGGAAGCATCTGTGACGAGATGGGGGTCGTCGCCGGGACGGAGCTCCTGACGGTCAACGGACGCGCGCTCGCCGATTTCCTCGACTGGGAATTCCTCACGGCCGACGACGAGCTCGTCATCGAGGCCCGGCTTCCCGGCGGCGACGAGGTGGTCTACGAGGTCGAGCGCCCCGAGGGAGAAGTGCTCGGCGTGGAGCTCGAGCCGCCCACGGTGCGGCGCTGCGCCAACAAGTGCGAGTTCTGCTTCATCGAGGGCCTTCCGCAGGGGCTGCGCAAGCCGCTCTACGTTCGCGACGACGACTATCGGCTCTCGTTCGCCTACGGGAACTTCGCGACGCTCTCCAACGTGAAGGAGCGCGACATCGCGCGGATCCTGGAGTACCGCCTGTCGCCGCTCTACGTCTCGGTGCACGCGACCCCGTGGGAAGCGCGGAAGGTCCTCCTCAACAATCCTCGCGTCCCCAACATCATCGACCAGCTCACGCGACTCGCCGCCGGGGGCATTCAGTTCCACTGCCAGATCGTCGTCGTCCCAGGCCTCAACGATGCCGACGTGCTCGAAGAGTCGCTGCGTGATCTCTGGGCGCTCGAGGAGGCGGTGCTGAGCATCGCGCTGGTGCCGGTAGGCGTCACCCAGTTCTCGCACCTCTACACCGGCCGGCCGATGGATGCCGAAAACGCGGGACGCATCCTCGACGCCGTCGAGCGCTGGGAGGAGCGTGCTCTCGCCGAACGTGGCGATCGCTGGGTGTACGGGTCGGACGAGCTGTATCTGCTCTCCGAGCGGCCGCTGCCCGGCGCCGAGCACTATGGCGATTTCGCCCAGATCGAGAACGGGGTCGGCGCCGTCGCGGCGCTTCGCGTACGGGTACGCGAGGGCCTCGATTCGCTTCCGCGGCTCGACGGCAAGCGCATCGGCGTGGTGACCGGGGTCTCGATGGCGCCGATGATGCCCGAGCTGCTCGACGCGCTGCACGAGCGCACCGGCGCGACGTTCGAGCTGCTGCCGGTGGAGAATTCGCTCTTCGGTCCGACGACGACCACCGCTGGGCTCCTCGTCGGAGCGGACATCCGGCGCGCGCTCGCGGCGCGCCACGATCTCGACCTCGCGCTCATTCCCGCCGAGACGATCAACGACGACGGACTGTTCCTCGACGACGAGCGTTTCGTCGCCGTGCGCGAGGAGCTTCCCATGCCCGTCTATCCCTCCTACGACTTCATCGACGTGCTCGTCCACGAAGGCGAGCCCGTGCTCAGCGGGCGACACGCCGCATGACGGTTCCGGTCGTCGCGCTCGTCGGTCGCCCCAACGTCGGCAAGTCAGCTCTGTTCAATCGCATCGTCGGCGACGACAGCGCCATCGTCTCCGAGGAAGCGGGCACGACGCGCGACCGTCACTTCTCGCGCGCGGAGTGGAACGGGCGCGCGTTCTGGCTCGTCGACACCGGTGGGCTGTCGGATGATCCGCAGGCGCCCATGGACCGCGAGATTCGTCGCCAGGTCGCCACGGCGGTCGAAGAGGCGGACATGACCTTGTTCGTCGTCGACGCCAAAGTCGGTGTGCACCCGAGCGATTCCAAGGTCGCCGACATGCTGCGCGCCACCGGCAAGCCGTGGCTGCTCGTCGCCAACAAGGTCGACGATCCGAGCAGCGTCGACTTCTACGACTTCTATCAGCTCGGTGCAGGCGATCCGCTTCCGGTCTCGGCGCAGAACGGCAAGAGCTCCGGCGACCTGCTCGACCTGCTCGTCGAACGTCTTCCGGAGTCGCAGCCGGAGGACGAGGAAGCGCTGCGCGTCGCCGTCGTCGGCCGACCCAACGTCGGCAAGTCGTCGTTCGTGAACCGCCTCCTGGGCGAAGAGCGGCTCGTCGTCAGCGAGATCGCCGGCACGACGCGCGACGCGATCGACACGCCGCTCACCTACCACGGCCGCAAGCTCGTCTTCGTCGATACCGCGGGCCTGCGTCGCCAGACGAAGATCGACGATGGCATCGAGTTCTATTCATCGCTCCGCACGCGCCGCGCGATCGAGCGCGCGAATTGTTGCGTGCTCATGATCGACGCCACCGAGGGTGAGCTGCATCACCAGGATCTCAAGATCGCCAACATGGCGTGGGAGGCTGGCCGCGGACTCATCATGGTCGTCAACAAGTGGGACATCGCTGAGAAGGACGACAAGGCGTCGCACAAGTTCGAGAAGAAGGCCCGTGAGAAGGCGCCATTCCTCACGTGGGTGCCGTTTCTCTTCACGTCCGCGCTGACGGGTCAGCGCGTGAGCAAGGTGCTCGACCTCATCCAGCTCGTCGACGAGGAGGGACGCAAGCGCATCTCCACCTCGCAGGTCAACGACCGGCTCGCCGAGCTGCTCGCGCGGCGTCAACCCTCGCAGGCTGCAGGGCGCGAGGTGAAGCTCAACTACGCGACGCAGGTGAGCGTCCAGCCGCCGACGATCGCGGTGTTCGGGAATCATCCCGAGCTCGTGGAGGAGCACTACATACGCTTCCTGCACAACGGCTTTCGCGAGTCCTGGCAGTACATGGGAAACCCGCTGCGTGTCCTGATGCGCCGCAAGGGCGGCGGAGCATCTTCGGAGTAGCATGGAGCCGATCGTTGCCGTCGCGCTCTCGTATCTCAGCGGCTCGATCCCCTTCGCCGCGATGGCGGGCAAGCTGCGCGGCGTCGATCTCCGGAAGCAGGGCTCGGGCAATCTGGGCGCGACCAACGTATTCCGCGTCCTTGGATGGAAGATCGGGACGCTCGTCTTCCTCGCGGATGCACTGAAGGGTGCGCTCCCCGTGTTCTATTTCCCGCGGCACATCGTCAGCGCGCGCGATCCGATCGTGTGGGCCATCGCCTGCGGCATCGCGGCGATCGCCGGCCACGTCCGGCCGATCTTCCTCAGGCTCCGCAGGGGCGGGAAGGGCGTCGCCACGGCGGCGGGAGTCTTCTTCGCACTCGCGCCGATCCCGATGGTGGTGACGTTCGCCGTGTTCGTCGCGGTCGTCTTCGCCACCGGGTACGTCTCCCTGGGAAGCATGCTCTCGGCCATCGTGCTGCCCACGCTCCTGCTCATCACGCTGGGGCCTCGCTCGCCCCTCTTCGTCGTGAGCGTCATCATCGCGCTCTTCGTCTTCTGGACGCACCGCTCCAACATCGGTCGGCTGCGTCGTGGCGAGGAGCACCGATTCGGGAAGCGAGGAAGCGCGTGACGGACGGCGCCGTGCGCGCGGTCGCCGTCGTCGGTGCCGGCGCCTGGGGAACCGCGCTCGCCGATCTGCTGGCGCGGAACGGACACCCCGTGACGATGTGGGCGCACGAGGCCGACGTGGCCGAGTCGATCACGCGACGTCACGTGAATGACCGCTTCCTCGCCGGGGTGAACCTGTCACCGATGGTGCGCGCCACGACGGACCTGGACGAGACGCTCGACGGCGCGAGCCTCGTGTGCTTCGTCACACCCTCGCACGTGCTGCGCTCGATCGTTCGCGCGGGAGCGTCGCATCTCGCCCGCGGCGCCACGATCTGCGTCGCATCGAAGGGGATCGAGGAGGGTTCGCTCGAGCTGATGAGCGACGTCGTCGTCGACGAAGCCCCGGGTCATTCCGTCGTCGCCCTGTCGGGTCCGAGCTTCGCCGCGGAGGTCGTCGCGAAGCAGCCGACCGCCATCGTGGCGGCGTCCGACGACGATGCCGCGAGCACGATGGTGCAGGAGGCGCTCAGCAATTCCCACTTCCGCGTCTACACCCACGACGACGTCATCGGCGTCGAGCTCGGCGGCTCGCTCAAGAACGTGATGGCCGTGGCGGCCGGCATCGTGGAAGGGGTCGGGCTCGGCTTCAACTCGCGGGCGGCGCTCATCACGCGAGGTCTCGCCGAGATGACGCGGCTCGGCATTGCGCTTGGCGCCAAAGCTGCCACCTTCGCCGGGCTCGCCGGAATGGGCGACCTCGTGCTCACGTGCACCGGCTCCCTGAGTCGAAATCGTGCGCTCGGCGTGGCGGTCGGTCAGGGCGCGACGCTGGCCGAGGCGCTCGCAGGAAAGGAAACGATCGCCGAAGGCGTGATGACCACCAGGAGCGCGCACGCGCTCGCGGCTCGCGAGGGAATCGAGATGCCAATCGTGGCTACCGTGCACCGCATCCTCTTCGACGGCCATCCCGCGCGGCTCGCCGTTCAGGAGCTCATGACCCGCGAGCTGCGCGCGGAGCAGGACGCATGACCGCCGAACCCGTCCAGGAGTTCTTCAGCATCGGCGAGGTCTGCGAGCTCACCGACCTCAAGCCGCACGTGCTGAGGTATTGGGAGAGCCAGTTCCGCTTCCTGAATCCGGCGAAGAATCGGTCGGGCAATCGCGTGTACCAGCGACGGGAGATCGAGCTGATACAGCTCGTGAAGCACCTGCTCTACACCGAGAAGTACACGATCGAAGGCGCCCGGCAGAAGGTCGACGAGCACCGGAAGGGCGGCGAGCTGAAGTCGGCCGCGCGCACGGCGCTCAATACGCAGACCCTCGATGCGCTCGAGCACGATCTCAAGGAGCTCGTGCGTCTGCTCGCCCCGGATGATGAGCCCTGATCTGCTGCCGCTCCGTGCACTTCACCTCACGTTGCTCGACCCGCTGAGCCGGCGATGCGATTCCTGATCACGAACGACGACGGCATACTGGCGCACGGCATCGAGTGCCTGGCCGAAGCGGCTCAGCCGCTCGGGGACGTCTTCGTCGTCGCGCCGGATCGCGAGCAGAGTGCGACCAGTCACTCGCTCACGCTTCATCACCCGCTGCGGCCGGTGCAGCGCGCCGAGCGGCGCTGGCAGGTGGATGGCACGCCGACCGACTGCGTGATGCTCGCGGTGGAAGCGCTCCTCGACGAACGCCCCGACTTCGTGCTCAGTGGCGTGAACCACGGGCAGAACATGGGCGAGGACGTGTTGTACTCGGGCACCGTGGCCGCGGCGATGGAGGGACTCGCGCTCGGCATTCCGTCGATCGCCATCTCTTTCGCGGGCGGAGATCTGCGCGCCGATCTGTCCCATCTTCGAGAGCAGGTCACCGTGCTCACTCCGCTCCTTCAGCGCATCACGTCGCTCCCATCGTTTCCGCCGAACATGCTGCTCAACGTCAATCTGCCGCCGATCCCGGCGGATCGGGTGAAGGGCGTGAAGCTCACCCGCCTGGGGAGTCGCGTGTATTCGGGATCACTCAAGCCGATGAAGGACCCGTGGGGACGTGACATCTTCTGGATCGGCGGCGGGTCGATATCATGGTCGGGTGATTCCGACTCCGACTTCCGCGCCATTCAAGAGGGGTTCATCTCCGTGACGCCGCTGCATCTGGATCTGACCCATTTCGGGATGCTCGAGTCCGCGGGGGCCTGGTGGCCGGATCCGTAGACGGTCAGATGGCCGGCGCGCGGCGTCGACTCGTGGAGACGCTGCGCGAGCGCGGCATCCGCGATCTCGCCGTCCTGCGCGCATTCGATCTCACGCCGCGGCACCTGTTCGTGCCGAGCGGCGTGCGTCACCACGCGTACGAGGACGCGCCACTTCCGATCGGCAGTGGTCAGACGATCTCGCAGCCGTCCATTCACGCGCGCTACCTCGAGCTTCTCCAGCTCAAGGGCACCGAGCGCGTGCTGGAGATCGGCACCGGCTCCGGGTATCAGACCGTGCTGTTGTCGCATCTCGTCGCGCAGATCTTCACCATCGAGCGCATCCCCGCCCTCTACAATCAGGCGCGGGAGAACATCGCGCGGGCCGGCGCGAAGAACGTGTCGATGCTGCTCGGAGACGGCACGGTCGGGTGGCGGGAGTATTCGCCCTACGACGCGATTCTCGTGAGCGCGGGCGGACCGACGATTCCGCAGCCACTGATCGACCAGCTCGCCGAGGGTGGTCGCATGATCGTTCCCATCGGTGGGCTCGACCAGCAGACCCTCAAGCTCGTCGTGCGCCGCGGTGCGGACGTCCAGATCGAGGACGTGGCACCGGTGCGCTTCGTGCCGCTCTTCGGCACTTACGGCTGGGAGCAGCAGACGTGAGCACCTTCCACGTGCGGATCTCCGGTCGGGTCCAGGGCGTGGGGTTTCGGTGGTTCGTTCGCGAGGAGGCGCGGCGACTCGGCCTCAGTGGATGGGTGACGAATCTTCCCGACGGCGAGGTGGAGGTGAAGGCGGGCGGGGAAGGCAGCTCGCTGGAGCGGCTTCGGCGCGCGCTGGAGGTGGGCCCCACCGGCGCCGAAGTGCACCTCGTGGCCGACGTCGCAGACGACGCCAAGGATTCGCTCCCGTATCCATTCGCCATCCGTCGCTAGCCGATGTCCACGAGCGAGATCACGCCGCTGACCGACCGCCTCGCCGCTGCGATCCGCGTCGTGCCGGACTTCCCCAGCCCGGGGATCATGTTCCAGGACGTCACTCCAGTGCTGGCGGATCGGGAGCTCTTGCGCGATGCCATCGCGGCGCTCGCCAAGCCGTGGCGCGAGGCGGGCGTCACCCATGTTGCGGCGATCGAAAGCCGGGGCTTCATCTTCGGTGCTCCGGTGGCCCTGGCGCTCGGCGCCGGATTCATCCCGATCCGCAAGCCAGGGAAGCTGCCGTACGAGCGGGCCGGTCAGGACTACGCGCTGGAGTATGGGACGGGACGTCTCGAGGTGCACGTGGACGCGTGTCCGCAGTCGGCGAGAGTGCTGGTCGTGGACGATGTGCTGGCGACGGGCGGGACGGCGAACGCGGCGTGCGAGCTGATCGAGGGGGTCGGTGGGAGTGTGGTCGGCTGTGCGTTCTTTTTGGCGATTCAGGCGCTGGCTGGCATTCGGCGACTCGATGGACGGGCCGTGGAGGTGCTGATGCCGGTCGGAGCGAAAGGAGCTGGCGTCGAGTAGCGATCGCGCCTCCGCTGGGCCCGTTGACCGGGCGCGACAGCGTGCCACGTTCACGCTACAACGATCGATCGTACAAGGATCGTTGGGGCGCATGCTGGTGCGCCGGGGATGGCCTCGCCTGCCGCCGAGCTGGCGTGGTTCTGAGTGCGCCAAGACACGCTCACGGCTACAAGTGCCTACGCTGGAAGCACTTATTGCGGCCCGTCCACGACGTAGATTGCGATCGTCGCCGCTCAATCGTCGAAATAGAGCGACGCCGCTACGGCGGTCCGGTCTCTGCGGTGACCCATCTCGCTGACTTCGCTGCAGCGCCGCACGACGGCGATCGTCCGCCAAAGCGGCCGAATGGTTCGCTCACCCCTCAAAGGATTCCCCCCAATGTCCACGATCTCCCGTTTCCTTCGCTCGGAGAGCGGCGCCACGACCGCCGAGTACGGCATCATCATCGTCGTCGTCGCCGGCATCGCCATCTTCGTCCTGTCGCAGCTCAACGGCGTGATGAACATCCTGTACGGGAAGTTCGGCTCGAAGGTCAACGATGTGAACTGAGGGGGCGTCAGTCATGGCAAAAAGCCGCGAGGAGATCCCTCGCGGCTTTTTGACTTTTCGGGAGGGCGATTCCCAAAATGTTGCGGCGGCATGGCCGGCTCACGGTGTCGCCGCGACGCAACGGGGTGTGGCGACTCCGACACCCCTCGGGCTTTCTTGAGCGAGCGCTGCCGGTTTGCACCGCACGCGACTCCTGAACGCCACCAGGATGCGAGCGACCGAGCGTACCCAAGAGGTAACTGCAGTTAGGCGCTTGAGTTGTAGTGGCTTAGCTTGCTTGCCAAATGTTTTTTCCTGACGTATAAATTCGCCCTCCGGAACTCCCAAGCCCCACAATCGTAACGAGCTCGCCACGGCGCGAATGATGGTCTGAGCGTTGCGCAGGGCACTCACTCGCTAGGTCGGCGCTCGCCGGACAACAGTCCGAACGCTTCACGCTGATTCCGTATCTTCGACGGCATCGGCGGCCATCCTGGTTGCTGTGCCGACCTTCACGGTTGTCACCGATGACCATACTGGCGCGTCAATGGTGAACGTGGGCCGAATCGTAGTGCACCATCCCCCGGCAGTTCAGCCCTTCCCCCGTCCCTTTCTTCAGAGGAAACGCAACATGTCGACGCTGACCCGCTTCGCCCGCAATTTCGCCCGCGCCGAGGACGGCGCCACGACCGCCGAGTACGGCATCATCATCGTCGTCGTCGCCGGCATCGCCATCTTCGTGCTGTCGCAGCTCAACGGCGTGTTGAACCTGCTGTACGGGAAGTTCGGCTCGAAGGTCAATTTGGTGAACTGAGCCAGGGGACGGGGCGCGGGCGATCGGGCCGATCCATGGCCCGATCGCCCGTTCCTGTCCGACTTGTCGGGTCAGAGCGAACATGCAAGCACGTGACGGGTCTGCGCCCGAGTTGCCGCGCGATCCGGTGGTCGCTCAGGATCGACGGGGCATGACCCGGGCGCACCACTGGCTCGGGGGTTGGCGATGAGCGATTTTGCGGGGTCTGCTCTCACGATGGTCGGTGGGGCGTGCTTCACGCTCGCCCTCGTGGTGGCGAGTGTCTGGGACATTCGCAGCAGACGCATTCCCAACTGGCTTGTGATCGCCCTCGCCGTGCTCGGTGTGTGCTATTCCGCGCTCGTTCAGTCGCCTTCCTCCGGCGTGCCTCGCGCCCTGCTCGGGCTCCTGCTCGGCTTCGTGCTCTGGATCCCGTTCTACGCGTTGCGAATGCTCGGTGCGGGCGACGTCAAGTTGTTCGCTGCCGCGAGCAGCTGGCTGGCTCCGTCCCAAGTCGTCGGTGCGGCGCTCGCATCCGCGCTGGCGGGCGGAGTGCTTTCGGTGATCGGTCTGGTGCTCGCGCACGGTCTTGGCCTCACGACGTTCCGGATCGCCCATGGATTGCGCGATCCGAAGCTTCTTGCAACGCCCCTCGCGGTTCCCGCCGGGCGAAAGACACTCCCGTACGGCCTTGCGATGACCGCTGGATTACTGATCGCGGCATGGTTTCCCCGTTGGTTGCCCTTCGGTTGACGATCTTGAGGAGCTCCGAGCGATGAAGATCAGACGACGCATTCGTGGATTGCGGGGCATGCGGAGCGAGCGCGGCGCCGCGCTCGTCGAGTTCGCGCTCGTCGTGCCGCTCCTGATGCTGATGATGTGCGCCACGATCGACTTCGGTCTCGCGGTGTACACGTTGAACAATCTCACCGCCGCCGTTCGGGAAGGCGGTCGATACGCCGCGACTCTCGACGTTGCCGCCTGGGCTGCAAACGGAGGGGCGACGGCCCGCACTCAGGTGAGTGACCGGGTGTACAACTACATCGTCGGAATGAACAACGGGCTCACCGTGGCGCAGACGAAGGCGCTCATCACCGTGACCCCGCCCGATGCGAACGGCCTCATCACGGTGCAGATCACCGCGTATCCGTACAAGCCGGTCACACCGCTGTCGACGTTGCTCGGGCTCGCGACGGTCTCGTTGAATCGCAGGGCGATCTTCCGCTGGGAAATGGCAAACTCGGGCAACTGACGACGGTAGCAGTCGATCACCTCTCGTGCGCATCTCGGCGCACTGTCGTACTCGCAGTCCTCACTTCGCGGTCAATCAGGTAACAACATGGCTGGCAGACGTTACACCTTCGTCTTCTACGTCGCGGTCGGCATCGCTGCCCTCGCGACGTTCGGTGTGTATCGAGTCCTCGAGAACACCAAGGCGTCGAGCCGCATCGCGACGCGCCCGCTAGTCGTGGCAGCGAAGAACCTGCCCGAGGGCTCGCCCATCGATCGGACCGCACTCTCGGTGCGCGAGTGGCCGATCGCCACCGTGCCCGCGGGGGCCTTTGCGTCGACCGACTCGCTGATCGGACGCGTCACTCGCGTCGCGGTGTTCGAAGGGGAGCCGATAGTTCCTGGGCGGCTGGCGCCGAGCGGTACGGGCCCCGGCATCGAAGTCAAGATCACCCCGGGCAAGCGCGCGATGGCTCTGCGGATCAACGATATCGCCGGCGTCAGTGGGCTCATCCAGCCCAACAGCCGGGTCGACGTGCTGGTGCAGATCCGGAACGAGGCGAAGGATGGCCGACTTGTTTCCAAGCTGTTCATGGAAAACATGCGAGTCCTGTCAGTGGGCACTGCGGTCGAGAGGGATGCGGAGGGTAAGCCGATCGAGGCTGCCTCAGTGGCGCTCGAAGTGACACCTGCGGAAGCCGAGCGACTGGCCATCGCCGCCAGTCAGGGAAGCATCCAGCTCGTGCTGCGCGGCTATGGTGACCCCGACACCGTCAAGACAACGGGGGCCAACACGGGCGATGTTCTCTCGCAGCTCGGCAGCGCGCCCGAACGCGTCGCCGAACGCCCGGCGCCGCGACGCGTGGCTCAGCCGCGGCCCCAGCCCGCCGCGCCTCCAGTCGTGGTCGCGGCCCCCCCGAAGCCCGACTCGCTCACCGTCACCGTGTTCCGAGGTGGGGACGTCCAGCGCCAGAAGTTCGAGAAGCCCACCCAGAAAGCCACCCCGTAGACCAGCCCGTAGCGCACGCCCTGCACGCGTCGAGCAGTCTCGACGCGATCCCTCCATCGGAGCCCCACACTCTTGAACGGACCAACTCGCGGTCACCGTCTCCTCGCCTACGCGCTGCTGCTCGCCTCCGGCTTCCTCGCGTCGCCGGCCTCGGTGGCGCTCGCGCAGACCGCCGAGCAGGACATCATCCGCGTGGCGCTGCCAGCGGGACGCTCCTATCCGATCCACACGAACGTCCCCGTGACGCGCGTCTCGGTCGCCAATCCCGCCATTGCGGACGTGGTGGTGATCGGCGAGCGCGACATTGTCGTGAACGCGCGCGCCGCGGGTGAGACCGACGTGATCATGTGGACCGGTGAGACACGCCAGCACTACCGCATACTCGTCAATCCGCCCACCGATCGCCGGCAGGTCTCGCTCGGCATCGTCTTCGCCGAGGTCCGGCGTGATGCGCTGTTGAATTTCGGTGTGTCGGCGCTGTACCGCGATCAAAACGTGCGTGTCGGAACAGGGCTTTTCAACAACGACAATGCGGTCGGTGCGAACGGAAACGTGACCGTGCCAGCGGACCGCGGCTTCTTCACCGTGCTGACGAACTTCGGGTCGAACGATGTCCTGGCGTTCATCGAGGCGGAGCAGAGCAGGGGGAACGCGCGGCTGCTGGCGCGACCCAACCTGATGTCGGCCAATCGCCAGGAAGCGAACTTTCTCGCCGGCGGTGAGATCCCGGTACCGATCGCGCAGCCCGGTCAGGGCGGCCAGACGTTCGTGACCATCTCCTATCGCGAGTTCGGAATCCGCCTTCGTTTCACGCCAGAGATCCTGAGCGACAGTCTCATCACGCTCGCCGTGCGACCGGAGGTCTCGACGCTCGACTATGCGAATGCGATCACGATCTCCGGTTTCCGCATTCCGGCGCTTCAGACGCGGCGTGTCGAGACCACGGTGGACGTGAAGCCAAGTCAGAGCCTGATCATCTCGGGACTCATGTCCGAGACCCGCGACCGGTCGCGTACGGGAATCCCGCTGCTCATGGACATCCCGATCATCGGGGCGTTGTTCTCGAGCACGCGGTGGCAAAAGAACGAGACCGAACTGCTGGTCGTGGTGACTCCCACGATCGTCGATCCGACGCGCCCGCCCGCGCGAAATATTCTGCGCGTGCTGCCGGACACCACCCTGCCGGCGCGCGAGGTCATCGAAGAATCCACTCCGCCGGTGATCACGCCGACGCCGGGCCGCCGCACCCCGCTCAACCCGTAACACTCGTTAAGTGACTCAACGCAAGGCCGTCATCGTTGCCGGAGCAGCTGGGCCCGAATCCGACGCCAACACCGTGCTTCAGCGGTTTGGGTTCGGAAGGAGCGCGAGCGTGCAGGATCTGACCGCGCTTCTCCGGCTGCTGCGCGACGATTCGTTCGAGCTCGTCATCGTGCCCCTCCAGGACATGGGGGCGGTGGAGCTGGCGACGCTCGAGCGCGAGATCGTGCGCAGCGGCTCGACGACGGTGATCGGGACGGCGCCCCAGGCCGAGCCGGGACTGATCCTCCAGGCTATGCGCGCCGGCGTCCAGGAGTTTCTCGTCTTCCCGCCGAACGCGCAGGAGTTCTCGGCGGCGCTGGACCGGCTGACGCGCCGCGGCCGACCCGAAGCCGAGCAGGGCAAGACGATTGCCGTGTACACGGCCAAGGGAGGGCTCGGCAGCACGAGCATCGCGGTGAATCTGGCGTTCGGGCTCGCCGATGCGAATCCCAGCGGCCGCGTGGCGCTGGCCGATTTCGTCGTCCACGGTGGGGACCTGCGCGTCCATCTGAACATGTCGCCGTCGTACGACGTCGGCGACCTCGTCCAGCGTGTCGAGCGGATCGACGCCGACCTCCTCTCTTCCATCCTGACACCGGTGGAGGGTGGCGTGTGGGTGCTTCCCTCGTCCGACCGACCGGAGATCGGGGAGATGGTCGATGCGACCACTGCCGCCACGCTCGTCACGGAGCTCCGGAATCACTTCGCGTACACGGTCCTCGACTGCGAACACCACCTCACGGATCGGACGCTCGCGGCGCTCGACGGCGCAGACAAGATCGTCCTCGTCACTCAGCTCAACGTCGCGGCGCTTCGTGGCACGCAGCGGACCATCTCGCTCTGCGAGCGACTTGGCTACGGCGCGGACAAGCTTGCGATCGTGGTGAATCGCCACCAGGCGAATGAGGTGCTCACACCGTCGGACGCCAGCACGCTGCTCAACATGCCGATCTTCCACTTGCTGCCGAACGATTTCAAATCGTCGGACGGCGCGGTGAGCAAGGGAGTTCCCGTCGGGCGCTACGATCGAAACTCTCGACTTACGCAGAGCTACACGCAGCTCGTTGCCAAGCTGACCGGTCTCGGGAACACGAACGGCAAGGCGCGCGAGTCGAGCTCTCGCCTCAGCCGCATCTTCAGCATCGGAAAACGATAATGCCTCCTTCATTGCGGGATCGACTGCTCGGCCGTGGCGGGCCGGGAACTGCCACGGAGACTCCACCGCCCGCGAACGGCAACGGCGCGGGGGCGGACCCCACCGCTGGACCGCCCGCGCTGATCGATCCGAAGGTGCGGGTACAGCCTGCGACCACTTCGTCGCCGCTCGCGCAAGCCACGCAGGCCGAAGTGAGCAAGATCGATCCACGCTCGCTCCGTGCCTCCGAGGCGCGGCTCAACGCAGTCGATCAGCTCAAGCTCGAGCTGCACCGCAAGCTCGTCGAGCGCCTTGACCTCGCCGCGCTGGAGCGCATCACGGACGAGGCGCTGCTCACGACGCAGATCCGCAACGCGGTCATCGAGTTCATCCGCGCCGAGCAGGCGCCGCTGAGCGCGACGGAGCGCGAGGAGATCGTCGAGCAGATCATCTATGAGGTCACCGGCCTTGGTCCGATCGAGCCGCTGTTCCGCGACGGGAGCATCAGCGACATCCTGGTGAACGGTCCGAAGGACGTGTACATCGAGCGCCGCGGTAAGCTCTCGCGCACGAACATCACCTTCCGCGACAACGCGCATCTGCTCACGGTCATCGACCGCATCGTGAGCCGCGTTGGCCGGCGCGTCGACGAATCGTCTCCGATGGTCGACGCTCGTCTGGCCGACGGATCGCGCGTGAACGCGATCATCCCGCCGCTGGCACTCGACGGTCCGGTCCTCTCGATCCGCCGGTTCGGTGCCGAGCTCTCGGCGCGAGATCTGGTGGCGAAGGGCGCGATGACCGACCAGATGCTCGCGCTGCTTGCCGGCTGTGTGCTCGCGCGCCTCAACATTCTGATCTCCGGCGGTACGGGCTCTGGTAAGACGACCCTCCTCAACGCCCTCAGCACGTTCATTCCGGCGGCGGAACGTGTAGTCACGATCGAGGACGCGGCCGAGCTTCGCCTGCAGCAGGACCACGTCGTCCGCCTCGAGACGCGTCCGCCGAACTCGGAGGGACGTGGCGAGGTCATGGCGCGCGATCTCGTGAAGAACGCGCTGCGCATGCGTCCCGACCGCATCATCCTCGGCGAGGTGCGTTCGGCCGAAGCGCTCGACATGCTCCAGGCGATGAACACCGGCCACGAGGGTTCGCTGGCGACGATCCACGCCAACACGCCGCGCGACGCCATGTCGCGTCTGGAGACGATGATCCTGTTCGCCGGCACGAATCTCCCGAACCGGGCGACTCGTGAGCAGATCTCCTCGGCGATCGACGTGATCGTCCAGGTCTCGCGCATGGCGGACGGCTCGCGGCGGATCGTGAGCATCACCGAGCTGACCGGAATGGAAGGGGAGATCATTACGATGCAGGAGATCTTCCGGTACCACCGGCGCGGTATTGCGACGGACGGCACCGTGATCGGTGGCTTCGAGTCTACGGGCGTGCGGCCGACCTTCATGGAGCGGTTGCGGCTGGCCGGCGCGGAGATACCGGCCGACCTCTTCGCGATGAGGTAGTCGATGCAGTTGCTCATCCTCGCGGCCGTTTTCTTCGGCCTCGTCTTCCTGATCGTCGCGGTTTACGGGATAGTCAACCGTGAGGCGCTGGAGGCATCCGAGGCCGCGCGCGATCAGCTGCGCGCGGGCGCGGCCGGCTCGGCGGTCGCCGTCAGCATCCTGCGCGACGACCGCTCGAGCGAGATCCCGTTCCTCAACAAGCTGCTTGCAGGCCGGGCACTCACGACGTCCATCGCCGTCCTGCTCGAGCGTGCGGGATCCGAGCAGAAGGCGGGGCCGTTCCTGCTCATGTCGCTGGCGCTGGCGGTAGGCGGGCTCGTCTTCGGGCAGCGCTGGGGCCTCCTCGGTTCCGCGCTGCTGGCGCCAGTCGGGCTCTTCCTGCCTTACCTCTGGATGAAGCGGAAGCAGTCGAAGCGTGAGAAGGCGTTCGAGGCGCAGCTCCCCGAGTCGCTCGACATGCTGGTGAACGCGCTCCAGGCGGGCTACTCGTTGCAGGCCGCGATGGATTTCGTTGGGCGCGAGACGCCGACGCCGCTCGGGCCGGAGTTCGTCCGGTTCTATGATGAGCAGCGGCTGGGCATGGAGGTGCGGATGGCGCTCCTCAGGTTCCAGGAGCGAGTGGGGACGCTCGATGCGCGCATGTTCGTGACGTCGCTGCTGATCCAGCGCGAGACCGGTGGTAACCTCGGCGAGGTGCTGACCAACCTCGCGACGCTGATGCGCGAGCGGGTGACGTTCCGCATGCAGCTCGCCACGCTCACGGCGGAGCCGAGGATGTCGGCGCGAGTGCTCGCTTGCTTGCCGCTCGCGGTGGTGCTGGTCATTAGTGCGATCAATCCGAACTTCATGCAGCCGTTGTTCACGACCGACTTTGGGCACAAGCTGATCGCGTACGCGGCCGCCTCGGTGGTGGCCGGATATTTTGTGATGTCGAAAATCGCCAACGTGGATCTCTGAGCCGTGCCACTCATTCTCTGGGCCCTCATCGGAGTCATCGTCGTAGCTGCCGCTGCGGCAGTCTATGCGTTGCAAGTGGCGCGAGCACGTCGCGAGCTCGTTCTCCGCCTCGACGGACAGGCGGGTGTCGCGTCGGCGCCGATCACCATCCTTCGGGGGACTGACGAGGGGTGGGTCACGCGCCTCGGACGATGGCTCCGCGAAAACGCGCCGACGTCGTGGTCGGACGCGGGCGCGGCGGCCCCGCTCCTGGTGCAGGCTGGCTTCGAGGGCGACTTTGCCCCACTGTTCTACACGACGATCCGGGTCACTACGGCCGTGCTGCTCCCATTGGCCGCGTTCGTGCTCGGACCGCAGTCGAACTTTCGCTACCTCGTCATGCTGGTCGTGCTCGCGGGAGTGGCGGGGGTAATCGGACCGAAGGCGATGCTGGACCGGATGGTCGGCAAGCGGCGCGACAGGATCCGAAAGGCGATCCCCGATTCGCTCGACCTGCTGGTCGTCTGCGTCGAAGACGGCATCGGGCTGGATTCGGCGATGTTGCGCGTCGCGCGCGACATGGCATTCTTGCATCCCGACCTGGCAGGGGAGTTCCTGGTCGTCAACCGGACGATCAACGCAGGACTATCGCGAGACGAGGCGTTGCACGGACTCTATCAGCGTACCGGTGTGGAGGACCTCCGCGGCCTCGCGTCGAGCATGGTGCAGAGCGAACGGCTGGGCACGTCGATCGCGCGGATCTTGCGTGTCTACTCCGAGGCGCTGCGCCGCAAGCGGCGGCAGACCGCCGAAAAGCGCGCGGCCGAGGCATCGATCAAGATGCTCATCCCGCTCGCGCTGTTCATGCTTCCCGCGCTGTTCGCGCTCATTCTGGGACCGGCGGCGATGACGCTGGCCCAGACACTCAAGGGTGTCTCGCTGCAGTAGGGCACCCACTTCGCAGGTACATGTTTTGGCCGAGGGTCTGACGATGCGATCCAAGCAGAGAAGTCGCCGGGGTTCCGTGCTCGTGCTGGTGGCGTTGATGCTGGCCGCGTTCATGGGCGTTGCGGCCATCGCGGCAGATATCGGACGCTTCTACGTCGTCACGGGCGAGCTGCAGACGGCGGCGGACGCTGCGGCGCTTCAGGGCGCGCTCGTGCTGCAGAGCACGACCAGCGCGACGCCGGAACCTGCCGTCGACGCGGCGGTGATCGCGTGGGTAGGGAGCACCAACAGAGCCGACGGCCAAACGCTCTCGACGACGGCCGACAGTGTCACGTTAGGCTTCTGGGATCCCGCGGCCCACACGTTCGATCCGAACCTCGGCGGCCGTCGGGCGAACTCGGTGAAGGTCGAGCTGTCGCGGCGCCCAGTCGGTGTGTTCTCCCAGATGATCGGTCGCACCGCCGGGCTGCCACTCTCACGCCAGGCGATCGCCTGGATCGGAAACGTCAGCCTGAACTGCATGCGCCCCTGGGCGTTCCCATACGCGCCGTTCTACCGGCGAGTGAACAACGTCAACACGACCACGAGCCCGCCGCCCGATCTGAATCCGACGATGCTGCTCCAGTTCCAGCAGAGCACCGACGTCGCGCAGAAGACGTTCATCGTCCTGCCCCCCGAGACCGCCTACCCGTTCCAGTACCCGAACGACAGCAGTTGGAGGGGCTACAATCCGCCGTCGAATCAGAACGGCAACGCGAACTCCGGAAAGTCCACCTTCCAGACCATGGTTTCGGGGTGTGACGGCATCGCGGTCAACTCCGACGCCGGAAACGGGAACACGGTCCCGAACAGCGGGAATGGTGGCTCGTGCGGCGCCCCGAACCAGACGGCGTGCTGGACGATCGAGGTCATCAACGGGCAGCCTGCTCAGGGCAATCAGCCTGCGCGCCCCGGCATCTGCGCGCCGTTCCGCGGAACTAAGGCCGAGTGCTACGCGAACTCGACGACCTCGCAGAATGGAGTGGTCGTCGACATCGCATGGTCCGACATCACGGGCAATGGCCAGTCCGTCGACTTCCGCTATGTCGGGGAGTTCGAGCTCAAGTGCTACTTCACAGCCTCGACACAGACCTGCGACGACATCCCCGGCCCTCAGAAGACCGGATACCCGGTCGGAACCGTCGTGGGTGTCGCCGAAGGACTCAAGTCGCGCATTCTCAACCCGACGGACCTCATCAGCAACGCCCCGAGCAATGTTCAGCGGCTCTTTCTCGTCAAGTAGTTCGTGAGGAGCCGGCCTCCCGTCGGGATCGCGCTCCTCGCTGGCATGGTGTGCGCCGTGGCGCTCGTCGCCCTCGGCGCGCGCGACGGCGAAGCGGCGCGACCCGGTGCGCGATCACAGGGCAATCTGCCGATGGGCCGAGCGTGTACGCCGCTCACCATCGCGGTGCGCCGGCCAGTGGGGTCGCTTTCGGAGGTCAGCAGCATCGGCGTGGCGTACTTCGCCGGACGGTCGCGGGGCGGAAACGATGCACATCTCGCCGCGGCGCTCACGACGGAGCTGGTGACACAGCTGCTGAGCGCTCGCACGAAGGCGGCTGGAGGCCGGACCAAGGACTCCGATCAACTGCTGGTCGTCAAGTTGTCGGAGGGGGGCGGCTTCACGGACGTCGACCTGTCGATGACCGGCTCGATCTTCCGCGACGAAAACAGCGTGCGGACGCAGGTGAAGCTCACGCGAACGAGCGACGGCGCCGTCATCTGGACCGGGTCGAAAGTTCGCCCGGTACTCGAGCTTCCCATGCTCGCCCGGCTGATTGCCCAGGAAGTGGCGGTCAGGATCAACGCGCGACTCACCGCGCCGCCGCCGCGGCCGCCGGTCGAGAAATCGCCCGAGCTCTATGAGCTGCTGTTGCGGGGGATGTACATCCCGTCGCGCTACGACCCCAACGAGCTAGTCAACGCGATTCAGTACTTCGAGCAGGCGATCAAGCTCGACTCGACGTCCACGCGCGCGCGCGAGCTGCTCGAGAATGCGCAGCTCCGCCTCGTAGCGTGGGGAGGCAACGGGAGCGAAGTGGAGTCCCGACTTCTGCGCACGGACATGATCAAGCGCATCCAGGAGCGCGTGCGCGACGAGTCGGAACGGTTGGTGGAGGAGGCCGACGGCGAGATTCGCGACGGTGTGCCCGTGCACGCCTGCCAACTGCTCAACGAGGCGATCGATCGCGACGCCCGCTCGGCGCCCGCCTATGCGTTGCGGGCGCTCGTCAGGGCGCGTGGCGGTGAAGTCCGCGCCGCGTTTGCCGATGCGGAGGTCGTGACCCAGCTTGGCCGGCCGCTGTGGGGCAACTCGCTGCGCGCGGTCACGCTGCGCCGCACGGGAGACACCACGGCCGCTCGCCAGCAGGTGCGACGACTCCTCGCCGAAACGCGTCGCCGCACGGGCCATCTGCCATTCTGGGATGCGCGGTTCCTCGCGCTCGCACTATCGGAGATGGACGACTCGACCGGGGTGCAGAGCGTGCTGCGACGGATCGACCCGCGCGACCCCCGCCTGGCCTGGGTGCGCCGCGACCCGTCGCTCCAGCCGGCGACCGAGCAGCGGGGCCGACGGCGAGCCCGGTGAGTCTCGCGCTGGCAGACGCAGCGCGAGACGACGCTCCACGGCTGCATCGCGGAGCTGACTGGGAGCAGAGCTTCGGACGGCACTGGAAGGTCGATCTCACGATCATGGCGGTCGTGGTGTTCCTGTTCGGCGCCATCCGACCGCTGGCGGATCCCGATCTTCCGATGCATCTCGTGATCGGAGAGTGGATCGCTCGCCACCGGGCCGTTCCGTTCACCGAGCCGTTCTCGTGGACCGCCGTCGGACAGCCGTATTTCGCCTACTCGTGGCTTCCGCAGTGGATGTACTTCGAGACGTTCTCCACCTTCGGCCACTACGGATTGAGGGCCCTGCAGGGCCTTCTGGTGCTATCCAGCGCGGTGGCGGCGCTCCTGTTGGCGCGCGAAGCCGGATGGCGTCCCAGTCTGGGGGTGATGCTCGCAGGGTTCAACCTGATCGTCGGCGCGCTATTCGTCGGCATGATTCGTCCGCAATCGATCCTCCTGATCACGATGCCAATCATCTGGGCGATGTTCATTCGAATCGCCCAGGACCAGGGATCCTGGAAGACGTTGCTCTGGCTCTTCCTCGCGAGTGCTCTGACGGCCAACTCGCACCTGTTCTTCCTGGTAACGATGGCGCCGGCGATCCTGCTGTGGGTTCATCGCCGACTCGGTACCGCGATGGCCGTGGGGGCCGTCGCTGCGGTCGTCGCGGGGTGGATGACGTCGCCTTACGCACTGCACTGGCCGAGCGTGTTCACCCACAACTTCGGCTCGCACGCGCTGACTCGATACCCGTCCCCGATCAGTGAGATGCGGCCCGGTTTTGTTGCGATGCTACAGCCTCCCGTCGGGCCGTTGCTCGTGCTGACGGCATGCATGCTGGCCGTACCATGGATCGTCGCGCAGAGCAGGTTGACTGGCCGGGAGCGGCTCGCCGCAGCGACGTACTGGATGGTCGGGGCCATCGCATTCGGCCTCGATCGTCTGGTTCGGCTTGACGCTGGCATGGGCCACTCGCGATGTGACGGAAGCGCCGCCGCGGCGCTCGATCCGGGTCTTGGCGCTACTCGCCTGCCTCGTGATCATCACCGTGGATGGCATTCGCACGCGTGACTTGCGGAGACTCGAGGGCTCGACGAGCGATCGCAGGCTCCCAACGTATGGAGCGCGACCAGCCGAACGAATTGCGGAATGGCTTCGGTCGAACACGACGGCGGATGCACGTGGGCGGATCATGA
Source organism: Gemmatimonadota bacterium (assembly GCA_003223455.1). Lineage (GTDB taxonomy): Bacteria > Gemmatimonadota > Gemmatimonadetes > Gemmatimonadales > Gemmatimonadaceae > AG11. Next base: position 11,868 of record QHVE01000060.1, on the reverse strand, counting down.
CGTCGTTCGCATTCGGGAGCTACCTGACCTGGCGACTTCCGGGATATTCGACGTCGATCGACAGTCGCGGGTTACAGCCGGATTCGGTGACTGCCGCGGAGAGCGTGGTCAGCGCCGCCGCGCAGGGCTTCCCTGTGGGGCCCTGGCAGTCGGCCGATCTGGTCGTCCTCCCCGTTCAGTTCCGTGCAGCGGCCGTGCTCGACACCGCGACGGGCTGGCAGCGAATGGCCGCCGTGCAGGGAGAGTCCTCGCCTGGCGATTCCACCGCTCTCTGGGTAAGGCAAGACTGGTGGACACGTCACGAGCGCTCCGGCTCCCACTCGCCGTGAGCCCCGAGCATCGCATGTTCTGATGCGTCGATACGATCCGTGGATTCTGTCGCTCGCGGCGTGCTGTATGGCTGCGGCTGTCTGGGCGGGCTTCGCGCCGCTCGCAGATCCGGATTTCCCGATGCACCTCAGCATCGGTGAGTGGATCTCCACCCAGCATCGGGTGCCTTTCAAGGAGCCATTCGCGTGGACGCGCGCAGGCGAGCCGTACTACGCGTACTCGTGGATCGCCCAGCTGGCGTTCTTCGCGACGATGCGAGCGTTCGGACCGATTGGACTCCACGTGTTGGCGGGAGTTACTGCCATGACAATCGTGCTCGCCGGCGCCGCGGCTGGACGGTCGATGGGACTGGACGTCTCGCGATCGACGATTCTCGGCGTGCTCTCCATCGTCACCGCGATGGAGAGCACGCCGTTCCTGAGGCCTCAGCTGTTCATGTTCGCGTTGCTCCCGCTCGCGTGGGCTTCGGCATTCTGGCTCGTACGACCGCGCTCAGCGAGCCCCGTCTACCCCGCGCTCGCGCTGTGGATGATCACTGCGTTGGCCGCCGGGATTCACATCACCTTTCCGGTCGTCGCGGCTCCGCTGGTTCTGCTCTGGGCGCGAGTGCGTGCGGACGAGATACCGCGGCTGATCCTGGCCACTGTGGTCGTGATGACTGGTTGGTTCACGTCCCCATATGCCCTCCACTGGCCGGACGTCTTCGCGCTGAACTTCGGCTACGATGCAATTCTCTCCGGGCCTTCGCCGCCCGGTGAGCTCACGCCCGGGTTCAAAGTATCTCCTCTGGTAGGCGTGGGTCTGGCCCTTCTACCATTTCTGGCCGACGTACGAGCGACGCGTCTCGCCGAACGTCTGGCGCTGGCGCTGCTCTGGCTCGCGGGGCTGATGCTATTCTCTCAATACTTCAAGGGGCTCGGTCCATGGTGGTGGTGTGCGCTACCGCTGGTCGTCATGGCCCTGCGTCGACTACCCGAGCCATCGGATCGGCGCATCGATCTGTCTTGGGCGGTTCTCACCCCGCTCGCGTTGCTCGCGTTCGCGCCCACGAACATCCGGCTATGGAAGGTGACGCACGTGTATGAGGGCGGAATGGAATCACGCTCACTCCCATCTCTCAAGGCGTTCGCGACCGAGCCTGCGGCGGGATGGCTGGAGTCGCACACCGAGATTCCACGGGGTACCAGGCTGCTGACGACTACCAACTACGGCAGCTACCTCAAGTGGCGACTTCCAGCCGTAAGCGAGTCTGTCGATAGTCGAAGTGTCTTCCCCGATTCAGTCGAGCTCCCGGATGTGCCTTCGCTCAGCGGCGATCGCGCGATGGGGCCCTGGGCCTCATCGGACATAGCCATCGTCCCAGAGACGTATCCCGTTGCGGCGGTCCTCGATCGGCATCCGGAGTGGAGAAGGATCGGCACAGCGGTTCGTGCTCCGTGGGCACCCACAGCTCCTCGAGCCGGCCTCTGGGCCAAGCGCGCGTGGCTCGCATCACATGCACGAACCTCGTTGCCAGTTTCCAGCATGATTCTCAAGTTCCCGGAATCGCCGCGCACCCGATGAATGGGCGGAACACGGCGGATCGCCAGGCTGCTCCGCCACGTACCGTTGCGACCATGACAGCGACCATCCCGCTCCGACTTCGCTTCCTCGTGAGTTTCGCCCTCGGGCTGCTCGCCGGGCTGCACTCGCATTTCCGGGCCAGCACGCAAGTGAAGCCGCGCGACTTTACAGCGGTGTGGACGGCGGCTCGCGCACTGGTGCTGGGTGACGCGATACCGGGATCCTTCTATCCACTCCCCAGCGTCGTGGCGGCCTCGCCCTTTGCGCTCGTTCCGACCCCGCCCGCCGCGAACGGAATCTTCATGGTGATCGCGGCAACCGCGTTCGCGTGGGCGCTCCTCGAGCACGGGTGGGGTACCCTCCTCGGTTTCTTCTCGGCAAGCATGTACTTAGCTTCCGAAGTGGTCCAGTGGACTCCGCTGCACGCGGGCGCCTACGTCCTCGCGCCGCTCGGGGTGTTCCTCGTCGTGAAGCCCCATACTGGCCTCGCACTCTTTCTCGCCCGGCCGTCGTGGTGGGCGGTCGGTAGTGCGATTGCATGCACGGCGGTGGCGTTCGTGATCGACCCTGCCTGGATCGCTCACTGGCGCGGTTTTCTGGCGCTGGGAAATGCGCACCTCGGCTCATCCCCGACAGGATTCCCGTACAGCGCGCCCGTGCTGTTACCGGGCGGCGCTCTCGCGCTCGTTGCCGTGACGCGCTGGCGACGGCCGGAGGCGCGACTCCTCGTCGCGCTGGCGTGCGCCCCGCAATCGCTCTTCCTGTACGACACCGTGCCGCTCTTTCTCGTGCCTCGTACAATGTGGTGATCATGCTCCTGATCCGTGGCGGGCCGTACGCGGACCATTCGCACGTGGCTCTCGCGTCGGGACGGTACTACACCCTACTGCTCTTCCTGCCCGCGACGATCATGGTGATGCGTCGCCCGAACGAGGGGTCGCTCCCGGCTTGGCTCGAGGCACGCATTGCGGCCTGGCCTAAGTGGCTGCGTGGGACCTCAGTGGATTCCGGTACGCGATCGGCAGCGTCGCACCAATCGACCCGATGACGTCTTCGATCCTTCTTCCGCGCGTGAATCCCGTGGCAGTGAGGCTGCGCAGTTAACGGATCGATGTCGGACGCGAAGAGAGCCTACGAAGGAGTCGCTCGATGCGCTCGGGTGTCGCTCCGACGTTCGGCCGACGCAGCAGCATGATGACGGCGGGGAAGTATAGACACCAGCCGATGGCGTCCACCGATACTCTGAATCGCGCCAGATCATTGACGAACGGAGCGGAGACGGAGAGCCAGAGTGCCGCGATCCAACTGCCGAGCCAAACAGTCTCGTAGAGAAGCGGCGTCTGGGGCACGCACGCCAAAGCCAGGACCAGTCGCGCCTCGGGCCGTCGCCACCGAAGCATCGCCAGCGCAGCGAACGCACCACCTGCGGACTTGATCGGCGCGAAGTATGGCGTGCCCCCCGCCGTCGCCAACGACGTGTGCCGCAAGGCTTCGAGCCAGTCGGTCGGCCACGTCGGCGAGAAGGCGAGTCCGATCGCGGTGAGCACTACTGCGCCAATCAGCGCGATGCGCGTCGGCCGCGCCAACCAGATTGCGAGGCCGATGGTCGGCTTCGCACAGAGCAGTACGCCAAGCCACGGAACGCCAAAGGCGGCGGAGAGAAGCGGCGACCACTGCACCGTCTCGGCGGCGAGCGCCGCTGAAGCACTAGTGATGACGACGGCGGGCGCGACGGAGCGCCGCGTCGCTGCCCAGACGAAGCAACCGCTCGCGAGCGCGGCGAAGAGGACGGCGGCCACCGAACGGGTCATCGACGCGAGCGGCATCGCTGCCACTGCCGCCGTGAGCGGGTAGTAGAGCGGGGCGGGCCAATCGAAGTGGAGTCCAGGGCCGATCTCGGCGTACGGATTCCGCCCCGCGAGGAGCGCTTTCGCGGCGAACCAGACCTGGTCGAAGTCCCGAGATTTTGCCTCGCCGGACGTCCAAAGAAAGGCGCGGACGGCGCTGAGCACCGATGCGCCAATTGCCAGCCCGGCTCGTAGCCGGCGCGACGGCGCCGGCCTCACCTGCTCAACTGCGCCCTCGCGCGCCCTCACTTCGGTCATGCACATTGGGGAGCGAATCCCAGGCGCCGACCGTTGACCCTTGCCTGACGCCCGGGGGCGACGTCACGCCATGGGTTCCTAAGCTCTAGTCCGCCCGAACACTCTCCATGCTGAGCCGAATACTCCCACAAATCGTGAGTGTCCTGCACGCGAGGCTGATCTTCGGGCGGCGCGTTCAGGCGCTCGCCGACAACATCTCCGAGATCATCCCCGATGGCGTCGCAACGCTGCTCGATGTCGGTTGCGGCGACGGGACACTGGCGCGCTCGATCGTGGAACGTCGTCCGGAACTCGAAGCTGTCGGCGTGGAGATCCGCGCCCGTCCGCGTACGGCGATTCCCGTTCAGGAGTTCGATGGTCGGATTCTGCCGTTCGCCGATCGTTCGCACGATGTCGTCATGCTGGTGGACGTCCTTCACCATGCAGAGGAACCAGCTCTACTGATACGCGAGGCAGCGAGAGTCGCGGCGCGCGCCGTGATCATCAAGGATCATCTCACGGGCACGTGGCTGAGCCACGAGCGCGTCCGGATGATGGACTGGGTGGGCAATATCGGTCATGGCGTGCCACTGCGCTACGCGTACTGGTCACCACAACAGTGGCGTGACGTGTTTCGCGAAGCTGGACTCAGGGAAGTCGACCGGCGCGAGCGCCTGGGACTATATGGTCCGACGCTTCGCTGGCTGTTCGAGCGGCGCCTGCACTTCGTGAGCCGCCTTGTCCCTGACGGTGTCTGACGCGACGGCGAGGGCAGTGCGAGTGACTCTGCGGCGGGAGCTCGTGGCCTGGGTCGCGATCATTCTACTGAGCGTCTGGATGCTACACCCCATGCTCACGCCCGCACACGTGGAAGGCTTCAGCGCGTCGATCGTCTCACTGGCCCTTCACCTGAATGCCAGTCATCTCACCGACTACGACCGCCTCCATCCCGCCAATCTCGAGTACTTCACCCTGTCGCGTCTCGGCACGGTCGCATTCGTCTCGGTCCTGACGGGCCCACTGGGCGTGTCGGGCGAGTGGGCGATGCGCCTCACGACATGGTCCGGGTTCCTCGTGCTCGCGACGTCGTCATTTATTCTTGTGCGTCGGTGGACGAACGCGTCCAGCGAGGCGATCGTCGTTGCGCTGCTGTTAATTCCTGGACTGTCGGAGAGCGCCTTCTTCTACAACGACACAATCTTCGCGGCGGCCCTCGGCACCACGGCGCTCGCGGTGATCGTGATGTCGAGGAGACTCGTCGCGGCCACGGTCAGTGGTGTGCTTCTCGGTGCCGCGATCGTCGCACGGCTCGATGCTGCGCTCCTGGTGCCCGCGGTGGTGCTGATCGGCCTCGAACAGCACGGACTCAGACGCAGCTTCTGGACGCGCGCGTCCGTGTTCGCGCTGGGCGTGCTCGTGCCGGTCGTCTCTGTTCCCGCCGCGCTCCATGCCACGATCTTCGACGTCTACGCCACGACCAAGCATGCCGTCGCCCTCTGGGGCGAGGGCTTCAGGCCGGCGCAGCATGCGCGAGAGTTGTCGTTCTTCCTCGGCATCCCCGCCGGTGTCCTCGCAGCACTCGGGTGTTCTATCGTCGTCTGCTGCTGCTGGGGGGAGTGCCAGCGCTGTTCAACCTGGTGGCACTCGGCAAGATCTGGCAATCGCGCCAACTGCTGACGATGACTCCATTCCTGGCTGCACTGCTCATTTACGGATGGCGACACGTAGTCTCCCAGTCGCGAGAGCGAAAGGGGAGGGACCCACTCGAGTGGACCGTGATCGCCCTCTGCTGTTTCGCATGGGTCGCTCCCGTCCTCGTCGTGCGCGTCAGCGACGGCCCTCGTGCGCCGTATGGCCGGCTCTGGACCCCGTTGCTCTGGAGACGCTGGCAGCACGCCGCGAACGCGAATCAGGAGGAGATTCGCACGCTGGTCGAGAATCCCCGTGCCGATTCGATGGCCATCATCACCGACACCTGGGACGGCGACCGGTACCTGCACCTTGCGCTCCAGGAGACTGGGTATCGCCAGCTCGAGAACGACGACAGCTACGAGGCTTGCAGGAAATCCGCCGAGACCTTTGCCAGGGGCGATCGGCGAATCCTGCACATTCGGCTCCATCAACCCTTTCTTCCGAACTGGCCACAGCTCGCCGCGGCACGCCTGGAAGCCTGGGCGACGCCCTGCATCACAAGCTGGAAACCGGCGCGACTCGTGCGGCTCGCACCAATCTGGCAGCTGCAAAGATCCATGGCGGATAGCACTGGCTCCGACCTGGAACGCGTTCGCGCGCGAGCGCTCGCAACGATCGCCGAGGCGCAGTACAGTCCGCAACTGGCGGTCGATCTCCCCACGTCGGGATTGGACGCGCTGCACCGTGGGTACGTGAGAG
>QHVE01000060.1:0-5486 GCA_003223455.1 Gemmatimonadota bacterium | reverse complement strand
GGCTTTCACCAGCAGACGCACTTCGCGAAGCGGAGAATCTCATGGCGGCACGGGTCTGGACCTCACCCCTGCACACACCATGACGGACCGGATTCTCGTCTTCATCCCGTGCTACAACTGCGAGCGCCAGATCGGACGAGTGCTCCGGCAGTTTCGAGCTATTCCGGCAGGCACGTTCGCCGAGATTCTGGTGGTCGACAATCGCAGTCGCGATCGAACCGCGAGCGTGGCCACTCAGGGGTTGTCATCGGCAGGAGCGACGCCCGCCAGAGTCGTGCGAAATATCGAGAACTACGGGCTCGGCGGCTCTCACAAGGCAGCGTTCGCGTACGCTGCGCGTGAGCGGTTCAGCCACGTCGTCGTACTCCACGGAGACGATCAGGGCAGCATCGAGGAGGTGCTCCCCATTCTGCGCGCCGGTGATCACCGCCGCTTCGACGCCTGCCTCGGTGCTCGATTCATGCAGGGGTCTCGCCTGCTCGGATATTCGCGCCTTCGGCGCGTCGGCAATCGCGCGTTCAACGCGCTGTTCAGCGCCGCCGTCGGCCGGCGAGTATTCGATCTCGGCTCGGGGCTCAACATCTTCGGCTCTGCGGTGTTCGCGAGTAGTGCCTCTCGGCGATTTCCCGACGATCTTCGCTTCAACGTCCATCTGCTTCTGAGCCTGTACGACCAGAATCTCCGAGTGTCGTACTTTCCGATCAGTTGGCGCGAGGACGATCAGGTCTCCAACGTGAAGATGTTCACGCAAGCGGTCCGCACGGCTGCCGCTGCGGGGGAGTACGTGTTCCGGCGGGAGCGCCTCCGGAGTAGTGAACACCGGAGCGTGCCGCGAGAGGCGTACAGCTTCGAGGTGGTCGCGGAGCATGGGGTGATGCATTGACATGACGTCTCGTGCACGCAGCGTCCGCCCATGAATGGCACCACGCCGGCGATCGAAGCGTGAGCGCGACCGAGCTCGCGTTGGTGATGCCGATGGCCGGTCGTGGATCCCGGTTCGCGAGCGGAGGCCACAGGCAGCCGAAGCCGTTGATCGACGTCGCCGGACGGCCGGCCTTCTGGTGGGCAACCGAGAGCGTTCGGAGATCCGGGGTCGTCGGCGAGATGGTGTACGTCGTGCTCGCCGAGCACGTCGCCTCCTTTGGAATCGACGAGATCATCTCATCCCACTATTCCGACGCGAGAGTGGTGACGATCTCCGAGGTCACTGCGGGTGCCGCCGAGAGCGCCGCGATCGGCGTCGCGGCGCTCGAGTCTTCCGGACCGGTCGCGGTCAACGACTGCGATCACGCGTTCCGTGTCGACGGCCTGCGTGAGCTGGTGGCCAGCCTGACCGATTCTGCCGAGGGGGCACTCCTGGGATTTCGGTCCGCTTCGCCGGCGTACTCCTACGTTGCGCTCGACGTCGACGGACGGGTGCGCGGTACGGTCGAGAAGGATCCCGTGAGTCCGTTCGCCATTGCGGGATGCTACCTCTTCGCCAGTCCGGTCACGTTTCTCGAGGGCGTCGCGCGGTATCGCGCCGAGTGCGAGTACCCCGAGCTGTACGTCAGTGGTGTCTACAACACGCTGCTCCGTGGCGGGGCTCACATCCTCTTTCACGAGCTGGACGGTCACGCGGCATTCGGAACGCCTGAAGAGCTGACGCGCGTCGACGCGAAGCAGCTCGAACAACTTCTGACGGCTTCTTCATGAGCACGGCGTCAGTATTGACGGGCGCCGCGGCGGTCGTGCTCCTGCTCCTGGCGCACGTGATGCGCGCGGTGCGCCACTCCTTTCTGTTCGCGCGGGACGAGGTACCCGGCCGTTTCGACCTTCTGCTGGCCCTCTCGCTCAGCTACGCCTTCAACGCGATTGTTCCCCTTCGTCTCGGTGAGCTGTTGCGCGCGGGCTTCATCGCGATGCGACTGCGCCTTCGCGTGTCGTACGTGCTGGCGACGGTGGCTGCCGAGCGACTGAGCGATCTGGGCGCGGTATCGATCATCGTGGCGGTCATCGCTGCTCGCTCGGAAGGACTCGAGGGACCAGCCCGCACGACCGCGTTGCTCCTGTTGGCCGCCGCGTGTGCCCTCGTGGCGCTCGCGCTCCTGATCGAACAGGTACCGGCCTTTCGGCGAATGGTCTGGCAGGCCGCGTCACTCTTCAACGACTCGATCAGAATAGGAATCGTCGAGCTGCTTTGGATCTTCTCGCGCTACGTGACGCAGAAGGCATTGACGCGCCCTCGGTTCCTGCTGACCACGATTGTCATGTGGGCGCTGTACCTGGGCGCGTACGCACTCTTCGCATCGGCGATGGGCATCCCCACGTCCGTCATCAGCCTCGGGCTTCTGGGAGCGCCGCTGCGGCCGCTACTCGGAGAGCTGTTCTCCGGGGGGCTTACTCGTACGGGCATCGCCCTTCTGGCCTTCACCTCGATTCCGGTTGTGATCGTGCTCGCATTCGGGGCAGTGCGGCACCGACGCGAGATCCGAGTCTCGTTGGACTACGTGCGTCGATTCGGCCTCATGCCCCGCGACGACACTCCCCTCTCGATGAGTCGTCGCTTCCGGAGCAGCGCGGATTACGCGGCACTCATGCTCGCGCACTTCACCACTTCCCGCGAGATCATCGCGTCGTTCGCTGACGACAGCATGGGCGACGCGATCGTGCACCGGATCCTTCCCGGAGGCTCCGATGCCGTGACGGCCGTCGTGGAATCGGGCGGGCTGCTGGGCATACGCAAGCTCGCGATGGACGCGGCCGCGACGAAGCTCGTGGAGCAGGTGGACTGGTTGCGCGCGTACGCGACGAGACTCCCACTTCCACGAGTCGCCGCCGACGCGTGGAATGGGCGGCGCTATCACTATGACATGCCGTTCAGCACTGCGTCGAGCGACTTCTACGAGGTGATTCACACCGTCGACGTGGAGCGAAGCGTCCAGACACTCGGCTCGATCGTCGACGTGATGTGCGCCTTTCACTCGAAAACGCAGGAAGGTGAAGCCGAAGAGGCGACCATAGTCTCGTACCTCGATCGCAAGGTGCGGGCGAACGCACGAGTGGTGCTCGACTTCGTCGACGGCGTGCTTCCTACGAGCTACACCATCAATGGGGAACCATATTCCCTCGACGAGTGGGACTGTCTTCTCGACCCTCATTGGCTCCGGGCTCAGGTGTCTCAGCGCGGCACTGCGGTCATCCACGGCGATCTAACGATCGAAAACATCATCGTCTCGCCCGAGGAGCCAACTGGTTGGTACCTCATCGACCCGAACCCCGTCAACATATTCTCCACCCCCCTGATCGATTGGGCCAAGTTGATGCAATCACTGAATCTGGGATACGAGACGATGAATCGGGGAGGCGTTCCCACCATCAATGGCAGTTCACTGCGTCTGGTCTTCGCGCGCTCGAACGCGTACGCGCTGCTGCACGGCCGCCTGTGTGAGCACCTGCATTCGCGTTTGGGAGTCGACGGGATGCGCGAGATCGCATTCCACGAGATCGTGCACTATCTGCGACTCATCCCCTACAAGATCAGGAGTGCGCCACAGAAGGGGTTGACCTTCTTCGCGTGCGCCTCGGTGTTGCTGCGTCGCTACCGGGAGACGAGTGGTTAGGCTGCGTGCGCTCCTCTTCGACCTCGACGGAACGCTGATCGATTCCGCGGAGGCGAACCATGCCGCGTACGCCCGCGCACTCAGCGAGGTGGGCGTGGAGATCGATCCGGGCGAGCTGGCGCGGCGGGCGGCTGGCCGTCAGTGGCGCGCCTTCATACCTGAGCTGCTGGCCGCCGCCGGCATCGAGTGCGACGCGGGCCACGTTGCTCGGCGGAAGGGCGAGCTCTACCGCGAGACGATCGGACAGCTGCAGCTCAATGGTCCACTGCTCGCCCTTGCGGCGAGCGTACGTCCCGCCATGAAGACCGTGCTCGTCACGACCGCTTCTGCGGACAACGTGAGTGCCATCCTGAGTCACTTTGGGCTTCGCGACGCCTTCGATCTGGTGGTGACGGGTGACGATGTGTCGCGGCACAAGCCCGATCCGGAAGCGTACCGGCTCGTGCTCGCGCGGCTTGCGGTCGAGGCGGCACAATGCCTGGCTTTCGAGGACTCGGACGTGGGCGTCTCGAGCGCACTCGCGGCCGGAATCGCGGTGGTTCGCGTGGCGTTCTGAGATCGAGAACGGACTATCGACGCCGAAGACCCAGCACACTCAGGAAGAAGCTGCTCATCAAGCCCTGGGCGCCGAGGATCATGAGTGTGACGCTTGGTATCACGAGGCGAAGCGTGCGGGTGGCCTCGAGATCACCGAATCCTCGCGACCCCCAGTCCGCCACGGCAGCGATTCCGCCGATCAGTCCCGCGAGGAACATCGTCCCGGAGACCGCGAGACCGAGCTCCAGCGTGACGTAGCCGAATGCTGCGACCAGCTTCGGATCGGCGGGGAGCAGCCCCTCGCCCATGGCGAATATCTCGGCGAACGTCCAGAACAGGACGAGCTGGGAGCCGAGGATCGTGGCGGCGGCGCAGTAGAGCATTGTGTTCACGTCGAATCGCACGCCACCGACCATTACGGGACCGGCCATGAGCGCGAGCCCGCCGACCACGCCGATCAGCACCAGCAGCGCGCCGGGCAGCAGGAAGAGGTACTTAGGACTGTACAGCAGGAGAAAGCGGAGATGACGCCAGCCGTCGCGCCAGCTCCGAAGATGTGGAGGACGGCTTCGGCCGTCGCGTGCGAGGCGCGTGGGCACTTCGGTCACCCGGAGCCCGCGTAGCGCCGCCTTCGCGACCATTTCGCTGGCGAACTCCATCCCCGTTGTGCGCAGTCCGAGGCGGAGGATGGCGTCGCGTCGGAAGCCACGCATGCCGCAATGAAAATCCCGGATGGGGCTCCTGAAGAACAGTCGTCCAACCGCGGTCAGGACAGGATTGCCGAGGTACCGGTGCAGGGGGGGCATCGCACCTGGAGCGATGCCCCCCTGAAACCGATTGCCCATCACCAGATCGAAGCCCTCACGAAGCTTGGCGACGAACGGTTCCAGGCTCGCCAGGTCGTAGCTGTCGTCGGCATCCGCCATGATGACGAATCGGCCGCGGGCTGCCTCGATGCCGCCCTGCAGGGCGGCGCCGTAACCGCGAACGGCGATGTCGACGATCCGTGCGCCGAGTCGGCGCGCGATGTCCTGGGAGCCGTCGGCGCTTCCATTGTCCGCGACGATCACCTCGCCGAGGACCTCCATTCGAGCGATGGATGTCTGCGCCTTTCGAATGCAGACCTCGAGTGTTTCCGCTTCGTTCAGGCAGGGGAGGACGACGCTCAATTCCACGGCACCCTCTGCGGGCACCGATGGATCGTCTGAACACGAGGGTGACGAAGCAGGAACGCTGTGCACTGACTGGGCCTGGGAGGTCTATCTCTCTAGACGAGTAGCGCGCTGAGAGTTAACACAGCGTCAGGCATCAGTACACAGCCTTCGGTTCATGCCCAGATGTGGCCGC
>QHVE01000117.1 GCA_003223455.1 Gemmatimonadota bacterium | reverse complement strand
GGCGTCCAGCACCAGGCGAAGCGTCTCGACGCGCGTCGCCGCGTGGGTCGCCTGCAGCACCGCGCCCGCGCTGTCGCCGTACGGCGGCATCGGCGGCGTATCTCCGAGGTACTGGAGCGCGCGCACAAGTAGCCGTCGCGACGCATTGGGGCGAGCGTGCTTCGCCGCCAGCGATGCGGACTCCACGCGCGGCGCGCGCTCCACCTCGCGCGCGAACGCAGTGGCGTCGCGCAGCGCCTTCGTCAGCTCCCGCCCCACGCCGAGCATGATCGCCCAGCTCACGAGCGAGAGGACGACGAGGATGCCGAGCACCACCTGCGTCTCGGTGCTCGCGTTGAGGATCAGCTCCTTCGGCGACGACGGGACCGCTCCCGCCGTCTGGAGGAGCGCGGTCATGCGCGCGAGCCGGCGGCCGCTGCGTTCCGCTCCGCCGCCCAACGGAAGCTGTGCGCGAGACCCTCGCGCAGCGTGACGCGCGGCTTCCATCCGAGGAGCCGACCGGCCTTGCCGATGTCGACGAACGACTCCTGCGTCTCGCCGGGACGCTTCGGCGCGAACTCGAGCGGCACCTGCGTTCCGGCTTCCTCGAGCAGGACGTTCGCCATGTCGACGACCGACGTCCCGATCCCCGTGCCGACGTTGAATCCGCGCGCGTCCAGCAGCCCGACCGGCGGGAGCGGCTTGGTCGCGGCGTACCAGAGTGCCTCCGCTACATCGCCGACGTACACGTAATCGCGCGTCTGCCGTCCGTCGCCGAAGATGGTGAGCGGGCGGCCCTGCAGGATGCGACCGCAGAAGATCGCGACGACGCCGGCTTCGCCGTGCGGATCCTGGCGCGGTCCGTACACGTTGCCGAACCGCATCGCCACGGTGTCGAGCTTGTGCACGCGGCCGTAGTACGCGAGGTAGAACTCGACCGAGAGCTTGGTGATCGCGTACGGCGACTCCGGATCCTTCTTGAAGTCCTCGAAGTTCGGCGGCGTGGTATTGTCGCCGTACAGGGCGCCGCCGGTCGAGGCGAACACCACGCGTGTCGCGGGCGACTGCTTGCGCACCGCCTCGAGGAGGTTCAGCGAGCCGAGCACGTTCACGCTCGCGTCGTACATCGGATCCTCCACACTGCGACGCACGTCCATCTGCGCCGCGAGGTGCGTCAGCACGTCCGGCTTCAGCGAGGCCACCAGCTCGGCGGCCTTCGGGTCGCGTATGTCGAGCTCGTGGAACGTGGCGTTCGCGGGGATGTTCTCCCGCTTGCCCGTCGCGAGATTGTCGATGATGTGCACCGCCCAGCCTTCGCGCAGGAAGCGCTCGGCGAGGTGCGAGCCGATGAACCCGGCGCCGCCCGTCACGATGACCGTCGGCATCAGCGCTGATCCTCCGTCGGAGGCGTGATGGTCTCGTCCGCGGGTGCGCGGCGCTCGTCGAGGGCGAAGAGATAGCGCGCCGCGTCGACGACGCCGAGCCCGCGACCATTTGCTGCCGCCGCACGGAGTCGCACCGTCGGCTCGTGGAGGAACTTGTTCATGAGCGATTGGGAGAAATGTTCGACTGCGGCACGTTGCTCGGGGGTGAGTTCGCCGAGCCGCCGCAGCGCCGCGGCCAGCTCGCGCTCGCGCACCCGGTTCATCTCGTCGCGAAACTGCGTCACTACGGGGACGGCGGCGAGGCCGGCGACCCACTGCCAGTACTTCTCCACCTCCTCGCCGATGACCTGTTCCGCCGCGGGCAGCTCGCGATGGCGGCGCTCGACGCTGGCGCTCACCACGGCGCGAAGATCGTCGATGTCGTAGAGGAATACGTTGTCCATGTCGGCGACGGCCCGATCCACGTCGCGCGGCAGCGCGATGTCGAGGATGCAGAGCGGCCGGTCGCCGCGTCGCGCCAGACCGTCACGCACCCGATCGGCCGTGACGATGACGTGGGGAGATGCGGTCGAGCACAGCAGCACGTCGACGTCCGCGAGCGCCGTCCACGCTTCCTCGTAATGGACCGCGGTCGCGCCATAGAGCGCCGCGAGCGCCTGCGCGCGCTCGAAGGTGCGGTTCGCCACCACTGCCGCACGGACCCCCTCCGCCTGCAGCGACGCGAGCGCGAGCTCGGCCATCTCCCCTGCACCGAGTACCATCGCCCGCTTCGCCACGAGTGAGCCGAAGATCTTCTTCGCCAGCTGCACGGCGGCCGAGCTCACGCTCGTGGCTCCGTGGCCGAGCGACGTCTCGCTCCGCACGCGGCCACCGACGAGGAGCGCCGTCTGGAAGAGCCGATTCAGCACCGCGCCCGACGCCGACCGGCTGGCCTCCCAGGCGTCGCGCACCTGCCCGTGGATCTGCGCCTCACCGACGACCATCGAGTCCATGCCGGCGACGACCCGGAAGAGGTGGGCGACCGCGTCGCGATCGCGGCGCACGTAGCCGACGCCGCTCGCGTCGCCACCGAGGCGCTCGCCGTAGAGCGACCACACCGCCGGCGCGGCCGCCTGCTCCCCCTCCACGACGTAGAGCTCCGTGCGATTGCACGTCGACAGCAGCACGGCCTCGCGCACGTCCGCCATGGCGCGCACGCGGTCGAGGAGCCCAGTGACCTCGCTCGACTGGTAGGCCAGCCGCTCGCGCACGTCGAGCGGAGCGCCGTGATGGCTGACGCCGACGACGATCAGCGCCATGCCGCCACCCGCTCGTCCAGTGTGCCCGATTCGACGGCGTCGCAGAACTGCTCGTCGATCACGTCCGCGGCGAGCGCGCGCCACTCGCCCGACGCGCCGCGATGGAGCATCGACCGGCGCAGCGTCGCGAGCCCGGCGATCGCGCGCCCATAGCGTTCGTCGAACCGGCGCGCGATCGCGTCGCGCACCCGAGCCGCGGCGCCGGGCACGCCACCCGCCGAGACCCCGACTACGAGCGAGCCGGCGCGGTGCGTCGCCATCGTGGCGAACGATCCGTCCTCGGGCGCATCAGCGACGTTCACCAGCCGCGACGAGGCGCGAGCGTCCGCGGCGATCGCGGCGTTGGTCGCCGGCTCGTTCGTCGCCGCGATCACCAACGCCGCACCACCGATGTCGCCGCGCTCGTACGCGCGCTCGGAGAGCGAGACCCCGACCGTGCGCACGAGCTCGCGCATGGCAGGCGTGGGTGCGAGCGCAATCACTCGCACCGACGCGCCGGCGACCGCGAACGCCGCAGCCTTGCGAACGGCGACGGGCCCCCCGCCGACGACGAGCACGTCGAGCGCGGCGCCCTCGAGGAGCACAGGGACGCCGCTCACAGGAAGCGTCCTCCCCCATTGGTCTCGGCCACGCGGAAGGCGACGTACATCGCCACGACGGCGGCGAACGAGTCGCTCGAGTAGATCGCGGCGCTCCGCGCCTGCCAGCCGCCGACGATGCGGCGTAGCGCGATCCCCGAGACGGCCAGCCACGCGCCCATCGCCCAGATGACCTTGGGCACGCTGAGCTCGCGATATGCGACGGAGTACGTCACCGCGAGCACGACACCGAGCGTGAGGCCGAGCCATCCGGCGATGGCCGCGATGTGATTCACGCGGTCGAGCGTCGCCAGCGGCGGGAAGAAGCGGAAGATCGCACCGAATCGCCGCGACTTGAGCTCGCGCCGCTCGACGAGGTACATGCATCCCGCGGCGGCGGCCGTCCCGAACGCCGCGATGCCGACGAAGCTGAGCGCGATGTGCGCGAACAGCCACGCGCCGCGCGCGCCGGGCATCTCGACACCGGGCGCGAACCCGATGAGGTTGGCACAGATCGTCGGAACGGCCGCGAGCGGCGCCGTGACGAGCGTGAGGCTCACGTCGCGCGCAATGAGCTCGACGACGAGCAGCGTCGCGGCGAGGACGAGTCCCGCGAACGACAGCGATGGCCCGAGCCCGGTGAGCGGGAGCTGGCCGACGACCCGCGCGTAGGCGATCAGCCCCGCGAGATGCGCGAGCACGCCCGCGGCAAGCAACGCGACGACGCCACGCACGGGCGCGCCGACCGGACGCGCGAATGGCGTCGCGGCAAGCGCCGCGGCGCCGACATAGCAGGAGATGGCGACGAAGTGGGCGATTGCGGTCATGGCTGTCGCCCTAATGTAATGCGTGGCCACGCGTTACGGCATTCAGCCGCCGCGCGTGGCCACGGGCCGTCACGGCATTCGCGCGACCACCCGTGATCCTGCGACGTGATCCGCGCCGTCGTGCCGTATGGCGTCACGCGCACCACCCGCCCCGTCGCGATCTCCACTTCCGGCAGCGTCGGCCCGTCATCTCCCTTCGGCTCCACGCGGTGGCGATAGATCGACACCTCGTCGCCGACCCGCATGCCGTCGGCCGACGTGAGACCGAACAGCACGAAGCTGTTGAGCGAGGGGAGCACCGCCGCGCGCTGGATGTCGAGCACCCGCGCGTTGCGGCCGGCGCCCTCCGGCACAGCCACCGGACGACCACGCACGCCGATACCCGTCGTGTCCAGCGGCAGGACGCGAGTTCCGGCGTTCAGCGAGCCGTACAGCTCGCGCACCTCGACGATGGCCGGCTCGTTGTTGCGCGGAGCGCGAACCACCTGCAGCAGCGCGATGGGAATCACCACCGTGCCGACGTCCTCGTCGCTCGTCCCGAGCTCGTAGGCGATGAAGCGATCTCGCACCGCCGCCGCGCTGCCCTCGGGTGGAACGACGAGCAACCGGTCGAAGGGGAGAAAATTGTGGTTCGAGCGCGGCTTGTCGACACCGGGAAGATCCGCCCCGAACACGATGCGACCGGAGTGCTCGGGACCGCCCAAACGGTCGTAGTACGGGGCGCGCACCACGTCGCCGCGCAGCACGCGCGTCGCCACGTAGGGTCGGCTCGCGTCGCGACTCTGCGCCACCTGCACGGGCGGCGTGGCGAAGTTGGTCGGTTCGGAGACGCGCGTCGGTGAAGCCTCCACTGCGGGCGCCGCCACCGGTGCGGGCGCGGCCGCAGGCGACGCCGTCGCGATCGAGCGGCCCGTCAGGCGAAGGACTTCCCCCGGATAGATCCAGTGTGGATCCTCGATCTGCTCGGTGTTGATGCGGTAGATCTCGGGCCAGAGGTAGGGGTCGCCGAGGTAGTGCCGCGCGATGTCCCACAGCGTGTCGCCGCGCTTGACGGTGTGTGTGCTGGCGTCGCTCCGCGCGCCCTGTGCCGCAATGGGAGCGGCGACGGCGGCAGAGAGAAGGGCGGTGGCGGTCAGCGACCGTCCGAGACGAGAAGTGATCACGCGCTCGAGGGGTGCGGCGCCAGACGAACAGGCGCGGAGGAACATCCTGTGGCTGCCGCCTGCGGCGGCGGGAGGCTGCTCAGAGGACGATCGGCGTCCGGTCGCGAAACGAGCTGAAGCGGACGATGTGACCTGGCGCACGTGTTGCTCGGTGGCAGGGCACCGCCCGCTCAGCGACGCGAAAAGGACTGGGGCAGGCGCACCGAGTCGCCCGCCCCGCGCCACGATGCCGTCGCGTTCAGCGACCGGTCGAGCTACCGACGCGTACCCGCTCGATTCGTCGGCTCTTCGCCTGCACGTTGTAGATGCGTAGGGTGACGATGTCGCCCGGCTTCGTCGACCGCAGTGCGTTCCGCAGCGCCTCGGGGGTCGTGACCGCCTGCCCCTCCACGCTCAGGATCACATCGGGTCCGCCAGTCCGCGGGGTCGCGATCCGGCCCGCGACGGGACTGGTCTCGTCGACGTCGGTCACGATCACGCCCTGAACGTCGGCCGGCAGCTCGAGCTCGCGCACCGTCGACGCATCGAGCGGCGCCACGGTGATGCCCAGCGATGGCATCGATGCCTCGGCGCGCTCGCCCCGCCGCGGCGACGAAGGCGGCGTGTCCGATGCCGACGCCGTCCGCGCCTGCGGGGTGCGCTGAAGCGGAACGCGGATCGTCGCGCGCTGTCCCCCCTTCCGAGCGACTTCCACCTCCACCGTCTCTCCGGGCTTTCGGAAGGCGATCGCCTCCTGGAGCTGAGCCACATAGTCGACCGGCCGGCCGGCGACCGAGATGATCACGTCGCCCGGTTGGAGTCCTGCCCGACGCGCCGGTGCGTCGGCCGAGGGGAAGTCCTGCACCAGCACGCCGCGATTGTCGGTGAGGCCGACGTACGCCGCGTCATCGGTTGTCGCATCGCGCACGAGAACGCCGAGCGCGGCACGCTCGACGCGACCGTTCGTGCGGATCTGACTCATCACCGCACGCGCCAGATTGATCGGCACGGCGAAGCCGTAGCCGGCGCTGAAGCCGGTGGGGCTCGCGATCGCGCCGTTGATCCCGATCACCTCCCCGCGCACGTTGACCAGCGGCCCGCCCGAGTTGCCGGGGTTGATCGCTGCGTCCGTCTGGATGAAGTCCTGGATGCTCGACTGCGAGCGGTTCGGCAGATTGAGCGAGCGGCCCTTGGCGCTGATGATCCCCTGCGTCACCGTGAAGGTGAGATTCTCACCCAGCGGGTTGCCCACGGCGAGCACCCACTCGCCGACGCGGGCATTGTCGCTGTCGCCGAGCGGCGCGGGGGTCAGGCCCGTCGCCTCGATCTTGAGCACGGCCACGTCGGTCGTGACGTCCGTGCCGACCACGCGCGCCGGGAACTCGCGGCGGTCGAGCAGCCGCACCGTCACCTGGGTCGAGCTGTCCACCACGTGCGCGTTCGTCAGGACGTAGCCGTCGGGCGAGACGATGAACCCGGAGCCCGAGGCGATCCCGCTGCGCGGCTGGCCCTCGCCGTCCGGCATGCCCGGCATCTCGAAGAAGCGGCGCAGCTCGGGCGGCAGGCCGGGAATCGAAGGCGCGCTGCGCTGGCCGCGCTGCGCCACGACGCGAGGTGCCTGGCGCGCGGTGATGTACACGACGCTCGGGCGTACGCGTGCCGCCACGGTCGCGAACGCGTCGCTGAGCGACTGGAGCTGCGCGACCGCGGCGGACGTGCCCGCGTCGGGGGTGGATGTCGATTGCTGCGCCCAGGCGAGGGCGGGCGCGAGCGAGAAGACAGAGACGACCGCCGCCGCACGGGCGAGCCGGTCGCGTCGACTGTAGAGCATGGTCGAGCCTCCGGACTGATGTTTCGCGAGGATGAGAGGTCGCGCGGCCGGGACACATGGGGCGTCGTGCGCGACACGTGTTCTTACACCATCGGCCAATTGCGGTGCCGCGCGAGCGCCTTCGCGCGGCGATCCCCACGTCAGCGACGGTGTACTGGTATCTCGGATGCGAGAATCCCTCGCGCACCCACGCGTCCTACTTCAGCTGTGCCCGCTCGGCGGGCGCCATACTCGGTGATCACATGTCGATACGCCTTCAGCACCTGTCGCGTGTCCGGTACGCCCTGACGTTGCTCGCCTTCGCGGCCTTCTCGGCGTGTCACCGTAGCCCGCCGGCAACGAATCCCGACGAAACCGCCAGCGAGCCCAGCACGATCGAATTCCAGAACGAGTCGCTCGCGCAGGCAGACGTCTATGTGGCCGCGTCGAGCTCGGGCGCGCGACGGATCGGGACCGTCTTCGCCGGTCGCACGGAAACGCTCACCATTCCACGCGACATTGCCATGCGCGGCACTGTCACCGTGGTCGCGCGTCTCCTCGCGCGCACGCGCATTCCCAGCACCGGCTCGATCGCCATCAGTCCAGGAACTCACCTCTCGGTACGGCTTCCACTGGACGAGAAAGCGCTCTACGTCCTTCCCGGGAACTGAGCGTACGAGAGTGATGCGCGAACGGGCGGCGCTCCCGTGGGAGCGCCGCCCGTTCACCGTGCATGAGCCGTCGCGTCAGAACGGCAGATCGTCGTCCTCATCAGCCAGGGCGCCCGGGAAGTCCTCGAAATCCTCTCCGCCGCCGGCCTTGGCCTTGGCCGGGCTCGCCGAGCGAGCCCGAGCGCCATTCGCCGCCTCACTGTCCAAGTCGCCACCACCCGACCGCGCTGCGCCCGATCCGCCGCCGAGCATGATCAGCTCGCGGACATTGATCTCGGTCGAGTAGCGGGTCTGGCCGTCCTTGTCCTGCCACTGCCGATACTCGATCCGCCCCTCGACGTACAGCTTGTCTCCCTTCTTCACGTACTTCTCGACGATGTCGGCCAGCTGCGAGCTCTTCGTGTTCCACACGACGCAGCGGTGCCACTCCGTCTTCTCCTGCTTCGTTCCGCTCGCGTCGTTCCACGAGCGGCTCGTCGCGAGCGAGAACGTCGCCACGCGGTTGCCGCCAGTCGTCGAGCGTACCTCGGGATCGTTCCCGAGGTTTCCAATCAGCGTCACCTTGTTCAAGCTCCGGCTCATACACTCCTCCTGGGCGAGTTGATCGATGCCTCGCCGCACACGCTAAAGATTAGGTCCATGGATGACGCCACCAAATCCGTGCACACATCCGTAAACGACTGCCACCTACAGCCCTATACCATCCACCTCACGTGACACTTCACTTCAGGTCGGACCGAGATCGCGCCTGAGCACCAGCGCGTCCTCGGGCGGGCTCCGATAGTACCCGGGCCGCCGGCCGACGGATCGAAATCCGCTCGACTGGTACAGCGTTCGTGCGGCGTGGTTCGACTCCCGGACTTCGAGAAAGAGCGTCCGCACGCCCGTCTCCCACAGCACGGCCAGCGCACGCTCCAGCAGCGCCCGGCCGATTCCCCGTCGCCTCGCCTCGGGTGCTACCGCGAGGTCCGCGATCTCCGCCTCCAGGCCGACGACGAGCGCCACAACATAGCCCAGCAGTCCCGAGGCGCCATCCCTGCCCTCGCCCCTCTGTCGCTCGTCCTCCGGGACGGCGACGAGCACATGCATCCGCTCCAGCGCCAGCGCCGTCACAAACGATTCTTCGGTCCACGGATCGACGAACGACGCCCGCTCGATGCGCAGCATCTCCGCGAGGTCGGCACGCACGGCGCGGCGGATGTGCAGCGCTTTCGAGGCCACCGTCGTCATACGGACTCGAGCGACCGGCCGTGCGCCGCCTCCCACTTCACCTGCGCTTCGGCGAGACGTCCGTACGCGGGCTCCCACCCGGCCAGGTCGGCAGCGGGTGTCTCGTCGACCAGAGCGGACAGCCTGGCGGCCGCCGCGGCGCGTGGATCGACGTGCGCTGCACCCTCCCGGCCGGGGCCCACGGCCACCGCGTCGTGGGCAGCGGCGAGATCCAGCACGTCAGTGGACGGAACGCGCACTTCGGGCCCGAGCGCACGGACCTGGCTCTCCTCGTCGACTTCGAACAGCGCCACGTAGTGCTCGCCTCGCAGCGCATCGATCGCCGCGAGGTAGCGTCCCGAGGCGAACGGCTCTCGTGACGCGACGACCAGCGCGAGCGACGAGACCGGGACGAGCGGACTCACCGCCGCGAGCGCGATCCCCTTTGCGATCGCCGCGGCGATGCGCAGGCTGGTGAAGCTGCCAGGCCCGGCGCCGCACACCACGCGATCGATCGCGCCCGGGCCGATCCCCGCCGCCGTCAGCACGTCGGCGACAGCCGGCATCAGCGCCTCGTGCTCCCGTCCGCGCATCGCGACCGACCGGTCGGCGATCAGCCGCGCGCCGTCGAGCACGGCCGCGCTGCCCGCGTACGTCGACGCCTCGAGGACGAGCGTGATCATGCGTGCCACCCTGCATACAGCAGGCGCCGCCCGGGATCCTCCGGCAGGTGCTGCAGGGACAGGGTCACCCGCCCACCCGGAAGGCGGTCGCCTGCGCGTTCGGGCCACTCCACGAGCACCAATGCTCGGGCGCTGAGGATCTCGTCCCACGCGAGCGCCTCCAGCTCCTCCGGCCGCTCCAGGCGATAGAGATCGAGGTGATAGACCGGCGAGCGGGGCGCATCGTACTCCTGCACGAGGGCGAACGTGGGACTGGTCACCTGTCCGGTGACAGCGTATCCCTCGCAGATCGACTGCACCAGCGTCGTCTTCCCCGCGCCCAGCTCGCCGGCCAGGGTCACGAGCAACGGCGGATGCGCCGCTCGTCCGAAGCGACGTCCCCAGTCGCGCAGCGCCGCCTCGTCCATTGCGAGCGCACCGTGATCGGCGAGCACGGGGACGAGCGGCGCGTGCGCTTCGCGATCCGTCGCGCCCGAGTCGCTCACCGCCGCGAGCCCGAAGCCGCGTCGGCGGCGATGGCTGGCCGAGCCGTGTTTCCCGCCATGCGCGCCTTCACTTCGAAGAGCTGGTCGCGCAGTCGCGCCGCCGCCTCGAAGTCGAGCGCGGTCGCCGCCTCGCGCATCTGCTGCTCCAGCATCGCGACCAGAGTCTCGGGATCGACCATCTCGTAGCCCGGCGCCTCGGCCTCGGCGACCTTGCGGCGCTTCGGACCACGCTCCTCGTCGCGCTCGGTGCGAGCATCCGCGACGCGCGTGATGAATCGCACCTGGTCGATGCTCTTCGAGACGGACACCGGGATGATCCCATGCTCCTCGTTGTGCGCGCGCTGCAGTTCGCGCCGACGCGCCGTCTCGTCGATGCAGCGCTGCATCGAGCCCGTGATCCGGTCGGCGTAGAAGATCGCCTTGCCGTTGAGGTGGCGCGCGGCGCGCCCAACGGTCTGAATCAGCGACCGGTCCGAGCGCAGGAATCCCTCCTGATCGGCGTCGAGGATCGCCACGAGCGACACCTCCGGCATGTCGAGCCCCTCGGAGGCGCAGTCCGCGCACGATCTCCATGCGCTCGATCGCGTCGATGTCCGAGTGCATGTAGCGCACGCGAACGCCGACCTGCTGGAGATAGTCGGTGAGGTCCTCGGACATGCGCTTCGTGAGCGTCGTGACGAGCACACGCTCGCCGACCGCCGCGCGCTTGCGGATCTCGCCCAGGAGATCGTCGACCTGGCCGCGTACGGGCCGCACCTCGATCTCGGGATCGATGAGCCCTGTCGGGCGGATGATCTGCTCGACCACCACGCCCTCCGACAGGCGGAGCTCCAGCTCGCCCGGCGTCGCGGAGACGAAAACGGCGCGCGGCGTGAGCGAGAGGAACTCGTCGAACATGAGGGGACGGTTGTCGAGCGCGCTGGGCAGACGGAAGCCGTAGTCGACAAGCGTGAGCTTGCGCGCCCGGTCGCCGTTGAACATCCCGCCAATCTGCGGCAGCGTGACGTGCGACTCGTCGACGACGACGAGGAAGTCGTCCGGGAAGTAGTCGAACAGACAGGCGGGCCGCTCGCCGCTACTACGACCCGAGAGATGCCGCGAGTAGTTCTCGATGCCCGCGCACGTCCCGATCTCGAGCATCATCTCGATGTCGAAGTTCGTGCGGCTTTCCAGTCGTTGCGCCTCGAGCAACCGGCCGGCGTTCCTCAGCTCCGCCAGGCGCTCCACGAGCTCGTCGCGGATCAGCTTCACGGCGCGCTCCAACGTCGGACGCTGGGTGACGAAGTGCTTCGCCGGATAGATCGCCGCGCGCTCCAGTGTGGCGATCGTCTCGCCCGTCAGCACGTTGATCTTCGAGATGCGCTCGACCTCGTCGCCCCACAGCTCGACGCGCACCCCCTGCTCCTCGTACGCCGGAAAGATCTCGACCGTGTCGCCGCGCACCCGAAAGGTGCCACGCTCGAAGGCGACGTCGTTGCGGTTGTACTGGATCTTCACGAGCGACCGAAGGATGTCGTCGCGATTCACGCGCTGGCCCTGCGTGATCGTGACCATCTGCTCGCGATAGGACACCGGGTCGCCGAGACCGTAGATGGCGCTGACCGTGGCGACGATGATGACGTCGTCGCGCTCCATGAGCGACGAGGTCGCGCGCAGGCGCAGCCGATCGATGTCCTCGTTGATCGACGCGTCCTTCTCGATGTACGTGTCCGTCGTCGGGACGTACGCTTCCGGCTGGTAGTAGTCGTAGTACGAGATGAAGTACTCGACCGCGTTGTGCGGGAAGAAGCTCTTGATCTCCCCGTACAGCTGCGCCGCGAGCGTCTTGTTGTGACTCATGACGAGCGTCGGCTTTCCGTACTGGGCGATGACGTTGGCCATCGTCATCGTCTTGCCGGAGCCGGTCACGCCGAGGAGCGACTGGAAGCGGTCGTTGCGCGCGAGCCCCGCGAGGAGCTCGGCGATCGCTTTGGGCTGGTCGCCCGCGGGCTCGAAGGGAGCCTCGAGTTGGAAGTTGGCGTGCGCCATAGGCCCAATCTAACGCTATCGGGGTTTGTTCGGGAGGCCACCGACGCCCGACTTCGCGATCGCGCTGTGGCTAGCCAACCCGTGGGGCGTGGATAGCTTGCCCGCGACTCACCACCCCGTCCTCGATCATGCGGCCTTTCCCGAAGTTCTTTCGCTCCTTGGCGGCTTCTGTCGCTCTCCTCGTGCTGCAGACCGCCTGCGCCACGACCCAGGCATCGTC
>QHVE01000116.1 GCA_003223455.1 Gemmatimonadota bacterium | reverse complement strand
GATCAAGGACGTCAAGTTCACCACCGAAGACGTGATCGTGCGCGGTGACATCGCCGTCGAGACGGGACACGTCGAGTGGACGGTGCAGCCGAAGAAGGGCCCGGGGGAGAAGGATGATCAGAAGTACGTCTCGGTGTGGCAGCGGGACAGCACCGGCTCGTGGAAGATGATCCGCGACATCTTCAATTCGAACCTGCCGATGAAGAAGTAGGGACGTTCTCGTATGGACGTTCGCACCCGCCTCGAGCAAGCGCTCGGTTCAGCCTACTCGATCGACCGCGAGCTCACGGGCGGGGGAATGTCGCACGGTTTGCGGAACGCCGCGGCCCGGGCGAATATCTGAGCCGACGTCCGACGAATCGCGCATCGACGTCGCCTCTTCGCGTGGAGCTCGGTACCTCTGATGGCTGACACCACCTCGTACGACGCCATCGTCATCGGCTCGGGCATCTCCGGTGGCTGGGCCGCGAAGGAGCTGTGCGAGAAGGGGCTCACGACCCTCGTCCTCGAGCGCGGACGGAACGTCGTGCACATCCGCGACTATCCCACGATGAACCTCGAGCCGTGGGAGCTGCCGCATCGCGGCGCGATCTCTCGCCAGCAGCTGAAGGAGAATCCGCTCATCAGCAAGGCGGCCGGCTACGGCGAGGACACGGCGCACTTCTTCGTCAAGGATCGCGATCATCCGTACGTGCAGGAGGCGCCGTTCGACTGGATCCGCGGCTACCAGGTCGGCGGGAAGTCGATCATCTGGGGCCGAGCGTGCCAGCGGTGGAGCAGGCACGAGTTCGTTGCGCCCGAGAAGCTCGGCTACGGGATGAGCTGGCCGATCGGATACGACGACGTCGCCCCCTGGTATTCGCACGTCGAGCGGTTCATCGGCGTCTGCGGCAATCACGACGGGCTCGAGGCGATGCCCGACGGCGAGTATCTCCCCCCGTTCGACTTCAACTGCGTCGAGCGACATCTCCGCGACTCGCTCCGCACGAAGTACACGGATCGACACGTCGTGCAGGGACGCTGGGCGCATCTCTCCAAGCCGAATCCGATCCATCTCCAGCAGGGGCGCGGCACCTGCCAGGCGCGCAACCTCTGCATGCGCGGCTGCCCATACGGCGGCTACTTCAGCTCCAACGCCTCGACGCTCCCCTGGGCGGCGAAGACGGGGAAGCTCACCATCCGGCCGGACTCCGTCGTCCATTCCATCATCTACGACTCGGCGAAGGGCCGCGCGACCGGCGTACGCGTGATCGACGCACATACGCATGCCGTCACGGAATTCCAGGCGCGCATCGTGTTCGTCAACGCGTCGGCGCTCAACACGAATCTCATACTGCTCAACTCGACGTCGCCGCGCTTCCCCCATGGACTCGGCAACGACAGCGGCGTGCTCGGCCACTACGTCTGCCATCACAACTACCGCACGTCGGCGAACGGGAAGGTCGCGGGGTTCGAGGATCAGTACTGGTACGGGCGGAACCCGACCGAGTGCATCCTCGTGAACTTCCGCAATCTCGGGAAGCAGGACACGGACTTCGTCGGCGGCTACACGACGTTCACCGGCGCGTACCGCTCGCAGCCGGAACCGGCGGATCGTGTCGGCGGCGCGTACAAGGATGCGCTGTCGAAGCCGGGACCGTGGGGGATCTACATGTACATGCAGGGGGAAACGATCCCCAAGGAATCCAACCACGTCCGGCTGCATCCGACGCAGAAGGACCAGTGGGGGATCCCGCTGCTCGTCACGTCGGTGAAGTACGACGAGAACGACGACAAGATGATCCGCGATTGGCGCACGGAAGCGAAGGCGATGCTCGAGGCAGCGGGATGCCACGACGTAGAGACGCGCGACAACCATCAGGCGCCGGGACTCGACATCCACGAGATGGGCGGGGCGCGCATGGGCCGCGATCCGAAGACGTCGCTGCTCAACGAGTGGAATCAGCTCCACGCCTGCAAGAACGTCTTCGTCACCGACGGCGCGTGCATGACGTCCACCGGCAACCAGAGCCCGTCGATCCTCTACATGGCGCTCACGGCGCGCGCCGTGAACCACGCGGCGGCCGAGCTCGCGCGGCGGAACCTGTGAGGTCGCAACGATGCCTCCGATGAACCGGCGCGAGGCAGTGCGCGCGACGACACTCGTCGTCGGCGGACTGCTGCTCACATCGAACGGACTCGTGCTCGGCTGCGCGCGCGAGCCGGCGCGGATCGCGGGCCGAGTGCTGACGGCGGACGATCAAGCGCTGATGGAGGAGATCGCCGACACCCTGCTGCCGACGACCAAGTCGTCGCCGGGCGCGCGCGCGGCCGGCGCTGGCGCGGCGATCAACCTGCTGCTCAGCGAATGCTACGAGCCCGAGCAGCAGGTGCGGGTGGTGAACGGCCTGAAGGAGCTCCGGAAGAAATGCGACGCGGAGTTCGGCCGCGCGTTTGCCGCGCTCACCACCCAAGAGCGCGAGCAGCTGCTGCGCGAGCTCGACGCGACGGCACTGCGCGCGAAGGGACATTACTTCGAGCTCGTACGCGAGCTCGCCGACCGCGCTTACTTCTCGTCGGAGATCGGTATGACCAGGGCCCGGCGATGGATGCTCGAACCGGGGAAGTGGGTGGGCTGTGTGCCTCTGCTGCCCGGACAACCGAGCTGGGGATGACCGCGCGTAGTCAGCGCGTGAGCCTGCAACCGAGCCCGATGCGTACACCCGTCTTCACATTCGTCGCGATCAACTACCTGCTAGGGATCGCGCTCAGCCTCGTCGTCGGCATCAGCGGCGGACGTTCGAGCCCATTCATCGGGCTCGGGTTTGGCACGATGCTCATGCCCGCCCTCGCGGTGCTGATGGTTCGCGTGACGACCGGCGAGGCCGCGCGGATCGATTGGGCGCGGGTCGCGCCACGCTTCATCCCCGTCGCACTCGCCCTGATGCCCGGCGTCCTGCACGCCACGATGCTGCCCGTGACGGCCGCGCTCGAAGGTGGCCTGCCCTGGCAGGATTGGCTGATCCCGCGCGGCGACTCGCTCTACCACTCTCCAGATGTGCGCGGCTGGGGCGTGTTGACCTCGGGCGGGCTCGCGATACGCATCGCCATCAACGCGGTCGTGGGGCTCGCAGTCGTCTCCGCGCTCGCGCTGTTCGAGGAGATCGGGTGGCGAGCCTGGCTGCTGCCTCGACTGATGGATCGGATCGGTGCTCGCAGCGCCATCGCAGCCACGGCGGTCGTCTGGGCGCTCTGGCACATTCCGTTTGCTCTCTCGGGTATCCAGCATCTGGAAGGGGTGTCGCCGACCACGACCGCTCTGCTGATGCCGGCAGGCGTAGCGGCGTCCGGGCTCATCATCGGCTGGCTGTGGGTGCGGACGGAGAGCATCTGGATCGTCGCGCTCGCGCACGGTGCGTTGAACGACTGGGGACAGTATGCGTTCAAGTACATGCGTGACATCCCCGTACACGATCAGCTCGTCGCGCTGGGAGCCGGGATCCTGGCACTGCTCGTGGTCGGAAGCCTGCTGGTCGCGTTCGCACTGCCGTCCGCTCGTGATGGGGCGCACACTCGCGTGGAAGCGATCGGCGGAGTGCCGGACGCTGCCCGCTCACCGTGACGTGACACACTTGGAACGGAGCGACGACTCGTGACGAAGGTGAAGATCGGCATCATCGGCTCGCGCTTTCAAGCCGACTGCATCGCCGCATCGGTGAAGATGATGCCCGACGAGGCGGAAGTGGTCGCCGTGGCGTCGCCGACCCCCGGGAACGCGGAGGCATTCGCGAAGCGTCACGGCATCCCGCGATTCTACGCCGACTACCGCGAGCTGCTGCGCGATCCCGACGTCGAGCTGGTGTCGATCACCGCGCCGAACCGGCTGCATGCGCAGATCACGATCGACGCGGCCGCCGCCGGCAAGCACGTCGTCTGCGAGAAGCCGCTCTGCGTCACGCTCGAGGAGGCGGACGCGATGATCGACGCCTGCGCGAAGGCGGGCGTGCTGCTGCTCTACGCCGAGGAGCTGTTCTTCGCGCCGAAGTACGTCAAGGCGAAGCAGATGGCGGACGAGGGCGCGTTCGGCCGAGTGCATCTCGTGAAGCAGGGGGAGAAGCACTCCGGTCCGCACTCCGACTGGTTCTGGGACGTCGAGCAGTCGGGTGGCGGCGCACTCATGGACCTCGGCTGCCACGGCATCGCCTTCTGCTGGTGGTTCCTCGGCAAGCAGAAGGTGAAGAGCGTGTACGCGCAGCTCTCGACGCAGGTCCACGGCGCGCGGACGCAGGGCGACGACGAGGCGCTCGCGATCATCGAGTTCGAGGATGGCGCGATCGGCGTCGTGGAGAACAGCTGGAACCGGCCCGGCGGCATGGACGACAGCATCGAGGTGTTCGGCGACAAGGGCCAGACGTACGCCGACCTGCTGATGGGCAACGCGCTGCCGACGTACTCCGAGGTCGGCTTCGGCTACGCGGTCGAGAAGGCGTCGACGACGACGGGGTGGACGTATCCCGTGTACGAGGAGCACTGGAACTACGGCTTCCCGCAGGAGATGCGACACTTCGCGCGATGCGTGCGTGGCGTGGAGACGCCGATCGCCGATGGCGAGACGGGGCGCGTGGTGCAGGAGGTCCTCTACGCCGCGTATGCGTCGGCGGGGCTGGGACGCAAGATCGAGCTCCCATTCCGGCCGCAGGGGATCGTGAAGCCGATCGATCTGTGGAAGCGCCCCGAGCTGGCCGCGCAGGCGATGCGGTAGTAGTCGCTCGCTTCTACAACGACGGAACGCGAGAAACGACGGAACTTCGTTTTGTACGCCTCACGGCTTCGCCAACTTCAGATACGCCGCCGCGTATCGCTCGCCGAACGTCCGCTGCGACGCCGCGTCGAAGTGCAGCGTGTCGCCCTTGTCGCGCAGTCCGTCCGACGACACGTACGCCACGTTCGGCACCGATGCGGCGATGGCGCGGTGCACCGAGTCCACGCGCCGCACGTCGTCGCTCCACGGCTTGCCGGCGAACTGGCCGAGCTGGCCGATGACGAACGGCAGCGTCGGATCCCCGGCCTCGGCGCGGAACCGCGCGATGAGGGCGCGAAGCTTCGCCGCGTAGAGCACCGAGCGCTCCGGGGTCGCGTCCGACTCTCCCTGGTGCCAGAGGATCGCGCGCAGCGTGCCGTCCTTCTGCGCGATGCGCAGGCGCGCCAGCGCGTCGTCGTACGGGTGCGTGCGCGTCGCGGAATCGAGCGCGCCTGGTTCCCATGACGAGATCGGCGAGCCGCCGACTGCCGCCGGCACGAGCCCGATCCTCGCGCTCGGATCGTGCGCCGCGAGGGCGAGCCCGAACGTACGGCCTGGTCCGACGCCCACGATCGCCGGCTTGTCCCAGTGCAGCGGATCGACGGCCGGCACCCACCTCATCGTGCTGTGGAGCGTCAGCACGCGCGGGTTCACGACGCTGTCCTGCGCCTCGACCGTTCCACGCCCCGCCATGTTCGACTGGCCGGCGAGCAGAAAGAGCTGCAGCCGTGAGGCGTCCTGCGTCGGCGGCGCAAGCGTCGGCCTGGAGGACTGCGTGCTCGAGCACGCGATGCCGAAGACCACGCCAGAGCCGACGCCGACGACCAGCAGTCGCCGCAGGAATCCGAAGGTCATGCTCCGCCGACCGGCGTGAAGGGATCGCGGCGGCCAGGTCCGCCTCCATCGGGCGGAAGTGGCCGCCGACCCTCCTAAGAGATTCGCCTCGCGCGGCGACGGCAAGCCCGCGCTACTTGCCGAGCGTCCGACGGATGAAGAAGAGGTGGTGATAGCTGTGGCGCAGCGCGTGGTCCTCGATGAAGTACTGGCAGGTCAGCGGCGCGTGCTCGTTCAGCGAGACCGCCGCCGCCGTGTCGAGCTCGACGTCGCTCAGCGATCGCACCGCGGCGGACGCCTTCTCGCTGTTGGCGCGAAGGAGCGCGACCGCCGCCTCCTTCGTCACCCCATCGTTGTCTTTCGCGTGCTGGGCGTTGAGCGCGTGGACGTCGTCCCAGGTGAGCCCCTCGACGGGTCGGCCCGAGGCGAGCGTGAGGGCGAGCTGAATCTCGATCGGGTACATGCTCGCGACGTGGTGCACGAGGACGCCCACCTTGCGGCCGTCCTTCGGGACCCGCGTCTCCCACTCGGCGGGGGTGAGGCTGAGCGCGAGCGCGATCAGGTCGCGCGCGCCGCGCTCGAGGCGCTCGGCGAGCGCCTTGCTGCGCAGGCGGGTCGCCGGGGTGTAGTCGTCGGTGCCGATCTCGTAGTCGCGCTGCGTTATCGTGCTATGGTCGGTCATGGAACCGTCTCCGTGCATGGCTGGATTGGTGCGCGCATCGGCGCGTATCGATGGTACGGTCGGAGACTAGCGCTTCGTCGCCGGCGCATCTGCCTCCGAGCGTCCTGGTATCTTGCTCGGGCGTCCTGAGCTCCAATCACCGGGTGCCATGGATCCCGTCTCCGATGCGCTGCGCGCCGTGCGACTCACCGGCGCCTACTTCTATCTCGCGTCGCCTCGGTGCCGGCGCGCGAGCTGCTGCCGCGAGTCCTGCCGGAAATCGAGCACCTGATCGCCTACCACATCCTGGTGGAGGGCGAGCTCTGGGGCGGACTCGAGGGCGAGCCGCGCATTCGCATGCAGCCCGGCGACGTGATGCTCTTTCCCCACGGCGACGCGCACGTGATGTCGAGCGCCAAGGGGGGCGGCATCGGGTCCGCACGCGCCACGGCGTCGTCGCCGCGCTATCCCGAGACGCTCGGCATCGGCCCCGTCGAGGCGCGCGACACGCGGCTCGTCTGCGGCTTCCTGACGTGCGACATGCGTCCGTTCAATCCGGTGCTCACGTCGCTGCCGCGGCAACTCCACCTCGCGGGCGGGGCGAACGGATGGCTGTCGCAGTTCCCGCAGCAGGTGGTGGCCGAGTCGCACGCGGCGCGGCTGGGGAGCGAGACGATGCTCACGCGCATGGCGGAGCTGATGTTCGTCGAGGTCGTGCGACGACACGTGGAGCAGATGCCGGCGCGACAGACCGGCTGGCTCGCCGGACTGCGGGACGCGGTGGTCGGTCCGGCGATCGCGCAGCTCCACGCGCGGCCATCGCACCCCTGGACGATCGACGAGCTGGCGCACACCATCGCGTCGTCGCGGAGCGTGCTGGCGGAGCGGTTCTCTCGCGTCGTCGGCATCGCTCCGATGCTCTACCTCACGCGCTGGCGGCTGCAGCTCGCGGCGGAGCAGTTGGCGCGGGGGTCGGCCAAGGTCGCCGCGGTCGGCGCGCAGGTCGGCTACGACTCGGAGGCGGCGTTCTCCCGCGCCTTCAAGCGGGAGACGGGGTATTCGCCGTCGGCCTGGCGACGCATGCACAGCGGCGCGCCGTAGCGCCTCACCCGACTGCGCGTGCCTCGTCTCCGGCGTCGAAAAGCGCATCCACCAGCGTCGACGGTCCTCCTCCCTAAAGTCCCATGCCGAGCGTCGTCAAATGCGGTTGGCACGCGCTCGGGATGGGACTATCGTAGGAATCGGCGCCGAATCGGCGTTCGAGCTTCGGCCTCGACGCGGGGGTCACAGGCGTGTATGGTCGAGCCCGCCACACGCAGCGCACGCGCGATGGACGCCGGTCGTCGCGTTCGTGACGCGGATGACAGCGGGGAGTCCAACACACTGCTACGGTCCGTGTCTCCCACAAGAGGATTGCGTCATGGCACTCTGGAAGGACTCAGCTGCCCCCACCAAGGAAGCCCCGCCCCCGATGACCCCACCGCCGCCGTCGCCCGTCGCCGCCGAACCCGCCCTGAAGAGAGAGCCCGAGCATACCATGGATATCGCACCCCAGGCCCCTCGGCGCGTGGCGCCGCGCGAGATGAAGGAATCCGTCGTCGCCCCCGAGATCACGATCACCGGCAAGATCGTCGGTGCGGGGCACGTGCGCATCGCCGGCCGTTTCGAGGGCGACGTCCACATCCAGGGCGACCTGACGGTCGAGCAGGGCGCGAAGCTCACCGGCGGCGTGCGCGCCGAGTCGGTGACGATCGCCGGCGAAGTCGAAGGCAACGTCGAGAGTGCGGCGCGCGTCGAGCTGCAGGCGACGGGCATGATCAACGGCGACATCAAGGCCGGTTCGTTGACGGTGGCTCCAGGCTCGCGCATGCGCGGCCGCGCGGAGTTCGGATTCGGCGACGAGCAGACGACGACCACCCCGCTCAAGATGGAGTCTCGGCACGCGTCGTGAGCATCGTTCGCAAGACCCCGGCAGGGTCGACGAGAACCTGTCCGCACTGCCGGGCGGTCATCCTCGCGAGCGCGACGGTGTGCCCGTCGTGCCGCAAGCACCTGCGCTTCGCGCCAGGTGCCGAGGCGCAGCCCACCTTCTCCCCCCTTCGTGTGGACGGCACCGTCCGCCACCCGAATGTGGGGGAGGCGTGGGAGTACTCGGTGACGATCAGCATCAGGAACGATCGCGGCGAGGAAGTCGGGCGGCAGATCGTCGGAGTCGGGGCGCTGCAGCCCGGTGAAGGGCGCACGTTCACCTTCTCGGTGGACGTGTTCATGCCGACTGGCACGAACGTTCCCGATTGGGGGAGCGAGACCGTGCCGGCCGGGAGCGAAGGAGCTCGCGCGCCGAACTTGTAGTCGAGTGTAGTCGTCGCGTGCAGGAAGGGCCGATGAGACACCGTCCGCTCGCACCGTGGAAGCTCTCGCTGTCGGTCCTTCTGCTCGCGAGCGAGTGCCACTTC
>QHVE01000115.1 GCA_003223455.1 Gemmatimonadota bacterium | reverse complement strand
TTCGGCCACGCCGTGGTGGGACGCCGCCATCCGGCGCGTCGATCGCTGGATCCGTGACGCGGGCGGTCAGTCCGGCTGAGCGTCAGCTCCGCTCGGGAAGCTGACCGTGAACGGGCAGTGCACCAGCGAGCCGGCCGATGCGCCGAATCCGCGCGTTGCGTCGCCGAGGATCTCGAGATCGAACGCCGTCACCTCGTCGATCGGCTTGCCGATCGCCTGGCTCATCCAGAGCGTCACGCCGTAGGTGCCCGACGTCAGGTTGAGGGCGCCGATGTCGAAGCGCACCGCGGTGCGGCCCGGCGTGAGCGACAGAGGCACGCCGCGCTCGATGATGTCCGCGACGAGCAGCATCACGCCGGTCTGACTGCGCAGCACGACCGCCACCGACGCGACCGACTGCGCGATGGTCGAATCGATCTCCAGGTCGAACCGCACCGGTCCGCCCGGTCGCGGCACTCGCCCCGGCTCGTCGGGGACCGCGTAGCGCACGCGCGTGAACCGCGCCTCGGCGGAGCCGCGACGCCGAGCGTCGGCGAGGTCGATCCACTGCGCGGGGGGAGATCCCGTGCCGCCACGCGCCAGGTACCCCGCCACCACCTCGGCGCTCGGTCCACTCTCGGCCACGCGACCGTGTTCCAGCAGCAGTGCGCGCGTACACAGCCGCAGCACCGCATCCATGTTGTGGCTCACGAAGACGACCGTGCGCCCCGACGCCGCGACGTCGCCCATCTTGCCCAGACACTTCCGCTGGAACGCGGCGTCGCCGACGGCGAGCACTTCGTCCACGAGCAGCACCTCGGGCTCGAGGTGTGCCGCGACGGCGAAGGCGAGCCGCAGGTACATGCCGCTCGAGTAGCGCTTCACCGGCGTGTCGAGGAATCGCTCGACCTCGGCGAACGCGACGATCTCGTCGAACTTGCGCTCGATCTCCGACCCGCGCATGCCGAGGATCGCGCCGTTGAGAAACACGTTCTCCCGGCCGGTGAGGTCGGGATGGAATCCGGTGCCGACTTCGAGCAGCGAGCCGACGCGGCCGTGAATCTCGGCGCGCCCCGTGGTCGGCGCCGTGACGCGCGACAGCAGCTTGAGGAGCGTGCTCTTCCCCGCTCCGTTCGCGCCGATGAGGCCCACCGCTTCGCCTTCGGCGATCTCGAACGTCGCGTCGCGAAGCGCCCAGAGCTCGCGGTCGGCCGACTGCGCACCATTGCGCCGCGTCGACCGCATCAGCTCTCCGACGGACTCGACGACGGACTCGCGCAACGTGCGGTCGCGCCGGAGCGTGCGACCCAGCTCGTACCGCTTGCCCAGCCCCGTCGCACGGATCACCTGCGTCATGCCGCGCTCACACGACGTCGGCGAACGACTGCTCCGTCCGCCGGAAGAAGAGCGAGCCCGTCACGAGCAGCACGAGCGTGACGGCGCACGACACGGCGACGCTCGCGCTCGAGGGCGCCGGCGTGCCGAGCAACGCCCAGCGGAATCCGTCCACGACGGCGACCATCGGATTGAGCGCGTACACGGTGCGCCACGGCTCGCCGAGCAGGCTGCTCGGGTAGGCGATCGGCGTGGCGAACAGCCAGAGCTGCGCGAGGAACGGGACCGCGTAGCGCACGTCGCGATACAGCACGTTGAGCGCGGCCAGCCACAGTCCGACCCCCAACGTCGCCGCGAACGCCAGCAGCGAGAACGGCACGATGCCGATCCAGCTCGCCTTCGGCGCGATTCCGTACGCGATCAGGAATACCAGCAGCAGCACGAACGCGAGCACGAAGTCGAGCGCTCCCGCCAGCACGGTAGCAAGCGGAATGGCGAGCCGCGGGAAGTACACCTTCGTGATGAGATTCTGGCTGAGCACCACGCTGTTGGCCGACTGCGTGAGCCCATTGGCGAAGAACGTCCACGGTACGAGCGCGGCGAGCGCGAACAGTGGGTACGGCACCCCTTGCGACGGCACCTTCGCCAGTCGTCCGAAGAAGAGGCTGAACACGAGCATCGTGAGGAGCGGCTGGAGGATCGCCCACGCGACGCCGAACAGCGTCTGCTTGTAGCGCACCTTCACGTCGCGCCACGTGAGGAAGTAGACCAGCTCCCGCTGCGTCCACAGCTCGCCCAGCGCGAAGCTCGGCCACCGCGCCGCCGGCTCGACGACCACTACCCGCGCCTGCGACTCGCTCATCGTGCGCGCCCGGCGCCGGCCAGGCGGTCGAGCCAGCGGAGCACGGCGCTCTCGAGCATCACGCGCCGGTCCGACCAGGAATGGTCCGTGTCGGCGTGCATGGTCGATACGCGCGTGCCGCCGAGCCGTCTGATCGTTGCGACGAGCGAGTCGGCGTGCGGCGCGAGCCCGTCCTCCGACGTCAGCACGAGCAGCGGCATGCGGACCAGACCCGGCGCCGCGGCGGTGAGGCGGCGGCGTCCGGCGCCGGCGCGCATGTCGTCGGCGAACGTCTCCGCGGTTCCGCCGGCGAGCGACTCCATGTTCTCGGCCATCGTCTTCACCGCCTCGGCGCGCGTCGACATCCCCTCCAGCCCCATGTCGGCGGCGGAGATCAGCACCGCGCCGCGGAGCCGCGTGTCGCGCGAGGCCGTGACCGCGGCGACCCATCCCCCCATGCTGTGCCCCGCCAGCACGAGGCGCGTCGTGTCGATGCCGAGCGCGTGGACGTTCGCCGTGTCGCGGAGGTAGGCCAGCACCGCCGCCGCGTCCTCGACGGTGTGGTCGAACCGGAACTCGCCCGGGCTCCCCCACGAGCCACGGTAGTTGAAGGTGATCGCGTTCCAGCCGGCGCGCCGAACCGCCTGCGCCAGGTCGTGCCCCTTCTCGTTGCCCGGCAGCCCGTGGCAGAACACGAATGTCGGATGCAAGCCCGGCCCGGCCGCCACCATCGCCACGCCGTTGATCCGTACTCCACCCGACGGGATGTGCAGCACCACCATTCGCGCCGGATGCTTCGCGTCGTGCGGCGGATCGAGATACACCGCCTTCGGCATCCCCTGGGCGCCGAGCGTCGACGCGAGGAGCAGGCTGGCAGCGAGGGCTGGGACGCGCATTCGGGGGGTTGGAGGGCCGGGAGGGGACGCGCCACGTGCGAAGTCATACTATCGGGCGTGCCACCCCGGGCGCCACCGTGGGGCGTCGTCGCGACGTGACCTGCTCGGACGGAAGGCGCGCTAGAACGCTCGCGACGCGGCGACGCCCAGGCCCGAGCGTCGTGTGGGCGCGACGAGGCCGATGCGCCACCCTCCTCCGGACTCGGGTGGATCGCCGTTGACGTTGTGCCAGTCGTCCGTCGGCCGGAGCGTGCCGTAGATCGCACCAACGGTCATTCCCAGCACGCCGCCGCCGATCGCACTCCCCAGGAACATCTCGCCATCGCTGGAGCTCGATCCACAGTTATTGCTGGTTTTGGCGCAGGCGGCGCCAGCGACGGCGCCGACGGCCGCGCCGATCGCAAATCCGGCAGAGGCGCCGCCCCGCCAGTCTGCGAATCGGCCGTAGCTCACGTCGAGGTGAGAGATGCGATGCCGGGCCAGTCGGCTCGTGGCCCCTGACTCCCACCGCGCGACGAGCGTGTCGCGGCTGATGTCGACCACTGTTCCTACTCGGCGATGGATGCCAGGGTACGTGACCCGAACGCGCGTACCCCCCGCGATCGCGGCGCGCGGCATTCGCCACTGCGCCAGGGCGCTCGCGGGCGGGAGCGTCGAAACTGCGAGCAGCACGAGCACGGCCGGCCAGCGCACGCGGAAGGTGAAGCGCATCGGGCTCCTGATGGGGCGGGCGCCGATCGGCGAGAGGTTCGCCGAGTCGCGCGAGCGAGGCGGGTGCGGCGTGGCGCTGACTACAATGCGGCGCGAGCACACGGGCGGCAAGAAGCCCGTAGTTGCGCACTTCGGTCGCGAGGGGTGAGCATTGGGCATGCGAGAGGAGAGCGAGCGAAGCCGCCTCACGCCGGCGCTTCTCACCAGGCCGGCGCCACACGCTGTGCGAGAGGTCGCGCGCGGCCTCCTCGACGACATGCTCGCCGCTCATGCGCGGTTCGAGGACGACGAAGCCGACGCGCTGCACGATCTGCGTGTGGCGATGCGACGTCTGCGCTCGTGGCTGCGCGCGTTCCGCCCGGAGCTGTCGGACACGGTACGCGGGCGCACGCGCCGCCACCTGCGTGCGGTGGCCGCGGCGACGGGCGAGGCTCGGGATGCCGAGGTCGCGCTCGCGTTCCTCGAGCGTCAGACTCACCTGCCGACACGCGCTCGGCCCACTGTCCGTGTCGTCGTGGGCCAGCTCGAGCAGGAGCGCGACGACCACGTTCGCGACCTGCGACGTACGCTTGCCCGAGACGTGGGAAAGGCCGCACGCGAGCTCACGCGGCAGCTCGAGTCCTACTGGGAGCGACATCGCCTCGACGAGCCGGCCACCGTGCAACCGATGTCGGCCGCGTTCGTCGACGCGACGCGCCATCACGTGCGACAGATCGAGTCGGCGATGGCCCGAATCGAGTCGCCCGGCAAGGCGGAACACGTGCACCGGGCGCGCATCGCTGCCAAGCGCCTGCGCTATCTGCTCGAGCCCCTTGGTGAGACGTGGGGCGCCGACGAGCCGGTTCGGCAGCTCAAGGAATTGCAGCGGCAGCTCGGCGACACACGCGACGCGCAGCGCATCGCGATGCGCTTCGTGCGCGAGGTCGGCAAGTCCGCCGCGCGAGACGCGCGAGGTCGCGCCCTCGCCTCGGCCGGTCTCACCCCCGAGGACGACCCGAAACCGGGCGGAGTCCTCGTCAGCCGCTCCGGTCTGACGGAGCTCGCGCGGCGCGCCCACGCCGCTCGCGAGACGGCGTTCTCGGATTTTGTTGCGCGCTGGGGCGACGGAAAGGTGGCACTGCTCGTCGAGCGGATCGACGTCGTCGTCGCTCGGGTGGCAGCGGGCTAGCGCTCCCCTCCGACCTTGCGGCACGCGACGGTCCTGCTCACGATTGTCCCGACTTCCTCCCGTCGGAGCCCAGCCATGAAGCACCTCGGTCTGCTCGCCCTCGCGTCTCTCGCGCTTGCCGCCTGCAGCGACGTTCCATCTCCCGTCGCTCCTAGACCGGCGCCGACCGAGTCGCCGACCGCGAGCCGCGGCGAAGCCATCGCGGGGCGGTACATCGTCGTGTTCCGCGACGGGACGAACGTCGACGATGAGTCGTCGCGCATCGCGAATGCGCTCGGTGGGAAGGTGACGCATCGGTACCATGCGGCGCTGCGCGGCATGGCGATCGAGCTTCCGGACGCCGCTGCCTCGGCGCTCGCCAACGTGCCGAGCGTCGCACTGGTCGAGCAGGACCAGGTGATGACCGCGTCGACGACGACCCAGTCCGGCGCGACGTGGGGGCTCGACCGGATCGACCAGCACACGCTGCCACTGAGCACGACCTACGCGTACGACGCGACCGGCGCAGGGGTCACCGCCTACATCATCGACACCGGTATCCTG
The DNA here is from genome assembly GCA_003223455.1 of Gemmatimonadota bacterium. Lineage (GTDB taxonomy): Bacteria > Gemmatimonadota > Gemmatimonadetes > Gemmatimonadales > Gemmatimonadaceae > AG11. The sequence goes on along the minus strand of QHVE01000115.1, from coordinate 835 downwards.
TTCGCGCACACCGAGTTCGGTGGACGTGCCGTGACCGGCGTGGATGAGATCACCGCGGGTGGCACCGCCGCGGACTGCAACGGCCACGGCACGCATGTCTCCGGGACCATCGGCGGCGCCACTTACGGCGTGGCGAAGGACGTGAAGCTCGTCGCCGTGCGAGTGCTCGGCTGCGGCGGATCGGGGGACAACTCGGGGGTCATCGCCGGCGTCGACTGGGTCACGGCCAACCACAAGTCGCCCGCGGTCGCGAACATGTCACTCGGCGGCGGGCTCTCGAGCGCGCTCGATCAGGCGATCCGGAACTCCATCGCGGCGGGTGTGACCTACGGTGTCGCCGCGGGGAACGGCAACTTCCTCGGCATCGCCCAGAACGCGTGCAACAGCTCTCCCTCGGACGTGCTCGAGGCGATCACCGTCAGCGCCACCGACAACACCGACACCAAGGCGAGCTGGGCGAACTACGGGACGTGCGTGGACATCTTCGGCCCCGGCGTGGGCATCACGTCGTCGTGGTACTCGAGCAACACGGCGACGAACACGATCTCCGGCACCTCGATGGCGACGCCGCACGTCGTCGGCGCCGCGGCGCTCTACCTCGAGAAGAATCCGAGCGCCACGCCAGCGGACGTCGCCTCGGCGCTCACCGGAAACGCCACGCTCAACGCCGTGAAGAACGGTGGCAGCGGCTCGCCGAACAAGCTGCTCTACACGGGCTTCATCGGGGGTGGGTCGTCGACGACACCGCCGGTCGCGCGCTTCACGTTCAATTGCACCGGGTTGACGTGCAACTTCGACGCGAGCGGCAGCACCGGACTCGCGAGTGCGACGTACA
>QHVE01000059.1:44930-68927 GCA_003223455.1 Gemmatimonadota bacterium | reverse complement strand
GGTGTACGGTGACGCGACACCCTATCCGATCGACCACACCGAGCGCGCCAACGCGCAGGAGTCGCAGAAAGTAGTCGACGTCGCCGACCACCCGCATGCTCGTACGGAATCTGCCCACTGCATCCGCGCAGGACCTGCGCATGAGAATGCCCGACGGATAGTTCAAGGCGTTGTACCCCGTCGAGAGGCTGGCGCGGAGCACGGCGGCGATCCCGACGTCCCCTCGGTACACTCCTTCCGGAAGCGCGGTCGCCTGCAGCCCGAGCACTTCGCCGTTCGGTGAGACGCGAAGTCCGCGCGTCGTCAGGAGTGCGATGTCCGGATGGCCCCTCATGATCGCCAACTCATCATCCAGCGTGTCCGGCTCGAGCACGTCGTCCGAGCACAGGATGCGAACGAACTGGCCGCGCGCCTCGTCGAGACATCGGTTGAAGTTGCCGAACAGCCCGACGTTTCGCTCATTGCGCAGCACACGAGCGCGGGGATCGGTGATCTGCTGCAAGAGGTCCCATGTTCCATCCGTGGTGCAGTCGTCGATCACGAGGATCTCGAGGTCGTCACGAGTCTCAGCGAGGGCGGACTGGATGGCCCCCAACGCGAGCGCCTTGTCCCGGCGATGGTAGACGGGGATGGCGACGGTACAGAGCGGCGCACGATCGGTCATCGTCCCTCGCTCACGCGGCAGTGCCCATCCGCAATCGGCGCAGCACGAACAGGTGCGCGCGAATGCTGGCCATTCGCGTCCTGAATGACGCCGGCGAAGTCAGGAAAAGCGCCGCGATCTTCACCACCGACGTCAGCTGGAGCCAGAGGTAGACCAGCGTCGCTCCCCCTACGCCATACCACTTCCTTGCGTAGTGCAGGTGGCCCTCGCGCGTCTTCAGGAGGGAGAATGGCTTCACTCCAGCATTCTCGCTGCTGCGGGCGCCGTAGTGGACGATCTCGGCGCGGGGATAGTACACGACCCGGAGCCCCGTCGCGGCCGCCCGACGACAGAGATCGGCGGCATCTTCCACGGCCAGAAAGTACGCCCCGTCATAACCGCCGATTTTCTTGAACGTGCGCGTCCGCATGAGGAGGCACGCACCGGACACGAACATCACGTCGCGCTCGCGGAGGCGGCCCGGACGATCGTACCACCAACTGGTCCACTTTCGCGGGACGGTGCTCCACAGCAGGATGTGCAGAATCGTCCAGTGGCTGTGGAACGACGAGTGTGGCGTTCCGTCCGCGTAGAGGCTCTTCGGGCCGACGACGCCGACGTCCGGATGCTCGTCGAGGTACGCGACGAGCTGCTCGAGGACGCGCGGCGTCGGGATCGTGTCGGGATTGAGGATGAGCGTGTACTCGCCTCTCAACCGCTCGAGCGGAATGTTGTTCGCGCGAGCCAGCCCCACGTTCTCTGGACTGCGAATGCTCCGCAACGCCGGCCAGTCGCCGTACTTCTCTACGAGCATCTCATAGGTGCCGTCGGTGGACGCGTTGTCCACGACGAATACCTCGAGCGGAATGTCGGACTTCTTCAGCTCATCCAGGCAGTCCTCGACTTCCTGCCGCACGAAATAGCTGACGATGATGATCGACAGCCGTGGTGTCATGGACGCGCGTGGGCGGGTGAGGGTTTGGTGGCGATGAGGATGATCTCCTCCGACGATCGCGGGTCGGACGCGCGCATCGCGTCCTCCACCAGCGACATGCCCCAGCTCTCGAGATAGGCGCCGATCCGCGGCGGACGCTTCCGCCGACCCGCCTGGTACCGGCTTGACTGGCTCACCCACCAGATGCCGCGTACCAGCCGGGCGCTCGTGCGAACCTCGGACACGACGAGTCCGACGCGCTCGGCGCACGACGTGAGTGCTCCGACCGAGAACACGTGAAGGTGGCGCGGCGGTTCGAGTCCGCGCCAGTCCGCACCGAAGCGGCGATGTCCGATGCTGTTGAGGTTCGGTGTCATCATCACGAGGACGCCACCCGGACGCAGGACTCGATCACACTCTCGCAACAGCGCGATCGGGTCGTGCACATGCTCGATGACGTGGGACAGCACGATCGCATCGAACGTGTCGTCGGCGAAGTCCGCGTCGGCGAGCATCCCGTCGCGGACGTCCAGGTCGCTGCGCCGAGCAGCGGTTGCCGCCACGGGGTCGGGCTCGACACCGAGCACGTCCCACCCCCGGGCGCGCATGCGCAGCAGGAAGTCTCCGCTGCCGCAACCAACGTCGAGGAGTCTCCGCCTTTCGCCCGGTGGGAGACCCGCGACGCTGAGGAGTGCGGTGTCGCGGATGACGGGCACCCATTCCGCGACGCGACTGAGCGCGGCGACCCCGGGTGACACCGCGGGAGCGGGATGTCCCAGTCGGCGAGCACGAATCCCCTCCGCGGCATCGCGAAACCAGGTCGCGACGCGGCGACGCACGCGTTCCACACCTTTCGAAGGAACCACCGAGCGGAACACGGCACCCGCCTGCTGCGATCCGTGCGTGTAGTAGGTCGCGTACGCCTTGCCGATGTCGGCGGTCGTCGGACGCGGGTCGAGCCACGCGAGCTCGCAGTGCCGGCACTCCACCATCCGCCAGACACCGGGGGCACCGAAGACATGGTCGCGCAGCGCGGGGTGCAGGACCGTGCCGCTGGCGCCACAGAGGAAGCAGTGTTCTGCCTCCTCCGTGCCGATCCCTTCGTTGATCGATTGCGTGCTCGTGATGCTCAAAGACGTCCCGCCTGATCTCGCACTGGTTCGGTTGCGGTGTCGGCGCCCGCGCTCGACCGGCCACGTGGTGAGAGCCAGCGCAGGCCGGAGAGCACCGTCCGCCGCTCGGCGGCCTCGAGCCCCGAGAGCCACGCGCCGGCGGAGAAGGCGACGAACGCCAGAGTGCCGGTGAGCGCAAGCGCGGTCGGTGCAGCCGTTACCGACGCCGCAAGTGTCGACAATATAACGGCGCCGACCGTCATCGCGGCGGTGACGCGCACAGGCGCTTCGGACGTCGCTGCAGCGGGGCGACCGATCATGCGAGCGACTCCGGCATCGAACAGAAGGGCGTCGTACACAGCGCGCAAGCTCCACGCGGCTGCGGCACCAACGACGCCGAATCGGGAAACCGCCCACCACGTCACGGCGGCGTGGATCGGCAGCTCGATCACGTGAACGATCGCCGACCACTTGGGCTTCCCGAGCGCCTGGACGAGCGTGAACGGCACCGAGCCGATCGAGAGCGCCACGAGGCCGACCAGCAGCAACTGCATCGCCGCAACGGACGCCGGTGTCTGCGCGGCCCCGAGCCACAGTCGCAGGATGATCGGCGCGAACGACACGCCGACGATCATGACCGGAAGCATGAGGAGGGCGAGCAGACGCTGCGCACGGCGCATCGCCCGCCGGATCTCGTCCGCGCTCCGGTTGGTGAGGGTGCTGAACGAGGGAAAGAGCGCCGACATCACGCTGGCTGGCACGAGCGACAAGCGCGTCACCAGCTCGTAGACCGGCGCGTACAGTCCAAGCGCACCCGCTCCCAGAATGGATCCGACGAACAGCCGATCGAGGCTCAGCAGCAGCGGCCCGACCACGTTCGACACCGTCAGCCAACTGCCGAATCCGACGAGGCGACGCATCTGCCGCCGCGTGACCTGCGGTCGGCCCAACATCGGGAGTTGTCGGCGACAGAGCATGAAGAGCGGCGGCACGGCACTCATCCGTGTGAGGCACACCGCACCGATCACCCACGGCAGGCTACCGCCCGCACGAGCCACGACGAGTGGCGCGATGTAGTTCAACGCGCTCACCGGCAGTTGTACGGCGTTGGACAGGTCGAATCGCTGCAGCCCTTCCAGGGCGCTTCGAAACACGCCGCCCAGCACGATCCACGGGAGCGCGAACGCGGTGATTCGGAGGGCGACGACGGCCGTCGGATGAAGCGCATCGGGCACTTTCACGACGTGGACGCCGAGCCACGGCGCCAGGACGTATAGCAGCAAGCCGCAGAAGACGCCGACCCCGAGGTTGATGGCGGAGGCGCTCCAGAATAGCGCCGGGATCCCCGCCGTGCGCTCGCTGGCGAGCAACTCCGCAACGAACTTCGTCGTGGCTCGGCCGGTGCCGAAGTCCAGTACCGCGAAGGTACCGAAGACGATCCAGATGAATGAGAGCAGACCGAAGAGCTCGGCGCCGAGCGCGCGTACGAGCATCGGGATGACGACCAATGCGACGAGCGCCGGCGCGACCGCGCCGCCGAGGCTGATGGCCGCGTTGCCGGCCGCGCTTGGTCTACCGCGCCGTACGAATTGGGAATCGGACCGCAAACACCTTCCCCCGCTGGATGACATGCTGCTTCCGCCGCTCCCGGACAAACATAATGGGCGCGCCCCCTCGGCGGTGCGGATCGGTTACGTCTCGCCGAAGCACCGCGCTATTATTCCCGCTCTCACGGGTACTGGCAGGCATCCACGAACCTCCCTTGCATGAAGGGCATAATCCTGGCTGGGGGTGCGGGCACGCGACTGCATCCGGTAACTCGCGTGGTGAGCAAGCAGCTCCTGCCGATCTACAACAAGCCGATGATCTACTACCCGCTCAGCACACTGATGCTGGCGGGAATCCGCGAGATCCTCATCATCTCGACGCCGGCGGATCTGCCGCGCTTCCGCGACCTGCTCGGCGACGGCTCCGACCTCGGCTTGCGACTCGAGTACGACGAACAGCCCACCCCCGACGGCCTCGCGCAGGCGTTCATCATCGGCGCGGACTTCATCGGCCACGACAGCGTCGCGCTCGTTCTTGGCGACAACCTCTTTTTCGGGCACGGACTGTCGGAGCTGCTCCAGCGTGTGGCGATCGATCCGAGAGGGGCCACCGTGTTCGGTTATTACGTGAAGGATCCCGAGCGCTATGGCGTCGTCGAGTTCGATGCCGACGGCCGGGTCCTCGACATCGAGGAGAAGCCCGACCGGCCGCAGTCGCACTATGCCGTGGTCGGACTCTACTTCTACGACAACACTGTCGTCGACATCGCGCGCGGGCTTCGGCCCTCCGCTCGCGGAGAGCTCGAGATCACGGACGTGAACAAGCGATATCTCGAGGACAGTCGGCTGAACGTCGAGCTGCTCGGACGCGGCATCGCCTGGCTCGACACGGGAACGCACCAGTCGCTGCTCGAGGCCTCGAACCTGATCGAGGTAGTCGAGCAGCGTCAGGGATTGCTCGTCGGTTCCATCGAGGAGGTCGCGTATCGCATGGGGTACGTCGACGCGAATGGTCTCCGAGCGCTCGCCGCGCCGCTCGCGAAGAGCGACTACGGCCGCTACTTGCTCGACTTGTTGCAGGACGGCCGTCCTTCGTGAAGATCCATCCGACCGACCTTCCGGACGTGCTCCTCATCGAGCCGCGCGTATTTCGTGACGATCGCGGCTTCTTTTACGAGGCGTTCAACGCCGACGTGTTCGCCGAACACGCCGCCGATGGGTTGCCGACGCGATTCCTGCAGGACAACCACTCACGCTCAACGGAGCGCGTGCTGCGTGGCCTGCACTATCAGCTCCTTCGGCCGCAGGGCAAGCTCGTGACGTGCGTTCGCGGCACGATCTTCGACGTGGCCGTGGACATCCGTGTCGGATCGCCGACGTTCGGGCGCTGGACGTCCGCGACCTTGAGCGGCGACGAACCTCGGTACCTGTGGATCCCTCCCGGGTTCGCACACGGGTTCTGCGTGCTGTCGCCCGTCGCCGACGTGATGTACAAGTGCACCGAACTGTACGACGCGGGTGACGAGCGCGGCATGCTGTGGTCGGATGAGCGCATCGACATCGCGTGGCCGGTGGGTGACGCGCTCACCTCGCCCAAGGATCAGCAATACGCCGGCCTCGATCCGACGAGACCGGATCTGCCGCGCTACGGCCTGTGACGGTTCCTCGAGCGTTGCCGTCGACCTGCACATGAATGTGCTGATCTTCGGCGCCGCTGGTATGCTGGGAAGCGATCTGCGCGCGACGATCCCGGCCGGCGTGACGGTGACTGGCATCGACATCGGTGAAGCGGACATCACCGACCGGGCACAGGTTGCATCCGCGCTCGAGGCGATTCGCCCCGACTGGGTGATCAACGCCGCCGCGTATACGGCGGTCGACCGCGCCGAGACGGACCGGGCCGCCGCCGAGGCCGTGAACACGGTCGGACCCCGCTTCATCGCCCAGGAGGCGGCGCGCTGGAACATTGCCGTCGCACACTTCAGCACCGATTACGTCTTCCCCGGTACCGCCGACGCGCCCTATCGCGAGAGTGACCCGGTAGCACCGATCAACGCCTACGGCGACACGAAGTGGCAAGGCGAGGAGGCCGTACGAGCCAGCGGCGCACACGCGCTCATCCTGCGCACGCAATGGCTGTTCGGTGTCGCGGGCAAGTCGTTTCCGCGGCTCATGTGGGAGCGCGCGCTCGCGCGGGTGCCGACGCGGGTGGTGGACGATCAACGTGGCCGACCGACGTACACCCGCGACCTCGCCGCGGCGACGTGGAAGCTGGTGACTCAGCGAGCGTCAGGTACGATCCACGTCACGAACGGTGGTGCCCCTGCCGCCTGGTACGACGTCGCGCGCGAGGTGTTCGCGCGCGCTGGTGCCGATGGGCTCCTGTCCGCCTGCAGCACGGCGGATTACCCAACGCCGGCTCGACGACCAGCATACAGCGTGCTGTCTACCGAGCGGCTGGAGAGTCGGTTGGGAGCCCCGCTCCCCGAATGGCGCGACGCGCTCGGACGCTTTCTGGACGAGCTCACCGCCTCGTCGCCCTAGCTTCGGCGGCTTCGATCGTCAGGTAACGCCCGCGCGTATCGCGATCGCGGTTCGGTAGACAGCCACGGTTTCTCTGGCGGCACGCTCCCAGCTGAAGCCGCCCGCCCGGGCCTTGCCTCGTTGCGAGAGCGACGAGCGCAAGGCGGGATCGCTCGCGAGTCGGACAATCGCACCGGTGATCGAGGCGACGTCTTCTCCGTCGAAGAAGAGTGCAGCGTCGCCAGCCACTTCCGGGAGCGCGGCCGAACGCGAGCACGATACGGCGACGCCAGCCTGCATGGCCTCCACGATCGGCAGGCCGAATCCCTCGTACAGGGACGGGAAGAGCAATCCGTCCGCACCTCCCAGAAGTCGACTCACCTCGGCATCGGGGAGGTAGCCCGTCCAGCGGACGCCTGGCGCGCCGTCCTCCGACCATGGGGGACGGTGGCCGATCAGCACGAGGTCGTGCTGCACGCCGTCGGTACGCGCGCGGGCATACGCCTCGAGGAGTCGGCCCAGATTCTTGTTTGCCGTGGTGCTCGAGAACGCGATTAAATACGGCTCGGGCGCGACCGCCGATTCACGATGTACGGTCGCATCGCTCGTGCGAGCTATCGGTGCCTCGTGCACAACGTGCAGCTTCGCGCTCGTTCCGGGGATCACTTCGGCCACCTCGTCGCGGACGAATCGGGACATGACGATGACTGCCTCGGACGCTCGGGCGGCGGCCGCGACGAACCACGCGAGCGCGCGCCGGCGAACCGGGTGCATGCGGTGGCTCGGCGCTCGATAGTTCAGATCGTGGATCGTGACGACGCTTGCACACGGCGCCGCGAGCGGAGCCACGTATCCGAGGGAATGCACGACGTCGATGTCGTGGCGTTTCAGTCGGGCGGGGAGAACGAGCTGCTCGTAGAGATATCGGCTGCTCTGTCGCCCGCTCACGGGGCAGACGATGCGTTCGAAGCCAGCGGGTAGAGGCCAGTTCCGCGCGCTCCGATTGACGAAGACCACGAACGAGTGGTCGCTCGCCACTACCGCCAGCCCGCCGAGTAGACCACGTGCATAGGTCTCCGTCCCTCCGACGATGCCGGGTCGGAGGTAGAGCAGATTCAGTCCCACCCGCAGGCGCGAGCGATTCGGCATGTCAGCGATGGTCGACCGCCCGGTGGAGTGGACGGCGCACGACACGGAGCCGCATGGTCTCGCTGCTCCGCTCCCAGCTTGCGCCGCCGGTCAATCTATTCGCCTGCGCTGGCCGAACCCACCGCGTGTCGACGCTCCTGCGATTGCGGCCCTACGCTACCTCGCCCGTTGGCCACGCGTCATATTCCGCCAGCACGACGATCCGTCAGGCACCACTTGACGGAGCGGCCGCGGACGCTACGCAGCAGCCTGCGGCATCTTTGACGCATACTCCAGGGTCGACGCAGTGTCCACGTATCTCATCACCGGCGGCGCCGGCTTCATCGGATCGGCGCTCGTACGGCAGCTCATCGAGCAGACCGACCATCGCGTCGTCGACGTCGACTGCCTGACGTACGCCGGCAATCTCGAGTCGCTCGCCGACGCGGCGGACCACCCGAGGCACGTGTTCCAGCACGTCGACATCTGTGACGCACCGGCGTTGCGCCACGTGTTCCAGCAGTACCAGCCCGACGCCGTGCTCCACCTCGCCGCGGAGTCGCACGTCGACCGATCGATCGATGGGCCCGCCGCGTTCGTCAGGACGAACGTCGTCGGGACGTTCACGGTTCTGCAGGAGTCGCTGCGGTACTGGCGCGAGTCGAGCGCCTCGCGTCGCGCTGCCTTCCGGCTCGTGCACGTCTCGACGGACGAGGTATTCGGTTCACTCGGCGACACCGGACGCTTCAACGAATCGACGCCGTACGCGCCGAGCTCCCCGTACTCCGCGAGCAAGGCGGGCTCCGATCACCTCGCGCGGGCGTGGCACCGGACGTATGGGCTGCCGGTCATCGTGACGAATTGCTCGAACAACTATGGCCCCTTCCAGTTCCCTGAGAAGCTGATTCCGCTCACCCTCCTCAAGGCCGTGGCGGGTGAACGCTTGCCCGTGTACGGCCGCGGGGAGAACGTGCGCGACTGGCTGTTTGTCGAGGATCATGCGCGTGCGCTGCGCACCGTGGTCGCGGACGGCGCGCCCGGGGAGACCTACAACATCGGCGGGGACTGCGAGCGTCGAAACATCGATGTCGTACGGTCGATCTGCAGCGTGCTCGATGAGCTCAGACCCGATCCGCTCGGTCCACACGAGCGGTTGATCGAGTTCACCACCGACCGCCCGGGTCACGACTTCCGCTATGCGATCGACGCCAGCAAGGTGCGACGCGAGGTTGGTTGGTCTCCCCGCGAGACGTTCGACACCGGCATCCGGAAGACGGTGCAGTGGTATCTGGAGAACACCGCGTGGACGGACCGGGTGATGAGCGGCGCCTATCGCGGCGAGCGGCTGGGCGCCGCGAGTCCCGAGTAGGTCCTCCGCCCGCCGCCGAGGCGGGACGGTCACGCCAGCCGCTGTCCGCGCGCGGGTACCACCTCGACCGAGCCGCCACCCGCCGGCGCGCCGATGCCGAAGTCATCGCCGCCCTCGACCTCCAACGTCGGGTACTCGCCCGTATCGACGTTGGCCGAGTACTCCGGGATCAGGCCCGTCAGCAGCCGGCGAATGTGACTCTCGGACCGGTTCTCGCGAGCCGCCTGGATCAACGTCGCGATCGTCTCGACCGCGTGGTCGGCCGCTTCCGAGTCGCGTGCGCGCAGGATCTTCGGGTGATCGGTCGGCACGACGTGCGCACCCTTGAAGAAGAGCTCCTCGAAGAGCTTTTCGCCCGGTCGGGGGCCCGTGAAGTAGATCTCGATGTCCGCCCCGGGCTCGAGGCCCGACAGCCGGATGAGATCCGTAGCGAGATCGAGCACCCGCACTGGCTCGCCCATGTCGAGCACGAACACCTCGCCGTGATCGCCGAGCGCCGCCGCCTGCAGGACGAGCTGGACAGCCTCCGGGATGGTCATGAAGTACCGGGTCATGTCCGGATGAGTGATCGTCACCGGACCGCCCTCGGCGATCTGTCGCAGGAACGTCGGCACGACGCTTCCCCGACTGCCCAGCACGTTTCCGAATCGGACGGAGACGTACCCGCTCTGGCGGCGCAGCGCGGCCTCGTGAACGAGGTGCTCTGCTACGCGCTTCGTCGCCCCCATCACGCTCGTGGGGCGCACGGCCTTGTCCGTCGAGATGAGGACGAAGTGCTCCACCTCGTACTCGTCACAGAGGTTCACGACGTTCTGCGTGCCGAGCACGTTGTTCAGCACCGCCTCGGCGACGTTGGCCTCCATCAGGGGCACGTGCTTGTGGGCCGCGGCGTGAAACACCGAATAGGGACGGTGCAGGCTGATCACCGACTCCATCCGCGTGTGGTCGCGGACGTCCGCGATGACCGGGCGAACTGGAACCTCGGGAAACAGCCTGCTCAGCTCCTGAACGAGCTCGAAGATCGAATTCTCACCTCGGCCGATGGCGACGATCTTCTTCGGCTCCAGGCGGGCGAGCTGCCGACATAGCTCGCTTCCGATCGAGCCACCGGCGCCGGTGACCATCACCACCCGATCACGCACGAGCGAGGCTACCTGCTCGAGGTCCGTCTTGATGGGCTCTCGCCGGAGCAGGTCCTGAATCTCGATCTGACGCAGCGCGTTGACCCGCTTCTCGCCGGAGAGGATCTCGTACAGCCCCGGCACCGTGCGCGTCACGAGTCCGGCTGCTCCGGCGGCGCTCACGACCTCCCGGATCGCTCGACCCGGGGCCGAGGGCATGGCAATCACCACATCGGTCGCGGCGATCGAGGATGCGACCTTCTCGAGCGCACTCAGGGGCCCGAGCACGGGCACGTTGTGCAGGCGGAGCCCGTGCTTGCGCGCATCATCGTCCAGGATGCCGACGGGGACCATACCGAGCTGGCCATTCTCGGCCAGCTCGCGGACGATCATGCCGCCGGCGACGCCGGCGCCGACCACGATGGTGCGTCGGAAGCTGTCGTCGCGGGACCGACGCCGGTGGCGAGCCACGACTCGCACCGCCAGTCTCGGCAGGGCGATCATCAGCGCGCTCAGGCACGCGTCCAGGAGGATGACGGCGTAGGAGAGACGTCCGGGAAGCAGGCCGATCGCCGTCAGGCCGACCGTACCGAGTACGACGTCGACCAGCGCGCACACGCCTGAGCCGACGATGAGCATCTCCAGGTCGGTGACGCTCGCGTAGCGCCACAGACGGCGATACAGCCCCAGCCACAACAGGAGGAGGAGCTTCAGCGGCACCGCACAGAGTACGAACACTCTGAATGCGAGCTGCAAATCGGCCGGCCAGGGTCCCTCGAATCGCGCCGAGAACGCGACTATCGCCGCAACCGGGAGGAGCAGCAGGTCCAACGCAAAGAAAACCCGATTGCGCATGCCGAGAGGGCGATCTTTGAGAATGCTCACCTCTGACCTTCGGGGTTCCGCATGTGCCTGGAAGCTCGGTGAACCGGACGAGGACGGCGACGCGCTCGCAATCTATCGCACCACAGGGGCCGCGCGAACGGGACCGGCACGAAGGGCGGCTTCGGCATCCGTCCGCTCGATGGCATCACAGACACGTCCGCAGGAGATCCGCCGCGTCCGTTTCCCCTCGATGAGCCCTCGCCCTTTCGCACCGAGTCGCTCAAGCGAGCTCGACTCGGCTTCGAGGATCTGTCGGATCACCGCCACCGCGCCTGCGACGTCGCCATGCCGAACCTGCCAGCCAAAGTCGGCCTCATCCATCATCTCCGTCAGATAGGACTCGGGTGGCCCCAGGTAGAGAATGGCACGGCCCCTCGCCATGGCCCCATACACCTTGCACGGATGAACGATGCCCACCATGGGATCGCCCAGCGAGACGATGTGCACGTCGCCCGCCGCGAGCGAGAAACGGAGCTGGTCGAACGGCTGATAGGGGAGCCACCGCACATTGGGCCGGTTCCGCGACCGGACCTCGCTCATGCCTGCTCCTCCGCCGATGAACAGAAAGACGAGGTCCGGCTCGTCCTCGAACTGCTCTGCCGCCTCGAGCAGGGTTCGTACGGGGTTGGCGAGGCCCAGCGTGCCGCTGTACATGATGACTCGCTTGCCCTCCAGGCCGTGCGCGGCCCGAAAGGGATTGTCCTGCGGCGGCACCTGCGCCACGTCGTCCTCCTCGGGCCAGGGTGGCACGATGACGAGCGTTCCGGCGATCGGCCGCTTGCGCTCCAGTCTTCGGGCCATGGCGTGGTCCAGCGCGATCACGACGTCGGCGCGACGGAGTATGGCGCGATTCAACCAGTCGAGGATTCGGACCGAGAGTGAACCCTGGCGTGCCACCCCAAGGGCCAGCGCCTGGTCGGGGTTGAGATCCATCGGCCAGTAGACGACTCGGGCACGCCGCAGGGCGCCCACGACCAACGCCACGAACGAAACCATCGGAGGAGCCGTGCTCACGACGATGGTGTCGAGCCCCGGAAGCATCAACGCATGAACGACTGATTGGAGCGTGAAGGAGACGCCTCCGAGCAGACGGAATGAGATGCTCTGCTTGCCGAAGGAGCAGAATGGCAACCGTCGCACCCGCACACCAGCGGACTCGCTGCGCGCCGGGTACTTCACGGTGGGGTCGTCGTACCCTCGGTCCGCGGTCAGTACGACGACCTCATTGCCGCGCGAGGCCAGCTCGGCGCCGACGTCGCCCATCACACGCGCGACCGCCGCCGGGTCCGGAGGAAAGACCTGACTGACGAGCAGGATCTTTTGTGGCATGTCGCGTCGCTACGTCGTATGGACCGAGACGCGTCGGCGGTCGCCACGGACGTACGGACGCGACCTCACGCGTCCGGAGTCGCTCAGACGTTCACCGGCAGCCCGCGTCCGGCGTCGACGTGCTGCTGGAACCACGCGTACGTCTCGGCGAGCCCGCGGCGCAGGTCGATGCTCGGCTGCCAGCCGAGCGCGAACAATCGGGAGACGTCCAGCAACTTTCGGGGCGAGCCGTCCGGCTTGCTCGTGTCGAACACGATGGTTCCGTCGTAGCCGACCGTCTCCTTCATCAGCTGAGCGACCTCGGCGATCGTCACGTCCTGTCCGCAACCGATGTTGAGAATCTCCGAGCTGTCGTAGTGATGCAGCACGAACACGCACGCATCGGCCATGTCGTCGACGTGGAGAAACTCGCGATAGACGCGTCCACTGCCCCAGACGACGACTTCGGGACTGCCGGTCTCCTTGGCCTCGTGAAACTTGCGCATCAGCGCCGGCAACACGTGGCTGCCCATCAGGTCGAAATTGTCGTTCGGGCCGTAGAGATTCGTCGGCATCACGCTGACGAAGTTCGTGCCATACTGCTTGTTGTACGACTGGCACATCTTGATGCCGGCGATCTTGGCGACGGCGTACGCCTCGTTCGTCGGTTCGAGCGCCCCCTGCAGCAGCGACTCCTCGCGGATCGGCTGCTCGGCGTACTTCGGATAGATGCACGAACTGCCGAGGAAGAGCAGCTTCTGCACTCCGGTGCGCCGCGCCGCCTCGATCACGTTCATCTGAATGGCGATGTTGTTCCGGATGAAATCCGCCGGGTACGTGCTGTTCGCCATGATGCCGCCGACCTTCGCGGCCGCCAGCACGACGTACTCGGGACGCGTGTCGTCGAAGAAGGCGTCGACCGCGCGCTGATTCTCCAGATCCAGCTCCTGACGCGTTCGCACGAGAAGGTTTCGATGACCTTCTGCTTCCAGCCGGCGAACGATGGCGGAGCCGACCAGGCCCTGATGTCCCGCCACGAAAATGCGAGCAGCTCGATCCACGATATCGTCGCTCAGTGCTGAGGTTGCCCGGAATCTAGAGGGCGGCTCTCGTCGGCCGCTCGACCGATGTGCGGCGGAGGCGCGACGAGCACTGCGCCATGGCATGCCAAAGATAGCCGCACGCAGTTTGCCAGTCGACCCGGACCCCAGGGCAGGCCCCTCGCCGTGGGATGACGGCGAGGTGGACCATCGTGTTGGAGGGCGCGACCGCCGGTGTCGACGTCGCGCCCGATCGTGCCAGCGTCTAGCCGCCCACGCCGGCCGGCTCGGCGCCGCGAGCCCGCACCGAGCCTCGCGCTGCCGCTCGCGTGTCCACGAGCACGTTCGCGAGCGATTGCACGCGCCCGTAGTCGATGTCGCTGTGGTCCGTCACGATCATCACGGCGTCCACGCCCCGCAGCAACTCGTCCGTGAGCGGCACCGACTCGCCGACTGCCCCCGCCGGCGTATGCCCGTCGTCGACGATCTTGGGGCAGTACGGATCGTGGTAGCTCACCGCCGCCCCCTTCTGTGCGAGGAGGTCCATGATCTCGAGCGCCGGCGACTCGCGCATGTCGTCGATGTCTTTCTTGTACGCCACGCCGAGCACGAGCACCTTCGCGCCCTTGAGCGCGACGCTGCGATCGTTCAGTGCGTCCTGAACCTTGCGCACCCAGAAGGCGGGCATCTCCGAGTTGATCTCGTCCGCCACGCTGATCATCCGCGTCTTGTAGTGCAGCGTGCGCATCTTCCAGGCGAGGTAGTGCGGATCGAGCGGGATGCAGTGCCCGCCCAGCCCCGGGCCCGGCGTGAACCTCATGTAGCCGAACGGCTTTGTCGCCGCCGCGTCGATCACTTCCCACACGTCCACGCCGAGGCGGTCGCAGATCTGCGCCATCTCGTTCGCGAGGCCGATGTTGATCATGCGGAAGGTGTTCTCGAGCAGCTTGGTCAGTTCGGCTGCCTCGGGGCTGCTCACGGGAACCATCTTCTCGATGAACTTCCCATACAGCGCCGCGCCGAGATCGACGCAGTGCGGCGTCACGCCACCAATGACCTTCGGCGTATTCTTCGTGTGCCACTTCTCGTTGCCCGGGTCGACGCGCTCAGGAGAGAAGCAGAGGAAGATGTCGGAGCCGACCTCGAGGCCGCGCGCCTCGAGCAGCGGGATCATGAGCTCGCGCGTCGTCCCGGGATACGTCGTCGATTCGAGGACGATGAGCTGTCCCGGCCGGAGCGTCGCCGCCACGCTTTCCGTGGCCGCGATGACGTAGCTCATCTCCGGGTCCTTCGTCTTGCTGAGCGGCGTCGGGACGCAGATCGAGATGACGTCGCACTCGGCGAGGCGGCTCATCTCCGTGGTCGCTTCGAACCGTCCCGACTTCCGGAGCTTGGCAACCGTGGCGCTCGGGATGTCCTTGATGTGACTCTTGCCCGCGTTCAGGTCGTTGACGACCCGCTTGGAGACATCGAGCCCGAGCACGGCCAGGTCGACGTTGCCCATCTCGACGGCCAGGGGCAGGCCGACATAGCCGAGCCCGACGACGCCACACACGGCGCTGCCGTCAGCGATCTTCGCACGGAGAAGTTCGTAATACATCGGAGGGGTCAGTAGGCGATGAGGCCGGGACGTAGGGACCGCGCCGGCATTCGGTTCAGGGATGACGGGCGGAACCGTCCGTGGTCACGCCTTCGGCCGTTGCACACAGTGTTCCGCGCCGCCAAACCGTGCGGCCCCCGTCACTTAGCCTCGGAAGCGCCGGCGGGTTCCGAAGACCCGATCTCCCGGTCGTACACCCGCCATCGCCGGTAGATTCGCGTCCCCATCGCCACCATCGCACGGTTCATCGGCTCGTTGTCCTCGAGAATCCAGCTCGCCTCGGCCCCCTGCTCTCCCGCCTCCCGGCCGCGGCGAAACGCCTCCCAGGCGAACAGCGGCAGGATGCCTCGAGCCCGAAAGTCGCGCCGAAGCCCGAGCGCCATCACGCGCCAGTCGTGGATTCCGCGCTTTCCGAGCACGAGTCGAAGCGCCCCCGTCGGAAAGAGTCGTCCGTTGCCGATTCGCTGGAGCACGCCGCTGTAGTCCGGCACGGCGAGCATGAACGCGACCGTCTTGCCATCCACGTCGGCCGCGAAGGCATAGCGAGGGTTCAGCAGCGGCTTCATGTCACGCGCCGTGTGGACGAACTCCGCCTTCGACATCGGCACGAAGCCCCAGTTGCGCTCCCACGCCGCGTTGTAGACCTCCCAGCAGACCTCGAGCTCCTGCTCGAACCGGCGAAGGTCGAGGTCGCGGAACTCGACTCGGCTCTTCGCCAACGCACGGTCGGCGAGCCGCTCGAACGCTGGCGGCAGCGACCAGGCCCTGTCGCCCATCGGGATGAAGTATGCGACGAGATCCTTCGCTTTTCGAAGCTGCGCGCGATCGCACAGCGTTTCGTAGTACGGCGGGTTCCACGTCGTCATGAACGAGGGCCGGTGCTCGAACCCGTCGGTGAGCAGGCCACACTCGTAGTTCGTGCTCGGGTTCATCGGCCCTCGCATCACCTCGAGGCCGCGCGCACCGAGCCAGCGCGCCGCCGCATCGAACAGCGCGTCGGCCACGGCCTGATCGTCCGCGCACTCGAAGAACCCCCAGAAGCCGACCCGGTCGTCGTGAAAGCGGTTGTGCGCACGATTCTCGATCGCCGCGATCCGGCCGACGAGCTTCCCGTCACGCCACGCCAGGAACAGCTCGCGGTCCGCATCCACGTAGAACGGATTTCCCGACCGGTCGAGGGCGTCGTACACCGTGGCACGCAGGGGTGGAACCCATTGCGGGAACCGCTTCCGGTCGAAGAGCCGCCACGGCAGGTCGACGAAACGACGCAGGTCGCGGCGGGATGTGGCGGGAACGACGTCGATTTGCACGGAAGAGATGTCGGGTCGGCTTACGCTTCGCGATGCGAATGGTAATACTGCGCTCCCATGCTCGTCGCCTCCTCGACCCTCGCTGCCGACGATTCCGCCAGCCGTTCCGATCGGATCGGGCGCGGTATCGCGATCGCGCTCGCGATCTACCTCATCTTCGTCGCGTGGCCCGTCTGGCGGTACGCCGCGACGAGCGGCTCGATGCTGCCACTCGTCATCCATCTGACGATGCTCGGCTACACGCTCGCGCTCCTGCTGGCACCGGTGCGCGCTCGACGGCCAGCGATGGACTGGCTCACGCTCACGATCGGACCCGTGATGTACGTCGAGCTGCGATGGATCATCGCCGGTCTCGGCGCACCACACCATGACGCGATCCTCGTCGAATGGGAACGCTTGCTCTTTCCGTCCGACCCGTCCGCGACACTCGCGCCGCGCCTTTCATTCGCGCCGTTGAGCGAGCTGCTCCACCTCGCCTACGCGTCGTACTACCTGCTCATCTATCTGCCGCCCGTCGTCCTGTACGCGCGCCGTCGACGCGACGCGCTGGTGTCGACGATACTGGCGCTCGCAGTCGTGTACGGCGTGTGCTTCGTGACGTATGTATTGTTTCCCGTCGACGGTCCGCGCTACCTCGTCGGCCCCGCCGCGGCGCCCGACGGG
This sequence comes from Gemmatimonadota bacterium, assembly GCA_003223455.1. GTDB lineage: Bacteria > Gemmatimonadota > Gemmatimonadetes > Gemmatimonadales > Gemmatimonadaceae > AG11. The sequence goes on along the minus strand of QHVE01000059.1, from coordinate 51,744 downwards.
CCCATTCGCTCCTTCGTGCTGACGCTGCTCGACCGCGGCTCATCGCGGGGCACGGCGTTTCCGTCATCGCATGTCGCCGCGTCCGTCGTGTCGGCGCTGTGCGCGCTCCGGTATCAGCGCGGCGTCGGCATCGCGGTGACGATCGTGACCGCGGCGCTGACGCTCGGCACCGTCTACGGCGGCTTCCACTACGCCGTGGATGCGTTGGTCGGGGTGATCCTCGGGGGGCTCGCCTGGCTCGTCTCGGCCGAGCTTCTCGAGCCGCTCGCCTCGCGCGGCGTGCAGAGCGCCACCGCGGCCTGATAGCGCACACCGTCGCTCGGAACGTCGTCCGGCAGAGGGACCGTGGAGAGCTCCGCCACCCGCAGGCCGGTCGGGTGCCATCCGTCGCGGCGCGCGGTCACGCCGGCGATCCCGCTGCCGATCGCCTTGAGCTCCGCCTCGCCGCGACACCAGAAGCGGAAGAACACGGTCGACGGGTCCTCGCCGCTCGCGATCTCGCGCCCGATCGCCGCGCGGTCCGTCGCGCCGAAGACGCGATCCGCGACGCGCGCCCATCGCTCGATCGGACGGATTCGCTCGACGTCGACACCGACTTCGCCGGAGTGGCTCAGCGCGACCAGCAGCAGCTCCTCGCAATGAGCGACGCTGAATCGCAGGCGTGACGGCTGTGACCCGCGCGCGAGCGACGGCTTGCCGTGGAGTCCGATGTAGAGCGGTACGGCGCCGGGAGGAATCGCGAGGAGCGTCCCGAGCATCTCCCGCAGCCGGAGTCGGCCGACGGCGAACCGGCGCGCCACGGCCGCATTCTCGTATCGCTCGAATCGCTCTCGCTCGTTCGCATCGAGCACCGCGAGCGCTGGAGCCACGGCGCTCTCCTCCGCGGCGAGCGACGCGCTGCACACCACCACGTCGTGGCGCGCCACGAGCGTGGCCAGCGCACCGTGCGGCCAGACCACGCAGGCGACGTCGAGCGGCGTCTCGTTCACCCGCCGACTCCCGTCGACAGCACGTCGCTCGTGCCCGCACTCGCTGCGCGCACCCCTTCGGACTGCTCGAGCTCGCGCAGCGACTCGACGACGAGTCGCACCGTCGTCTCGATCTCGGCCTCGGTGTGGGTGCTCGCGATGAAGAACCGCAGCCGTGCGCGGTCGTTGGGCACGGCCGGTGCGACCATGGGCTGCACATTCACCCCCGCCGCGAGCAGCATGGCCGAGAGCTTCGCGGCGCGCAGCGAGTCGCCGACGATCACGGGAATGACGGGCGTGCCTGCACTCGCGCCGGTGTCGAGTCCCTCGGCCCGGCAACAGCGGAGGAACGTCGCCGCCCGCTCGCGCAGGGTGGCGACCCGTTCCGGTTCTGCGATCAGGGTACGCAGCGCCGCCAGCGCGGCGGCGGCGTTCGAGGGCGTGATCCCCACGCTGTAGACGAATCCCGGCGCGGTGTACTTGAGGTACTCGACGAGCGCGGCGCTGCCGGCGATGTACCCGCCGCAGCTCGCCAGCGACTTGCTCAACGTGCCCATCCAGATGTCCACGGCGCGCGCGTCCACACCGGCGTGCTCCGCCAGGCCCCGGCCAGTCGTCCCGAGCACACCGAGCGAGTGGGCCTCGTCGACCATCAGCATCGCGTCGTGGCGCTCCTTCACCTCGACGAAACGGCGGAGATCCGGCACGTCGCCATCCGCGCTGTACACGCCTTCGATCACCACCAGCGCGCGACGATGCCGGCCGCGCACCCGCTGCAGGATCGTGTCGAGGGTGCGCCAGTCGTTGTGCGGGAAGGTGAGTCGGCGCGCACCGGAGAACTCGGCGCCCTGCACGGCGCTGTTGTGCATCAGCGCGTCGCAGAGGATCACGTCGTCGGTCGAGAACAGATGCGAGATCGTCGAGACGTTCGCCGGATGGCCGCCGATGAAGACGATGGCATCGTCGACGCCGATGAAGCGTGCGATCTCGCCTTCGAGCTCGGCGTGGATCGGACGCTCCCCCGACACCACGCGACTCGCCGAGACCGAGCTTCCCCAGCGAGCGACGGCGTCCTGCGCCGCGCGTGTGACCTCGGGATCGCCAGAGAGACCGAGATAGTTGTAGTTCGCGAAGTTCAGCACACGTCGACCGGCGATCATCGCGTGACTTCCGGTCACCCCTTCGTGCACCTGGAAGAACGGGCTCTCGATCCCCTGCCCATCGAGTTGGTCCAGGCGGGCGCGCAGCGCGCGATATTCCGGCCAGCGCGCCACGTCGGTGACGCGATCCGGTTCGGCCGGCGGCCTGACCCGGAACGCTGGCGTCGTGGGCCCACCGCCGGGTGGATCGGCCGTCTGGAGAGCGGCGAGATGCCGCGCCAGGGCGCCCACGGTCGGCTGGCTCCACAGCTCGGCCACCTCGACGCGCCGGCCGAGCCGCGCCTCGAGCGCGACCACCAGGCGCGTGGCGGCGAGCGAGTCGATGCCGAGGTCCGGGAGCGGGGTGTCGGCGTGGAGCGCTCCCGGCTCGAGCTCGAGCTCCTCGCGCGCCCACGCGAGCAGGTACTCGTTGATCCACGAGGAGGGATCGTCGATCGCTGCCTGGCCGGAACGCTCGGGACGCCAGCGGCCGATCACCTCCAGCGTGCCATCGAGGAACGACGCACGGCACGCACCGCGCTGGATCTTGCCGCTCGAAGTGCGCGGGATGGAGTTCTGTCGCAGGAGCAGGATCTCGCTCGGGAGCACGCCCACCGTGCCGGCGAGCTCGGAGCGGACGGCCTGGAACAGCGGCTCGTCATCAGCCACTCGGTGGTGGCGTGACACCTCGAGAGCCAGCACGAGCTCCTCGCTGCGCTCCCCTCCGACACAAAACGCCGCCGAGAAACCCGGACGCAGATCGGGATGGCTTCGCTCGGCGGCGAGCTCGATGTCGTGCGGGTAATAGTTGCGCCCTTGGAGGATGACGAGGTCCTTCAGTCGCCCGGTGACGACGAGCATGCCGTCGCGCATCGCACCGAGGTCGCCGGTTCGGAGCCACGTCTTCTCGCTGCCGGCGAGGCGTGCGCCGAACGTCGTCGTCGTCTCCTGCGGACGGCCCCAATAGCCGCGCGCGACGCTCGGGCTGGACACCCAGATCTCGCCGATGCGGCCGGCGCCGACCGGTGTCGTCGAATCCGGGTCCACGATGGCCACCTCGTGCTCCTCGGCGGGGCTGCCCGACGGGACGAGCACGACTTCGTCGTCACCGGGCGACGGCGCCCGGAGGCGGCCTCGCTTCGCGTCTCCCCCTCGGCAGGTCCGCCGGAGACGATCAGCGTCGCCTCGGCGAGCCCGTAGCACGGAACGACGACGTCCGGTCGCAGACCGCTCGGCGCGAACGCGTCGACGAAGCGCGCGATCGTGTCGGCGCGTACGGGTTCGGCGCCGTTGAACGAGGTGCGCCACGCCGAGAGGTCGAGCGACGCACGCTCCTCCTCCGTCGTGCGCTCGACGCAGAGGTCGTAGGCGAAGTTCGGCGCGCCGCTCGTCGTGGCCCGATATCGCGACATCGTTTCCAGCCACACGAGCGGTCGTTGCAGGAACGTCGCGGGTGACATGAGCGTCGCCGGCGCGCCGACATACACCGGCTGCAGGATGCCGCCGATCAGTCCCATGTCGTGGAATGGCGGCAACCAGAACACCCCGTTGTCGCCAGGCCGGTGCGCCGACACGCGGTGGATCACCGCGGAGTTGTGCAACAGGTTGGCGTGCGTGAGCATGACGCCGCGCGGCTCACCCGTGGAACCGGACGTGTACTGCAGCATCGCGAGCTCGGAGCCCGACGCCGCGTGCCGGACCGGCGACTCCGCGTTCCCGCGCAGCTGGCTCACGTCGAGCCAGCGGACCTGCGGCGGAGCGTCACCGAGCGCGAGCCAGCTCTCGAGCCGCGCCGCGAGCGAGGAGTGAACCAGCGCGACGTGAGCGCGCGAGTCGGCGATGATGCGATGGACGCGCGGATCGGCGCGCCGCGGGTTCGGCGGATATGCCGGCACCGCGACCGTGCCGGCGATCAGGCAGCCGAAGAAGGACGCGACGTAGTCGAGCCCGGGCGGCACGAGCAACACAACGCGGTCGCCGGGATCGGCGTGCGCGCGCAGGCCGGCGGCGATCGCCTGTGCGCGCGCACGAAGCTCCCGGAAGGTGAGACGCTCCTCTTCCGTGCCCTCACCGCTCACGAAGCGGAAGACCACGTCGTCGCCTTGCCGCTCGGCGCGATACTCGAGCAGCTCGACGAGCGTGCTGATCCGCTCTCGGCGTGCGTCGTCCTGCAGCAGCTCGTCCGTGCTCACAGCTGCGATTCCTCGGAGTGTCTGGAGACCGTGTGCGGGGTTCGGGCGCGCATCCATCCGGCCTGGAGGTACCAAAGGTACGTCTCGCGAACCCCCTGCTGCAGGGTCGTCCTCGGAGCCCAGCCGAGCTCGGCTCGTGCGCGGCTGGCGTCGCAGAGCCACCAGCGGGGGCGCGCCAGACGGGTCTTGTGCCGGTTCGCCAGCGAGTGCCAGCCCGTGAGCGCACTCACGGCGTCGCCGGCGAGGCCGGCGAGGGCGAGCGCCGAACGGGGGATCTGCAGCTCGAGCTTGGGGGCGACGCCGGCGGCACGCGCCATCTCGGCGTACAGCGCACCCCACGTCGTCGGCGATTCGTTCGCCACGAAGTAGGTGCGACCGACGGCGACGGGGTGTTCGGCCGCGAGCAGTAGTGCGGACACCGTGTCCGTCACGTGCACGATCGAGAAGGCGTTGTCCCGCGGGACCGCGTGAAGCGCCACCGCGCGTGTGGCAAGCCGGAACGCGCGCAGGAAATCGCGATCACCGGGCCCGTACACGGCCGCGGGACGCACGATCGTGATCGGCAGGGCGCCCGGTTGAAGTCGCGCGGCGTGCTCGGCTTCGAGCTTGCTTCGGCCGTACCCCTCGATGGGCCGTGGCGGATCGTCCTCGCGCAGCGGACGACTCTCGGATGCGGCGGGGCCCGCGGCGGCCTGCGACGACACCAGCACCACTCTCGGTGGCGTGGCGCCGCCACGTGCGACGGCGGCGGCGAGCATGTTCGCGGTCGGAACGACGTTCCCCTCGCGGAACTGACCGAGGGTTCTCCGCTTCGTCACGCCGGCGAGGTGGAACACGTGCGTCGCGCCCTCCCACGCTGCCGCTTCGCGCACCGAGCGCGAATCGAGCAGGTCGACGATGCTGCGCTCGACCCTCGGCTCGCGTTCGTGGACGTCGGCGCCCTCGCGGACCAGCGCTCGTACGGTCGCGCCGCGCGCGAGCAGCGCATCGACCAGGTGCGAGCCGATGAATCCCGAGGAACCGGTGACGACGGCGATCATGTGCGATGTGCGAACGAGTGGCTGATCGCAGCAAGGTGACGTGGCGCAACGGCCGACGCCAGCGCGCGCGCCAACGGCCACCGTGACGACGTTCGACGCCGACGTTAGACTTCCTGGGATCGCGGGCCCTTAGCTCAGGTGGTTAGAGCAGCGGACTCATAATCCGACGCGCGCTGGTTCGAATCCAGCAGGGCCCATCGCCTCACGAGCCGACCGATTCCATGCCGATCCGCCCGGCCGCGCCGACTTCGTCCCAATCGCGGCCAGCAGCGACGCTGCGTGTCGCGCTGACGGTCGACTTCGAGCCCGACTGCCCGCCCTATCTCAGCTCCACCTTTCGCGGCATCGAGCACGGTGCGCCGCGTCTGCTCGAGCTGTTCGCCGACACGGGCGTGCGCGCGACGTACTTCACCACCGGCGAGGTTGCCGAGCGCTATCCCGCCGCCGTGCGCGCGCTGCTTGCCGAAGGTCACGAGCTCGGATGCCACGGCGTCACGCACACCGCGTTCGACCGCATGGACGAGGCGACGGCGCGGTGGGAGATCGAGCATTCGGCACGCGTGCTGCGCGACTTCGCGCCCGTCACCTCGTTCCGGGCTCCGTACCTTCGGTTTCCCGAGGCGTACGTTCCGCTGCTCGAGCAGGCCGGCTTCGCGCTGGACTCCTCGCTCGCGAAGTACAAGCGGTCCTACCATGCGCCCCGACGCTCGACCACGCTGTCGCGAATTCCCGCCTCGATGACGTCGTCGGTGCTGCGCCTGCCCGCGTGGGTGCGCGAACCGTGGCTCGCGACGCTTCGTGATCCGGTCGTGCTGTTCGTGCATCCCTGGGAGTTCGTGGATCTCACCCGTGAGCGACTCCGCTACGATTGTCGCTTCCGGACGGGAGACGTGGCGCTGCGTTGCCTGCGCGACGTCATCGGCGGCTTCGCGCGGCGTGGCGCAACCTTCGTCGCGATGCGCGACCTCGCGGCGTGACACATCCGTTGGCGAGTCCCCGCCGCGGCTGGCGCGTCCTCGCGCTGCTCGCGCTGGCCGTCCTCGTCGTCGTCGCAATGCAGCGTATGGATCTCGCCCGAGCCGCGACGCAGCTTGCCACGGTGCGCGCCGAGTGGCTGGTGCTCGCGATGGCGTGTTACGCGACCATCCTTCCGCTCTGGGCATGGCAGTGGACGCTCCTCTCGCCAGGCGCGCCGGAGCCGCGCGGCCGCGAGATGTTGGGTGTCGTCGCGATCACCTCGGCGGTGCTCAACACCACGCCGATGCTCGTCGGCGAAGCGGCTGCGGTCGTGCTGCTCGTCGCGCGCGCACGGCTCGACCGTGCGGCCGCCATGTCCGTGCTGGCGATGGATCAGTTGCTGGTCGGCATCGCCAAGCTGTGCGTGCTCGCCGTGGCCGCGATGGCGGCGCCACTCCCGGGGTGGATGACGCGCGCCGTGCTGGCGCTGCTCGGAGGGCTGCTGCTGCTCGGCGGCG
>QHVE01000059.1:0-44872 GCA_003223455.1 Gemmatimonadota bacterium | reverse complement strand
CTCGCTCGATCCCCTGCGTTCACCCTCACGCGGCCTGCCGGCACTCGGCCTGGCCCTGCTCAAGAAGGCGGTCGAGGTGGGCGCGATCGTGTGCGTACAGCGCGCCTTCGGCGTGCATCTGCCGATCTCCGCGGCGGTCCTCGTGCTCGCCGTGCTGAACCTCGCGACGCTGCTCCCCATCGTACCGGGCAACGTCGGTGTGTTCGAGGGGGCCGTGGTGTTTGCGCTCACGCCCCTCGGCGTCCCCCTCGAGCAGGCGCTCGGCATCGCGGTCGTGCAGCACCTGTGCTATTTCATCGCTCTCGCGCTTCCGGGTCTGCTCGCGGCCATGCGCGACCGCTGAGTCGACCGCCGCCGGTTACCCACGGGCGGTCGTATGCCGCGCTGCGGCCAGTGCATAGAGCTCGAGATGCGTCGCACGTACGTCGCGCCAGTCGTACGGCGGTACGACCGACGCGTTGCGATGTCGGACGTATTCGCGGAACGGCGCATCGAGTGCGAGACGCGAGATGTGCCGTGTGAGCTCCGCGTCGTCGCGCGCGAGCAGGCCGTCGATCCCCTGACGCACGAAATCCCGCACGCCGCTCGCGAGCATCGCGATTACCGGGAGGCCGGCCGTCCTCGCCTCCAGTGCGGCGATACCGAACGACTCGCGCTCGCTTGGCAGCACGAACGCGTGTGAGCGAGCGTACAGATCGCGCAGCGCGCGACGCGACAGTTGCCCCGCGAGCTCGACGCGCGCCCCGACTCCGAGCTCGTCGGCCAGCCGGCGCATCGGCACCGCCTCCGGTCCAGAGCCGGCCACCACGAGTCGCATGGCCGGAGCTCCGGCGACGAACCGCACCGCATCCGCGAATGCCCGCACGAGTCGCAGGGGACGCTTCTTTCTCGAGAGCCGGATGGCGGAGGCGAACACGATCTCGCCATTCGCTGGTTCGTTCGGGCGTGCTCGCCAGAAGCGCGTGTCGAGGCCATTCGGCAGCACGCCGACGCTCGCACCCGGAATCCATCGCGCCACCTGCTCCGCCACCACGCTGCTCACGGCGCTCAGCACGATGCCACCCTGGTTCCAGGCGAACAGCGCTTCGCTGGCGCCCAGGAAGAACGACGATCGGTGCAGCATCGAGTGAAAGGTGAGGAGTGACGGGAGTCCGGCCCGACGCGCCGCGAGTGCGCCCGCGAAGGCGACCGGAGACACGACGCTCGCGTGTGCGTGCACGACGTTGAACTCCTCCTCACGGATCACCCGTTCGATCTCGCCCAACGCACCGGGCCAGAACGCGAACCCCGCGCCCGGCATGAGCGGCGTGTGCACGCGGTGCACGGGGATCCCCTCCACCACCGGGTCGCCGCGCGTCGTCGTCACGATGCGCGCATCCAGTCCCGCCTCGCGCAGTGTGACCGCGAGGTCTCGCAGGTGCAGCTCGATGCCGCCCTGTCGTGGTAGAAACCAGTCGCAGACGAGCGCCACCCGCACGCGCGCGCGACCTAGAAGGGAAAGTGTGCGCTGAGTTCCGCGCCCGAGACCGTGCGCCGAAATCCCTGGAACTCGAAGTTGCGGACGCGCTCGGTCACGAACCGCGCGGAGATGGAGGGCCCCGCCTCCCACTGAATGAGGAGGTGCGCGCCGAGGCGATCGCGGAGCTCGTCGGAGGTGCGGCTGATTTTCTGCACGACGAACCGCGAGTTTTCCGGCGGGTCGGCGTAGTAGGTCGCGTACTGCGCATTGCTGTAGATCGCGCTGCGGCCCTCGAGGCTGAGGCTCGCCTCCGCGACCGGCTGCCACGTGAGCCGCGCGCCGAACGCCTTGGCGTCCGGGCCGAGCTCGTCGCCGATCAGACGGCCGCGCGTCGTGATGCCATTGGTGAGGGCGCCGTGGGTGTACGTCAGGATGCCCATGTGCTTCGCCGTCAGCTTCAACGAGAGCAGCGGCGAGACGAATCGTGGCACCGTCAGGCCGAACGCCTGACTGCCATAGCCTGCGAACAGTTGCGACAGGCGGTGGACGTCGAAGTCGTCGATCAGCAGCTCGCCGGTCGCGACCACCCCGTGCAGCCCTCCAAGTCGCAGCCGACCGTCCACTCCGAGCAGCTTGTCCGAATCGACGTCCGATGAATCGCTGTAGTTATGGCGCCGGAAGATGTCGATGAAGGGCAGGAAGTCGATCAGCCGATCTCCGGCGGACGACGGGCGGCCGCCCTCGCCGCCGAAGTGGTTCAGGTAGCTCGCGCCGAGCTCCACGCGTCTGCTCGGCGCGATGCTCACCTTGTATCCGAGCAGCTTGGAGCGAGAGCGCACCTGGCTCGGCCCGAGATCCGCAACGAATAGTGTGGCCTTCGTCGGACCCAGCACCTTGAGCACACTGGGAAGCCGGAACGGCTCGTCGGCCGCAATGGAGACCAGATCGAGTGCGGGGGCGTCCGCCGCGATGAACAATCCTTCGTCCGGCGACTGCGCCCACGAGAGCTGCGAGCGTCCGACTTCCACCGCGACGTTGTAGGCGCGCGCGCGCACGCTCCCCAGCAGGATCTCCGCGAAGCCGCCCTCGAGCAGGGTGTCCTTCGCCCAGACGTACTCGGCGCGCTCGCGGAGCGTGAACGCGAGCCAGCCTGTCGGCTCCAGCCGGTGCGCGAGGTCCACGCCGAGTGTCCATCCGGGCAGGTAGTACGTCGACAATCGACGGGGAATGAGCGAGCCTGTCGTCGCCTCGAGCGGGCTGCCGAACGTCCCGACGAAGGGGCGTCGTGTCGCATCGGTGTAGTACACGTATGGCCGAACATCTTCGAGCGGCGCCAGCACCGGATCGGTGGACGGCGGCTCCTCGATTTCGCGCGAGAAACGAATCTCGAGACGGCGTAGAATCCCGTCCCCGATGGACAGCTCGAGATCCGTGATCAACAGTGAGTGGCTGCGCTCCCCGAGCCGGTTGGAGCGCTCTCGCGCCACGCGCAGGATCCGGCCGATCTCGCGGCGCGAGTACGGTCGCTGACCGACGATGACCGAGTCCAGGAACCCCAGCTGGTCGAGCCGGTCGAGATCCACGTACGCCGGATCCGACATCGGGATCGTGCCTGTCCCCTGTGCCTGTGCGCACACGCCTGCCAGCGCAACCGCGGTCACGGCGCGCAGGACGGCGCGTCGGATCGAAGGAGTGAGGATGGGCACCGCCCAAAGGTAACGGCCTGCCGGAGCCCGGAAAACGGGCGCCAGCGAGCACCTCACGCCGGCGTCGTGATCCGCGCCCCCGCCTGCTCGAGTCGTCCGCGCAGGCGCTCCGGCAGTCGTGCACGCACGACGAGTTGGTCACCCTCCGTCCGCTGCTCGAGCACCTCGCCTTGCGCGTGGATCTCGGCGAGCATCCGGCCATCCGCCGAGGAAAGCCAGACCTCGGCGACCGGGCGCCTTGCGCGCACGGCGTGGCGCAACGCGCGACGGAGTGGGTCGAGCGCCTCGTCCGAAACGGTGTTGACGAAGATCGCGCTCGGAACGAGACCGAGCACCCGCTCCTGGAGGTGAAGCAGCGCCCCTTCGTCGAGCAGGTCGGTCTTGTTGAAGACGAGGAGCATGGGCTGTTCGTGCAGCTCGAGATCGAGCAGCACCTGATCGACGACCTGCCGCTGCTCCTCCCAGAGCGGATGGCTGGCATCGACCACGTGCAGGAGCAGATCGGCGTCGCGCGTCTCCTCGAGCGTCGCGCGGAACGAAGCGACGAGATGGTGCGGCAGCTTGCGAATGAAGCCCACGGTGTCGGTCAGCAGCACGCGCGCATTCTCGCCGAGATCCACTTCGCGTGTGAGCGGGTCGAGCGTGGCGAACAGGCGATCCTCGACGTGCACGTCGTTGCTTCCCGTCATGCCGCGGAGGATCGACGACTTGCCCGCGTTCGTGTAGCCCACGAGCGAGGCCTTGAACGAACCGACGCGCGACTGCCGCTGGACGGCACGATTCTGCTGCACGTGTGAGAGCCGCTCCTTGAGGAGCTTGATGCGGTGGTTGATCAGCCGTCGATCCGTCTCCAGCTGGGTCTCGCCGGGACCGCGAACGCCGATGCCGCCGCGGAACTTCTCGAGGTGGGTCCACATCCGCGTGAGCCGGGGCAGCGTGTACTCGAGTTGCGCCAGCTCCACCTGCATCTTCGCCTCGCTCGAGCGCGCCCGGGTGGCGAAGATGTCGAGAATGAGCTCCGCGCGGTCCACGACGCGCGTGCCGAGCGTCTGCTCCACGGTATTCCCCTGACTCGGCGTCAGCTCGTCGTCGAAGATGATGAGCGACGCGTCCTTGTCGCGCACCATCGTCTTGAGCTCTTCCAGCTTGCCCTTGCCGAGGTACGTGCCGGGGTGTGGTCGGTCGAGCTGCTGTGTGAGCTCGCCGACCACGACCGCGCCGGCGGTGTCGGCCAATCGTTCGAGCTCTCGCAAGTGCTCGTCGAGCGACTTGCGCGCGCCGGCCCGCTTGAGCGGCGCTCCCACGAGGAGCGCGCGCTCGACGGGCGGCGCTACGGTGATCAGATCGCGTGCGATGGTGTGACCTCTACTGGCGTGTGGTGCCGCCGAGCGCGTTGAATCGCCCGGTGGAGCTGTACGGGACGGTGAAGTTGCCGACCACGGTGCCGATGACGACGTCGCCGGCCACGCGATAGTTCACGCCACCGGTGTTGAGGAGCTGCCGTCCCGCAGCGCCGATGCCGGAATAGGTGAAGCTCACCGGAATCGTCACCACATTCGAGTCATTGCCGTTCACCGTGAACCGCGTGTCCATCGTTCCGTTCGCGAACCGCACGCTGTCGCCGACGATCACGTTGTACGACATCCGCGTCGCATCCAGTCGATAACCGTTCGGGTTGTAGACGCTCAGTCGCACGTCGAGGTTCCCACCGGTCAGCCCGACGCCGTTGACGCGCACGTCCCTCAGCTGGACGACCGGCTGCTTGAATGCCTGCCGTCCGATCGCACTGCACCCCGTCGTGGCCACGATCGCGGCCGATACCACGCCCAACATCAGACGACGCATGTTCACTCCTCTGTTGACGGTTCCTGGCCGGATTCGCGCGACGGCTCCTCCTGCGCCCGTGCGCGCAGCTCTTCCCACCAGGCCAGCCGCTTCGCGATCTCCTTCTCGAAGCCGAATGGTCCCGGCGTGTAGAACGCCGATCCAGCCAATGCCGCGGGGAGGTAGTCTTGCGGGATGTATGCCTCCGGAACGGCATGCGCGTACTGATACCCCTCGTGATAGCCCAGTTCCTTCATGAGCATCGTCGGCGCATTGCGGATGTGGAGCGGGACCTGTGCCGCAGGGTGCTCCTGCGCGGCCGCCATCGCCTGATCCAATGCGACCTTGCTGCTGTTCGACTTCGGCGCCGTGGCGAGATAGATCACCATCTGCGACATCGGAAGGTATCCCTCCGGCGCCCCGAGCATGTGGAACGCGTCGCGGGCGGCCACGGCGAGCTTCAATGCCTCCGGGTCCGCGAGTCCGATGTCCTCGGCCGCCATCGCGATCGCGCGACGGAAGATCACCATCGGATCCTGTCCGCCCTCGAGCATGCGCGCCATCCAGAACAGTGCCGCCTGGGGATCACTGCCCCGCAACGATTTGTGGAATGCGCTGAGGATGTTGTACGTCTCCTCGCCACCCTTGTCGTAGTGCGAGAATCGGAGCTGCGCGGCCTGTCGTACCACCTCGAGCGTGAGCACTCCGCCCGTCCCGACGTGATCGGCCGCCGCTTCGAGCACCGTGAGCGCGCGTCGCGCATCGATCCCCCAGCGCGCGCCGCATGAGTCCAGCGACGTCCGTCGGCGAGAGTAGCCGCAGCACGAACACGCGGACGCGTGACAGCAGCGCGCCCACGATCTCGAAGCTCGGGTTCTCCGTCGTCGCACCGATCAGCGTGATGGTTCCCGCCTCCACGTGCGGGAGGAAAGCATCCTGCTGTGCCTTGTTGAAGCGGTGGATCTCGTCGGCGAACAGGATCGTGCCGCGGCCGGTCTCTCGACGGTCCTCCGCCTCGCGCACGATCTCGCGCACGCGTGGCACCCCCTCCGTGACCGCGGAGAAGGAGACGAACTCACGGTCGGTGTAGCGAGCGACGAGCCGCGCGAGCGTCGTCTTCCCCGTGCCCGGCGGTCCCCAGAACACCATCGACGAGACGCTCCCTCGCTCGATGCTCTCGCGCAGCGGCATTCCCGACGCCAGGAGATGCTGCTGGCCGACGAACTCGTCGAGCGTCCGCGGGCGCATTCGTGCCGCGAGCGGTTGTGGCGGAGCCGCCGCGGCGAAGAGCGATGGTCCCCCCGATCGGCCGCGTGAGCCGCGACGCTCCACCATCCCTCAGGCCCCCACGATCGCGCGCGCGGCGAAGTACACCGCGCTGCCGCCGACGAACGCGACGGACAGGCGCCAGCCGCCACGGGCGCGAAACTCGGGCACGAGATTGCTCATGCCGACGTACAGCGTCACTCCGGCCGCCAACGCCAGCCCGTGCTCGCGCAACGCCGCCACGCGAGACGTCAGCGCGACACCGGCGATCGTCGCCGCGCCGAGCGCCGCCGCGGCGAGAAGCGCGCGCCGGCGGCCCTGTCCCGCGGCGAGGAACAGACTCGAGATGGCCAGCCCTTCGGGCACCTTGTGGAGGATCACGGCGAGGAACACCAGCGCACCGAGCGCGCCACCGACGTCCAGACCGCTCGCCACGGCGACCCCGTCCACGAAAGTGTGCAGCAGCAGGCCGACCAGTGCGGCGACGCTCACCGCTTCCGAGACGTGGTGCGTCTCCTCACCGAAGTGGAAATGCGTACCGATCACGTGCTGGGTCAGATGCACGGCCAGATACCCCACGAGAGCCACGATCGCCGCGCGCGGGCCGCCGCGCGTCAGCGCCTCGGGAAACAGATCGATCAGCGCCACCGCGATCATGAACCCCGCCGCGAAGGCGAGCATGGCGTCGAGGGCGCCTGTGCTCCAGCGCGATCGCCAGGTCACCGCGACGGCGCCGAGCAGGTTGGCTCCCGCGGCCGCGATGGCGTACCAGAGCTTGCCGTCCGTCAATCGTGCGTCCGGCGTGAAGGTGTGCCCGGCGAGCCGATCACACGCGCTGCAATGCCAGCCGCTCGGCCGCCGTCGCCACCGCGTTCACCAGGTCCGGCGCGGCGGGAAACGCCTGCCGGTTGATCTTCCAGCTCTTCGGACGCACGCGCATCTGCTCCTCGAGCCCTCGGCCCTCGAGCAGATACAGCCACTTGTCGGATCGCGAGTAGATGTACAGCTCGAGATGCGGGTTGAGTGACAGCTGGTCCTCGGGAGTGTAGACGCTCGTCTCGACCCCACCGAACCGCGCGAGCAGCAGCTTGAGCCGCGCGATGGTGTCGCGAACGTCGGGCAGTGGAAGCGCCTCGCCCTTCCACTTCCGACCGCTGCGAAGATCGTCGATGTACAGGTCGACGGCGGGGCTCAGCATCTCCGTCATGGTCCACATCAGATCCACGACGCGCTCCGCGTTCGCGACGATGTGGGCCGTGTAGACGCCTTCCTCTTGCGTGAACGTGAAGCCGTCCGTGGACGCTCTGAACCTGCGCCAGATGGAGGCTTCGGGCTGCTTGCCACGAAAGAACATACGCGTCTACGGCTCGCTCGATGGTTGAGGTCCCGACGCGACGCCGCGACCCAGCGCCGCCACGATGGCGGGCACCTCTGCCAGCAGCACCTCGGGCGCATTGCGCGCTGGCTCCTCTAGCACTTGATCGAGTAGCGCGTGGAGAATCTTAGCATAGATCGGCCCGGCAGGAATGCCGGCACGTCGGAGGTCGTTTCCCGTCACTCGCAGGTCGGCCAGCTCGAGCGGATCGCTGAGGAGGCTACGGCGCATCGACCTGTGCAGGGACCGCACCGCGGCCGCGTCCGGCGCCGGCAGGCCAGTTCGCGCCATCGCCGTCCACCGAGCGAGCGCGATGCGCACGAACGCGCCGGTGTAGGTCCGCCCCACGCGCGCGAGCCATCTTCGGACCTGCGCGCCCTCAAGCGGGCCCCCTCGAAGCGCCACGGTCATCTCCTCTCCGACCGTCTGCCACCGTTCGCCGAGCGCGGCAGCCCAGTGCGTCTCGTGCTTGGAGAAGCGCAGGTTCGTCAGCACGCGGCGCGTCTCGACGGCGGGAACGCCGAGGAAGAGAGCCGCCACGCGGTTCGACGTTCGCTGGGGCCGCGTCATCGCCCCCTCCGCGGCGCGCGGCAGCTCGTCGATCGTCGCCAGCGTCAGATCGTCGACTTCCGCCAGCGCCGGAAGGAGCACCTTCAGCGCCCCCGCGTCGCGCCAGATGCGCAGCGCCTCTGATGGGCGCCGGACCTGCTCCATGGTCTTCACCAGTTCCTGCTGCACGCGCTCGTGCGACAGCCGGGTGAGGTGAGGCGCCGACCGCCTGATCGCTTCGAGCGTGGCGGGCTCGATCGCGAAGCCGTATCGGCTGGCGAATCGAATCGCGCGCAGCGCGCGCAGCCGGTCCTCGCGCATCCGTTGCTCGGCATCTCCGACGGCGCGGACGACCCCGCGCTCGATGTCGCGCTGCCCTCCGAATGGATCTCGCAGCTCGTGTGTGCTCGGGCGGAACGCGATCGCATTGATCGTGAAGTCGCGGCGCGCGAGGTCTTCGTCGAGACTGGCGCCGAACTCCACGACGGCGTGCCTGCCGTCGGTCTTCACGTCTCGACGAAACGTCGTGACCTCGTGCTGCACGCCTTCGTCGTCGAGCACACTCACCGTACCGAACTCGATTCCGACCGGGATCGTCCGCCCACGACCGAAGATGGATCTCACCTTCTCCGGCGTGGCCGATGTGGCGAGGTCCCAATCGAGTGGCGCACCGCCGAGGAGTGCGTCGCGGATCGCGCCCCCGACGCACCATGCCTCGAAGCCCGCCGCTTCGAGCCGGGCAGCGATCTCCAGCACGCTGTCAGTGGGTCGCAGTCGCGCGCTCACGTGGGTTCGAGGAAAGGACGTCGGACGAAAGCGGCCGCGAGCGGAGACAAGCTACCGCTTCACTTTGGAAACGTTTGTAGTAAATTGAGCGTCCACCCACGCCCCGTCGCCGATGCCCGAGCTGCTCCCCTTTCTCGAAGCCGCCGCCGCACATCCAGAGCTCAAGCGTGAGGTCCTGGAGTACCTGCAGGGTGGGTCGACGAGCCGGCTCGAGCTCAAGGGATACGCGCCGCGGGTCAAGGTGGAGCGTGTGCTCACGCAGCTCTTCCACACGCACCCCGAGCTTCGCATCGAGCGTATCGAGCTGGCGGCGCGTTCGGGCTGCTCGGATTTCGTCGGCGAGGTCATCGCGACGGAGGGCGGCGTCACCCATCGGTTCGCCTTCACGTGGTGCTGCGCCTGGCGAGCACGCGAGCTCGGCTGGAAGGACTGCTTCGGGTTTTGGGATCAAACACGCGCCGCCCGAGAGTATGGCTGGCGCTGCTTCGAGCGCTGGGAATGCCTGCCGGCCTGAGTCGCACGGCGTGCGGTAGCACGCCATCACGGCGTCGACCACGCGGCGTCACAGGGTCTGCTCCACCAGATCGCAGATGATGTGCTCGATGCACAGGTGTAATTCCTGGGCACGATCGGTTCGATCCGTCGGGATCACCACGCTGTGATCCGCTAGCGAGCGCAGAGCCCCGCCGTCTCGCGCACTGAACGCGAGCACGCCGACGCCGCGAGCCTTTGCCGCTTCCGCGGCGCGCAGCACGTTGGGCGAGTTGCCGCTGGTCGAGTGCACCACCAGCAGGTCGCCCGGCCGCGCCAGCGCCTCGATCTGCCGCGCGAACACCTGATCGAATCCGATGTCGTTGCCGGCGGCGGTGAGCAGCGACGTGTCCGTCGTGAGGGCAATTGCCGGATACGCGCGACGGTTGCGCATGTACCGCACGACGTACTCCGTCGCCATGTGCTGGGCGTCAGCCGCGCTCCCTCCGTTCCCGCAGAACAGCAGCGTACCTCCGCGCTGCACGGTCTCGTGCACCATGCGATGCGCGCGTTCGAGCTCCGGGCCGAGCCCGGACGCGACGCGCTCCGCCGTGTCGGCGAGCTCTCGAAGTGCAGTGGTGAACGGAGATGACATCGTGTGAGGGGCGTGAGGAGACGCGCGACCGTTCAGCGGCCGAAGAACAGTTCGCGAAATCGAGAGAAGACGCCCGTCGCGACCGGCAGGGGCGGAACGGGCACCAATGGCTGTCCGTCGAGGAGGCGGCGCGCATTGCTCCGCGTGAGCAGATCGGCATGTTCCGCTGTCGAAACGTCGAGCAGCCAGTCGCGCGCCGTGGCGAGGGTACGCGTGTCGCCATGATTGTCGCTGGCGAAGAGATCCACGAGCCCGAGCTCGAGGAGCTGACGCGAGATTTTCGCGATCCGGCCTCGGCCAAGCAGTCCGGCGGTGTCCATCTGGATGACCGCACCCGCCTGCCGCCAGCCGTGAACTTTCGCCGCCGTGCAGCCCCAGTAGCGCTCCGGATGCGCCAGCACGGGCACCACGCCGGAGGAGCGGATGCGATGCAGCTCCACGCCTCCCTGCTCCGGCACGCCGGACAGCGGGAACTCGACGAGCACGGCGCGCGAGCCGCCGAGAGAGAAGCGTTCCTCACGCAGGTCGCGGTTCGGCTCGTCGAGCATGATCTCCCAGCCGAGCAGCAGCTCGGGTATCGCCGTCGCACGCTGTCGCAGCTCGCCGAGGATCTCGAGATGTCGCGCGTACGGCGCGTCGCGCAACCGCGACGCGTTCAGGTGCGGCGTGAGCACCACGCACTCGACACCGTCGGCGGCGAATCGCTGCAGCACGCCAACGGAGGTCTCGAAGGATCGCGAGCCGTCGTCCACACCCGGCAGCAAGTGCGAGTGTATGTCGATCATCGCACCTGCGTGTTCACGTCGTGGCGCGCCGCCGGGTCGCGCCGCCCAACGTCGCGATGCGCGCCATCGCGGACGCAGCGCGGCGCGAAAGCTCCGCTGGCCGCTCGCTCGCCGCTTCGAATGCATACGTGACGAGGGCATCCGCGGCGAGCAGGTCGAGAGCGGCGCCTCGTGACGTGGCGTCCGCGTCGAGCAGCGATCGCACGAGCCGCTCGGCGGCCGAAAGGAGCACCTCGCCCGGATCCTCAACGTCCGCCCGCAGATCGGCCCCGAGCGCGGCATCGATCCGGGCGCGCAGGGTCGTCGGGGGGAGCGGGCGGCGCGCGTCGAGCCAGTGCGCGAGAATCATGCGTTCGCGAGCAGGGCCGCCACCAGCTTCGGCGCCTCGCTCAGCGCTGCCTCGATGCGACTCGCGTCGGGGATCCCTGCCTGCGCCATGTGCGGCTTGCCGCCACCACGCCCACCCGCGATGGCGGCCACGTCGCGCACGATCGCGTCAGCGCGCAACCCTTTGGCGCGGAGGTCGTCCGTCACGACCGCGAGCAACGATCCCTTTCCATCCTCCAACCGCGCCGCGAGCAGACCCACGCCGCTCGAGAGCTGCTCCCGCAGCGCGTCTCCCAGCCCCTGGAGCGCCTTTGCGTCGTCGACCTGCACCTCGCCAACCACGAGCCGTGCGCCGTTGCCACCGAGCGGCTGTGCCGCGGCGATCAGCTTCTGCAGCCCGTCGCCACCACCGCGCAGCGCCTCCTCGAGCTTCTTCTCTAGCGCGCGGCGTTCCTCCGCCAGCTGCTGCACGCGACGCTCCACGCCATCGACGGGCGCACGGAGGGTCTCCGCGACCCGCGCCAGCACTCGCTCACGCTCGCGCATCAGCGCGAATGCACCTGGTCCGGTGAGAGCCTCGATGCGACGCACGCCGCTCGCCACGCCCGTCTCGGCGATGATGCGAAACAGTCCGATCTCCGACGTGTTGCGCACGTGGGTGCCGCCACACAGCTCCATGGAGACTTCCGGCACGTCGACCACGCGCACGACGTCGCCGTACTTCTCGCCGAACAGCGCCATCGCACCTCGCGTCCGCGCTTCGGCGTAGGGCATCTCCGTCCACACCACCGGCCGTGCGCGCCAGATCTCGCGATTCACGATCGCCTCCACTTCAGCCAGCTTCTCGGCGGGCACGGGGCCGTGGTGCGTGAAATCGAAGCGAAGGCGATCGGGTGCGACGAGCGATCCCGCCTGGTGTACGGCGTCGCCGAGCGTGCTGCGCAGCGCGGCGTGCAACAGGTGCGTCGCGGTGTGATTGCGCTCCGTGTCCCTGCGTCGCTCGCTGGGCACACGTGCGCGCACCCGACCCCAGTGGAAGTCTCCCGTCAGCCGGCCCATCGCGGCCGACCGGCCCTCGATCTTGCGAACGCCGTCCACCGCGATCCGCCAGCCGTCGCCGATGATCTCGCCTTCGTCGGAGATCTGCCCGCCCGACTCGGCGTAGAATGGCGATTCCTTGAGAAGCACGGCCACGCGCCCTCCGTCCATTCGGCGCAGTGCGACGACCTCGGTGTCCACCTGGACGGTATCGTAGCCGACGAACGAGGACTGCGCGCTCGATTCGGTCGCGCGCTCCCAGTTCGCGAGATCGCCCAAGGCGTCGGCCTCCACGCCGAGCTTCCGCGCCTTGCGCTCGTCCTTGGACCGCGTGCGCTGCTCCGAAAGCGCCTGCTCGAATCCGGCGAGGTCCACGGTGTAGCCACGCTCGTGCGCCATCAGCTCCGTCAGATCGATCGGGAAGCCGAAGGTGTCGTAGAGCCGGAATGCATCCTCACCGCTGATCGTGCCCTTGTCGGTGGATTCGGCCGGTGCGAGCTGCTCGAAGCGGGTCAGGCCACCTTCGATCGTCGCGAGAAATGCCTGCTCCTCGACACGCGTCGTCTGCAGCAGATGCTCCGCGCGTTGACGCAGCTCGGGATAGACGTCGCCCATCGAATCGATGACCGTCTGCACGACCTGCACGAGCGTGGGCTCACGCCGGCCGAGCAGATACGCGTGACGGACGGCGCGCCGCAGGATGCGCCGCAGCACGTAGCCCCGCCCCTCGTTCGACGGGAACACGCCATCGGCGAGCAGGAACGCGACCGCGCGCGCATGGTCGGCGAGCACGCGGAACGACGCAGGATCCACCGCGTTGGGAACGACATCGGCGCCGCCCGCTCCCCCGGCGATCTGCACGCCCGCGCGATGTTCGTCGCTCTCGCGTCCCCAGTAGGCGAAGCCGACGGTCTCTTCCACCGTGCGAATGAGTGGCGCGAACAGGTCCGTGTGGAAGTTGTTCGTGACCTCCTGCTTCACCGCGGCGATGCGCTCGAGGCCCGCGCCCGTATCCACTGAGGGCCTGGGCAACGGATTGAGCGAGCCATCCGGCTGCCGGTCGAACTGCATGAACACCAGGTTCCAGATCTCGAGGAACCGGCCGGCCTCGGCACCCTCCACGAAGGCGTCATGCGAGAACTCGTCGCGCGCGAGCTCCGTCCATTCACCCGACGCCCCCTCGGGGAAGCGGAAGTCGCGCGCGGTTCGCGCCAGATCGACGTAGATCTCCGTGCATGGGCCACAGGGCCCCGTGTCGGCCATCTGCCAGAAGTTGTCCTTGTCGCCGAGGCGATAGATCCGCGACGCCGGCAGCCCGGCGATCTCCTGCCACAGCGCGAACGCCTCGTCGTCAGAGTGGTGCACCGTGACGCGAAGCAGCGCGGGATCGATCGCGAGCTCGCCGGTGATCAGCTCCCAGGCGAAGCGAATCGCGTCTCGCTTGAAGTAGTCGCCGAACGAGAAATTGCCAAGCATCTCGAAGAACGTATGATGCCGCGCGGTGTGGCCGACCTGCTCGAGGTCGTTGTGTTTGCCACCGGCGCGCACGCACTTCTGCGACGTCGTTGCGCGACGCTTGCCATCGGGCGCCTCCTCCATGCCCAGAAACACCTTCTTGAACTGGACCATCCCGGCGTTCACGAACAGCAACGTCGGATCGTCGCCCGGCACGAGTGAGGAGCTCGGGCGGATCACGTGCTGGTGGCGCGCGAAGTAGTCGAGGAAGCGGTGGCGAATCTCGGAGGCGAGCATGGTTTCGGAATATACCTCTCCGAAGCGGAGCGGGGAGTTGCCGAGTCGTTGCGCGATGTACGATCGCGTGCGCCGCGCACAGAGAGGCGCGTATTCCTCGACGGCATGGTGATCGAGAATCGATCGCTCACACTGGAGGACGTGCGCATCGGCGAGCAATCTCGTTCGTGAGCTCATCCGGCGTCTGGCGCCGAAGCGAACTTCTTCACCACGCCCCACGAGCGAGTCGCAGTCTAGACGTCGGCGCCCTCGGCGTCCTCGTGCGCCGCGCTTTCGTCCGACCCTTGATCTGGACCCGGCGACGATCCGATCGCCGAGCAAACGCTTCGGATGTCGTCGAGCTCGTAGCCTCGTCGGGCGAGGAAGCCGAACAGCCGGCGGCGCTGGACGACGGGGTCGAGCCCCGCCAGCGACCGCAGCTTCTTCCGTGCAGCCTCCTCGACGATCGCACGCTGGTCGACGGCCTCCTCCTCGAACACCGTGTCGATCGCCTCCTCGGAAAGCGATCGAGATACTCCCTTCCGCGCCAGGTCCTGCTGAACGCGACGCCGCGACTGCTTCCCGTCCACCACCTTGGTGCGGGCGAACGAGCGCGCGAATGCGGCGTCGTCGAGCAGTCCCTGCTCCTGTAGTCGCGCGATGGCCCAGTCGACGTGCGGCTTCTCCTCTCCCTTCCGCTTCAAGGTACGCGCGAGCTCGTTCGACGAGCGTGCGCGGAAGGCGAGCATGTTCACGGCACGGTCGTACGCCTGGAGGCGCTTTGCCTCCAGCGCGATCTGCTCCTCCAGTCCCGCAGCCGCACGGCCCACAACCAGGTGCAGCCGCTCGATGGCCTCGAGGGTCAGCACGGCCATCTCCCGTCCGTCGACGAGCACGGCGAAGCGCCCCGCCGGACGGGCTGTGGGGACGATGCCGGTGATCACGGACATACAGCCTCGGGTGTGGTGGTGCTCGGCAACGGTGGCGATCGGACGCAACAGCCGGCCGCTCCCGCCCCTCGATCCCTGCCCGGCCGGTGCTGCCGAATTCGGACCGAGGGAAGCATCGGCGGGGTTTGCTCCGGGGCGGACGGCTCCGGCGGAAGTCGCTCGGGCGAAAGAAGAAGGCCGGGGAGCGTTCCCTGTCACGGTGGGGATTCCGGGCCCCATCGCTTCCAGAAAGCGACTCCCCGGCCTCGATCTGCCGGTCTTCCCGCTTGGCGCGGGACAGCAACTTCTCGCATTTGCGGTGCCAGCGCCTATCGGCTCCAGCACCGGATTCACTCGGCGTCTATTCGGTGTCTTCCGCGTCCGGACTCGCCGGCTGGTCGGCACCGATGCCGAGGACGCCCTTCACCTGCTCCTCGATCTCGGCCATGATCGCCGGGTTGTCCTTCAGGTACATCTTCGCGTTCTCTCGGCCCTGGCCGATCTTCTGGCCCTTGTAGCTGTACCAGGCCCCCGACTTCTCGATGATGTTGGCCTCGGAGCCGATGTCGACGAGCAGCGACGTGTGGCTGATCCCCTCGGCGTACATGATGTCGAACTCCGCCTGCTTGAACGGCGGGGCGACCTTGTTCTTCACCACCTTCACGCGAACGTGGGAACCGACCACGTCCTCCTTCTCCTTCACCGGCCCGATGCGGCGAATGTCGAGGCGGAGCGACGCGTAGAACTTGAGCGCCTTGCCCCCCGTCGTCGTCTCGGGATTGCCGAACATGACGCCGATCTTCTCACGCAGCTGGTTGATGAAGATCACGATCGTCTTGGAACGCGCGATCGCGCCGGTCAGCTTGCGAAGCGCCTGGCTCATGAGGCGCGCCTGCAGACCGACGTGGCTGTCGCCCATGTCGCCCTCGATCTCCGCCTTCGGCACGAGCGCGGCGACGGAGTCGATCACGACGATGTCGACCGCGCCGGAGCGCACGAGAATCTCGCAGATCTCGAGCGCCTGCTCGCCGGTGTCGGGCTGCGAGATCAGCAGCGACTCGACGTCGACGCCCAGCTTTCGTGCGTACTCGGTGTCGAGCGCGTGCTCGGCGTCGATGAAGGCGGCGACGCCGCCCATCTTCTGCGCATTCGCCACGACGTGAAGACACAGCGTCGTCTTGCCGCTCGACTCCGGCCCGTAAATCTCCGTGACTCGACCACGCGGGATCCCACCGACGCCGATGGCGGCGTCCAGATTGATCGCACCCGTGGGCACTGCCTCGACCCGAACTTTCTCCTTCTCGTCCATCCGCATGATCGAGCCTTTGCCACAGCTCTTCTCGATCTGCGCAATCGCGAGGTTCAGCGCCTTCTTCTTGTCGTCTGCAATCGTGGACACAGCCATTCGTCTACAACCTCTCGTTTGTCGTGGATTCCTCTGGCCACGCGGACATAAGCGTACCGGAAAAGCAGGCGACCCGATACCCGAATAAAATACGAAGATCGGGACCCGAAATCAAGCCGAAAGGTGCAGAGGAAAGGCGTCCTCGACGTGCCGGATCCTGACGCGCTGGCCCTCGACGAGAACCCCCACGACGTCGAACCGATAGGCGTCGTGGGAGCGGCCGTGACGAGAGACCCAGACGCGAGCCGAGCGGCCCAACTCCTTCTGTTTCCGCCAGTTGACCGCTTCGACCGGTCCGCCGAACCGGTCCCCGCGCCGAGCCTTCACCTCGACGAACGCCACCACCCCGTCCCGCTCGACGACGAGATCGATGTCGCGGTGCCCCGAACGGAACCGGCGCTGGACCACGCGCCACCCACGCTCCCGAAGCCACCGCTCCGCGATCCGCTCCCCCAACTCGCCGAATGACTGCCTGGCCGCTGACATGCGGGGCAGAATACGGACTGCCTCGGCACCGCCGTCATCGTCGCTGCGCAAGGTGGAGCGAACGCGCCCTGAGATCGGCACCGCAGTAACGAGTACGCCTGCCGTGGCGGGTACTCGCCCTGCCACTTCAGAGCTCGCCGACCACTCTACCCATCGACGTAACCTGCTCCGTCCGGACGACGGCGCGGCGGCCCTTGTCCACCCACAGCCGTTCTTCCATCGCGCCCGCCCGCAGCACGACCACCCAGCAATCGGCCTCACCCGCTGGCGTGCGCGTGCGCTCCTCTCGCTCCACCGCGATCTCGGCGGGAAGCGCGCGCGGCGTGCCCTGGTCGACGAGCAGGAGCGACGCGGCCGCGCGGTAGCCGGAGCGAAGCGGCAGCATCTCGACGATCCGCTCCGTCATTCCCGGGGTCACGAGCGCGCCCGGGAGCATCGGTGCGGCGAACGAGGCGCGGCCCGCGTAGCTCTGCATCGCGCCGAAGATCGAATCGTGCGCGAACGACGCCCCGAGCTGCGTGCGGTCGTTCGTGCCGACCCACCGCAGTGGCACCAGGTCGGCCTTGGCGAGCCAGAGCGAATCCGTCGTCGGGACCGCGCTGCCGGTACGGCGTTCCGCGATCAGCCACGTCGGAGTACCACCCAGCGACGCCTCGCTCACCTCGACGACTCGCACACCGAGCGACGTCGGCCCGACATCGCGCAGCAGCGAGAGGCGGTACGTGACGGCGTCCGTGCGCATCGGCGCGCCGACCGGCCGCTCGAACGGTAGCAGCGAATCGGTCGCCGCGGTCGGCGCGACGACGCCTGGTGGGTTGCTCGACGGCTCCTGCGCGCCGGCGAGTGCGCTGATTGCCAGCGTCGCGCCGACAGCGGCGCGCGACGACAGCCTCCTCACTCGCCTTTCGTCCCGCAGATGCGATCGAGATCCTCGAGCCCAGCGCGGACCTCGCGGCCTTTCGGACCGCTCTTCGCGTCGAGCACGCCCGCGTCGGCCAGCTGATCGATGATGCGCGCCGCACGACCGTAGCCGATCCCCAAGCGCCGCTGCAGCAGCGACGTCGAGCCGCTTTGATTCTGGATGCACAGCTCCGCTGCCTCGCGGAACAGCGGATCCCGCGAGCCTGCGTCGGCCCCGCTCTCTTCGGCGCCCCCCTCGAGCGCGGCCCGCATCTCCGCCTCGCGCGTGCGCACGGTCTCGAGGATGTCGGGTTCGTCCGGCGACATCTCGGCCTCGAGCTCCATTCCGGCCTCGCGCAGCCGGGCCCGTCGGCGGTCGCGCTGCGATTCGTACCACGCCATCAGGCGCTCGGTCTCCTCGCTCGAGAGATAAGCGCCCTGCAACCGACTCGGCTCACTCTTCCCTGGCGGGATGAACAGCATGTCGCCGTTGCCGAGCAGCATCTCCGCGCCCGCGCCGTCGATGATCGTTCTGCTGTCCACCTGGCCGGCGACGCGGAAGGCGATGCGGCTCGGGAAGTTCGCCTTGATCAGTCCCGTGATCACGTTCACGCTCGGCCGCTGCGTCGCCAGGATGAGATGGATCCCGATGGCGCGCGCCTTCTGCGCGAGCATCGCGATCGGCGTCTCGACCTCGCCCTGCACCGTCATCATGAGGTCCGCCATCTCGTCGATGATCACGACGATGTATGGCAGGATGTCACCACGATACACCGTGTCCTCGAACGCGACGTCCTTCCGCCTCGGCGTCTTCAATGGCGCCTTGTCCTGCACGCGCCGGTTGAAGTCCTGCAGGTTGCGGCAGCCGTTCGCCGCGAGCAGCTCGTAGCGCTCCTGCATCTCGAGCACGGCCCATTTCAGCACCGAGGCGGCGTCGCGGTTATCGGTGACGACCTTGTGGCGCTTGTGCGGGAGCGCGTTGTACACCGACAGCTCGACCATCTTCGGATCGACCATCAGGAATCGCAGCGTGCGCGGCGTGTGCCGATACACGAGGCTGGTGATGATCGTGTTCACGCACACCGACTTTCCCGAGCCCGTCGCACCGGCGATGAGGAGATGCGGCATCTTCGCGAGGTCGGCGATCACCGGCTTTCCCTCGAGATCCTTGCCGAGCGCGATGGGAAGCGCCGCGCGGGCGTTGCGGAAATCGCCGTGCTCGATGAGCTCCCGGAAGCCGACGATCTCCGGCGTCGGGTTCGGCACCTCCACGCCGACGGCGCCGCGCCCGGGGATCGGCGCGAGGTCGTTCGACAGGTTGGCGATCTGCCGCACCTTCACGCCGGGCGCCGGCGACACCTCGAATTGCGTCACGACGGGACCGGTGGTGCGACCGGTCAGCTCACCCTCGACCTTGAAGGTGCGCAAGGCGTCCATGAGCTTCACGCCCATCGCGTCGAGCTCGCGTCGGCCGAGGTCCGCGTTCCTCGGCGGCGGAGGGTTGAGCAGCTCGGAGGGGGGCAGCTCGTCGCTCGCCAGCTCCGGCGTCTCGGTGGCCTCGATGGCGGCCGCGATCTCGTCGTCGCGCCTCGTCGGCTCCTTCTTCTTGCCGCGCCGCTTGACCGCTTCCTCGATCGCGGCGTCCTCCTTGGCATCGGCGTCGGCCGAATGCGAGGCCTGGATCGCCGCCAGCGCATCGAGCGCCTCGAACTCCTCGGGCGGCGGCTCGAGCGCGAGGGCAATGTCCACCGGTTCCTTCTTCCGTCGGCGCTTGGGCGGCGCGTACGGCTCCTCTGCCGCGACGATTTCGGCCGCCGGCACCACCGGGATCGGCGCACGGCGACCCACGATCATCCGAACCGGGTTCCAGCGAAGCGTGACCGCAGTGAGCGCGCTCGCCCCGAGCATCAGCACCACCCAGGAGCCGAACCCGCCGAACCACGCGCGCCAGTAGTAAGCGACGAACCCGCCCCAGACCCCTGCCAGGTTGGACACCTCATCGGCGCGCGGGTCGTGCACCGAGATCCCGACCGCGATCGGGAGCAGCACGACGACGCCGGCGAGGAAGATCATCCACGACCGATCCGTCTCGGACTCGAGCCGGCCGAACAAGCGCAGCGCATGCACCGCGGGCACCGCCGGAACCAGCGCGGCCGCCGGCCAGCCGAAGAAGCTGACCACGGGGTACGCCAGGTAGTAGCCGACGAAGCCCACGCTGTGGCGCACGTCGACGCCGCCGCGAAGCGTGCTCGCCGCGAGCGCGACGAGCGCACCCGCGAGGAAGACCGAAAAAAGAAGGAGCGCGATGCCGATCAGCTCGCGCTTGAGTGTGCTGCCCACGCGGATTACCGCTCCCGCTCAGGCCCCAGCTTGGTGATTTGCCGATCCTGGTAGATCGGGATGACCGGGTACGAATCCACGGCCGCACACGCGGCGAGATCCCCTTCGAATCCCGCGGCGGCCAGGGCCCGGCCGTGCGCCGCGGTGCTGAAGAGCCGCATCAGGTTGTCGCCGTACTTCCGGTCGATGAGCGAGGCAGCGAGTGCCGCATCGTTCACGTCCGCTTGCTGGAGCCGCTTGGTGATCTGGTAGACGTACCGTCCGGCGCAGGCGGCATCCTCGAGCGCGAACTGCCGGTGCTGCCCCGCGCACACGATCGTGACGTCCGCGCCGCCGCGCAATGCCGCGCGCAACATGGCACTGACCGCAGTGAGGTTGACGTACGAGGCCACGACCACGTCACGCGCTCCCTGGACCGCGAGCAGCGCCCGCGTGCCATTCGTCGTCGTGAGCAGAACGGTCTTCCCCTCGACGACCTCACGCGTGTGCTCGGCGGGCGAATTGCCGAGGTCGAATCCGTCCATCTTCAGCATGCGCCGCTCGCCGGCGAGCAACACTCCGGCGCGCTCGAACTGCTTCGAGCGCGTGACGACGTCTTCCGAGCTCTCGAGCGGAATGACCGTGCGCGCACCGTTCGCCAGCGCGACGGCGATCGTCGTCGAGGCGCGGAGCACGTCGATCATCGCCACCACCCGACCCTGGACCTCCTGCGTGCCAAGGTGCTCCGCCCCGTACAGTACGTCGATGCGCACCCTACGTCGGCTCCTTCATCAGCTCCGGCTCCCGCTCCAGGAACTTCGTGTCCACGTCGCCGCTCTGGAATCGGGGGTTCTGCATGACGCGCGCGAGGAAGGGGATGGTGGTCGTCGGCCCCTCGATGATGAAGGTTTCCAGTGCGAGCCGCATCTTCGCCAGCGCCTCTTCACGGTCGCGTCCCTGACAGATGACCTTGGCGATCATCGAATCGTAGAACGGCGGCACCGTGTAGCCGGCGTAGACGTGCGTGTCGAGACGCACACCGTTGCCGCCCGGCGGATGGAACGTCACGATGCGACCCGGGGACGGCTGGAAGTTTCGGTTCGGATCCTCGGCGTTGACGCGACACTCGATGACGTGGCCGCGAAGCGGTGGCAGCTCGTGAACGCCGAGCGGATGGCCTGCCGCGACACGGATCTGCTCCTTCACGAGATCGACCCCGGTCAGCATCTCCGTCACCGGATGCTCGACCTGGATCCGCGTGTTCATCTCCATGAAGTAGAACGAGCCGTCCTCGTCGAGCAGCATCTCGATCGTGCCGGCGCCCACGTAGTCGATCGCTTTCGCTCCAGCGACCGCCGCGTCGCCCATCCGGCGCCGCAGGTCCGGCGTCATCGCAGGGCTCGGCGCCTCCTCGATGAGCTTCTGATGCCGCCGCTGTACCGAGCAGTCGCGTTCACCCAGATGGATCACGCGGCCGTGCTTGTCGCCGAGGATCTGGAACTCGATGTGCCGCGGCCGCATGAGGTACTTCTCGACGTACACGTCGCCGTTGCCGAAGGCGGACAGGGCCTCGCTGCGCGCGAGCGAGAACGACCGCTCGAACTCGTCGGCATCCTTGGCGACGCGCATCCCCTTGCCGCCGCCGCCCGCCGCTGCCTTGATGATCACCGGGAAGCCGATCGACTTGGCGAACTCCAGCGCCTCGTCGACGTCCTCCACCGGACCGGGCGTCCCCGGGACGATCGGCACGCCCACGGCCGTCATGGCCTTCCGCGCCGCGGCCTTGTCGCCCATGACGCGGATCTGCTCCGCGGTAGGTCCGATGAAGGTGATGTTCGACGCGGCGCAGATCTCGGCGAACTCGGCGTTCTCGGCGAGAAAGCCGTAGCCAGGATGGATCGCGTCGGCGCCGGCGATCTCCGCCGCGGCGATGATGCGCGGGATCTTGAGGTAGGAGTCGCGAGCCGCCGGCGGTCCGATGCAGACGTCGTCATCGGCGAAGCGTACGTGCAGCGACTCGCGATCGGCCTCCGAGTACACGGCCACCGTCTGCACGCCGAGCTCGCGACACGCCCGGATGACGCGGAGCGCGATCTCGCCGCGGTTGGCGATCAGCACCTTCTTAAACACTGACGCTCCGCGCGGTGGCCGGCCGTTCGTTGTCGCTCAGGACCTGCTCGAGCATGATGGATCCTCGCGATCGCCGTTGCGCGGCTTCGCGAGCCGTGCGTGCAGAGTCATGGGTTCAGGACTGCGAGTCCGACTCGAAGCCCGACCAGCTGTTGTCGCTCGTGCCAGCCACCCCCTGCACCCGCAGTGCAAACTCGCTCGGGCTGGTGGCGTAGAAGCAGGCGCTCTCGTACGAGATGATGCCCTGCGAATAGTAATGCATCAGCGACTGGTCGAAGCTCTGCATCCCGTACTGGACCGTTCCTTCCTTGATCAGGTCGGGGATGTTGAGGGACTTCTCCATGTCGCGGATCTGGTCGCGCACGGTCTGCGTGTTGATCAGCACTTCGCAGGCGGGGACGCGACCAGGCTTGTCTGCACGGGGCACGAGGCGGAGCGAGACGACCGCCTGCAGGGCGCTGGACAGCGAGAAGCGCACCTCTGCCTGCTGGTGCGGCGGATAGAAGGAGAGCACGCGATTGATCGTCTGCGTCGCGTCAGTCGTGTGCAAGGTGCTGAACACGAGGTGGCCGGTATCGGCCGCCTTGAGCGCGGTGTCGAGCGTCTCGAGATCCCGGATCTCACCGATCAGGATGACGTCCGGGTCCTGTCGGAGCACGCGGCGCAGCGCCTGGCCGAAGGTGGCGGTGTCGGTGCCGACCTCGCGCTGGTTGATGTGGCAGTTGATGTCGCGATGGAGGAACTCGATCGGATCCTCGATCGTGATCACGTTCGCCTTGCGCTGCTCGTTGATGTGCTGGAGCATCGCGGCGAGCGCCGTGCTCTTGCCGGAGCCGGTGATGCCCGTGACGAGCACGAGGCCCCGCGGCTTGAGCGCGATGTCCTCGAGCACCGGTGGCAGGTTGAGCTCCTTGATCGTGCGCGCCTGGTAGGGAATCGCGCGCATGGAGTAGCAGAGGGACCCGCGCTGCTGGTACACGTTGCACCGGAAGCGCCCGATCCCCGGCACGCCGATCGCGAAGTCACACTCCTTGTTCTCCGAGAACTCCTTGACCTGCCGAGGTGTCATCAACTGCTCGGCGAGCCCCTTGAGATCCTCCGGACGGAGTGCGGGATGGTCGAGCGGCACCAGATCGCCGTGAAGTCGCAGCGTCGGGGGCCGACCGACCTTCAGATGCAGGTCGGACGCATTGCGCTGCACGAGCTGCTGCAGCACCGCCTTGAAGTTGAAGATCTGCCCCGTGGTGGCTGACGTCGGTGCGGCAGGCGCGGGCGGGGCGGCGGGAGACGGCGGGGAGCTAGCCATTGGGATCGATCCTGAAGAGCGGCTGCCCGTACTCGACGGGTTGCGCGTCGGAGGCGAGAACCTCGGTCACGACTCCCGCGACCTCAGACTCGATCTCATTCATGATCTTCATCGCCTCGATGATGCAGAGAATCTGCCCCTTAGAGACGCGCGAACCCACCGATACGTAAGGCCTTGATCCAGGCTCCGGCGACGAGTAGAACGTCCCGACCATCGGCGACTTGACGTCGCTCCCCCCACCCTTCGGCTCCTGTGCGGCTGGCGGCTCGATGGCCGGCTGCGCCTCGGCCGGTGTGGGATGAGGCGCCCCGATCATCGGGGGTGCCATCATCGGCGCCATGACCGCCGGGGGCGCCACCTGCATCGCCCCTCGGCCGCTCGGGCTCTTCGAGATCCGGATCTTCATCCCCTTGTCGGACGAGATCTCGATGGAGTCAACGGTCGACTCATCGATCATATCGATGAGCTTTTTCACGTAGCGAAGGTCGATCAAGGAATGAGGGGAAAGAGGTTGGGGCAGTTTAAGTTGGTCAGAAGTCGAGGACCGTCAGCGCCGAGGACGACGTCGTCCTCGATGCGTACGCCGCCCCACCCGGGGCGATAGACCCCCGGCTCGATCGTCACCACCGCACCCTCGGCGAGCACCCCTTCCGAGGTGCGGGCCAGTCGCGGCGCTTCGTGCACTTCCAGACCGATCCCGTGACCGAGACTGTGGCCGAAGAGCGGCCCGAATCCAGCCCGCTCAATGTAGTCCCGCGCCAGCGCGTCGGCATCCCGACCACTCATGCCTGCTCTGACACCGGCGGCACCACGCTCGTTGGCGACCCGCACGATGTCGTACACGCCGCGGTGCTCGGTGCTCGCGGTGCCGACCACCACGGTACGAGTGATATCGGAGCAGTAGCCGTCGACGACGGCGCCGAAGTCCATCAGGAGAAAGTCACCCGACGCGAGCTCCCGTGCCGACGAGTGTGCGTGGGGAAGCGCCGAGCGCGGTCCGCTCGCGACGATCGACGGAAAGGCGAACCCCTCGCTTCCCGCGTTTCGAAGCTCCCGCTCGAGGATGCCCGCGACGGCGAGCTCGGTCATCCCGGCACTGACTTGCGGCAGGGTGCGCGAGAGCGCCGTCGTGGCCATGTCGGCTGCCCGTGCGATCAACGCGATCTCCGTGTCGTCCTTGCGCTCGCGAAGCGTCTCCACGAGATCCGCCGTCGGGCGCCACTGCCAGCGCGAACCGACCTCGTTCAATCGCTGAAAATCGCGGTGAAGTATGTGTGCCGTCTCGAATCCGAGCACCTGCAACCCCGACATCTGCGCGAGCTGCTGCCAGAGTCCCGTCCAGAGGCTCGACGGCTCGATGACGATCCGTGCGATGTCCCCGACCTCTTCCGCGACTTGCGTCTGATAGCGGAAATCGGTGATGAGCACGACGTCGCGCTGACTGATCACGAGCAGAGCGCTGGAGCCGGAGAAGCCGGTCAGGTAGCGGATGTTGGGCAGGCCGGTCAGCAGCAGCCCGTCGATGTGCGCCGCGGTAAGCCCATCGACGAGCGCCGCGATTCGACGTGGGCGTGGATCGCTCACGTGCGTGGCGCGTTCAGCGTCGCAACGAGACCACGCAGTGCGAGCTCGTACCCGTACACTCCCAGCCCGACGACCCCACCTACGGCCGCCGGAGCGAGCATGGAGTGTCGACGCTCCGGCTCGCGGGCGTAGACGTTCGTGACGTGCACCTCGACGAACGGTACCGAGACGCCGACGAGCGCGTCGCGGAGGGCGAGACTGCTGTGGGAGTACGCCCCCGCGTTGACGATCGCCCCGTGGATTCTTCCGCGCATGGCGTGCACGGCGTCGATCAACTGACCCTCGCCGTTGTGCTGCGAGCACTCGAGATCGACGCCGAGCTCCGTCGCGACCTCGCCGAGTCGGCGCTCGACGTCGGCGAGGGTGGCGCGTCCGTAGCGTTCCGGCTCACGAACGCCGAGCAGGTTGAGGTTTGGCCCGTTGAGAACGGCGATCTTCACCGCTGCTTCAACCCCTGCAACCAGGAGTTGAACTGCTCGATGTCGTCTTCGCTGCGATCGGCCGGCTCGCCGGGCGCAGAATCCTCCTGCGAGTCTCGGCTACCGCCGGCAGTGCGATCACCTTCGACGTTCTGGGAGAAGAACTGGTCGAAGGAAAAACCCTGCGACGAGCGCGGACCGCGCGCACCGCCTTCGCGAAACACGCTGTCCAGTGACAGCTCGCCGGAGGCCGGGCGCGTCGGATTCCCGGCGAGCGGCGACGTCTCACTCTCCGAGCCGAATGCCTGGGCGAGAGCCGACGCCGCCGAGTCCTCGGTGCTGTCGATCGGACGATGCCCGAACAGCGCGTCGATCGAACCTCCGCTGCGCTGTGGCGCCTCGTCGACGGGCGCGGACGCCGGCGAGCCGCCCGCGATCGTCGGCGGTTCGGCAGGTGCCGATGCGGGCGCCGGAACGCTGTCCGACGAGGACGGTCCGAAGTCGTCGTCGGACGGCGGCGCCGCGGCGGCGGCGCGCTCGCCGGGTCGACGGGACGCGATTCGCGCGAAGAAGTCGCGCGCCGGCAGTCCGGGAGCCGTCGGAGGCGCGGCGAGCTCGGCGCGCAAGGCGGCGATCCGGGTCGACAACTTCTCGTCGCCCGGATTGGAGCCGAGAAGCTGCTCGTAGACGGAGAGCGCCTCCTGGCGGAACCCCTGCTTCAGGTACAGTTCGGCCATCGTCTCGGTGACGAATGGCTTGTGCTCCGGAAGTGGTTCGGCCGGCCATGCTTCCGCCGGCGCCGCCGACGCGGGCGGTTCGGAGGGCGTGGTGGCCGGTGCAGATTCCTCGGGTGGCGATGGCGACGCTTCATCGACGTCGAGGAACGACAGCTCACTGCCGACGCTCTCGGTGTCGATCGCCTCTTCGTCGGCGGCGTCTTGCGGAGCGGGCGTCTCCCCTGCGTCGATCAGCTCGGCCTCGGCAGCGATCACCTCGGGCGGCAGCTCGGTGGGAATCGGTGGTGCGCTGGCGTCCGATGCGGCGACCGGCGACGTCGTTGACGCCAGCGCACCATCGGCTGCGGGTGCGGCTTCGCGCGGAGGCTCGTCGGTCGCCTCCAGGTCGAACTCGGACAGTGCAGCGTCGTGGTTCGTGATCGTCGGCGCTGCCGAGCCGTGAACGATCGGGTCCCCGTGGGGTGGCAATACGTCGCCCCGATCCTCAGGCATGGGCTCGTCGAGCTCCGGGAACCCACTGGTTGAGGCGACCGCGGGTGCCTCGTCGGGTGTGACGTCGGGTCGGTCCAGCCCGGGCAGCGGAGCGCCATAGGAGACATGAACTCCGGTCTCCACCTCGAATGCCGACTCGAGCCCTTCGGTCTGCTCGACGGGCGTCTCCGGCGCGGAGAACTCCGTAGACTCGAAGCCCTCGGCCCGACCTTCCGTGGACGGCATCAGGTCCGCCGTCTCGGGCATCGGCTCGATATCCCCGATGACGGCCGGCTCCGGGTCGCTCGGCTCGCTCACTCGCTCACCGGAAGGCGAGTGCATGGCGGGGACTGCCCAAGCCGTCTCGGGAAGTGTCACGTCGAGATCGAGCAGTTCGGGCTCGTCGGACCGTTCCGGGACGGACGGGTGCGGCGGTTCAGAGGGCTCGCTGGTGACCGTGACCGACTCGATGATCTCTGGCGTCACGACGGAGGGCGCGCGTGCGACTTCCTCGCCCACTGGCGCGCTGCCGAGGCTTCCGAGCAGCGACTGAATCTCGTCGTTCCGCGGATCTGCTTCGAGGACGCGCTCGTACCAGCGTCGCGCGGTCGTTGGATCACCTTGCCGGCTGGCGATGTCGCCGAGATGGCGCAGGGCAATCAGGTTCTCCGGATCGAGCGAGAGCGCGGTCTCGAACACTCCACGCGCATCATCGAGTCGGCCACTCTCGAACAGCGCCTGCCCGTAGACGATGTGCCCGCTCATGTGGCCGGGCTGCTGGGGCAGGAACTCCTGGCAGATCAGGATCGCCTGGTCGAGATCTCCACCCTTTCGAAACTCATTGGCCAGGGGAGCGAAGTAGCGGCGCGGATTCTCGTCGAACTTCCGTTTGAGCTCGTCGATGCGGTCGGAGCTGGCCATCAAAGCCTCGGTGGCGGCGCACAGGCGGCGGTGAGAGAAGCGGAATAAGATACGTACTGAAGGGGACAAGTCAATCAGAAGTGCTACCGTCACTTGATTTTAGCCTCTGTCGCCCGATAGCTTTTTCAGCTTCCCTCCCCTCGTGTTTTCCCAGTCGCAGAAGGAGTCCTGCCCGTGCTCCAAGTCATGCGGAGCTCCGCGAAATTCGTCTTCTGGATCCTCGCCGTCGCGTTCATCGGCGGGTTCCTGCTCGCCGAATCGTCGGGGCTCCTGAACCGTGGTGCCGTCACGCCAACCACCGCGGTCGCGACGGTCAACGGAACGGACATCCTGTACACGGACTGGCTGCGCCGGTCGCAGCAGCTCACGCAGCAGGAGCAGCAGCAGTCCGGACGGTCGCTCACACAGGACGAGATCACCCGGATCGAGAACCAGGCGTTCGACGAGATGGTCAACGAGATCCTGCTGCAGCAGGAGTATCGGCGCCGGGGGATCACCGTCAGCGACGCCGAGCTCCGCGACTACGCCCGGTTTGCGCCGCCGCAGTGGGTGACCGGCGACCCGTCGCTTCAGACCGAAGGTCGGTTCGATCCTGCCAAGTATCAGCGACTGCTCGCGAGCGCCCAGGCGCGTCAGGGAGGGCTGCTGATCGCCCTCGAGCAGTACTACCGCACCGAGGTGCCGAAGGAGAAGCTGGCCGAGCAGGTCACCGCCAGCGTCTTTGCGACGGACGTCGACTTGTGGCGGGCCTATCAGGACGCGGCCGACAGCGCGTCGGTGAGCTTCGTCGTCTTCCGTCCCCAGCCCACGGCCGCGGACTCCAACATCTCCGACGCGGATCTGCGGAAGTATTACGACGCGCACAAGTCCGAATTCGAGCGTGCCGGCAAGGCGACGGTGAGCGTGCTCGCGATCCCACGGTCGATCACGGCGGCGGATAGCGCGGCGGTGCGGGCGCACCTCGAGCAGCTACGCACCGAGATCAGCGGCGGCGCCAAGTTCGAGGACGTCGCGAAGCGTGAGTCGGCCGACACCATCTCGGGCGCGAACGGCGGCGATCTGGGCAAAGGTGCGAAAGGCCGTTTCGTCCCCGAATTCGAGAAGGCGCTCGACGCGCTCAAGCCGGGCGAGCTGTCCGGTCCCGTGCTGACGCAGTTCGGCTACCATCTGATCCGGCTCGACTCGCGCGCGGGCGACACGACGCAGGCGCATCACATCCTGCTTCGCATCCAGCCGAGCGATTCGTCGCAGGCGAAGATGGACCGCGAGGCCGATCAGCTGTCCCGGATCGCCGCGGGTGGCGATCAGCCGGCCAAGTTCGACGAGGCCGCGAAGACGCTCGGTCTCACGCCGTTCAAGATCACGGTCACGGAAGGCGAGCCGGCGATGTTCAACGGCCAGTACGTGCCCAGCGTGAGCGCCTGGGCGTTCGGCGGCGCGAAGCCCGGTGAGACGAGCGATCTCTTCGACTCCGACGCGGGGTACTATCTCGCGCGACTCGAGTCCGTGGCGCCGGGCGGCAAGACGTTCGAGGCGGTGAAGGGTGATGTGCGCGCCCGTCTGGCCGTCGACCGCGCGGTCGAGCGCGCCGTGCCGCAGGCGAACGACTTCGCCACGGCGGCGCGCGCGAGCTCCCTCGAAGCCGCGGCGGCGACACGCAAGCTCACCGTGCAGAAGACGGGCATGGTGAATCGAAGCGGCGCCTCCTCCTCGCTGGGGAGCGTCGGCGAAGCGCTCGGCGCCGCCTTCGCGCTTCCCGTCAACACGGTGAGCGTGCCGATTCGCCAGGCGGACGGAGTCTACGTGCTACGCGTCGATGCGAAGAAGCCGGCGGACAAGGTGGCGTTCGAGGCGAAGAAGAAGGAGCTCCGTGCGCAGCGCCAGCAGCAGCTCAAGCAGCAGCGGCTGCAGGCGTACTTCGCGGACCTCCGCAAGTCGGCGAAGATCGACGACCGCCGCAAGGAGATCGCAGCCAGGGCGCGCCGGCAGTCGGTCAGCTGACCGACGCGGCGAGCGAAATGAGAAGAGGCCCGTCCGGTGCGCACCGGACGGGCCTCGCTCGCTTCCGTCGGATCAGATGAGCCGCTTCGGCTCCGGCCGCACTTCCTCGCTCGCCGGCGTCTCGGGACGCACCGGCTCGCCTGCGGCCAGCCGCGAGTCGTAGCGCGTCGGCTCGGGTTCGGTGATCGACCGCTCCACGTCGTTCACGTTCTTCTTGAACTCGCGGATGCCCTTGCCGAAGGATGCGCTGATCTCCGGTATGCGCTTGGCGCCGAAGAGGACGAGCACGATGACCAGGATGATCATCAGCTCGCTGAAACCGAGGTTGCCGAACATGGGAGTCTCCTAGAAGAGCGATCGGGCGATGAGGTACGCGATGAGAACGCCGAGAAGGCTCAACAGCGACACGTCGAGCGCGACCGGACCGAGCGAAAACTTGAGGATGACGAGGTCGAGTGTGACCGGACCGACCGACGGCGTGACGCCCGTCGTGAAGAACTCCTTGACCGGGCCGGCGGGCAGAAAGCGCCGCGTCACTTGCGTCATCGCCCCGCCGACGATGAAGCCGATGGCAAGCGTTACCGCGTGAAACACCGGCCGACGGTTCGAAGATCCGCGATGAGCCATTACGAGCGCCGGTCCATGACGTAGAGGATGGCGTCGGCGAGCGCAGCGCGCGCCGGCGTGTCAGGGAGCCCACGCAGCGCCGCGTCGGCTTCGAGTGCATACTGCTCGCCGCGTCGCCGGGCGGCGTCGATTCCGCCGGCTTCGGTCACGAGGCCAATGACTTCGTGAATCTGCTCGTCGCTCGGTTCTTCCGTCGCGAAGAGCGCGTCCACTCTGCTTCGCGCCGCCGGACTCAGCTTCGGAACCGCGGCGATGAGCGGGAGCGTGACCTTGTGCTCTCGCAGGTCGAGCCCCGTCGGCTTCCCCGTCACGGACGCCGTCTCGACGTAGTCGAGAATGTCGTCGGCAACCTGGAACGCCATGCCCAGGCGAGCCCCGAACCGTTTCAGCGCCGTGCGGTGTCGCATCGCGCCGCACATCGCGCCCGTCTCGCAGGCGGCACTCAACAGCGACGCCGTCTTCGCTTCGATCAGTGACTCGTACTCGACCTCGGTGAACGCGAGGTGCTCCACGGCGGCCAGCTGCCGCATCTCGCCGATCGTGAGCTGACTGGAGACGCCGGTGAGCACGCGCAGCAGATCGAGATCGGCGAGGGCGACGAGCGCTTCGAGCGCGCGCGAGTAGAGGAAGTCGCCCATGATCACGCTCACCTGGTGGCTGAAGAGCGAGTTGACCGTAGGCAGACCGCGTCGCAGCGCGGAGTGATCGACCGAGTCGTCGTGCACGAGCGACGCGAGGTGCATCAGCTCGACGACGGACGCCAGCGTGACGACGCGCGGATCGGGCGTACCGTCCGTCTCGCTGGCGAGCAGCGCGAGCGTCGGACGGAACATCTTGCCGCGCATCTGGAGCAAGTGGCCGCTCACCTGCTCGATCATCGGCAGATCGGCCGAGACGATGCGCCGCATCTCGACGACGACGTCCTCGAGGCGCTCGCGCACCGGCGACTGGATGTCGTGCAGCGCCGACGTCGTGGGCGTGCGGATGCGCGTCGCGACGCCGCTCACGAGCGGGCGCTCTCGACGGCCGCGAGCCGCTCGCCGACGTCCCTGAACTGGATGTCGATCACGAACACGCGCTGATAGTACTCCACCGCCTGCTCGAGCTGCCCACGCTGTTCGGCGCAGCGGCCGAGCAGGTACAGCACGCCGACGAGTTGATCCTCGGACACTCCCTTCTCGTGCAATGCGCGCGAGAGGATCGTCGACGCCATCTGGTGCTGACCCTTCTCCATGAAGCACTGACCGAGCGCCTCGTAGGTCGGCACGCGATTGCTCGGCGCGCGCAGCGCCTTCTGAAATTCGGCGATCGACTCGTCGAGGAGACCCATCTCCTTGTAGGCGACGCCGAGATCGTAGTGGCTCTGGTGATCCTCCTCCTCGACGTTCTCCGACACGCCCTGCTTGAACTTCCGCAGCATGTCCTGGAAGTCCGCGTCCTCATCGCCCGTGGGCTCCTTCTCCTCGACGACCATCCGCGTGTCCTTCGGCGCGTCGTCGTCGCGGAGCCAGTCACCGAGATTCACGAACTCCGCATCCGGGAGCGGCGAGGGCTCGGACGGCCGCGGCGGCGGCGCCGCCGGCACGCGCGGGATCGACGCCGTGATACGCGCCTGCGGCTGTGGCGGCGTCGGCTCGGACTCGGCGAAGTTCTCCAGCGCTGCCTGCGCGCGGATGTCGTCCGGGGCGAGGTCGATCACGCGGTGATAGATGGCGCGCGACTTCTCCATCTGGCCCGCGCGGAAGAGCGCGTCGGCGAGCGCGAGGTACGCCTCGATGAGCCGTCCGCGCTCGTTCGTACGAAACGCGTACTCGACGCGCTTCTGATGGTGACGGATGGATTCGGGATCGACGCGCACGATCTCGTCCGCGACCGACGCTGCGGCGTCCAACTCGTCGCCTCGCTCGAAGCCCACCATCGCCGCTTCGAGCTCGCGCAGCCCGTCGTCGCGATGTCCCGACTCGAGCATCGCCTCCCCGAGCTGGCGTCGCTTGAAGTGATCGTTGGGCTGCTCGTCGACGAGCGACTTCAACATCTCCACCGATCGTTCGGCCTGGATCGTCGCGTTGCGCGGCGCCGCGGGGGGTGTCGGCATCGCGACGAACTGCGACTCGTCGACCGGCTGCTCGATCGTGGGATCGACGACGTCCTCGTTGCCGCGCACCGGCATCGCGGCGTCCTCGAGCTCGAGGAAGTCGATCGTCGGCCCCGCAGATGCAGGCGTATCCGTGATGCTCGCCATCGCTTCGCCGGGCGTCGGCAGCGACAGATCGAGCAGCGGGATGTCGTCGAGTGCGTGCGATTCGGCCGACGCGGACGTCGGCGTGTCGGGCATGATCAGCGGAAGATCACCGCCGATCGATGGCTCATCCTCCTCGTCCGGCTCCGCCGCGGCGGGCGTCGCCTGGCGAGGTTCCTCCTCGCCGGCATCCTCATCGACGAGCGGAAGGTCGCTCAGCGACGGGCGAGGCCGAGACGCCCTCGGTTCGGGCATCGAGAAGTCGAGCAACTCCTCGTCCGCCGCTGGTGCGGGCTCCGCTTGCGTGGACACCGGGGTGTCGAGCGGAGCGACGGGCTCGGGCGGCGCGAAGCTGGCGCCGATGTCCGTCGGCTCGAGATCGCGAATCATCCCCGGCGAATCGAGGGGCGATGCAGCGTCGCGCGCATTGAACGCGGTCGTATCGAGACCGTCGAGGGGACCTGGCAGCGCCCCCGCGTCCTCATGCTCGTACTCGCCCGCGCGCGTGAGGCCGTCGAGGACCGCGGCGTCGAGCATCGGCGTCTCGAGGATCTCCGGGCTGGGCGCAGGCGTGTCGAGGAGCTCGGGCTCGACGGGCGGCGGTTCCACCGCAGGAGGGATCTCCTGGTACTGCCCCGTGTGGATGATGTCGAGGCCTTCCGTCGCGCGCTTCGCGATGATGGCATTGCTGCGCGACCGCCGCTCGTCGAGGTCGAGGAAGATCAGGTCGTTGCTGCGCGACGAGCTCGCGGTGCTCGCGCGCGGTTCCACCTGCGGATCGATCGCCTTCATTCGATCGACGGTGGCGCGCGCCTCGAGCTCGCGCCCCTGCGCCGAGTAGCGCTCGTAGAGCATCTGGAGCTGCTCGATCGCCTCGGGACCGCGTTCCTGCTTGGAGAGCTGCTCGGCGAGCAGCAGCCGGATGTCGTCCTGGTCAGGACAGAGGTCGGCAAACTCCTTGAGGGCGCGAAACGCCTCGTCGATCTTCCCCGCCTTCTGCATCCGATCGGCGTACTCGAGGAAGTTGACCTTGGCGTCGCCGATGAAGCCCTTCTGCGCGCTGATCTTGCCGAGCTTGTAGTAGATCGACGCTCGGCCGGGCGAGTTGCGCAGAATCTTGTTGCAGAGTGCGATGGCGTTGTTGAAGAACCCGCCCTCGGCATACCGGTCGACGGCCTGCTCGTAGTAGTCGACGGCGTCGGCGGTGTTGCCCTGCTTGAGGTAGATGTCGCCGACGCGATTGTACAGCGCGACGTCGACCTCCTCGTCCGTGCCATCGTAGCTGTCGAGAATCTCTACGTAGACCGCCAGGGCCTTGTCGAACTGCTTTTTCAGCTCGAGCTCGGCTGCCTTTTTCTTCAGCTTGGCGACATCAGGCATCGGCGAGGGGCGGGCTCCGCGGAGGGCGCCCCGGCCTCTCGTCAGAGGGGGGCTCAGCGTGAAAAAGCTAGTTCTAAGTCACGGGGGTGACAAGGTTTGCCGCGTGTCCACGACGCGTGGCAACGCCCTCCACCGAGCCAATACGGCAGCTCGCGCGCGTCGTCGATCGCCCACAACGCCAGATCGGCCGAGAAGCCGGGGGCGAGCTGTCCGGTCCGATCCGCGAGACCAAGGGCGGCAGCACCGTTGACGGTTGCGGCCACGAGCACCTCCGCCACCCCGAGTCGAAGCTGGCTGACGCCCAGGGTCAGCACGAGTGGAAAGTTCGTGGTCGGCGACGTGCCGGGGTTGAAGTCCGTCGCGAGCGCGACGGGGACACCGGCGTCGATCAAGCGCCGCGCCGGCGCATGCTCACGCTTCCCGAGAAAGAGCATCGTGGCTGGAAGGAGCGTCGCGACCGTACCGGCGCCGGCGAGCGCCTCGATGCCGGCGTCGCTGATCGCGGCGAGGTGATCCGCCGACGTCGCGCCGAGCGATGCCGCGAGCTCCGCTCCGCCACCCGAGGTCAACTCGTCGGCGTGCAGCTTCAGTCCGAGCCCCGCAGCGCTCGCGGCGACGAGGATCTCGCGCGCTTCGTCGACCGTGAACACGCCCGGCTCGCAGAACACGTCGGCGAATCGGGCGAGCCGCTCAACCGCGACCGCCGGGAGCATCTCATGGATGAGCCGGTCGACGTACTCCCGGCGGCCGCCGTCGCGACCGCGGAACTCCAACGGCACCTCGTGAGCGCCGAGCCACGTCGGTACGATGCGCATCGGCAGCGCATCGGCGAGCCGACGAATCACCCGGAGCATCTTGAGCTCGTCGTCGAGCGAGAGCCCGTATCCCGACTTGAGCTCCACGGTGGTCACGCCCGACGCGGCGAGCGCGGCGAGCCGACGTCGGGCCAGCGCGAAGAGCTCGTCCTCGTCCCGCGCGCGCAGATCGCGCACGGAGGCGTGGATGCCACCACCGCGCCGTGCGATCTCCATGTAGGGCACGCCGCTGGCGCGCAGCTCCTGTTCCTCATACCGCGCGCGGCCGAACACCGCGTGCGTGTGCGAATCGACGAAGCCGGGGGTGACGACGCCTCGCTCACAGTCCACGAGCGCGGCGCCTGGATGCGCTTCGCGAAGCGTCGACTCGAGCGCGACGTCGACGATCGTCTCTCCTCGCACGTGCACGGCGACACCTTCGCGGATCGCCGCATCCGCCATCTCCGACCCCCGACGGGCGCGGCCGGGCCCCGCGCACGTGACGACCTGTCGTGCATTGACCAACAGCAGCTCGTCGCTCACGCGACCGGACGTGCGTGGCCCATGACGTCCTGTACTCGAGAGAGGCGCAGTGGCGCTTGCGCTTCGCCACGACACGCGTAGAAGCAGGCGTTGCAGGCAATTGGTCGATACCGCTCGAAGTCGCGCCAGTGGAAGTCCGTCGGAAAGTCGGGACAACGCTTGACGCGCCCAGCCGGATCGACGTGGATCGTGCGTTCACCGGAGCGACAGGGCTCGGTCAGCTCGCCTCGTACGTATCGCGGCACGAGCTCGAGATACGCGTCGGAGCTCGTGATCACCCCTCGACGACGGCGCTTGTAATCGAGCAGTCGCGCGACGGCATCGTCGAGCTCCGAGTGCAGATCTTCGCGAACGACGTGGCGCGCGTTGCCGTTCTTCGCCTGGGTGTACACGCTGAAGTTGACGCCGCACCCCAGGGTGGCGGCGCGCTCGACGATCGGCAGAAGCTGATCGAGGTTGTCGTCCTTGATGACCGTGTTGAAGCGGAT
Source organism: Gemmatimonadota bacterium (assembly GCA_003223455.1). Classification (GTDB taxonomy): domain Bacteria; phylum Gemmatimonadota; class Gemmatimonadetes; order Gemmatimonadales; family Gemmatimonadaceae; genus AG11. The sequence continues at coordinate 9,221 of QHVE01000059.1, read as the reverse complement.
GTTGTCGATGCCGCGCGACCGCATACCGTCGACGGTGCGGAAGATCCGCTCGGTGAGCCCGGGGATGCCGCGCGCGGCGTCGTGCCGGTCGTCGAGATAGTCGAGCGAGATGCTGAACTGGTTGATCCCGGCGTCGCGGAGTGCGAGTGCGCGCTCCACCGTGAGCATGCCCCCGTGCGTGATCAGCGTGACGTACTTGAGGCGTACCGCCGAGTCGACGGCCGCGACGAGATCCTCAAGATCGCGCCGCAGCAGCGGCTCGCCGCCGGTGAAGGTGACGAGCATCGGGTTGAAAAAGCGCGCCGCGTCGGCGTAGGAACGCAGCTCGTCGTGCCGAGCGTCGGTGGGGGTCTTCCAGTAGTCGCAGAAGCCGCAACGCGCATTGCAGCGCAGTGTGACCTCGAAGTGCACGAGGACGGGACGCCGCCTCGCCGACAGCCACGCGTACTTGGCGAGGAACAACGGGACGTGATACGGCTTGAATCGCGCCGACAGCACGTCAGCGCTCGATCGGGATGACGATGCCTTCGCGGCGCGCCGTCTCCACCGCGGCTTCGTAGCCGGCGTCGGCGTGACGGGCGACACCGATCCCCGGATCGTTCGTCAACACGCGCTCGAGGCGCACGCGCATCTCCGCCGTGCCATCGGCGACGATCACCTGTCCGGCGTGCAGCGAATTGCCGATGCCGACACCGCCGCCGTGATGAAACGAGACCCAGCTCGCGCCGCTCGCGACGTTCAGCAGCGCGTTGAGGATCGGCCAGTCGCTCACGGCGTCGGTGCCGTCGCGCATCGCCTCCGTCTCCCGGAACGGCGACGCGACGCTGCCCGTATCGAGATGGTCGCGGCCGATCGCGATGGGCGCCGCGAGCTCACCGCGGGCGACGAGGTCGTTGATGGCGACGCCGAACCTGGCCCGCGCGCCCTGTCCGAGCCAGCAGATGCGCGCCGGCAAGCCCTGGAAGTGGATCCGCTCGCGCGCGAGGGTGATCCAGCGGCGGAGATGCGCGTCCTCCGGAAAGAGCTCGAGCACCAGCTCGTCGGTACGATGGATGTCGGCGGGCTCGCCGGACAGCGCGACCCAGCGGAAGGGTCCCTTCCCCTCGCAGAACAGCGGCCGGATGTACTCGGGAATGAAGCCGGGAATCTCGAATGCGTCGGCCACGCCGGCATCGAAGGCAACGGTGCGGATGTTGTTGCCGTAGTCGAAGGTCACCGCTCCGGCGCGCTGCAGGGCGAGCATCGCACGCACGTGCCGCACCGCCGTGGCCGTGCTCGCGGCGACGTAGGCCGACTGGTCCCGCTCGCGCAGCATCGCCGCATCGTCGAGCGTCATGCCATCGGGCACATAGCCGCGCAGCATGTCGTGCGCGCTCGTCTGATCGGTGAGGACGTCGACGCGGATGCCACGCCGCACGAGCTGCTCGAGCGCCGGTGCCGCGTTCATCGTCACCCCGACCGAGAGGGCCCGTCCTTCGGCGCGCGCCGCTTCGACGAGGGTGATGCCTTCGTCGAGCGACGCGGCCTTCACGTCGCAGTAGCCGGTGGCGATTCGCTTGTCGATGCGCGACTCGTCGGCGTCGAAGGCGAGGACGACTGCGCCCTGCATCGTCGCGGCGAGCGGCTGCGCACCCCCCATCCCGCCCAGCCCAGCCGTGACGACGAGGCGCCCGGAGAGCGAGCCGCCGAAGTGTCGTTGCGCCACCGCACCGAAGGTCTCGTAGGTGCCTTGCACGATGCCTTGCGATCCGATGTAGATCCACGAGCCGGCGGTCATCTGCCCGTACATCATGAGCCCCCGGCGCTCGAGCTCGCGGAAGTGCTCCCACGTCGCCCACCGGCCCACGAGGTTCGAGTTGGCGATGAGTACTCGCGGCGCCGACTGATGCGTGCGAAAGACGCCAACGGGCTTCCCGCTCTGCACGAGCAGCGTCTCGTCGTCCGCGAGCTCACGCAGCGCGTGCACGATCGCCTCGAACGACTCCCAGTTGCGCGCGGCGCGGCCGGTGCCGCCGTAGACGACGAGATCGTCCGGCCGCTCCGCCACCTCGGGATCGAGGTTGTTCATGAGCATTCGGAGCGCCGCTTCCTGCTGCCAGCCTTTGCAGGTGATCTCGGACCCGCGCGGTGCCCGCACGAGATGCGGGCCGGCCATCGTCGCGCTCACGGTGCGCTCCCGAACGCCGACGCGAAGTGGCCGGCATCGATTGCATCGGCGAGGCGCGCGATGTCCCCGGCGAGCACGCGGTCGGTCGTCAGCGGCGCGACGAGCTCGCGGACGAGCGCGAGCCCCCGCGCCGCGCCGCGTCCGGCGCGGAGCGGCGCGCGATAGTCCAGTCCCTGGGCGGCGCACATCAGCTCGATCGCGAGCACGGCGCGTACGTTCGCGACGACGCGTCGAAGCTTCCACGCCGCACCCATCGCCATCGGCACGACGTCTTCCTTGTTGCCATCGGTGGGAATCGTGTCGACGCTGGCCGGGTGCGAGAGCAGCTTGCACTCGCTCGCGAGCGATGCAGCCGAGACCTGCGCCATCATGAAGCCCGAGCTTACCCCCGCGTCGCGCGTGAGGAAGGGCGGCAGCCCCTGATTGAAGTCGGGATGCACGAGCCGATCGATCCGGCGTTCGGCGATCGTAGCGAGATTGGTGAGCGCGATGGCCATCACGTCGAGCGCCATCGCGACCGACTGACCGTGAAAATTGCCGCCGCTGAGCAGCTCGCCGCTGTCGGCGAAGACGAGCGGGTTGTCCGTCGCGGCATTCAGCTCGCGGCTCACGACGCCGGCGCAGAAATCGATCGCGTCGAGCACCGGCCCGTGCACCTGCGGCATGCAGCGCAGCGCGTATGGGTCCTGCACGCGCGGGTCGCCCTCGCGGTGCGATTCGCGGATCTCGCTCCCCTGGAGGAGCGACCGCAGCAACGCGGCGCTGGCCGCCTGACCGAGCTGACCGCGCGCGTCGTGGATGCGCACGTCGAACGCCACCGGAGTCCCGAGGAGCGCCTCGAGCGACATCGCGCCGGCGAGATGCGCGATCTGCCAGAGGCGATGCGCGTCGACGACGGCGAGCGCCGCCACCGCCGTGTGCGCCTGCGTCCCGTTGATGAGCGTGATGCCTTCCTTCGGGCCGAGCGACACGGGCGCGATGCCGGCGGCAGCGAGCATGTCCGCCGCGTCGCCCGAGGCGCCGCCGCGGGAGAGCGTTCCCTCGCCGATCAGCGCCAACGCGAGGTGCGCGAGCGGCGCGAGATCACCGCTCGCACCGACGCTGCCCTGCTCCGGGATCGGAGGAAACAGTCCCGCGTTCAGCATGCCCACGAGCGTGTCGGCCAGGACCGCCCGAGCGCCCGAGAACCCCTTCGCGATGACGTTGGCGCGAAGCAGCATCATCGCGCGGGTCTCCCGCTCGGGCAGCACGGGTCCGACGCCGGCCGCATGGCTGCGTACCAGGTTCACCTGGAGCTCGCCAAGTCGGTCCCGCGGAATCGCGATCTCGGCCAGCTTGCCGAAGCCGGTCGTGACGCCATACGCGACGGCGCCCGACTCGACGAGCGCGGTGACGACGGCATTCGCCTGTCCCATGCGCGCGCGGGCCGCCGGCGAGAGCTCGACCGACGCTCGCTCGCGTGCCACCGCGACGACGTCGTCGAGCGAGAGCGACTGACCATCCAGGACCACGGTCGCCGGCATGCGCGCAATGTCGAGCGCGCGGCAGGACAATTCAAGGGTGCCGCATCGCCCTGCCGGAGATCAGCGCAGCCCTTCGTTCCGGTAGGTCGCCTTGTGGTAGTCGAACTTCAACTCGGGCTCCGCCTTCAGCGAGATGAGGAAGTTGAACGCGAAGCTGCCGTTCGGGGACTGCGTGAAGGCGAAGATGGCGCGCCAGTCGTGCAGGTCGCGCTGCAACGATACGATCTGGCTGGCGAAATTGTGCCGCTCGAAGTCGTAGTTCGTCTGCCACGCCGCGGCCCATTTCTCCGTCACCTTCATGCTCAGGCTGCTGCCGAGCGACGTCGTGGGCGGCGTCAGATAGAAGGGCGAGCCGGCGAGACCAGACGTACAGGACGCGAAGCGCTGGCGTGTTGAACTGCACGCACCGCGTGGCGGGATCGAACTGCACGATGTTGGACGGGTTCCCGCCCGGCGGCCGCTGGCGCGACGACGTGAACGTGAACGACGCCTGCCACCCTTGACTGATCGACGGCAGATACGCCGCCGTACGCGCGCCTCGTCCTGCCACCGGCTGCGACGCGATCTCGCGCGCGTACTTGTCGTCGGGCGACGGCCGCGTGCGGTCGGTGCCCGCTGCGCTGGGCGGCACTGCCTTGCCGAAGATCCGCGAGAACACCGCGAACGGATTGTTCTGATCGCTGAACTGCACCGCGGCGGTGACGCGCTCGCGGAAGGGCTTGAACCGCGCCGTGTCACTCTGCGTCGAGCCTTCGAACAGCGAGTAGTCGACGCCGAGGTCGACGCCGGGCAGCAGGTCGGAGCGGACGGTATAGCCGAAGTTCTGGGTCGTCAGTCCACGAATCTTCGAGCCCGTCGCGCGCGCACGCTCGAAGTCGTAGCTCAACCCCGTGAAGTTGACGGAGAGGAGCTTGATCTTGTCGCCCGCATCGGGGTTGCTGTCGTTCCGAGACCGGAGCTTCGCCTCGAGGTTGGTCGACAGCCCGACGTTCATCGAATTCTGAGCGAGCGAGGGAAGGTAGCCCGTCGAGGAGCCGGTCGAGCTGACCTTCGTGCGGCCGAGTGCGGCGAGATACTCGTCGCTCACATCCGCCGCCGGCGCGTACGCGTAGCCGAATGTCGGCTGGATGGAGTGCCGGAGCTTCGCGAACGGGCCGAAGCCCTTCCCTCCGCGGTCGAACAGGCCGTACAGCGTGGGCGATGCCGAGAGCCCGTACGTCAGTCGCTTCGACTGGTGTACCCACTCCCCGCCCGTTCGCTCGTTCCGGATCCAGAACGCGCCCGCGTCCACGTTCGAGAGCGAGACGGAGGGCGTCAGGTTGAACTTGTTCCGACCGAGCGACGGGAGCGTGAACGAGGGCGTCCAATCCACCTCGGTGTGATACGTCGTCGCGTAGATGCGCTCCTGCTCCACTCCCGTCTTGACGTCCGCGACGATCGCACGCTCGGGGAAATCGTTCCGCGCCGAGTTGATCGTGAACCGGTTGCCGAGGCTGTACCCGAAGATGGTGAGCGGCGTGTCGAACGAGAGGGTGCTCGTGTACGCGTTCTTCTTGAGAGTGTCGCCGAGAATGGTGTCACGTCCGGCGACGACCTCGCGCCGCACGAAGAGGCCGAGCGAGGACGGCGGATCGACGTTCAGCGTCTGGCTCGACGCATAGCTGAAGTTGGGGGTCCACGTCAGCCAGCTTCCCACACTGATCGGGCTGGTGCTCACGCTGAGCGTGGGGAAGTTGCGATCGAGCTGGCTCCGGCCTGGGTACTGCCGCTGCGTGCCGCGGATGCTGAACTGGGCCGGCCCGATCTTCTGCTGGTAGTTCGGCCAGATTGACGTTCGCCGACAGGGAGCTGTTCTTCGTGAAGTTCTGCTGGTGGCCCCACGTGACCGCCGTATTGCGCGAGTTGCCCTGCGTCGTCTGGCTGAACGCGAGGTTGCCCGCGATGTACCGGTCGAGCCAGCGGTAGCGCAGCTCGCCGTTGTAGCGGAAGTACCCGGGGTCGCCCTGCTGCGTCTCTCCCGCCGAGCTCCGCCAGTCGATGAATGCCTGTGCGTCGACGAAGTCGGAGATGGCCCAGTAGTACCCCAGACCCTCCAGGTTGCGGCGATACGACGGGCTGTTGCGCACGATGTCGCTCACGCCGACGTTCGGCGGCAGAATGCCGCTGTGGCGGCCGCCGTGCACGTCCTGGAAGACGAAGGGCAGCCACATGACCGGGACGTCGCCGATGTAGAGGACGGCGGGTCGGCCGACGACGAACGATCCGGTGCGCTTGATCTCCTTCGACTTGAAGTAGTAATCCGGGATGGAGTCGTCGCAGGCGGTGACGATGCCGTTCTTGAAGTAGTAGTTGATGTCGTTCGCGGTACGAACCGAATCGCGCAGCGCGACGGCGACGTACTTCTCGCCGCTGATGAAGAGCTCCTGCCCCTCCGCCTCGATCGACGTCTTGACGGCGGTGCCCGCGATGCGCCGCGCCGACATGTCGTAGTTCGCCGTTCCGGCGGTCACGATCGGCGCCGCCTGTCCCGGCACGACGAACACGTTCCGCTTGCCGATCGCTTGCACGCCCTGCGTCTGCCCGCTGTAGACAATCGTATCCGATTTCACGATCTGCGAGTCGCGCTGCACGATGGCGCGATTCGTCAGCGACGCACCGCGCGTCGCCGCCTGGAAGGTGATGATCTCGCCCTGATAGCGGGTCATGCTGAAGCCGGGCAGCGCCATCAGCCGTTGCATGACGCTGTCCGGCGGCAGGAAGTTCGCGATCCCGGTCGTATCCGCGGCCGCCGCCGAGTCCTGGGGCGTGCGGAGCGTGTCGGCTCGGTTGCGGATCGTGTCGCGCACGCCGGGCCGCACTTGTGGCTGCCGCGTCGGGGGGCGCGGCACGAACTGGGCCCGTGCCCGCGCTGGCAATGCGCCGAGGAGGAGGACGAGCGCGATCAGCCAGCCGCGTACGCTCAAGCGGGCACTCCGTCGTCGTGGAGGTCGGCCGCCTCGGCCCGATGCCGCTTTCGGAAGACGATCCAGGACAGCACGATGCTGAACTCGTACAGCAGGTAGAGCGGCAGCATCAAGCCGACGGAGGTGGTCACGGCGTCGCCCGGCGAGATGAACGACCCCACGATCAGCGATCCGACGACCGCGTGCCGGCGGAAGCGCGCGAGCAGCTTGGGCGTCACGAGGCCAAGCGCCGACAGCGCGAGAATCGCGATCGGCAACTCGAACACCGCACCCATGGCCAGCACGAGTCCCGTCACGAAGCCGAAGTACTCCGTGGCCGAGATCATCTGATCGAACGCCTCGTCCCCCATCGAGGTGAGGAACCGAAGTGTCATCGGGAGCACGAAGTACCACGCGAGCGCGGCGCCGCACACGAACAGGAAGACCGCGCCGATGATCACCGGCAACACCACCTTCTTCTCGTGCCGGTGCAGTGCGGGCGCGAGGAAGAGCCACGCCTGATAGATCACCACCGGGAGCGCGATCACGACGCCGATGATGATCGACGTCTGCATCATGATCGAGAAGCCCCCGCCGGGGTGCGTGTTCATCAGCCGGTGGCCCTTCAGGAATGGCGTGATCGGCCCCTGCAGCCAGACGAGCAGGTTGAACTTGATGACGAGCACGAAACCGATGGCAACGCCCACCACGACCGCCGCCAGCGACCAGATGATTCGCCAGCGCAGCTCCTCGAGGTGATCGAGGAAGGGCATCTCGGCCGAGCTTCCCATCGTCGCTCCCGTCCTACCTGCCGAGTGTGCGAAGCTGCTCGCGCGCGAGCGCGGCTTCATCGGACCGGGGGTACTCCCGGACGATGCGCTCGAGTGCGGCGCGCGCGGCCGCGGACTGTCCGGCCGACCGGAGGATCTGCGCGCGTTTGTACAGCGCGGTCGCGGCCTTCGGCGACCGCGGATAGCGCTGCACGACGAGTCCGTATACCGAGTCGGCCGCGACCTGGTTCCGTTCGGCGGCGTACGTCTCGGCGATGTAGACCATCGCCTCCGGCGCATCCTCGTACGTCGGATAGGTCCGAAGCAACTCTTCGAACCCGCTGCGCGCAACGCCGTTGCTGCCGCGCCTGAGCTGGTCCAGCGAGCTCTGGAACAGTTGACCGGGTCCGGGGGCCGCGGCGGCACGCGCGCTGTCGCCCGGCGGGGCGGGTGGCGTCGCGGCGGTGGCACGCTCCTCGAGCGCGCCCCGCAGCTCCTGGAGCCGGCGGGTACTCTGCCCCGACACTTCCTGGAGCTGCATGATCTCGCGCGTCATCTGAAAGTGCTCGTTGGCGATGTCGCCCTGGAGCTTGGCGAGGCGGGCACTGATCGCGCGCACCGAGTCGTTCGCGCGTGTGAGCTGAACCAGCACCTGCTCGACCTGCGCGCGACGCGCGCTGTCGCCGCGAGCCGCCTCGGCACGCATCGTCTGCAGATCGGTCTGGAGCAGCGCGATGTCGGTCTTCGATGCCAAACAGCCGGCGAGGACGAGCGCCGCGATGGGCGCGAAGCGAGTAGCGCGCATCATGACCTCGGGCGCAAGAGTGCGCCGCCACCGCTGGGCTGGAACTCCGCGCGGCGATTCTGTTGATACGCCGACTCGTCGCTTCCCGCGACGGCCGGCTGCGAGTCGCCGAGGCTCTGGGTGCTGAGCCGCGACTCGGGAACGCCTTTCGCCTCGAGATAGCGCTTCACCTGCGCGGCCCGGCGCTGGCCGAGCGCGAGGTTGTATTCCGCCGTTCCGCGCTCGTCGGTGTGACCGGTGATGGCGACAGTGATCGCCGGGTTGGCGAGGAGGATCGGGACTTTGGCGTCGAGGACCGCGCGCGCGTCGTCGCGCAGCACGTCCTGGTCGTAGTCGAAGTAGACCTTCTGCGTCAGCACGGCGGCGAGCTCGGGGGCCGTGCGCTGATTGGCGCTGGCTGCCTCGCGCGCCGCCGCTTCGGCGGCAGCGATCGAATCGGCGCGCTGCTGCGCGCGCAGCGCGGCGAGGGAGTCGGCCTGCCGCTGCGCATCGTTGCTCGTCGCGACCGGCGCGGGCGCCGGCACCACTCGGCGCCGGCAGGCATCGAGGCCGACGACGGAGAGGAGCGCGAGTGAGAGGACGGTAGTGCGGCGGATCATTCGGTCTCCGGAGTGTGGGAGGGGGATTCCGGCGGCGTTGAATCGGTCAGTCGGTCGCGAGACGCGGTGACCAGGCGGGAAGACGAGCGGCGGGCCCGCGCGTCAGCTGACGCGTGCGCCCCGACTCGATGTCGACGACCCAGAGCTGGCGCGTGCCGGTGCGGGTCGACACGAAGGTGAGATGGCGGCCATCCGGTGCCCACGACGGGTCCTCGTTGCGTCCGTCGCTCGTGAGCTGCTTGAGACTGCGATCGCGAAGATTGATCGTGAGCACCTGAAAGGTGCCGGCGACCTGCGACTGGAAGGCGACCAGGCGCCCATCCGGCGACCAGTCGGGACTCGCCCGATAGGCGTTCTGGCCGAATTCCAGCGGCGTCAGAAGATCGACGTTCGTACCGTCGGCGTCCATCGTGTA
>QHVE01000058.1:81926-127694 GCA_003223455.1 Gemmatimonadota bacterium | reverse complement strand
GATCTTCGCGTAGGTGATCCCCGAGTAGTCGGCGACACCACCCGCACTCGCGCGGCGGAGCTCGTCGAACACCTCGGCAGCCGACTCGAACGCGAAGTGCCCGCCACGACCCAGCCGCTCGGCGATTCCGCGGATGATGTCGAGATCGCAGCGAACGCCCTCGGGGATCGTCGCCGCTCGGCGGCGCAGGATGACGCGCCCCTCGACGTTCGTCATCGTTCCCTCTTCCTCGGCCCACTGCGCGCTCGGCAGCACGACGTCGGCGAGCGATGCGGTCTCGGAGAGGAAGAAGTCCGCGACGACGAGCAGGTCGAGCGACCGCAGACGCTGCTCGACGTGCAGCGCACGCGGCGCCGACACGACGGGATTCGATCCGATCAGCAGCAGCGCGCGCACGCCGCCCTCGCGACCGAGGTCGTCGAGCAGCTCGTACGCCGAGCGTCCCGGACCCGGGATCTCGTGCTCAGGAATTCCCCAGACCGCGGCCATGTGCGCACGCGCCGCGGGGTCGTCGATCTTCCGGTATCCCGGAAGCTGGTCCGCCTTCTGGCCATGCTCGCGACCACCCTGGCCGTTTCCCTGGCCGGTGATCGTGCCGAAGCCCGTGAAGGGCTGTCCGCGCTTCCCGAGCGCGAGCGCGAGGTTGATGAAGGCGAGGACATTGGTGACGCCCTGCGCCTGCTGCTCGGCGCCGCGCGCCGTGAGCACCATCGGGCGACGCGCGTTGGCGAGCAGAGTCGCGGCGCTCACGAGCTGTCCTTCCGAAACGCCGGTGATCTTCTCGACGCGCTCGGGCCAGTAGGTGGCGAGCACGCCGCGGAGCTGGTCGAATCCCTCCGTGCGCTCGCGCACGAAGTCGAGGTCCACCGCGCCCCGCTTCACCAGCAGATGCAGGATCCCGTTCGCGACCGCCGCGTCGGAGCCTGGAGTGAGACGGAGGTGCAAGCTCGCGCTCTTCGCCGTGACGGTGCGGCGCGGGTCGACCACGATCAGCGTGCCACCCGCCGCACGCTGCGCCTGGAAGTACTGCATCAACGGCGGCATCGTCTCGGCCGGGTTGCTTCCGACGAGCAGGATCACATCGGCATGCGCGATGTCTTCGACAGGGAAGGGGAGCCCACGATCGACGCCGAGTGCCTTGATCGCCGCGCCCGCCGCGCTCGACATGCAGAAGCGGCCGTTGTAGTCGATGTTCCGCGTGCGCAGCCCGACGCGCGCGAACTTTCCGAGCAGGTACGTCTTCTCGTTGGTCAGGGACCCGCCGCCGAAGACGCCGACGGCATCGGGGCCGTGTGTTGCCTGAACGGTCCGGATGCCGTCGGCGATCCGGTTCAGCGCCGCGTCCCAGGAAGCCGGTTCGAGGATTCCTCGGGCGGTGCGGATCAGCGGGGTGCGGAGTCGATCGCGGTGGGCGAGGGTGTCCGCGGCGGTGAACCCCTTGATGCAGAGCGCGCCCTTGTTGACGGGGAAGTCCGCGTCGCCCGCCACGGTTGGGACGTCATCGACCGCACTGAGCCGAATCCCGCACTGGAAGGCGCAGTACGGGCAGTGGGTCGCGGTGTCCATCGCGGTGGGGGCGAATGAGGGCACGGGATCCGGTTTCGTGGTTGAGTCGCTCCGGAGGCAGCATATCCGGGTCGAGCGCGAGTGTCAATCATTTCGTGCACATTATGCACCAAAGCAGCCAAATATCTCGCTATCTGTGCGAAAAAATTGCAAAGCGCGCTCGAATCTGCGCATTTGTTGCAATCATTACAATCAACAGGCAGTCTCGCGTCGCGTCCCAGCGACCGCACGACTGGTGATCGCCTGCCCGCTCCCATACTTTGGCCGCCCGGCACCCACTCCTCCCACCCGCCCCGGACGCTCAATGAATCGGCTACTCTTCCCGCTCGTGCTCGCGGTCTCCACTCCCGCCCTTGCCCAGAGCACTCCCGCCTCCGCCAATGCCGGTGTCATCGCGATCCGGGAGATGTGGGAAGCCCAGAGCGGCTACCTGCTGCGCGCCGCGGAGCAGATGCCCGACTCCGACTACGCGTTCAAGCCGGTCGCGACGGTCCGCACCTTCGGCCAGCTGATCGGTCACGTGGCCGGTTCGCAGAACGCCTTCTGCGCGGCGGCCGTCGGCGATCCCGAGCGGGCCGAGGACGCGGTCGAGAAGTCGATGACGACCAAGGCGCAGCTCGTCGGCGCCTTGCGTGCGTCGTCGGAGTACTGCCGTCGTGCCTATGCGCAGACCGACGCGGCTGCGGCGCAGGCGATCACACTGTTCGGTGAGAAGCACACTCGCATGTGGGCGCTCGCGCTCAACGCGACCCACGACGGCGAGCACTACGGCAACGTCGTGACCTACTTCCGGATCAGGGGGATGGTCCCGCCGTCGAGCCAGCCGAGGCCGTGATCGAGCGAGCTTCGCCGCGGTGACGTCGGCGTTCCACGATCTCGCGCCCGACGAGCAAGCGCTCGTCGGGTCCTGGACCGCGGCCGTGGCCGGCTCGGTGCACGACGAGGTCGACCGGAGGATCCTGTGGTTGGTGTCGCGCCGGCTCACCCCGCTTGCCGTCGCGGAGGGTGGCTGGCGGCAGCTCTACCGCGACCCGCGCGACGGACGGTTGTGGGAGCTCACGTTCCCTCACGGCTCGCTCCACGGCGGTGGACCTCGCCGATTGGCGATGATCACGCGTGAGGAGGCGACGGAGAAGTACGGAGTTTGCGCCGCCGCTCCGTGACGCTCGCCGTTCCGGAGCGCTGTGTCCCCTCTCATGCGCGGGCTCCGGAACGGCAGGACTTCACGCGGAGCTCTCTCATGAAATCTTTCAGCAGCATCGCCGGTCTGACATTGGCGCTCGTCGCCCTCGCGGGATCGTCGCAGGCCCAGTCGATCTCCTTCGGACTGCGTGGGACGGGAAGCTTCCCGACGGGATCGTTCGCACGGGATCCGGGCTCGACGAGCGCGAGCAGCGCGCTGGTGCAGGGCGCCAAGCAGGGCTTTGGGTACGGCGCCGACCTCGGCCTCTCGTTCGGGATGGTCGGCGCGTACGCCGGCTTCGACCACATCTCGTTCGATTGTCAGACGACGTCGTGCGGCTCCGACGGCGAATACACGCTGCAGGGCGCCACGGTCGGGCTGAAGTTGATGCTCCCAGTCGCGTCCCGGTTCCGCCCGTTCGCCAAGGGGGGCGTGACGTTCAACAATCTGAAGGGCACGTACGGCTCGTCGTCGACGTCGCGCGGATTCACGACGGATCGCAAACCCGGCTACGAGCTCGGGATCGGCGCGGATTACGGACTGGCGGGCATCGTGGCCATCTCACCGCAGCTGCGCTACGTCGGGCAGAACTTCGACGCCAAGATTCCCGGCGTGACGTCGACGGCGACCGTGGACAATCAGGGCGCCAACTTCTTCACGTTCGATCTGGGGCTCTCGGTGCACACGCCGTGGGGCATGTAGCACAGATGACGCGGGGTGCTCGCCGTGTGGCGAGCACCCCGCGTTTTCGCTCGTGACGTCCGTGCGCGAGCGCGCGCTAGATCGACCAGCGCACTATCGGCCCCACTTCGCCGTGAGGGTCGCCTTTGCCAGCTGGTTGCCGTGCACGTTGAAGCCTACCATCGCCGCCGTCGCATTGGCCGGCAGCTCGAGCTTCGCGGTCTTCAGCGCGTACACCGTGAAGATGTACCGGTGCGGCTTGTCGCCCTGCGGCGGGCAGGGGCCGATATAGCCCGGCTGCGCGAGATCCGTGTTCCCCTGCGTCGCGCCGCTCGGCAGCGCGCTGCCTTTGGGAGCGCCGGCGCCGGCCGGAAGCATCGTCGTGCTCGCGGGGATGTTGTAGACCACCCAGTGCCAGAACCCGCTCCCCGTCGGCGCATCCGGATCGTACGTCGTCACCACGAAGCTCTTGGTCCCGGCCGGGGCGCCGCTCCACTGGAGCGCGGGCGACACGTTCTGGCCCGGGCACCCCATGACGTTGCCGACGTGGCGCAGGGGGATCGTAGCGCCGGCCTTGATGTCGGGGCTCGTGAGGGAGAAGTGGCCGGCGCCCTGGGCGCCAGCGGTCGCGGCGCCGGCAAGCAACAGCGCCGCGGCGAGCGAGAGGCTGCGAGAGGAAGTCACACGCATGGCAACACGGCTCCTGATGGAAGAGTGATCGAGACGCAGGTGAACTCTCGGCAGTGCACCGGGCGTCGTCCAGTGTGTGCGGGTCGCGGACCGCCGCGACCGCGCGGTGCCCTACGCGGAGACGGACGCGCGCACGACGGTGGGCTCCGGGACGATCGAAACCAGGGTGTCGCCGAAGACCTCGAGCGCGAGCTCGACCTTTCCGAACGGCGCCGACACCTGCACCCCCTGCACACCGCCGCGCACGCGATCGAGCATCTCGCGCGCAATGGCGATCCCCTCGGCGACTGCGTGCTCCTTCGACCTCTCGCTCGCCTTCCGCATCCGCTCGATCACCGCGTCGGGGACGCTGACACCCGGCACTTCGTTGGCGAGGAACTCCGCATTGCGGACGCTCACGAGCGGCCAGATGCCGGCGACGATCGGCGGGCGCTGGCCGTCGGTGCGGCGGAGGAAGTTCTCGAGCTGCGTCGCATCGAACACGGGCTGCGTCACCGCGAACTCCGCCCCCGCCTCGACCTTCCAGGCGAACCGCTTGAGCTCGTGCGCGAGATCGATCGGCGCGGGGTTCACGCCGACGCCGATGACGAACTGGGTCGGCGCCCCGATCGCGTTGTCGCCCGGGTCGCGGCCGTGGTTGAGATTGCGCACCAGGTTCGTCAACCCGATCGCGTCGATGTCGAACACCGCCGTCGCGCTCGGATAGGGGCCCATCTTCGGCGGGTCGCCGGTGATGAGCAGCAAGTTCCGCAGCCCTATGGCTGCGGCTCCCAACAAGTCGCTCAGCATGCCGAGCAGGTTGCGATCGCGGCAGGCGTAGTGCGTCACCGTCTCGATCCCGACCTGCTGCTCGATGAGCAGCGACGTGAGCAGGGCGCCCATGCGGCTCTGCGCCCGCGGCCCATCGGGGACGTTCACCGCGTCGACGTTCGCGACCTTGAGCTTGCGCACGTCGGTGAGCATACGCGTCGCGTCGACCCCGCGCGGCGGCACGATCTCCACCGACGTGACGAACGCGCCCGCCGCGAGCTTCGCCCCCCACTTGGAGCGCTGCGCAAGTGGCACGGCCTGCACGTCGGGCGCGCGATGCGCCACGTCGCGCAGCACCGGCGGCGCCGCGACCGTGGACACGCCGCCCGACGGCTGCGCGAAGCGCGGACTGAGTGGGCGGACGAACTCGCACATCGCGCGAATGTGCTCGGGTGTGGTGCCGCAGCAGCCGCCCACGACCTTCGCACCGGCGTGCACGAGATGGCGCGCGTACTCCGCCATGTACTCGGCGCTCGCCATGTACATGCTTCGTCCGCCCACGTCGCGCGGCATGCCGGCGTTCGGCTGCGCGCTGAGCTTCTTCCGCGTCAGCGGCGCCATCCGCTCGATCGCCTCGAGAATCGTCTGCGGGCCGACGGAGCAGTTCAGGCCGATCACGTCGGCGCCGAAGCGGTCGAGCGCATGCACGACGTCCTCCGGTGTCGCGCCGTAGGGCGTGAGGCCGTCCGCGCCGATCGTCATCTGTGCGACGACCGGCATCGTGGGATCGACGTCCCGCGCCGCGGCGATCGCCTGGCCAAGCTCGTCGAGATCCCCGAACGTCTCGAGGATGAAGCAGTCGGCGCCCCCCGCCTTCAGCCCTTCGAGCTGCTCGCGAAAGTACGCACGCGCCTCGTCGTGCGACGTCGGGCCGTACGGCTCGATGCGAACGCCGAGCGGTCCGACGGCGCCGGCGACGAGGACGTCGCGCCCCTGCTCGGCCGCCTCACGTGCCAGCTCCGCGGCGCGACGATTCAGCTCGTGCACCTGCTCGGCGAGCCCGAACTGCGAGAGCTTGAGCCGGTTCGCGCCGAAGCTGTTCGTCTCCAGCACCTCGGCGCCCGCCTTCACATACGCGCGGTGGACGTCGCGCACGAGGTCCGGGGCGCGCACGTTCAGCTCGTCGTAGCACTGGTTGATGAACACGCCCTTGGCGTACAGCATCGTCCCCATCGCGCCGTCGAACAGCACGAGCGCTTCGGGGTCGACGAGTCGGGCCAGTGCGGGCGAGGTCATGAGTGCCTCCGGTGAGACGACGAAGCGGTGATCAGTCGCCGGCGCTCGCGACTTCGGCGGCGGTGCGCACGGCGTAGTACTTGGCCTGCGGGTGGTGCACGATCACGGCGGCGGTGCTCTGCTCGGGAATGAGCTGATACGCCGACGTCAGCTCCATGCCGAGCGCTTCCTCGGCGGGGAGAAGCTTGAACAGCTGCGCGTGGTCTTCGAGGTCGGGACACGCGCCGTAGCCCCACGAATACCGCTTCCCGCGTCCGCCCGGTACGCCGAGCTCGCGGCGAATCCGGCGGTGCAGCCACTCGGCCACCGCCTCCGCACTCTCGACGGCGAGACCGTGGGCGTAGAACGCTTCGCTGTAGTCGCCGGCCGCCTGCTGGCGCTCGAACCGGCGCGTCGCCTCGTCGCCCACCGTGACGACCTGGAACGCCACGACGTCGACGTCGCCACTCGTCGACGAGCGGAAGTAGTCCGCGATGCAGAGCCGCTCGCGTCCTTCCTGGCGCGGGAAGTGGAATCGCGTCCGCTCGACGAGCGAGCCGTCGCGCTGGTACGGCTCGGGCTCGTACACGATCAGATCGTTTCCGATGCTCTGCGTGGGGAAGTAGCCGTACACCGCCTTCGGCTGCAGCCAGCCTTCCGCCTTCGCTTCCGCCTTCAGCCGCGCGAGCGCCGGCTCGAACTCCTCGCGGACCATGCGATCGAATTCGGCGCCCGAGCCGCGTCCGCCCCACTGCAGGCGATAGAGCTCGTCGAGGTCGAGCAGATCGAACACCTCGTCGAGCGGAATCTCCTCGAGCACGCGCGTGCCGAAGAAAGGTGCCGCGGGCACGGCGTGATCGTGCGCCACGTCGCTCCGCTCGCCGCCCTGGATCCCCTGCGCCTTGTCCTTGCCGACGTTGCCGTGCAGGAAGCTGTCGCTCCGCGCCTCGGAGAGGAGCCGCGCGATCGCTTCCTCGCGTCGGTCGGCGCCGCCCTGGAGCGCGTCCATCGTCTCGAGCCCCTCGAACGCGTCCTTGCAGTAGAACACCCCCGACTCGTACGCGCGCTCCGGCTCGACGAACAGCGCGCGCCGCCCGAACCGGCGGTTGATCGCCGCGCCGCCGATCAGCACCGGGATCTGAATGCCGCGCTTGTCGAGCTCCTGCACGCACAGCGGCATCTGCTTGCTCGTGCTCACGAGCAGCGCCGACAAGCCGATCGCGTCCGCCTGGACCTCCTGCGCCTTCTCGATGATCGTGTTCACCGGTACCTGCTTGCCGAGGTCGAACACGGTGTAGCCGTTGTTGCTGAGGATCGTGTTGACGAGCGACTTGCCGATGTCGTGTACGTCGCCGTAGACGGTCGCCAGCACGACCTTCCCCTTCGTGTAGCCCTCGGCCTTCTCGAGGAACTGCTCGAGGTGCTTCACCGCCTTCTTCATCACCTCGGCGCTCTGGAGCACGAAGGGGAGGATGAGCTCACCGGCACCGAACTTGTCGCCGACGTCCTTCATCGCGGGCAGGAGCACGTCGTTCAGCACGCGCACGGGGTTCTCGCGTACGCCGGCCGCATCGAGCGCTTCCTCGATCCCCTCCTTCTTGCGGTGCAGCACCATCCAGTGGACGCGCTGCTCCGGCGACATCCCCGCCGTCGGATCTTCCTTCGCGGCGCCGGTGTCCTGCTCGGTGGCGGCGGAAAACCCTTCGATGAACCGCTGCAGCGCGTCGGGACGGCGGTTGAACACGAGGTCGTCGGCGAGCGCGCGATGCTCGGCAGTGATCTCGGCGTACGGCGTGATGTGCGCCGGATTGACGATCGCGGCATCGAGTCCGGCCGAGACGCAGTGGTGCAGGAACACCGAGTTCAGCACGTAGCGCGCGGCCGGGTCCAGCCCGAAGCTCACGTTCGAGACGCCGAGGATCGTGAAGACGCCGGGCAGCTCGCGCTTGATCAGGCGGATCCCCTCGATCGTCTCCTTCGCGCTGTCGATCCATTCCGGATCGCCCGTGGCGAGGGTGAACGTGAGCGCGTCGTAGATGAGGTCCTCGGGGGCGAGACCGTACTCGCCGACGACGATGTCGTAAATCGCGCGCGCGACCTCGAGCTTCCGCTCGCGCGTCTTGGCCATCCCGACCGGGTCGATCGTGAGCGCGACGAGCGCCGCGCCGTGCTTCTTGGCGAGCGGAACGACGGAGTCGATGCGCTTGCGGCCATTCTCCATGTTGATGGAGTTGATGATCGCACGGCCGGGGATGTGCTGCAGCGCCGCTTCGATCACCGGCGCCTCGGTGGAGTCCACCATGATCGGCGTCTCGACGCTCATCGAGAGCAGCTTCACTACCTTGGACATCTGCTCCGCTTCGTCACCGCGCTCGGTGAGCGCGACGCACACGTCGAGCACGTGCGCACCCGATTCCTGCTGCTCGCGGGCGACGTCGAGGATCCCCTCGTAGTCGTCGGCGAGGAGCAGGCGCTTCACCTTGCGCGAGCCCTGCGAGTTGACGCGCTCGCCGACGAGCAGCGGCGGCGGCTCCTGGCGGAGCGACGTGGCGCGCATCGCCGACGACACCAGCGCCTCGCGCCCGTGCTCGCGATGCGGCGGCGTCTCCGCCTCTCGCACCGCGGCGACGATCGCCGCGAGATGCTCCGGCGAGGTGCCGCAGCACCCGCCGACGATGCGGACGCCGAACTGCTCGACGAACTCGCGCAGCATCGCGGCCATCGGGAGCGGCTCGAGCGGATACACCGCCTCGCCCGTTCCCGTGTTGAGCGGCAGGCCGGCGTTCGGGATCACCGAGATCGGACGCGAGGCGTGCTCGGTCAGGAATCGCACCGGCTCGCGCATGTGCTCGGGACCCGTCGAGCAATTCAGGCCGATCACGTCCACCTGCATGGCTTGCAGCGTCGTGAGCGCGCTCGCGATGTCGGTGCCGAGCAGCATGCGGCCGCTCGTGTCGAGCGTCACCTGCGTCTGCACGGGGATGCGTCGCACGAGCTCGGCGAACAGCCGCTCGAATCCGGTCAGCGCCGCCTTCACCTCGAGGATGTCCTGCGCCGTCTCCACGAGCAGCACATCGACGCCGCCTTCGATCAGGTACTTCGCCTGCCAGTAGTACGTCTCGGCGAGCGCGTCGAAGGTGATGTTCGAGAGCGCCGGATCGCTGCTCGACGGCAGCATTCCGGTCGGTCCGATCGAGCCGGCGACGAAGCGCGGGCGGTCGGGCGTCGCGAACTTGTCACACGCCGCGCGCGCCAGCCGCGCCGCGTGGACGTTGATGTCGCGGGTCTTCTCCTCGAGCCCCCACTCGCGCAGGCGGTGCGGCGTGCTCTGAAAGGTGCACGTCTCCACGACGTCGCAGCCGACGGCGAGGAACGACTCGTGGATCGACTGGATGATGTCGGGCCGCGTCAGGACGAGGTGATCGTTGCACCCCTCCAGGGCCTTTCCACCGAAATCCTCGGCGGTGGGGTTGTGACGCTGGATGTTCGTCCCCATCGCGCCGTCGTAAACCAGCACGCGCTCGGAGAGGGCGTCGAGATAGGGATGCGAGACGGCCGGGCGTGGGATTTCGGTCATTGAGAAGCGCGAACAAAAACGAGCCCAAACGCGATCGGCGTGTGGGCTCGCGCTTTAGCTGGGGATTAACGTGGCCGCAATTTGCTGGAAATCGCCACGAGGGACAGTTTGACCTACATCGATAGATACCACCCGTGCCTGGCGGGGGCAAGCGTTTCGGCCCCCTCTCGCGCCTCCGTCCGACTGGTGCGTCGCGCTTAGCGCGCGCGCGTGTCGGGTGGAGCGGGGCGGAGGTCGCGACCCGTCGCGCGTGCCCGCTCGCCGAGCGAATGCACGAGCGCCGACAGGCGATGGCGTTCGAGCGGCAGCGTGAGATCGGCGAGCACGGAGCGCTGCAGTGCAGGAAGGAGCGGCGCGAGCGGCACCGTCGCCGCACGGTAGAGGAGCCGCGCGCCGCCAGCGCTGAGCGGGATGCCGAGCAGCTCGGCACCGGCGCTGCTCGCCAGCGCACGGTTGACCACGAGCACGAGCGGAGGCTCGATCGTCGCGAGCTCGCGTGCCTCGGCGAGGCTCGTCGCGACCGACGGAGCGTGTCCCTGCGCCGCGAGCGACTGCGCGAGCCCTTCGAGCAGGGCGACATCTCCACCAACCAGCAGCACATGCGTCATCCGTCACTCCTCCGTCTCGTCACGTTCCGCGGCAACGCCAGCGCGCGCACCGCGTCCTCCGTCGTGCCTTCGACCTCCACCATCTTCGAGCGCGAGATCGCGCCGGCCACCACCCGAACCGATCGCTGAGGCACACCAAGCGAGTCGGCGAGAAGTCGAACGAGCGCCTCGTTGGCCGCTCCCTCCACGGGCGGGGCCTGCAGCCGCACTTTCAGGGCCGCGCCGTGCTGCCCGATGATCTCGCTTCGCGACGCGCGCGGCTGCACGTGCACGGCGACGCGCACCACGGTCCCCTTCACGTCCACACGCAGAGTGTCCAAGAGGGCTTCAGCGCAGTGTCGCGAGCAAGAGAGTCTCGACAGCCCATTGCAGGACCTTTAGTCCGATATACGCAACGATCGGTGTGATGTCGATCACGCCAAGCGAAGGGATGAGCCCGCGAAGCGGACGCAGCATCCACTCCGTCGCGCCGAACGACCACCGCACCCATCGACTCGCACCGAGCGTTGGAACCCAGGACGAGATCACCCGCACGAGCAGTGCGAACGTGAGGAAGCCGAACGTCCAGCGAACGACGAGCAGCAGCAGCCCGCTACCGCCCATCGCCGTCGCGAACGCGGCCTCTCGCACCAACGCCGCGATCATCTCCAGACCCGCGAGCACGAGCAACGCTATGATGGCGTAGGCCACGAGCGCCCAGAGTGGAGTGGCCGTCGGACGACCACCCGCGCGCAGCACGCGTCGCTCGATGCCGGCGAGCTGGGGATCGACGCGAGCTCTCAGAAAGCGCGCAACGCTGCCGAATGGATTGAGTCGGCGCGTGCGCACCGCCCAATCGGCGGTCGCTACGGCGCCGAGCACGACGCCACCGACGAGAAAGGCGCTCCGCAGGAACGCGGTGAGCGTTGCGACGACGGCGAGCAGCGTGGACATGCGCCAAAAGTGCCGGGCGGGCGGTGCTGCTTCAAGGGCGCGCGCTCACTGCTACATTGTGCCGCACCTCCCACACCCACGCGGATGACGCCCACGACGCGCGCACGCCAATACTGGCTCGTCAAGTCGGAGCCGGATTCCTTCTCGTTCGATGATCTGCTGGCGAGCCCGAATCGCACCACCTGCTGGGACGGCGTGCGGAACTTCCAGGCGCGCAACTTCATGCGCGACGGCATGAGGCTCGGCGATCTCGTGTTCTTCTATCACTCGAGCACCGATCCCGCGGCGATCGTCGGCATCGCCGAAGTGGCGCGCGAGAGCTATCCCGATCACACGGCGTTCGACCGCAAGGATTCGCACTACGATCCGAAGAGCAAGCCGGACGCGCCCACCTGGATGATGGTCGACCTGCGCGCGCGCGAGGCGCTCCGGACGCCGCTCACGCTGGCGGACCTTCGCGGTGTGAAAGGGCTGGAGAAGATGGTGCTCCTGCAGAAGGGCAGCCGGCTGAGCGTACAGCCCGTGACCGCGAAGGAATGGGAGATCGTCTGCCGGCTCGCCGGCCTCTGATCAGAGCCGGAGCAGCAGCCAGACACCACTCAGCACGCCGACCGCCGCCACCGCACCCCGCACCACCTGCTGCGGCACCCGCAGTGCCGCGCGCGCTCCCACGTACCCGCCCGCGACCGAGCCGAGCGCCATCCCGAGCGCCACCGGCCAGCGCACGATGCCGCTGAGGGCGAAGCTCAGTGCCGCCACGAGGTTCATGCAGAAGCCGCCCCAGTTCTTCAGGCCGTTCATCCGATGGATGTTGCTGAATCCCATGAGCCCGAGCGCGGCGAGCATGAGGATCCCGATCCCGGCCCCGAAGTAGCCGCCGTAGATCCCGACGAGCAGCTGACCCGCCAGGAGTCCGAACGAGGGCGAGCGCGACGAGAGGAGGTCGTCACCCGGATGCGGCCGCGCGCCGCGCACGAGGCGAAGGATCGGACGCTGCGCGAGGAACAGCGCGGTCGCGCCGAGCACGAGCCAGGGAACGATGCGATCGAATGCGTCGCTCGGCGTGTGGAGCAGCAGCACCGCGCCCAGCGCGCCGCCGGCGAGACTCGGCATGGAGAACAGGGCGGCCCAGCGGCGCGCCCCCGTCAGCTCGTCGCGATAGCCCCACATGCTGCTCAGCGCGCCCGGTAGCAGCGCGACGGTGCTCGTCGCGTTCGCGCTGATCGGCGAGAGCCCGGCGGCGACGAGCGCGGGGAACGTGAGCAGCGTTCCTCCCCCCGCAATCGCGTTGACGAACCCGGCCACGAGGGCGGCGCCCGCACCGACGAGGAGCTGAGCGGGGGAGACGGGAGCGGGCGGGATGGCGATGGGTCGGCGGTGCGAGCGGTGGTCAGGCGATCCCCGACGGCTGGCGGCCGCACGGTGCATCGAACACTAAGGTAGCGAGCGCCTCCGGGCACTCGGCGGCAATGCCGGAATTCGCGGCACGCCGATACATTTCCGGCGCGGACGAGCGCGCGCTCTCCGTCACGCAGCGCATCTCCAGGGAGACGTTACATGAGCAAGACCGAATCGAACGTGGCGACCGCGACCGCCCCGGCTCCGACGGCGGGCCCGGCGCTCGAGATCAAGGATTCGCGCACGGGGACCGGCTACACCGTCCCCATCCTCGAGAAGGGGACCGAGGGGGACACGGCGATTCGCGCCTCCGATCTGCGACGGATCAAGGAGAGGCCCGACGAGTTCGGGCTGATGACGTACGATCCGGCGTTCATGAACACCGCGTCGTGCAAGAGCGCGATCACCTTCATCGACGGCGACAAGGGGATCCTGCGCTACCGCGGCTATCCGATCGAGCAGCTCGCCGAGAGCGCGAGCTTCCTCGAGGTCGCCTGGCTCCTCCGCAACGGCGAGCTGCCGCTGCAGTCCGAGTACGACGACTGGGTGCACCAGGTCACGTACCACACGTACGTGCACGAGAACATCAAGACGTTCCTGCAGGGCTTCCGCTACGATGCGCACCCGATGTCCATGCTCTGCAGCGCCGTCGCGGCGTTGTCGAGCTTCTACCCGGCGGCCAAGAACATCCAGGATCCGGCGGAGCGCCAGATCAGCATCGTGCGTCTGCTCGCGAAGGTGCCGACGATCGCCGCCTTCTGCTTCCGGCACGTGAAGGGTCTGCCCTTCATCTATCCGGACAACGAGCTGGGCTACGTAGAGAACTTCCTCTCGATGGTGGCGCGGATGTCCGAGCCCAAGTACGAGGGGAACCCGGTGTTCGTGAAGGCGCTCGAAGTGCTGTTCATCCTGCACGCCGACCACGAGCAGAACTGCTCGACGAGCGCCGTGCGCGCGGTGGGCAGCTCGCAGGTCGATCCCTTCTCGGCGATCGCTGCGGGGATCGCTGCGCTCTACGGGCCGCTCCATGGCGGCGCCAACGAGCAGGTGCTGCACATGATCACCCAGATCGGCCACAAGAAGAACATCCCCGCGTTCATCGAGGGGGTGAAGAGCGGGAAGGGGCAGAAGCTCATGGGCTTCGGCCATCGCGTGTACAAGAGCTACGATCCCCGCGCGCGCATCGTGAAGAAGCTCGCCGACGACGTCTTCGCGCAGATCGGCATGGACAAGGACCTCGAGATCGCGCTCGAGCTTGAGCGCATCGCCCTGTCGGACGAATACTTCATCTCGCGGAAGCTCTACCCCAACGTGGACTTCTATACGGGGCTGATCTATCGCTCGATGGCCTTCCCGACCGACTTCTTCACGGTGCTGTTCGCCGTGGCGCGCACTGCCGGCTGGCTCGCCCAGTGGGAGGAGATGCTCACCGATCCGGAGCAGAAGATCGCGCGTCCGCGACAGATCTACACTGGATACGGGGAGCGCTCGTACGAGTCACAGCTCGACTACGGGTACAAGGTCGCGAAGAAAGATGCGGTGAGGCGATAACATGCGCCGACTCTTCGCCGTCCTCGCGCTCGCCTCGCTCGTCGCCTGCAGCGAGAACTCGACCACCGCCCCGGTCACGGTCAACCTGATCGGCACCTGGAGGCTGCAGACCGTCAACGGCAGCCCGCTCACCTACACGCAGACGACGGCCAACGGAACGCTCGAGGTGTTCAGCGGCGCCATCGTCATCGACGAGTCGGGAAACTTCACCACCACCCTGTCCCAGCGTCTCACGGCGACGAACGGCTCGTCGTCCATCCTCGTCGTCACTACCTACGGCACGGTCGAGATCAGTGGACCGAACATCGTGTTCCATCGGACCGATATTGCCAACGATCCGGGAACCACCGCCGAGCTGACGGCCACGACGATTTCGCTCACGCAGAACGGACTCGTGCTCGTCTTCGCCAAGACTTAGCTCCGGGCGCGCGCGCGCCGTCGTTCGTCGAGGGGGTCGATCCGCCGCGGGTGTACCGCGAGCTGATCGACCCCCTGCGCATAGCTCGCACAGACGGATCGCACGGGGCAGATGCCGCAGTGCGCGACCCGCGCCGTGCAGACGAGGGCGCCGAGCTCCATCATTGCCTGGTTGTGGATCCAGGTCGTCGGGCCTGTGCGTGGGAGCAGTTCGCGCGCGATGCTCCAGACGAGCTTCTGCCCGTGTCCGGACTTGACGTCGACGTCGGGTGCGAACACCCGCCTGATCACTCGCGCGACGTTCGTGTCGACGAGCTCCGCTCGGCGCTCGTAGGCGAACGAGCTCACCGCACCCGCCGTGTAGGCCCCGATTCCCGGCAACGCTCTGAGCGCCGCGGCGTCGGCCGGGAGCATCGCCGCCTCGTCTCGTCCCCGGTCGGTGACCCGGCGCGCGAGCGCATGGAGGTTCCGCGCCCGGGCGTAGTACCCGAGCCCCGCCCACGCCTCCATCACTCGCTTCGGGCGCGCCCGCGCCACGTCGTGCAGGGTGGGGAAGGTCTCGATGAACTCGGCGTACCGCGTCACGACGCGTGAGACCTGCGTCTGCTGGAGCATCAGCTCCGAGACGAGGACGCGATAGGGATCGCGCGTCTTCCGCCAGGGCAGGTCGCGGCCGTTCGCGCGGAACCAGCGTCGGAGGAGCCGTCCGAACCGCCGCGCGACCGCCGGTTCGATCGTCGTGTCCCTCGGCGGCTCGACACGCGCGCGCACCCGCGTGCCGGCAGACCCGCGCTCGGCTACCGTGCGACCCACTGCGGCGCCGCTGTGAACAGCCCGTCCACGAAGCCGATGCGATGCACCAGCAGGAGACCGAATCCGATGCTCGCCATCCCCGAGGCGACGCGCAGCGACCGGTTCATGCCAGCGAACCGCCGGACGGCGAGCAGCGACGGCGTGGCGATCGATGCCGTCACCAGCATCATCCCCGCGATCGTGCCGAGGCCGAACACGGCAAGGTAGCCGACGGCCCACCACGGATCGGGGATGAGCGCCACCTGCGGCAGCGTGGCCACGGCGGCGGATCCCGCCAACCCGTGGACGAACCCGATCGTCACCGGCCGCGCCGTGCTTTCCGCCACGCGCCGATCGTCGCCGGCCAGGGTCAACAGGCCGAGCACGATCAGCATCACCGCGACCGCCAGCTCGAGCGACAGTCCCACCCGCGGGGGGATCTGGCCCAACTGCACCTTGAGCACGACGATCGCGCCGCCGACGAGCAGGATCGTCGTCGTGTGGCCGACGCCCCAGAGCATCCCCGTGCGTGCGGCGCGCGCGAGTGAGCGCTGCTGCGCGACGATCGTCGTCACGGCGACGACGTGGTCGGGATCCGTCGCATGCCGCATCCCGAGCAGGAAGCCGAGCACGAGCACGGAGAGGAGCGCGGTCAACATCGCGCCTTCGTCGTCATGTCGTCAGCCCTCCACGTGCGTGCGGTCCGCATCGCTCGCCGAATGCGGCCGATACACGATGACGTTCGCGCGCTCCAGCGTGATCAATCCTCCGCCGATCATCTCGTCCAGCTCGGGCAGGATCGCGTCGATCCGCTCGGAGGTCTCGATGCACTCGACGACGATGGGCAAGTCCAGCGAGAGGACCTCGATGCGGTCGCTGTGCACCGTCGTGCTCGCGCCGAAGCCCATGATCCCGCGATACACCGTCGCGCCGGCGTACCCCCGCGCACGGAGCAGCTCGACGATCGCCGCGTAGAGCGGCTTCCCCTTGTGCTTGTCGCGCTCTCCGATGTGAACGCGCATCAACACCCGCTCCCCTTTCAGCCCGTGCATGGATGCTCCCGCATGGAGGCGATGGCTCTCGGCATCGCGCGGCTCAGATTCGCTCGCGAAGCCCGATCAGCTCTCGGGCCAGCATGAACCCGGCGAACGTCGCGCCGAGCGCCACGACGACACTCGCGAGCGCATACGCTCCGGCGCGGCCGTACTGGCCATCCTCGAGCAGCGTCGCCGTCTCGTAGCTGTAGGTGGAGAACGTGGTGTATCCGCCGCAGAAGCCCGTCGTGAGCAGCGCGCGGATCTCGGCGCCCATCGTTGGAGTCGCCAGCGCGTAACGAATCAACACGCCGAGCAGCAGGCTGCCGCTCACGTTCACCACCAACGTGCCCCACGGAAACGTCGCCCCCAGCCGCTGCTGGAGCGCCGAGGCCACGTAATAGCGCGACACCCCTCCGAGCGCCGCGCCGATGGCGACGGCCAGGTACGTTCCCAAGTCTCACCTCGTGCGCGGGTCTACCCGTGGGACGGGTCGCGGCCCCGGGACCGCGACGGGAATCTAATCCCCCCACGCAGTGGCGCACCCGCCTGCTCGCGCACCCGCGAGTTCGTCAGCTGACCGTGCGCGTCTTCCGCTTCAGGAAGTCCATCAGGATGAACTGTCCCAGCGTCATCGTCGTCGTGAAGTACGCCTTGCCGCGACTGATCTCGCTCACGCGCTTCACGAAGTCCACCAGCGCCCGGTCGCGCGCGAGCATGAAGGTGTTGATCATGATCCCCGACTTCCGGCACGACGCCACTTCCTGGAGCGTCTTCTCGATCACGGTGACATCGAGCCCGAACGAGTTCTTGTAAATCTGCCCGTTCGGCATCGTCAGCGCGCTCGCGCATGTCCTTCTTCTGCGCCAAGAGGAGCCGTCGCGCGAGCTTGAGCCCCTCCGCCGTGTTCGTGTGGTACGGCCCCACCTGCGCCCCCGCCAGCGTCGCCAGCGGAATCTCCTCGGCGCTGTCGTGGAAGAGGATGACCTTCAGCGAGTCGCCGGGGAACTGCGTGCGAATGAGATGCGTCAGCGCGAGAGCGACTTTCTTGGCCGGCGTGAAGCGATCTTCACCGTAAAGAATCATCGAGTGCGAGCAGTCGAGCATCAGCACGGTGGCACAGCTCGACCGGTACTCCGCCTGCCGCACCATGAGGTCACCGTAGTCCAGGTCCATCGGTACGGTGATGTCTCCGGTGCGCATCATCGAGTTCTTGAGCGTCTCGTTGACGTCGATGTTCAGCACGTCGCCGAACTCGTACTGCTTGCTCCACCCGTCCGCTTCGATCCCGGTGGCGAGGTACGGCGTGTCGTGGCTGCCGAAGCTCGACTTGCCGAGCGAGCCAAGGAGGTTGCGCAGCGTCTTGTAGCCGAGGAAGTCGATCCCCTTCTCGGTCAGGTTGAAGTTCACGTCGCGAGAGGCGGCCTGGGCGAGCGACCCCTTTCCCTCGACCGGCTGATGCGACCCCGGCATCTGCGGCGGCGTGTCCAGATTCAGGTATCCCTCGTCGATCAGCCGCTGCACGAGGTCGTCGAGCAACTTGGCGAGCTTCGCCTGCGCTTCCTCGTCGCCGTCGCCGCGCAGGGCCTCGAGCATCTCGGGGGTGAACTGGCCGCTCTCCATCAGCGCCTCGAGGATCGCCTGGCGCAGCGCATCCAGTGAGCGGTCGCCCGGCTCCTCGAAGCCCATGCCGTAGTACGAGCTTCCCTGCTGGCCGGCGAACCCCGACTGGAGCAGGAAGTCGGCGAGCTTGTCGAGCAGCGACTGGAGATCGACCGCATCGGCCATCTCCGGTGAGAACTTGCTGTACGTGTGGAAACGCATGGGCAATCCTCCTCCTTCACTAATACCTCCGGACGCGCGCCAGTGCCATCGCCCGCCGGCCTATATTGCGAGCGTGACCGTACCACGCACGATCAACCCGTTCCGCGTCGTCCTCCGACACCGAAACTTCCGGCTCTTCTGGATCGGCCAGACGCTCTCGCTGATCGGCACGTGGATGCAGACGATGGCGCAGGGCTGGCTGGCGCTCGAGCTGACGAACAGCGCCTTCCTCGTCGGACTGGTGGCGACGGCATCGTCGATTCCCGTCCTGCTCTTCACGATGCCCGCCGGCGCGATCGTCGACCGCTCCGACAAGCTGCGGATCGTGCGCGTCGCCCAGGCCGCCTTCCTCCTCGAGGCGTCGACGCTGTGGGCGCTCACGGTGACGGATCGGATGACGATCGGATGGCTGCTCGCGCTCGCGTTCATCGGCGGGCTCATCTCGTCGATCGAGATTCCGGCGCGCCAGGCGATGATGATCGACCTCGTCGGGCGCGACGACCTGCCCGACGCGATCGCCCTGAACTCGAGCGGCTTCAATCTCGCGCGCGTCGTCGGACCGGGGATCGCCGCCGCAGTCATCGCCCGACTCGGCATCGCATGGTGCTTCTTCCTCAACGCGGCGAGCTTCGTCACCGTGCTCGCGGGGCTCTTCATGATGCGGCTCCCGGCGTTCATGCCGCAGCGCGAGCGAGCGAGTCCATGGCAGGGAGTGGTGCAGGTCCTGCGCTACATCCGTGACACACGCGAGGTTCGCTCGCTCATGATCATGGTCACGGTGTACTCCATCCTCGGCGCACCTGTGCTCGCGCTGATGCCCGTCGTGGCGAGAGAGATGTTCGGGCTCGGCGCCGGCGGGTACGGGCTGCTGCTGTCGTTCCTCGGCATCGGCGGACTCACGGGTGCGCTGGGTCTGGCCGCGGTCGGAAATCGATTCTCGCGCATGCGCCTTCTCACCGTCGCATCGATGTTGTGGCCGGCGCTGCTCATGACGTTCTCGTTCACACGCGTACCATTGGTGGGCTACGTGCTGCTGCTCGCCATCGGCTGCGTCATGATCCTCAACGGCGCGATCTCCAACGGCCTGTTGCAGAACATCGTTCCCGACGAGCTTCGCGGACGCATCATGGCGGCGTACGGGCTCGTCGTCGTGGGACTGTCCCAGGTAGTCGGTGCGTTCACCGGTGGCGTGATCGCGCACGCGGTCGGCGTGGCGACGGCGATCTTCGCGACGGCGCTCCTCATGGCGGGCTACGGCGTGTGGGCCTTCTTCCAGCGCCCGGAACTCCGTCGGCTGGGGGCGCGTACGGTCTGACATGTATCGCACCTGCCTGTTCTGTAGCAGCGACCTCGGCCACAACGAAGCCGTCGAGCACTTTCCCATCGGTCGCCGGCTCGCGTACGACGCGGCGAAGGGCCGACTGTGGGTGGTCTGCCGCAAGTGCGAGCGGTGGAACCTCACGCCGCTCGAGGAGCGGTGGGAGGCGATCGAAGAGTGCGAGCGCGCGTTCCGCGCGACACGGCTGCGCGTCTCGACCGACCAGATCGGGCTCGCACGACTCAAGGAGGGGCTCGAGCTCGTGCGCATCGGCGATCCTCAGCGCCCGGAGATGGCGGCGTGGCGCTACGGCGACCAGTTCGGACGACGGCGGCGCCGGCAGTATCTCATCGGCGGCGGTGTGGTGCTCGCCGCCGGCACGGTGATGGTGGCCGGCCCCCTGCTCGGGATCATGGGCGCCGGCGCCATCAGTCCGGTATGGAACATCACCAACAGTCTCGTGCAGGTGTATCGCGCCAAGAAGCTCGTCGCCGTGCCGACGCCCGACGGCGTGCTGCGCACGCGGTTGTCGGACGTCGAGCGCATCAGGCTCACCGTGCAGCACGACACGCTACAGCTGAGCGTCCCCGTCGTCACGCAAGGCGGTGCGACGCCCTGGTGGCGCTACGCGAAGATGCGCGAGACGCGCATCCTCGAGGGCGAGGCGGCGGTGCGCGCCGCCGGCGCCCTGCTGCCCCACGTCAACCGGAGCGGCGGGAGCGCCGCCGACGTACAGCGCGCCGTCGGGATCGTCGAGGAAGCCGAGAGTCCCGAGCGGTTGTTCGCGAGCGCTGCACAGACGCTCGCCGCCCGCAGCGGATCGGGGTTCGGAGATCCGCGCCGGCGCACCTCGCTCAAGCGGGTGCCGCTCGCGACACGACTCGCGCTCGAGATGGCGGCGCACGAGGACTCCGAGCGCCGTGCCCTCGAGGGCGAGCTGTACCTGCTCGAGGAGGCGTGGAAGCAGGCCGAGGAGATCGCGGCGATCGCCGACGACATGTTCCTCCCGCAGTCGGTCGACGTCGATCTCGCGCGGCTGCGCGCGGCGCGCGGCGCCGACACGAGCCCGCCCTAGCCGAAGCGCTCGCGGGCCAGGCCGACGATCAGCTCCGCCGCAGCATCGAGGCCCAGCCAGCCGGTGTTCACGCAGAGGTGATAGTTGGCGAGGTCACGCCACTCGCGCTTCCAGTGACGCTTCACGTACTGCTCGCGCTGGTGGTTGTTCTCGGCGACGACACGTGCCGCGTCCGCGGGTGCGACGCCGAGGTTGGTCACCGCGTAGCTCGCGAGCACCTCGGGCGGCGCGTAGCAGAACACGTGCAGCGCATCGGCACGAGACGCGAGCATGCACTGCGCTCCACGCCCCACGAGCACGGCCGGCCCGGCGAGCACCGCTTCCTCCATGACGTGCTTCGTCACCTCCACGATGCGCTCCTCGGTGGGCTGCATGGCGAGGTCGGCGACCGTGGGCATCACCTCGGGCATCCCCAGCGCCATGGCCGACGCGATGCGCTCCGCGATCGAGGGTACGCGCTCCTCGCGCGCCGATACGTCCGCCGGCTGCATCCCGAGGCGCCGCGCGACCTCGTCCACCAACGCGTTGTCATAGAGATGCCAGTCCAGCGCCCGCGCAACGCGCTCCGCCACCTCCGAACCGCCCGAGCCGAATTGCCGCGAGACGGTGATGAGCGGCATCAGCGCGTTACTGTGACCGCACGCAGACGAACGTGCTCGACGATCGCGAAGCCGAGCGCGTCCCACGCGCGCTCCGCGGTCTTGCTTCCGACAACGTTGTGCAGCCGCATCTGGTCGAGCCCGCGCGCGCGACACCAGCGCTCGACCTCGGCCATCAGCGCGCGCAGCACGCCGCGCCGGCGCACGTCGGGGCGGACGTACGCCGACGACACGTACGCGTAGCGCGACGGCTCGAGCAGGGGCGACCCGATCGACTCGACGCAGCGGATGATCCCGACGACGTCTCCCGCGAGCTCGGCGAGGAAGATCGTCTCCATGCGCGACCGGATCTGCGCCGCGAACAGGTCGCGCGCGTGGCGGTCCACCTCGGGGCGCAGTCGGCCGTAGATCGGATGGTCGGGATGCTCGCGCAGGAGCGCAATGCGCAGCGCCACCACCGCGTCGAGGTCGCGTGGGGTCGCCGGCCGGACGCGCGGCACCGCGGCGGGGGGCGCCGCGGGCGACGCGCGCTCGGCCAGACGACCGCTGGTCATCGTCTAGGCCGAGAGCCCGTCGCCGAAGAAGTCCTGCTTCGGGCGGCGACGCCGTTCGGGCTCGGCGCGGCCGTACAGACCGCCGTCGGACCGCGAGATCTTCTTCCGCGCGACGAGCGCCTCGAGCACCAGCTCGCACGCTGCCACGGTCTGCGGCGCATCGTCGGACGTCGCGAGCCCGACACGCTGCACCAGATCGAGCAGGCCCGGCACCGCCTCGAACCCCGTCGCCACGGCGTCGGAGCGCTCGTCGTCCGTCACCTGCAGCGCGCCGCCCTCGTCGAACCAGATCACCACATCGTCGGTGTTCACGCCGCCGGCGCGCTCCTGGAAGGTGGCGTCCGCGGCCCGGCGGATCAGCTCGCGCGCGATCGCGTGTCCGCCGACCAGCTCACCCTCGTACTCGAGCTCGATCTTGCCCGTGATCGCCGGCTGCGCTGCGTACACGTCGGAGATGCGCGGCACGATCTCCGTCTCGCCCGTCACGATCGAGCGTCGCTCGGCGTTCGACACGACGTTCTCGAGCACGGTGATCGGCATCCGCTGCGAGACTCCGGAGCGCTTGTCGATCCGCTTGTCCGTTCGCGCCTCGAACGCCACGCGCTCGACGACCTCCGAGATGAAGTCCGGGACGCGGACCGGCTTGCCGCCACGAGCCGTCCATGCTTCCTGGCCGGTGATCGCCATCCCCAGCTCGACCGTCTCGGGGTAGTGCGTGAGGATCTCGCTGCCGATGCGGTCCTTGAGCGGCGTGATGATCTTGCCGCGCGCCGTGTAGTCCTCGGGGTTGGCCGTGAAGCAGAGCTGCACGTCGAGCGAGAGGCGCACGGGATATCCCTTGATCTGGACGTCGCCCTCCTGCATGACGTTGAACAGCCCGACCTGCACCTTGCCCGCGAGGTCGGGGAGCTCGTTGAGCGCGAAGATCCCGCGGTTCGCGCGCGGCAGCATGCCGTAGTGGATCGTCAGCTCGTCGGAGAGAATGTGCCCGCCACGCGCGGCCTTGATCGGATCGAGGTCACCGATCATGTCGGCGATCGTCACGTCCGGTGTCGCCAGCTTCTCGATGAACCGCGCATCGCGACCCACCCAGGCGATCGGCGTGTCGTCTCCCGCCTCGTGAATCAGGTTGCGCGCGTATCGCGAGATCGGCAGGAACGGATTGTCGTTCACCTCGCTGCCGGCGATGATCGGCATCGTCTCGTCGAGCAGCCCGACGAGCGCGCGCAGGATGCGCGATTTCGCCTGCCCGCGCAGGCCGAGCAGGATGAAGTTGTGCCGCGACAGGATCGCATTGACGATCTGCGGCATGACCGTATCCTCGTAGCCGAGGACGCCGGCGAAGAGCGGACCGCCGGCGGCGAGTCGCTCGATGAGGTTCTGGCGTAGCTCGTCCTTGACCGAACGCGTGGCGCGGTGGGGAGCGGCGAACGGGGAGCGCTTGAGGGCGCCAAGGGTTTCCGGGAACGACGACACGAGGCCTCCACGACGTTGAGCCGGGGCGTGTGATCAGCCCCACGAGTGTACAAAGCGGCAAGTCGCGCGACGCCGCAAGTCCGCGCACGCGGGGACGAACGCATTCGTTCGTCGCGCAGTTCACGCCGCTTCCATGCGCCGCGGCCTCCTCCACACCCTCGCGCTCCCTCCCACTTGGCCACGCGAGACGGCGACCACGCTCCTTCCAGTTCATGGCCCTCGGATCGCGATGAATTCTGGAGTCGAGCGCGTGCGCGGTCGGGGGCGCGCTCGAGAGCGGGTGCGCCTACGCATGGCGGCGTAGCCTCGTCGCAGTGCGGGGCGCTCTACTCGTCGTACCGCGTGCGCTCATAGGAAATCGCCCGACCGGTGCGACACACTCCGAACAAAAGAGCGGCGCGAAGAAGCGCCGCGGCGCGGCGAATGAGAGGTTACGCCGCCTCGACTTCCACCTGGTTGTCGTAGAACACCGGACCGTGTCCGAGATCCGTCTCTCGCTGCGACGTGGTCTGATTGGCGTTCGCGTCGTCTCCCGCGAGCTTGCCCCACCAGATGGATGGCGCCCACGCGACGCCTTCGCGGATCGACGGCTCGACGCGCGCCGTCGCCGCGAATGCGCCGCGGTCGTTGCGCACCGTGACGCGCATCCCTGGCGAGATCCCGCGCCGTTCGGCGTCGGCGGGATGCAGCAGCACTTCGGGCTCCCGCGCCTGCCGTCGGAGCGACGTGATGTTGGCGAACGTCGTATTGAGAAAGGTGTGCGCCGGTGACGAGATCAACGTCAGCGGATACCGCGCCACGAGCGCGGCGTCGCGCTCGACCGACTCGTACGGCGGGATATACGCCGGCAGCGGATCGAGTCCCAGCTCGGCCATCCGCTGCGAGACGAGCTCGCACTTGCCACTCGGCGTCGTGAAGCCGCCCTCGGCGTAGGGGAGGTACGGAGTCGGCACGTTGAGTCGCATCCAGCCGCGCGCGAGCAGCTGCTCGAAGGTCACTCCCTGCAGCTTCGGGGCATTCGTGTCGAGTGCCTGCCGGATGAGCGTCACGTCGTCGTCCCGGAAGTGCGGCTCGCGCATCCCCATGCGCGCGGCGAGACGGCGGAAGATCTCCGTGTTCGGCAGCGCCTCACCGAGTGGCGCGATCGACGGCCGGTTGAGCGACGCGTAGTGATGCCCGTATGCGAGGTGCAGGTCCCAGTGCTCGAGCTGCGTCGTCGCCGGAAGCACGATGTCGGCCCAGTCGGCGGTGTCGGTCTGGAAGTGCTCGAGCACGACGGTGATGCGAACCCGCGAAGCACGGCATTGCGATCCGGCGCGACCGCCGCCGGATTGCTGTTGTACACCACGAGCGCGCGCACCGGAGGGCCGCCGACGCCCGCGTCGGGTTCGGTGAGCGCCTCACCGAGACGGATCATGTTGATCGTCCGCGCCGCCGGTCCGAGGTCGGGCCGCTCGAGCACGGCGCGGTTGAACGTGAAGTTCGCCGACGTCGAGAGCTGCACGCCGCCACCCGCGCGGCGCCAGTGACCGGTGATGGCAGGGAGGCAGGCGATGTTGCGCACGGCCATACCGCCCCCCGCATGACGCTGCAGTCCGTAGTTCACACGAATGAACGCGGCCTTGGCTCCGCCGTACTGCTCGCTCAGCTCGACGATCGTCGCTTCCGACAACCCCGTGACCGTCGCCGTCTTCGCCGGCGTCCACTCCGCCGTGCGCTCGCGCAATGCTTCATGGCCGAGTGTGTAGCGCTCGAGGTAGTCGCGATCCTCCAGCCCGCGTGCGAACAGCACGTGCATCATTCCCAGCGCGAGCGCGCCGTCGGTTCCCGGCCGGATCGGGATCCAGTCATCGCACTGTGCGGCGGTGCGGGTGCGGATCGGATCGATGCAGACGATGCGCGCGCCACGTTCGCGGGCGCGCAGCACGAAGGGCCACAGATGTGGATTCGCCGTCAGCGTGTTCGTCCCCCACAGCAGCACGAGATCGCTCTCGGGAATTCCTTCGGCATCGGCGCCGACGTTGGCGCCGACCGTCATGCGCATCCCGACGGTGCCGGCCATCGAGCAGATCGTGCGATCGAGTCGCGAGGCGCCGAGCTGATGGAAGAAGCGTCGATCCATCGACGAGCCCTGCAGCAGGCCCATCGTGCCGGCGTAGGAGTAGGGCAGGATCGATTGCGGTCCGTCGCTCGACGCGGCGATCCCGCCGAGTACCTCGGCAATCTCGGTCAGTGCGCTGTCCCAGGAGATGGGCGCGAACCGACCACTCCCTTTGGGGCCGACGCGGCGAAGCGGCGACGTGAGCCGACCTTCATGATAGGTGCGCTCGACGTAGCGATTGACCTTCGCGCACAGGAATCCCTGCGTGAAGGGATGCTCCGGGTCACCGGCGACGCGCGTCGCCCGGCCATTCTCGACGGTCACGAGCATGGCGCACGTGTCCGGGCAATCGTGCGGGCAGGCGCCGCGGACCACACCGTCGCGCGGTGTCGCGAGGTCGATTGGGGAGGGGGACGGCGAGGTCATGGCAAGCAAGGATGGACTCGCAACCTACCACGCCCCCCTCGACGCAGCCAAGCTTGAGCGGAACGTTGGTTGTGTCGCGTGCTGACCTCGCGAGGCGAAGACAATAGACGCGTAGCGGGCGGTCGAGGTAACTCGTTGGTCAAGCGCGCGTTACAACAAAATTGCAAACATTTGTTGCCCTTCGGTCGAGTCCGGTGGCCAATCGGTTTACGCCGTATTGTTGCGACTGGCGGCGAAACCGTTGACCCGCTTTCACTTGGCGATAGATTAACTCTTGACAGCGGAAACCAAAAACCTAAGTTTCACGCCGCCAACCGGGCACCCGATGCGTGCGCGGACCAACGCGTCTATATCCACAAGACCACACTGAGGAGATTCACATGAAGCGCCTGGCCCTAGTCGCCGCTGCAGTGCTCGTCGCCGCCTGTAGCACCAAGGAAGCGCCGAAGACCGACACCGCCGCCCCGGCGATGGCTCCGGCTCCCGCCGCTGCTGACACCGGCATGAAGATGGATTCGGCTGCCATGAAGATGGACACGGCTGCCAAGAAGATGGACACGTCCGCCAAGAAGATGGATTCGGCCGCGACCAAGAAGCCGTAAGCTTTCGTACTGATCGACCCGATGCGGGGCGGCTCGCCGACTGGTGAGCCGCCCCGCTCGTTTTTTTGTCGTGTCAGTGGTGGGCCGACCACCATCGAAATGCTTCCGCGATCCCCGTCTCCGGTCTGACAGGCGGATCCCATCCGAGCTCGCGTCGCGCCAGCTCGGAGGAGAACGGGTTGTCACGCGCAAGAAAGTCGAGCGACGACGAGACCATCGCCTTGAGCCGGTTGCCCAGCACCAGCGGGGCGACCGCCTTGACCACCGCGAAGGCGGCGCGCGCGACGACGAACGGGATCGAGACGATCCGCAGCCGTTGATCGAGACCCTCGGCGGCGTGCTCGAAGAACTGCCGCACCGTCACGTCGTAGTCGTTCGCCAGATTGTACGCCTTCCCGTTCGCACCGTCGAACACGGCAGCGCGCATGAGGCCGTCGGCGACGTTCGCGGCGTGCACGACGGACAGCGTATTGTGCCCGCCCGAGATCACGGGCGCGAAGCCACGTCGAAGCAGGCGAGCGAGCCGTGGAACGAACTGGCGGTCGAACGAGCCATAGAGCACGCACGGTCGAACCGCCGTCGCCCAGAGCTGGCCCGCACGCTGTGCCTCGAAAACCAGTTCCTCCGACTCGCGCTTGGAGCGCGCGTAATACGCTTCCTCGGGGATGCGCCCGGCGGGCGTCGACTCGTCGGTGCGCCGGCCGCTCGCCGCGAAGCGGTGTGCCCCGTACACGGCGACGCTGCTCACGTGGACGAGGCGAGCGGTGGCGCTCGTCGCGGCGGCGATCGCGTTGCGCGTGCCCTCGACGTTCGGCCGGCGGAATGCCTCCCACCCACCCAGCGGCGTGATCACCGCCGCGGCGTGGAACAGCACGTCGCATCCGCGTGCCGCGCGCCCGAAGCTCGTCGCGTCGAGGACGTCGCCCGTGGCGAGCGTCACGTCGGCGCGGCTCAACAGTCCGGCGCGTGCAGGATCGCGCACGAGCGCGCGGACCTGCCATCCCTCACGTTGTAGTCGAGGGATCAGATGCATCCCAACGAGCCCCGTCGCACCGGTGACGAGGGCCGTCGGCACGAGCTCAGACCGAGAAGGGCAGAGCTGCTACGTCGACACGACGGTCGGTCGGTGGCGCGTCCTCCCCTTCTCCGGGGGAGCGGGCGATCAATGCGGCGCCTGGCTCGACCTCGCGCCGAATCATCGCCAGGGCGATCGCACCCAGCCTTGGCGAGCGCACCGCGCTTCGTACGTCACCCACCTGCGCGCCGCTCTCGTCGTGCAGCGTGGCGCCGGAGTGGATCGGTTCCATGCCCGCCGCCCGCACGCCGCGCAGATGCTTGTTCACGTGACCGCGGAAGTGCACGCGCGCCACCGTCTCCTGTCCGACGTAACAGCCCTTCGTGTACGAGATCGCGTGCAGCGCGTCGAAGTTCGCCTCCTGAGGGATGGTGTTGTCGTCCATGTCCACTCCCCACTCCGGGCGACCGGCTTCGACGCGCGAGATGTCCCACGCCTCGAGACCCGCGGGCGTTGCGCCAGCGGCCACGGCAGCCGTCCAGAGCGAGGTGAACGCCTCCGCCGGCACGATCATCTCGAACCCGTCGACTTCGAGCTCCGGAACCTTCACGAGGCGCACCGGCATCCCATCGATCTCGACGCTCAGGTGCGAATACGGCGCGAGTGTCGTGAGTGCCGGCGCGGGCACGCCGGTGAGCTCGCTCACGACGTGGTGCGCGGTGCCGCCGAAGACGCCGAGGTCGCGCAGCGACGCGCTCACATCGGCGTGCGGCGCGATGCGCGGGTTGACGAACTTCCGCACCATCCCCGCCCACGCGGCGGCGGCGCGCGGGGGCGCGTCGACGAGCACACCATCCTCCTCGACGAGGATGCGCACGTCGGCGACGATCTTCCCCTTCGCCGTGAGTGCGGCGGCGTAGCACCCCTGTCCCGGGGCGAGCGCGGTGACGTCGTTGGTGACGAGACCGGTCACCATCTCCGTGGCACGAGGGCCGGTCACGCGCAGTCGTCCGCGATGGCTGCGATCGAATACGGCCGCACGGTTGTGCAATGCTTCGTATTCGGCCGATACGCTTCCGTACGCGAGCACGACGCTCCGTCCGCCGACGTCGCCGATCGTCGGTCCGAGATCCTGGATCGAGCGCGTGCTCACGCCGGACGCTCCGCGCCGATCCCGAGCAGCGCATCGACCGCGTCCAGCGTCAGCCCGTCGAGCGAGCCCACCGCGGCATCCGCCTCGAGCGCGACATGCGCCGGCGCGCCGACGGCCACCGTACGGAGCTCCGCCTCGCGCGCGGCGCGGATGGTGGGCAGGGAAGTCGCCAGCACGACGACCCGTCCGGCCCTTACGCTGCGTCGTCGCGCCAGATGCTCGAGCGCGAGCTCGTACGACCTGCGCGTCGGTGCATCCCCGCCGACGTCGTCGGCCGTCACGACGGCCGCGCAGGAGTCGTGCAGGCCGGCGAGTCGCAGCGCCGAATCCGATTCAGCGCGTCCTGCTGCCGTGACGATGACGACCGGCGCGCGCAGCTGGGCCAGCTCGATGAATCGCGCCGCGACCGGATCGATGGCGAACCCGTGCGCGAGTCGCGCCGCGAACGAGCGCTCCGCCCTCAGCGCCACGAGCTCGGCGAGCGTGGCGTCGGCGGCACGGCTGCCCAGCAGCCGCGCGATGGCGGCTCGCACCGAGCGGCCGGTACCGTGATGCTCGAGGACCGCGTCGTCGAATCCGATCTCTTCGGCGGTCAACGCATCGCGAAGCGCCCCGCGGCGCGCATCGGCCGTACCGGCGAGGAGTCCTTCCCAATCCAGCAGCACACCGTCCGCCATGGTGGGAAATCAAACCGGGCGTCGCGGCGGACGCCACTACGTTTGCCGGCTCGCTCCGGGCGCTGGCGCGCGCCGCGCCGGATCGGCCGCGTAGGACGCATCGAGCAGATCGACAGGGTGCACGACGCGAACGTGACTTCCAGCCTGGTGCAGTCCCGCACCGATCTGCATGAGGCAGCCCGGGTTGCCCGTCGCCACCAGCGCCGCACGCGTGTCCGCGATGCGAGCCAGCTTCGGTGCGAGCACCGTGTCGCTCACGTCGGGCTCTACGAGGTTGTAGATCCCCGCACTACCGCAGCAGTGTTCGCTACCCTCGAGCGGAACGAGCGTGAGCCCGGGCACCGCGCCCAGCACCCGCAACGGTGGCGTCGCGACGCGTTGTGCGTGCAGCAGGTGACAGGGTGCGTCGTACGTCACCGTGAGCGCGAGCGGGCCGCCGGGCCGTGGGCCGGCATCGGCGAGCAGCTCGCTCACGTCGCGCACCTTTGCCGACATGGCCGCGGCGCGGTGGCGCCATTGGACGTCGCTGGCGAGGAGATGTTCGTACTCCTTCATCATCGCGCCGCAGCCGGCCGCATTCACGACGATGTAGTCCGCGCCGCTCGCCTCGAATGCCGCGATGTTGTGTCGCGCCAGCTCCCGGGCCGTGTCGGCATCGCCGGCGTGCGCGTGCAGCGCACCGCAGCAGCGCTGCCCGCTCGTCTGCACGAGCGCGTAGTCGTTGGCCGCCAGAGTGCGCTCGGTAGCGCGATTCGTCTCCGTGAACAGGCCTTCCATCACGCAGCCGGTCAGCAGGGAGACGCTGCCGCGCGAGCCGTCACCGTCGGGACGATACGCGGCACGCTCGACGGGCCCGCGGGTCGCTTCGAGCATCGACATGGCGAAGCCGAGCCGTCCGGGAAGACGCGCGAGGAGCGACGACAGTCGTAGCGCACGCACGATCCGACCGCCGAACAGCGCGAGCGAGAGCAGGGCGGGGTGGGCGAACGTGAAGAGGATGGCGCGCGCAATCGGCGCGTTGGGCTGCTTCGCCGTGAGCGTCGCACGCGTCGCCTCGAGCAACCGGCCGTAGGGCACGCCCGAGGGACATGCCGTCTCGCAGGCCCGACAGCCGAGGCAGCGATCGATGTGCGTACGCACGTCGGGATCCTCCACGCCGAGCGTGCCTTCGACGAGCGCGTGCATGAGCACGATCCGCCCCCGTGGACTGTCGTTCTCGTCCTCGAGCGCGAGATACGTCGGACACGCCTGAAGGCAGAAGCCGCAGTGCACACACGCGTCGATGCCCGCGCTCGCGTCGGCGAGCGGCGTGCCGGGAATGGCGCAGGGGGCGGCGCTGTGAGTCGGTGACGTCATGCGGTGTTGTCGAGGATGCCGGGATTCAGCACACGATCGGGATCGAACGTCCGACGAACGTCCCTCGACAATCGATCGCCGACGGCGGAGGGAAGTTCGTCCCAGAGCGGATCGGGCAGCCGCTCGGCGATCCGCGAGCCGGGCGCGTGCAGATCCTTCATTATACCCCGCAGTCGTTCGATCTCCTCGCGCGTGTGCGCTGCGGGGACGATGCAGCGTACGACGCCGCGGGCGATCGTCGCGTGGCTCGCGCCGCCGATCCCGGCGATCCTGCGCGTCGCGCGCTCGAAGAGCGCTCCCAGCGCGGCGGGCAGCGTCGCGAGTCGAATGACGGCTGCGCCGGACGGCTCCGCCGTGCGCAGCCGATCCCACACGGCACCATCGACGATCGTAACCGTTCCGAGCTCGGCCACCGCGCGCTCTGCCGCGCGAACGAGCGCCTCATTGCCGCCGAGTCGAACGAGCAGCAGCGTACGCCGCTCGAGCCCGATGTGCGCGGACATGTCCGCGGAGCACAGCTCCGCGGCGAGCGGACGATATGGTGTCGTGCGCAGCCAGCGGCCCGCATCGTCACACGCACGGTCGTCCAGCCCCTCGAGTGTGACGGCGAGTGTCCGGTCGACTTCCGGCCGCGCGCGTAGGCGCAGCGTCACTTCCGTGATGGCCCCGAGCGTCCCCCACGCTCCCGTCATGAGGCGAGGGAGGTCGAATCCGGCGACGTTCTTCACGACGCGGCCACCGGCACGCACGATCTCTCCGACGCCGGTCACGACCTCGCAGCCGAGCAGATGGTCGCGGGGTGTGCCATAGGCCGAGGCGAGCGGTCCCCACGACGCCGTCGCGATCGTAGCGCCGATCGTACCGTCGAGCGACCCGTGAGGCTGCAGGGTGAGCCATTGCCCCTCGCGCGCGACGATCCGGGAGATCTCGCCGAGTGAAGTGCCCGCGCGAGCCGTGAGCGTGAAGTCGCCCGGCTCGTACTGCGTGACGCCGCGGAGCGCCGCGAGCGGGAGCGTGGACTCTTCGCGCACCGGGCGGCCGGCGTCGAGCCACGTACGCCCGCCGACGATTCGGAGTGCGGTCTTCGAGGCGCGCGCCTCGCGAATCGCCGCCGCGACGGCGAGCGCGTCCGTCGGCGCGGCGGCTGTCGTCACGCGGAACGCGTGCGTGTCGCTGCCGCGCCGTGCCATTCACGGCAACTGTGCATCGGCACGACCTTGCCCGGATTCGCGCGGCGGTCAGGGTCGAACACGTCACGCAGCGCGCACATCGCGCCGAGGGTCTCGGGCGAGAACAGCCGATCCATGTACGGCAGCTTGTCGACTCCGATGCCGTGCTCGCCGGTGATCGTCCCGCCGGCCGCGATGCAGGCGTCCATGATCTCGCTCATCGCCTGGTGCACGCGCGCCGACTCTTCGGGGTCGTTCCCATCGTACGTCATGTTCGGGTGC
This sequence comes from Gemmatimonadota bacterium, assembly GCA_003223455.1. Classification (GTDB taxonomy): domain Bacteria; phylum Gemmatimonadota; class Gemmatimonadetes; order Gemmatimonadales; family Gemmatimonadaceae; genus AG11. The sequence continues at coordinate 95,612 of QHVE01000058.1, read as the reverse complement.
AGATTGCCGTCGCCCGCATGGAACACATTGCAGACCTGCACACCGTGGGCTCGCCCGATGCGCTCGATCGTGGCGAGGATCTCGGGCAGGCGTGTGCGCGGAACCACGGCGTCCTGGACGACGAGATGCGGTGCCATGCGCCCCATCGCACCGAATGCCTTCTTGCGTCCCTGCCAGAGCCGCGCTCGCTCCGCGGCATCGGTGGCGAGTCGCACGCCGCGAGCGCCGGCCTCGGTGCAGAAGCGCGACACGCGCGCCGAATCCTCTTCGAGTCCGGCCGCTGCCCCATCGAGCTCGATCAGTAGAACGGCCGCGGCGTCCGTCGGATAACCAGCAGCATAGATCGACGCCTCGACCGCCTGGATCGTGGCTGCGTCCATCAGCTCGAGCGCCGCGGGCACGATCCCCGACGCGATGATCGCCGATACCGCTTCGGCCGCGGCGTGCACCGTCGAGAAGTCGGCGAGCAGCGTGTGAACCGCCTGCGGCAGCGGCTCGAGCCGCACCGTCACGTCGAGCGCGATGCCGAAGCAGCCCTCGGAGCCGATGAACGCACCGAGGAGATCGTAGCCTTCCGTCTCTCCCTGCGCGTTGCCGAGCGTGACGATCTCTCCGCTGGGGAGCAGCGCCGTGACGGCGAGCACGTGATTGAGCGTGACCCCGTACTTCAGGCAGTGAGGTCCGCCGGCGTTCTCGGCGACGTTGCCACCGATCGTGCACGCCGTCTGACTCGACGGGTCCGGCGCATAGTACAGCCCGTAGGGGGCGGCGGCGCGAGAAAGTGCCGCGTTCACGACGCCCGGCTCGACGACGGCGCGGACGTTCTCCGCATCGATGGAGAGAATCGTGCGGAGCCGATGGAGCCCGAGCAGCACGACGTCGTCGGCGAGCGCGCCACCGGAGAGTCCCGTGCCGGCGCCGCGCGGCACGAATCGAACGCCGCGTTCAGCGAACAGCTTCACGACCGCGACCGTCTCCTCGCGCGAGCCGGGGAAGACGGCCAGCGAGGGACGATGCTGGTATCCGGGAAGCCCGTCCGACTCGTAGGCGCGGAGCTCGCCAGGACGCTCGAGCACGCGACGCTCGCCGACGATCGCCGCGAGCGCGCGCGCCAGCCCGTCGTCGCGCGTCGTACCGCGCGCGGGCGCCGACGATGGAGACGAGCCGGCAGCGGAGTGGATCACCTTCGAAAGCTAGGAGCCGCGGATGATCGCGACTAGGCGGTGCGCCCCTCGGAGGCGCGTTCGGACTTCGCCTCCGGCGGCGGACACACGACGTGCAGGGCGTCGCGGCGCAGCTCGAACTCGAGCGTCGTGTGCATCGCGACCAGCTCGCCATCGACCGCGACGGCAGTCGGTCGCCGCAGCGAGATCCGGCATCGATCGACCATGAAGCTGTCGAGCTCGGGGGTTCGCGCCACCGCATCGACGCCGCGCGCCACGGCCGCGAGTGCGAGCGCGAGGAGCCGCGCGCGCGAACGTCCGCGCACCACCATGACGTGGAGACCGCGCTTTCCATCGCTCACGCGGCTCCCGAGCGTGGGCAGCTGCATCTCGCGCTCGCCTACGCCGATGAACACGAGCGGCGTGCGATAGATGCGGGGCTTCCCGTCCACCTCCAGCTCCACCGCGAAGCTGCGGAGCTGGAGCAGGATGCGGAACGCGGCGAGCGTCGACGCGAAGCGGTAGCCGAAGCGCCGCTCGAGCCGTTCCCGAATGCGCACGAACCGCACGTAGGCGCCGACGCTGCTCGTGTTCAGGAAGACGCGCCCGTTCACGATGCCGATGTCGACACCGCGGCACGTGCCCTCGAGCGCGAGCTCGAGCGCTTCGGCCGCTTCGGTGCTCACGCCGAGATCGCGCGCGAAGTGATTGAGCGTGCCCCCGGGCAGGATCGCGAGCTCCGCTTGCGTCGTCAGCAGCTCCGCGGCGGCGGTCGCGATCGTGCCGTCGCCGCCACTGACGAGAATGCGCTTCGCGCCGGCGGCGACGACCTCACGGATCGTGGGCGCGATGTCATTCGGCTCGACGGCGTGCACCTCGAACGCGTCGCCCTGCGCCAGGACCTTCTGCGCCTCCTCGGCCGTGCCGGAGGCGACGTTCACGATGGCGGGGATGCGGGAGGTCATGCGACCCTGCGCCGCCACAGCAGTCGCCCGAAGCGCCACCAGAATCGGCGGTGCCGCGCCGGGAGCGACACGGTCGCCTTCCGCTCGAGCTTTCCCCACCCCTGGAGCCGGCCGCTCAGCGCCGCCGCGAACGAGCGCACCACCACCCAGTACATCACCTGCCGGTAAGCGAAGCGCTGGAGGAAGATCAGCCAGGTGAGGCTCTTGTCCTCGTCGCTCTCCATCAGGAAGGCGATCACCGCGGCGAGCCAGTCGACGAGCAGGAAGACGGCATAGTAGCTCAGGACCTGCTCGAGGTTGGGAAGCGCATATGCCAGGCGGCCGTCCACCGTGTGGACCCGTGCGTTCATCCACACCGACACGATGCTCCACACGAACATCAGATCCGCGACGGGCGAGATCGCGGGAAGCAGCAACTGGAACAGGAAGACGTTCGGCAGGCCGATGAACCCGAGTGAGCCATACCGACGCCGAAAGAAAGCATCGCGATGCTTCCACGTGCACTGGAGCGTGCCGAACGACCACCGGAACCGCTGCTTGGCGAGGCCGCGCAGTGTGTCCGGCGCCTCCGTGTAGGCGACGGCGCCGTCGGCATAGGCGACCGACAGCCCGGCGCGCCGGATCGCCAGCGTCAGATCCTGATCCTCGGCGAGCGTATCCTCCCTGAACCCGCCGACCTCCAGCACGAGCGAGCGACGCCACGCTCCCACCGCTCCCGGTACGACGGTGATGCAGTCCAGCAGCGAGAAGGCGCGGCGGTCGAGATTCTGACTGGTGACGTATTCGAGTGCCTGCCAGCGCGTGACGAGATTGATCCGGTTGCCGACCTTGGCGTTGCCGGCCACCGCGCCGACCGTTGGATCCGCGAGTGGCTGGACCAGCTCGGCGACGGTGTCGTCGTCGAAGATCGTGTCGGCGTCCAGCCCGATCACGATCTCGTGTCGTGCGTGGGCGATGCCGAAGTTGAGCGCGCTCGCCTTGCCGCCGTTCTCCTTCCGGTAGACGGAGACGAGCGGGTGCGCCCCGTACGCGTTCTTCACCGTCGCCGTCGTGTCGTCGGCGGAGCCGTCGTCCACGACGACGATCTCGATCGCGCCGGCGTATTGCTGCTGGAGCAGCGACGCGATCGTCTGGACGATCACCTTCTGTTCGTTGTAAGCGGGAACGACGATGCTCACGCCCGGCGCATAGTCTCCCCGCCGATGCCTCGTCTGATGGCGGCGCAATCGCTGCGCGACGGCGAGGACACCGATGAAGAGCAGCCGCGCGATCCCGAGCGCGACGGCCGCGCTGAAGATCCAGAACATCATCGTCTCGCCGAGTCCGAGCAGGAGAAAGCCCGCCCGCATGAAGAAGCGCGTCGCTGCCGTGGTGGCGGGCATCGGCGGCATGGCGTCATCGCGCGTGATCCCGGCGAGCTCGCTCACGAGCACCAGCGTGTCGCCCCGCGCGCGCAACGAGTCGATGAGCGGCCCCAGTGCGCGGACGGTCGCACTGCGGTCGCCGCCCGAGTCGTGCAGGAGGACCACGTTCCGCGCCGAATCCTGATTCGTCGCTTCGGTGACGCGCGGCAGCTCGCGCTCGCGCAGCACGTTGGCGACGATCGAGTCGGGGTTCCTTTCGCGCCAATCCTCGGAGTCCACGTGCAGTCCGATCGTCCAGTAGTTGCGCCGCGACGCGACGCCCACTGGCACGAGCTCGTCGCTCGTCGTCGGCTCGGCGTCTCCGAAGTACGGTGGTCGAAAGAAGGCGAGGCGTCGGCTGAGCAGCGACGAGACGAGCTGCGTCGTCATGTCGAGCTCGAGGACCGCACGCGGACCGCTCGTCAGCGCGAGGTTCGGATGACGGTACGAGTGATTGCCGATCTCGTGGCCCTCGTCGTAGATCCGCCGGAGCAGACGCTGCTCGGTATCGACATTCTGTCCGACGACGAAGAAGGTCGCCTTCACGCCGCGCGACCGCAGCGTGTCGAGGATCATCGGCGTCCAGCGCCGGTCCGGCCCGTCGTCGAAGGTGAGGGCGACTTTGTGTCGGTTCTGGTCCTGTCCCCCGGTGCGCGCGACGACGTACGGCACCGGCACCCGTACCAGCGATGCCGAGGTGATGTACCCGCTGCGCGGATCGACGAGCACGTTGCGCTGTCCCGCTGCGGGCCAGTACTGGATCTGGAGAATCTCTCCCGTGCCCTCGAACTCGGCGTCGTAGCCAGGCGGGATCTGTCGCAGACTGTCGGCGGCGAGAAGTGAGCCGTCGCGGCCGATCGCGTTCCACAGCGACGGGTCCTCGCCGCCGAGGTGCCAGATCGCATGTCCGGCGACGCCGAGCCGGTGGCCGACGAGCATCTGGTTGTACGCCGTCGTGGCGTCGAGGTACCAGAGCACGTGGTCGGTGGAGTCGGGACTCGTCCACTGCATGAACGGGTTCAGCGTCCGCGGATCGAGCCGCGCGTGCGGGCGCTGGGGTCCGCGCGCGGTCCGCATGACTTCCTGGAAGTCGAATGCCTCGGCGCGGTGGTTGGTCACCGCCTCGGCGTCGTTCCAGTCGTATCCGTACGCGCCGATCATGAGGATCAGCTTCGACGGCTCCACGAGCCTGGCAAACCGCTTCGCCTGCGAGGTGAAGAACTGTTGACTCGAGACCGGTCCCGGATCGCCGCTCGCGTAGTGCTCGTCGAAGAGCATCGGGAAGATCTTGTCGTTCTCCTTCGCGGCGAGCTTGATGTAGGCGTCGTCGTCGCCCACCGCGACCGCCTGCGTCGACAGCCGACCGATCGCGTGCATCGTGTCGTGAAGCTCGCGTGCGAAGCCCAGCACCTCGCTCTGGAGACTCTCATCGAAGTTCTCCATGTCGAGCGTCGTGCCGGCGAGGCCATACTGCAGCACTGCGCGGCGCAATTGGCGGAGCGCGTTCGCGCGGGCGACCGGACTCTCCAGAAACCGGCGCACCGCCGCCGGGTCGAACCTGCCGGCCGCCGAGTCCGTGCCGGCGACGACGAAGTTGCTCAGCATGATGAACAGCGCCGGCCGCGACTCCGCCGGCCGATTGGCGAACAGATCGATGACCTGCGGCTTCACACGCAGCAGCAGGGTGTCGGCGTTGCTCGGAATGAATGCCCACTCGCCAATCACCCAATCGAGCTTGTCGTAGTTGCGCTGGAGCGAAGTGAAGGAGTTGTCGGCCCAGTTCACGTAGAAGCCCGCAACGATGGCATCTGTGCGAGGGGGACGGCCGGCGCCGACGTCGATCACCGGGATCATCTCCGGTCGCCGCGATGCGGGATTGCCGTACTGCTTCATCGTCGCCGCGAGCTTGCGGCGATAGGCGATCCGCAGGCGGTCGATCCGGGTGTACGTCGTCGGCCGACGCTCGGGTTTCCCGACCGGGGCCGGGGTCATCCAGGCGAGTGACAGCTCCGGCGGGATGGGGGGGAAGAACAGCTCGGAGACGACCAGCACGAGCGCCAGCAGTGTCGTCACCACCCCGAGTGCGAGCGCAGCCAGCCGGATGCGGCGCCAGCGGAGGCCCGTGGTGTCGATGAAGACTGGTCTGTTCCGATCGGGCATCTGCGGAGCGCTGCGGTGGGGAGCGGCCGGAGAGTGCCCGCAGCCGCGACTACACTAGCACGCGCTCGCGCGCGAGACGTAACATCGGACGCGAATCGCCATGCGCGATTGCCGGAACGCACGCGGCGGGGTGGGAATCAAGTCCCACCCCGCCGCGCACGAGACGATGCTCCGACCCTCCGCCGCCTGTTGCTCGGCGGCGCGAAATCTCAGGCCGCCTGCCAGAATCCGGCGAGAGCCCGGCCGTCGGGCGACTCGCGAAGCTTCTCGAACGCACGCTCGCGAATCTGACGGATGCGCTCGCGCGTGACACCCATCAGCGCTCCGATCTTCTCGAGCGTCATCGGCTCGCCGCTCTCGTCCAGCCCGTAGTAGAGGAAGAGGATCTTCCGCTCACGCGGGGTGAGATACTTCCGGAACACGCGCTCGATGAACTCCTTCATGAGCTTGTAGTCCGTGGTGTCCTCGATCTCGGTGCCGTCGACGCCGGCGAAACGCTCGCCGAGCGTGGAGGCTTCACGGTCCGACCGGTCAATCGGTGCATCCAGAGAGACTTCGGTCGAGCTCATCTGCTTCGCGGCGCGGACCTGCTCGGGCGACTCCTCGAGCAGTCGCGAGATCTCGTGCTCGGTCGGGTCGCGCTTCAGGACCTGGGCGAGGATCGTCTCGGCGCGGGCGAGACGAATGAGCTGCGAGTTCTGATTGAGCGGGATGCGGACACTGCGGGTCTGCTCGGCGAGGGCCTTGAGGACGGCCTGGCGGACCCACCACACGGCGTAGGAGATGAACTTCACTCCCTGATCCGGATCGAACTTCCGGACCGCCTTGAGCAGCCCCTCGTTGCCGATCGCCACCAGCTCGGAGAGGTCGAGACCGTGGCCCTGGTACTTCTTCACGTAGGAGATGACGAACCGGAGGTTCGCGGTGACCAACCGCTCGGCGGCGGCTTCGTCGCCCTTCTGGGCGAGCCGGGCGAGTCGCCGCTCTTCGGCGGCGTCACTGATCAGCGGGAGTTTCTGGATGTCGTGGAGGTACTGGTCGAACGCGGTGGAGGGAGACGAGCGGAAATAGCCCTTGGACCTGGTCTCGGTCGCTTGCTCCATACACGCCCCTTACCTGTGCCGGAAGGTGGTCGATTGTCGCAACCGCTGAAGGCTGCGGACCCGCGGAGGTTCAACGGGAGCGCCAGGATAATGTCGGGTTGAAAACCCGTCAACAGCGAATTTGCCAGAATGACCCCTCGCACAGATTTGTGATCGACCTAACTGCTGCAATGCCAGACGTTTGTCGGTTACGTCGGCAAAGTCGGACAGTTTGGGACGAAATGGCCGACTATGGGCGCTTACCGATGAGCGTGCTAGGAAGATGGCGGAGGTGCGCCTGCTTCACGCTCCGGGCGGCGGACCCGGTGGGTCCTTCATCTTGCCGCGCGTCGTAGCCATCAACACGCCGATCCCCAGCAGGATGATCACGCCCACGCCGATCCACATCGTCGGGACGTTCAGCAGGTAGGCGGCGATCGCCAGGCCGACGATCAGGATGAAGAAGCCGATGAGATAGGTGCCGAATGAGGACATCGTGCTCTCCGATGAGGTCGGCGACTCAGGGGAGCAAAGAGCGAGCCGGTCGTGACCCGGCCGCTGGCTCAGCGAGGGGCGAGACCGCCGAGGCGTCCGGTGAGCACTGTGTCCTGGAGGGCGCCTCGCGGGCGCGGGACGAGCACCGCCGTTCCACGCTGCCGCCCAAACAGCCGCGCCTCGCGGCAGCTCCGCGTCCAGATATCGAGGATCCCGTCGTGGATGCGGGCGCCCGTGTCGTCGACGAGGAAGCGGCCGTGGTACTTCCGGCCGACGTACACCTCGACGTACCGGCCGAGCGGGAACAGCTTCGGATCGGCCGCGACGATCCCTTCCCGCACCCACCGATCGCGCCGCGTCGTCCCCTGGAGGCAGTACGCCGTGAGCCGCACGGGCACCGGATCTCCCATGCGAAGCGGACCTCTCTGATCGACTGCCCAGCCGCGCGCCGCGCCGCGCACGAGCGCGCCAGCCAGCAGGATCGGCTTGGCCGGGATCGTCGCGCCCGGAGCGGCCGCGCTCACCACGACGGGGGCGGTCATGGACGGCGGGAGCCGCCGGGTCGGGCCGCGCATGCCCACCGTGGCGGCCGTCCCCACGCAGAGCAGGGCGACGCAGGCGGCGAGCGACACGAGTGGGCTCCGGCGCCTCCGCCGGTCGGAGGATCGAGTACCCTCGCGTCGCGTCCGCGAGATCACGCCAGCACCTCGTGCACGAGCTGATCGTCGACGGGCAACGCCCATCCCGAGTCTTCTCCGGCCATCGCTCCGATGCGCGCCGGCAGCGCGTACTCGACACGTCCCGCGCGCGCCTTCTTGTCCAGACGAGTGGCGTCGACCACGGCGTCGATCGGGAGCTCGCGCGGTCGTGCCACCGGCAGGCCAGCCCGACGCAGCACGCCCTCGATGCGCGCCGCCGTCCCCGCTTCGGCGACCTCGAGACGCTCGGCCATTCGTGCCTCGAGCACCATGCCGATGGCCACCGCTTCGCCGTGGAGGAGCGCGTACCCGCTCACGTGCTCGAGCGCATGGCCGAGCGTGTGCCCGAGGTTGAGCGTCTTGCGCCGTCCGTGCTCGCGCTCGTCGGCGCGCACGACGTCGGCCTTGATCTCGACGCTGCGTGCCACGATCTCCAGCGTTGCCGCAAGCTCCGCGTCGAGCAGCGCGGGAAGCGCGGACTCGATCCGCGCGAAGTACGCCGCATCGGCGAGCACGCCGTGCTTGATCGCCTCGACGAGGCCCGAGCGTCGCTGCGCGAGGGGCAGCGTGGCAATCGTCTCGACGTCCGCCAGAACCGCGGCGGGCGGATGAAAGGCGCCGACGAGATTCTTGCCCGCGGGGGTGTCCACACCCGTCTTGCCTCCGACGGACGCGTCGATCATCGCGAGAAGCGTGGTGGGGCACTGAACGACCGGAACGCCACGCATGAAGGTCGCGGCGACGAAGCCGGCGAGGTCGCCCACCACGCCTCCGCCGAGCGCAACGACGGTCGTGTCGCGCCCACACCCCGCGTCGAGCATGCCGTCGGTGACGCGTGCCCACGTGTCACGAGTCTTGTGCTCCTCGCCGGACGGTACGACGTGGAGCGAGACTGGACCGCATTCGGCGAGCGAGCGCGTCAGCGGCTCTCCGTAGAGCGACGCCACGGCGGCATCGCTCACGATGGCATAGTGATGCGCCGCCGCGGCCTCGGTGATCGCGCGCGCGAACTGGTGGCGCAGCCCCGCGGCCACCGTCACGCGGTAGCTGCCCGCGTCGATCTGGCGCGCGCTCGCGCGACCGGCCTCGGTGGATACCGACACGCTACCAGGTCACCTCGCCCGCGCCGGCCCGCTTGTTGGCGAGTCGAGCGAGGGTGAACAGCAGGTCCGACAGTCGATTCAGATAGGTCACCACGAGCGAGGGCAGCTCCACGGCATGCTGCAGTCGCACCACGCGACGCTCGGCGCGACGGCACACCGTGCGCGCGACGTGGAGCGCGGCGGACTTGGGCGTGCCACCTGGAAGGACGAATGCACGCAGCGGCTCCAGCTCCGACTCGGCGTCGTCGATCGCCTTCTCGAGCTCCGTGATGCGGTGCTCGTCGATGCGGGCCTTCTCGAGGTGCTGCGCCATCTTCTCACGGTCGGGGGTGGCGAGCAGCGCCCCGATGGCGAACAGGTCGCGCTGCACGGGAACGAGCACCTCGTCGATGCGCGGCAGTTGCTCCACGGCGCGTGCCATCCCGAGGACGGCATTGAGCTCGTCGACGTCACCGTACGCCTCGACGCGGGGATCGTCCTTCGGGACGCGCCCGCCGCCGAAGAGTCCCGTGTCGCCCGCATCGCCAGTCTTGGTGTAGATCTTCACGGGGGTGAAGTATAGCGCGCGTGGATGTCGCGTCGCCCGAGTGTGAGGTCGGTCACGTTCGGACTAACCGTTTTACGCTCGCACGCTTTGACGGTTGGACGACGAGAAAGCGCTCGGCACTCGGCAACACCGCGCCTACGGCGCGCCGCTCTCGGCGACGTCCGCGGGTCGCACCGGCACGTCGAGCAGATGAAGCTCGGAGATCGTGCGGTCGCCGAGCAGTGTCAGCGCGCCGAGGTAGACGGCGGCGCCGACCGGCACGCTGACCACGAGCGGCACTCCGCGCAGAGGCAGGATCGCTGCGCCCATCGCCAACGCCGCGATCACGGGACGCGCGAGGGGCACGACGATGGCGAGCGGGATCCCCGCCCTGCGCAGCGCCACCGCTTCCAGCGTGAACAGTACGAGCTCGACGACCACGGCGACCGTGACCGCGCCACGGCTGCCGAACGCGGGGATCAGCCCGAGACTGAGCACCGCCCCGACGCACACGGCGACGGTGACGCATCGAAGGTCGTCACGCTCGTGATGCGAAAAGTGGAGCACGCGCCGCAGCATGTCGCTGAGGCTCGCGAGCACCACCGTGACGAGCAGAAGCTGATACAACGTGACGGCGCTCAGATAGCGCGCCGAGAACACCAACCTGATGACCGGGATCGCGAGCACGGCCCCACCCACCGCGAGGGGGAGCATGAGGACCACGAGCAGCCGAAGCGTCGCGCCGGCGACGATCCCGGCTTCGGCGCGGCTGGTGGCGCATGCGCGTGCCACCGCCGGCGCCACGGCGCCGCCGAAGATGGTGCTGATCGCCAGAAGGGCCATCGGGATGCGGTACGCCACGCCGTACTCCCCGACGACCGCGTCGGGCCAGAAGCGGGCGAGCATGGCGACCGTGATGGTGTAGGTCGCTCCGCGCAACAGTCGCGACACACCGATCGGCCACGACTCCATCGCGACGCGACGCACGAGAGGCGCGCGGAAGTGGCGAAACGGTGCGCCCGCGCGCGCCGTCACCACTGCGAGCAGCGCGAGAGCGGCGAGGATCTCGGCCAGCCCTTGCCACAGCGTCATGTACGGGGCGTCTGAAGGCACCCGCACCAGCGCGACGGCGAGCAGCATGACGGCGATGCGCTGCATTGCCGAGGCGGCGGCAACGGGGACGTTCGCATCGAGCGATCGAAGCACCCAGTGGCTCTGAAGCGTCATCGCCACGAGCGACAGCAGGCCAAAGGTCAGCGCCAGGCGACGATCGGGAGTCGCGACGAACGCCTGGACGGCGATGACCAGCAGCGTCGCCGCGACCGCGGCGACGACGAGACGAAAGCCGATCACGGCGTCGAGCGTCTCGCGGACACGGGATACGGACTTGCTGATCTCGCGCATCCCCCAGGTGTCTGCCCCCGATTCCACGACCATGCCGAGGTACGTGATCACGGCGGTCGCGAAGATCCAGACGCCGAAACCGGCCGGGCCAAGAACCCGGGCGAGGTATGCCGTCAGGAGGAAGCCGAGCGCCTGCGCCGTGGTCTCGCCGACGAACAGCACTCCTACGCTCTGCGCGACCCGCCGGCGTCCCGTGGTCATCGGGTACCGCGCGCACCAGGCGCCGCTCGGCGAGTCATGCCAGCTCCCGATACACGGCCGCCACCGACGCGGCGACATGAGGCCACCGGAAGCTCTCGGCCCGGACGCGACCCCGCGCACGGAGTGCGTCCGCGTCGCCGATCGCTCGCTCGATCCCGTCGGCGATTGAGCGAGGGTCGAGAGGATCCACCATGACCGCCGCATCGCCGCATACTTCGGGCAGAGCACCAGCGCGCGCGGCGACGACCGGACATCCCGCTGCCATCGCCTCGACCGCCGGCACGCCGAAGCCCTCGTGCAGTGAAGGGATGACCAGACAACTGGCGGCCGCATAGAGCGCGTGCAGCGTCTCGTCGGAGACGCGGCCCAGCAGCTCGACGCTCGTGCTGTCGACACGGACGTCGTTCCATCCCGGCGCACCGACGACCACGAGCCGCTCCGCGCGCCCCGCCTTCCGAAGCAGTTGAAACGCCTCGACGAGCCTGGGCAGGTTCTTGCGCGGCTCGATCGTGCCGACGAACAGCAGATAGGGTGTCGTCACCGGCATCGGCACGGATGGGGCGCCGAAGAATCGATCCTGAACTCCGTTGGGAACGACGCGGATTCGCGCATGTGGAACGCGGAGCAGGCGTTCGAGATCGTCGGCGGTATCAGCCGAGACGGCGATGAGCCGGTCGGCTGCGGCTGCCACGCGCGGCAGCGTACGCCGGAGATACGCACGATTCCACGCGGCCATCGTCTCGGGAAATCGCAGTGACACGAGATCGTGGATCGTCACCACGAGCGGCGGGCTGCCGCGCCGGAGTGGCGCCCGATTACTGGGACAATGGAGCAGGTCGGCGCACACACGTCTGGCTTCGCGACGGGCGAGAAAGGGATACCAGATCGCGTCCATCACCTTCGGCGGCACTCGCGCCGGGACGCCTTCACCGAGCGGGAGGACGTCGACGTCGCTCCGGTCTCGAAGGGCGGCGACGAGCTCCGTCGCGTATCGTGCCGATCCGCCCCTGGCATAGCGCGTCGGCCACAGATCGAACGCAATGCGCATCGGTGATTCGCCGGTCGCGGCCAGCGATGGGAAAGGGAGATCCTGAACGAAGGAATCGGGCACGGCAGCGTGATGGTTGGCGCTCGCGTCCAGTATAGCCGGGTGGCCGCGCACGTCGTTCGCCGAGAGCATCGCCTCGTCGAGGAAGACGCGGGAGAAGGCGTCGCGCATCGCGCGGCGTGGAGGGAACACGTCCCGCGTCGCGGAGCGTGCGTCGTTCCCTTGATGATCGGCCAGTCACTGGCGAACCTTCACGAATGGAACACGAGATGAAGGACATCACCATCATCGGCGGCGGACCGGCCGGCCTATTCGCGCTCTTCTACGCCGGGATGCGCGGTGCGACGGCACAGATCATCGATGCGCTGCCGGAGCTCGGCGGACAGCTCGCCGCGCTGTATCCGGAGAAATACATCTTCGACGTCGCCGGCTATCCCAAGGTGCTGGCGAAGGACCTGGTGAAGTCGTTGCGCGACCAGGCGGCGCAGTTCGCCCAGCCCACCCACCTCGGGCAACGCGTGACCGGTCTGCACGAGCAGGACGGGCATTTCGTCGTCGAGTCGGACACCGATCGGTTTCCGACTCGCGCGATTCTCATCGCGGCGGGAATCGGCGCGTTCTCGCCGCGGCGCTTGCCGCACGCGAGCGCGGAGCCCTGGTACGGTCGTGGCATCTACGACGTCGTGACGGATCCGCAGGACTATCGAGACCAGCGGGTGGTGATCATCGGAGGTGGCGACTCGGCGTTCGATTGGGCGACGCAGCTCGCCGGAATCGCGACGCACGTGTCGCTCGTGCACCGAAGCGACCGGTTCCGCGCGCACGGCGCGACGGTGGCGCAGTTTCAGGCGGACGTCGCAGCGGAGCGGGCGTCGCTCTTCACCTTCCACGAACTGGTGGACGTGATCGAGCACGCGGAGGGTGAGCGTTTCTCGCACATCGTGCTGAGAGACATCAAGGGGAAGACGACGCGCGAGCTCGAGGCGGACATCGTGCTGCCGATGCTCGGCTTCGTAAGTGACATCGGGCCGATCGCCGAGTGGGGACTCACGCTCGAGAAGGACGAGATCGTCGTCAACCAGGTCATGGAAACCGGCCGCCCGGGCATCTGGGCGGCCGGCGACGTGACCACGTATCCGGGGAAGCTCAAGCTGATCGCCTGCGGCTTCGGCGAAGCGGCGACGGCAGTCAACCAGGCCGTGCACTGGATCTACCCCGAGAAGAAGGTGGCTCCCGGGCACTCGAGCAACATGGCGATCTTCGGGCAGAAGGACGACTAGCGGACGCGCGCCAGTCGCCTCACTGCGCGCTCTTGTTCGATACGAGCACGATCACCGCGCCACCGTCGGCATTCAGGCCGAAGCGCGCCGTGGCCTGTTCCGCCGTGAGGAAGCGCACCTCGACCAGACTGAAGGTGTTGGTGCCGGTGAGCTGGCTC
>QHVE01000058.1:22651-81889 GCA_003223455.1 Gemmatimonadota bacterium | reverse complement strand
AGCGGGCCGTAATCGTACGAGATGTGCGTGTCGCCCGACGTCCCCGAGAAGCTGGTCGGGCCGCGATACGAGAAGAAATGCGGTCGGAGCATCCGAATGGCCGTCGCCGCATCGCGGCTCTGCATGGCCGGATCGGCCAGCTCCTCCCTCGAGATGACGTTCGGATTCCTCTTCGCCTTGGGCTCGACGGCGCGCAGCTCGTTGTCGTTTGCGTGCGAGCTCGCGCAGGCAGAGGCGAGAACGAGCGCGGCGTAAAGGAGAACGCGACTGGGCCTCATGATGCACCTGTGGTTGAAAGGACGAGCGCTACGTGGACTCACTTGGCCGACATCGTGGTCATCACGACGATCACGGGTCCGCCGTTGGCATTGATCCCGAACCGGTTCTGCGCGTCGTTCGCGTTGAGGTAGCGCACTTCGACGAGACTCCGCGTATCGACGGCCGACAGCGCGGTCACCGACTGCAGTGGACCGTAGTCCTGGGACACCTGGACCTGGCCGGCAGTCGCATTCGAGAAGCTCTGCGGACCGCGATTGCGGAAGAACGCGGGACGAAGCTGCCGGATCGCGGTCATCGCGTCGACGCCGGCGATGGTCGGATCGCGCAGCTCCTGGGTGCTGATGATGTCCGGGTTTTTCCGGACGCGAACCGGCGTGCCCGACGTGGTGCCGCTGGACGGAATTGCGGTCTGCTGCGCGCACGCAGCTCCGCCGGCGAGCAGAGCGACGAGAAGTAGACGACGAGCGAACATGTCGAGCCTCATATGAATGAAATGAATCGGCGCGAACGCCAACCAATGCGTCCGATCAGGGATAGCGCAACCGCAGTTTTTCTACGTTCCGCCGAGCGACGTCAGCCAGTGAGACCCCCAGTGTATCCGCCGCAATCGCGAGGCACCAGAGCGCGTCGCCAAGCTCGAGCGTCAACGCCTCCCGGTCGAGCGGCCGCCCCTGGAACACGTGCTTGCGAACGTGGGCCAGCACCTCCCCAGCCTCCTCGGCCAACCCCGCCGACGCGTCGAGGAGTCGCTGCTCGTCGGTGAGCGTGAGGTTGATGGTGCGCCTCGCCTCGGATTGATACCCGGCCAGCGTTCCGCCGTTCTCCGCCGGATGGGTCATGAGTAGGTCACCCGCGGGTCGGCCTTCGCGTAGGCCAGGTCGGTGATCAGGTTCACGAGCACGAACACCGCGGAGAGAAAGAGCACCGAGCCCTGGATGGCGGGAAGATCCCGCCGCGCGATCGCGTTGACGACATACCGGCCGATGCCGGGCCACGAGAAGATCGTCTCGGTGAGAATGCTTCCCGTGAGATAGGCGCCGAAATCGAGGCCAAGCACGGTGATGATCGGGATGAGCGCGTTGCGGAGTGCATGGCGGGCAACGACGCTCCGTTCGCGGAGCCCCTTCGCCCGTGCCGTGCGGACGTAGTCCGCGCCGAGCGAATCGAGCATCGCGGAGCGGGTCATGCGCGCGAGGAAGGCGATCGAGCGCATCCCGAGCGCCAGCGCGGGCAGCACGAGATAGCGCGCGCCGCCGAACCCGGATGGGGGGAAGCTGATCCCGAGGTAGGCGAGGGCGAGCCCGAACCGATCGATCGGGCCGCCGGGGTTCCGGGCGCTCAACACGCCGAGCGTGACGCCACAGATCGTCGCGAGGAGCATCGCGGCGCCGGCGAGCTGCAGCGTCTTCGGAAAGCGCTCGACGATGTCGCGCCGGATCGGCCGATTCGTGATGTACGAGCGCCCGAGATCTCCCTTGGCGATTCCGGCCACGTAGTGCCCGAACTGCACGGGGAGTGGATCGTCGAGCCGAAGCTCGGCGCGCAGTCGGGCGATCGTCTCCTCGTCGGCACGTTCGCCGACCATCGCCATGACCGGGTCGCCCGGGGCGACGTACAGCAGGAGAAATGCGATGATGAGCACGCCAACGAGCGTGGGGATCGCGAGAAGCAGCCGGCGAAGGATGAAGGCGCTCATGGCTGCTCCTGTCGCGATGCGAGCTTCCCGTTCGTCGCCGCGGTCGTCGTCACCGTGGTCCACGGCTGGCCGTTGAAGATCACCGGGGGCTGGAATCCGCGGAGCCAGGGCTGCACCGCGTACAGCTCGCTGTAGAACCACAGGAAGATCATCGGCGCGTCGCGGAAGGCGATCTGGTCGGCCTGAGTGTAGAGGGCAATGCGCTTCGCCTCGTCGGGCTCGCGACGCGCGAGTGTCACGAGCGAGTCGAATTGCGCGTTGGCGTAGAACGAGACGTTGCCGCCGACCCCCTTGTTTGCGCTGTGCAGCAGCGGATACAGGAAGTTCTCCGCGTCGGGGTAATCGGCGTACCAGTCCTTGATGAAGAGATCCGCGCGTCCCTTGCGGGCCGCTTCGCGCGCGGCCGCGCTCTCGCGCTGCACGACCTTCACCCGCACGCCGGAGAGCTTGAGGTACGCCTGCAGGGTCTCGGCGATGCGCACGTAGATCGGGTTGGTCGAGGTCCACAGCTCGAGGTCGATCCCGTTCGGGTAGCCTGCCTCTCGCAGCAGCTGGCGGGCACGCGTGGTGTCGAACGCGAAGCCGACGCGTGCCTTGTCGCTGCCGGGAAGCGACGACGGAATCACTCCGGCGGCGAGCTCGCCGCGTCCGGCGATCAGATTGCGGACGATGCGCCGGCGGTCGACGGCGTAGTTGAGGGCCTGGCGGACGCGCACGTCGGCGAGGGGACCGCGCGTCGTGTTGATCGCGACGTAGACCAGCTCGAGCGACGGCGTCGACGCGAGCAGCTTCCGGCGCTCGGTGTCCTCCTGCCAGTCGGCGATCTCGCCCTGCGGGATCTGAAGCACGTCGACGTTCCCGCTCTGGAACTCGGCGACCGCCGTGCTCGGCTCGGCGATGATGCGCGCCTTCAATGAATCGGCGCGCGGACGACCGCCCCAGTACCGCTCGTTTGGGGCAAACAGCAGGTAGTCGTCGTGCTTCCACTCGACGAGCTTCCAGGGGCCGGTACCGATCGGATGCTCGCCGAAACCCTCGGGCACCCGCTCGGGCGCGACCGATGCCACCGGCATCGCCAGCAGCTTGGGAAAGATGGCAAACGGCTCCTTGAGGACGACGACGACGGTCGAGTCGTTCGGCGCCGAAAGCCCCTGGAGGGTCGTGGACTTGCCGTCGGCGTATTCCTTGGCGCCCAGGACGGGATAGAGTGGCCACCCGCGGCCGCCGCGGACCTTCGGGTCGAGCACGCGCTGCCAGCTCGCCAGCACCTGACGCGCGACGAAGGGGGTGCCATCGGTGAAGGTGACTCCGCGGCGCAGATGAAAGGTGTAGGTGAGCCCGTCAGGCGACGTCTCCCAGCTCGTGGCCAGGGCGGGGATGACGCGGGCATCGGGGGTGAAGCGGGTGAGCCCGTCGAAGAGGTAGGCGACCGCCCGGCCGGTGGGCACGTCGGTCGAGAGCGCAGGGTCGAGCGACCGGGGATCGTAGTTGTCGCGGGAGTCCACCAGGGTGCGCCGCTCGGTGCCTCCGCCGCCGCCACCGCAACCGATGGCGAGGAACGGAAGGAGAAGGGCGAGGGAACGACGCATGACGTTCTGGCGCAAGCAGTTGACAGCCGGGAGAAGGCGCGAGAACTTACCCGCGCCGCCGAGCAGCGTCAAACGTAGGCGCGCTCGCCGGCACGATGCGCCGCGGACGCGTCGCGCTGCGAGCCGCAGCGCTCCCGAAAGCTGCAAGTTGCGTCCCTTCCCCCTCCCGTCCGCTCGCCGGCAGCCATGAGTCGCACATCCAGAGCCCGGTCGCCGCGTCCGACGGCGCGCCTCGAGGGCTACGTCTATCGGCGCCCGCTGAGTGGCAGCGAGCTGCTGCCCGCGATCGGTGTGGGTGTCGCCGCCGGCCTGGCGGCGTTCTACGTGGCGCGCCTGTTCCTGCAGCGCACGCCGCTCCTGCCCGAGGAGCGGCGAGCGGGCAAGCACCACGCGTCGGGCGGGGGGCCGCGCGCGGCGTGACGGATGGCGGTCGCCGGCGGCGCGCGCGCGAGTGGTGGCGCGGTGCCCTGACCGCTGCGCTGCTCCTGCTCCTGCCGGCCGCCCTGCGCGCGCAAAGCTCGGAGTGTGATCCGGGGGAACGGGAGATCCGCTCGCTCAAATTCCGCGGCAATCACGCCTTCCGTGGCAGCGAGCTGGCGCTCCGGGTCTCGACCACACCGTCGAGCTTCGCACGCCGGACCTTCCGCGTGTTCGGCAAGCGACGCTGCCTCGACAGCGACGAGCTGCGCCTCGACGTCGGGCGCCTGCGTCTGTTCTACAATCGGCACGGCTACTACTCGGCCGCGGTGGACACCAGCGTCGTCGCGAGCGCCGATGCCCGCGTTCGCGTGACGTTCCTCATCACCGAGGGACCGCCGGTGCTCGTGGACACGCTCCGCATCACCGGACTGGATTCCGCAACCGCGCCGATCGCCAACACGAGCGAGCTCGATCTGCGTCCCGGCGTGGTGCTCGATCGAACGCGCCTCCAGGCGGCGATCGACTCGATCAAGACGCGGCTGCGGGACAACGGCTTCCCGCGCGCCGACGTCGCGGCGAGCTACACGGTCTACGACACGATCGCGCACCGCGCGCGGGTCGCGCTCGAGGTGATCCCGGGTGAGCGCGCGAGGATCGGGCAGATCAGGGTGTTCGACGAGCCGCTGACGGGCGCACCGCGCAGACTCAGCGACTCCACGGTGCTGCGGCTGCTCAGCGTGAGCAGCGGCGACGAGTACAGCGAGCACGCCATCGCCGACGCGCAGCGCGAGCTGTACCAGAGCGACCTGTTTCGCCACGTGGAGGTGCGGCTCGCACCGGACAGCGCGCAGCCCAAGGGCGACTCCACGCGCGTGACGATCGACGTCGAGCTCCGCGAGAACTTCGTGCGACAGGTGGACACCGAAGTCGGCTGGGCGGTGCTCGACTGCTTCAAGGGTCGCGCGGTGCTCGTCGACAAGAACTTTCTCGGCGAGGCGCGACGCCTAGAGCTGACGGCGCAGGTGTCGAAGATCGGCCACGCCGAGAACACCCGATTCGCCGGCGGGAACCTGTGCTCGTCGCGGATGGAGCAGGACCCATTCAGCAGCGAGGTGAACTACTTCCTGAACAGCACGTTCCGGCTGCCGACGCTGTTCGGGCTGCGTGGCTCGCCGGCGATCTCGCTGTACAGCGAGCGGCGCGGCGAATATCAGGCGTTCCTGCGCACGACGATCATCGGCGGCGAGGCGTCGCTCACGCGCGATCTGCGCCACGAGCTGCCGCTGCGCCTGGCGTACTCGCTCGAGTACGGCCGCACCGATGCCCAGCCTGCGCTGCTGTGCGCGGTGTTCAACCGCTGCGACAGCGAGTCGCGCGCACTGATCACGGGAAGCAACCGCCCACTCGCCGTGGCGAGCGCGCACCTCGATCGGCTGCGGACCGACAACCCCGTGAACCCACGCTCGGGCACGACGCTGCGGCTCGACCTGCGAGGCGCAGCGAAGGCGATCGGCTCGGACGAGGATCAGCAGTTCATCAAGGGTCTCGCCGACGGCTCGTACTATCGACCGCTGTCGCCCGGCGTGACCTTCGCGGCGCGACTGCGCCTCGGGAGCGTGCTCGGTCGCAACTTCTCGTTCGGCGACACGGTGGGGTTCGTCCCTCCGGAGGAGCGCCTCTACGCCGGCGGCGCCGCGAGCGTGCGCGGCTTCCAGCAGAACGAGCTGGGCGACCTGATCTACATCGCCGAAGGCGCTCCACGTCTCACGACCGGCGCGTCGGCGGACACGGTGTTCTTCGAGGATACGTCGGGCGAGTTCCGGCGCGTCGTCCCCGTCGGCGGCAACTCGCTGATCGTCGCCAACCTCGAGCTGCGCTTCCGCAGCGCGATCTATCCCGAGCTGATCCAGTTCACCACGTTCCTGGATGGCGGAAGCGTGTGGCAACGCGGCGGCAACTTCAGCAACGGGGTGCCGGCGCTGTCGAGCTTCTCGCTGAAGCGGCTGCGCTGGACGCCAGGCGTGGGGGTGCGCGTCTTCACGCCGGTCGGTCCCTTTCAGATGAACGTGGGGTACAACCCGTACCCCAGACCCGCCGGTGCGATCTTCTACGACCAGGCGCCGGACGAGAAGGGGTTTGCCCCACTCTACTGCGTGAGCCCGGGAAACCAGATTCCAGCCGTCCTGCTTCCCAATGGCGGGTACGAGCAGATCTCGGGAGGGAGCTGCCCCGCGACGTACAATCCTCCGCAGAAGAACTCGTTCTTCAGCCGGTTGACCTTCACCTTCTCGATCGGTCCCGATTTCTGAGCCGCGCGCCACCCGGATGACTCGACGTCGCTTCATCGCGATCGTCAGCCTGTGCGTGCTCGTCACGCTCGGGACGGTGGCCATTGGGACCCTGCTGTTCATCACCCACACCGATTACGGGCGAGAGTTGGTGCGCAGCACGGTCGAGACGCAGCTCGCGCGCGCCGTGAAGGGCAAGGTGCACCTCGGGCGCATCAGCGGTGGCTTTCTGACCGGTGTCACGATCGACTCGGTAGAGCTGCGCGACGAGCAGGACTCGCTGTTCGCTGCCACGGGGCGGGTGCGCGTGACCTACGATCCGCGCGACCTCGTCGACCGGCGCATTCACCTGGAGCGCGTCGATGTGGAGCATCCGAACGTCGTGCTGCGCCAGAACGGCGACTTCAGCTGGAACTTCAAGCGGATGTTCCAGCGATCCGGCCCCGAGAAGCCGAAGGGCCCGGAGCGCGGCTTCGGCGATTTCGTCGTGATCGACTCGGTGCATCTGACGCGTGCGCAGATGCGCCTGACGATGCCCTGGCACCCCGACGACACGCTGCACGGCGCGAAGCGCGACAGCGCGATCCGCACGAACCTGGCCCGCAAGGACCACGAGATTCGTCGTACGGGAGATGGGTTCTCTCAGAATTACCGATGGACGGACGCGTACGTCGCGGTGTCGCACATGCGCGTCGCCGATCCGGACAGCGTGGGACGACTGTTCCGCATCGACACGCTCCACACCGTGGAGAGCGTCCCGACGTTCAAATGGCGGAACGTGTCGGCCGTCGTGCGCCAGCTCGGCGATTCGGTGTGGATCGACGCACCGCACTGGGACCTGCCCGCGTCGACCGGGCACGCCTCGGGGAAGATCACATGGGGCAGCGACCTTCCCGTGCGCTACGCGATCCGCATCTGGGGCGACTCCGTCTCGCTGGACGACGTGGCGTGGGTGTATCCGACGCTGCCGCGCACCGGCGGCGGCACGATGATCCTCGACATCAAGAACGAGCGGAACCTGAAGCAGCTCGACTACGCCATCAGCAAGATGGACGTACGCACCACGAAGTCGCGGCTGATCGGAGACATGACGTTCGAGGTGGGCGGACCGGTGCTCGCCGTGCACGACGTGAAGATGCGCGCCGATCCGGTCGACTTCGATCTGCTGCGGACGCTGAACGGCAAGCCGTTCCCGGCCGACTGGCAGGGGACGATCACCGGCACGGTAGACGCGCGCGGCGGGCCGCTCACGCATTTCTTCGTCGACGCGGCCGACGTCACCTTCCGCGACAAGCACGTGCCGGGAGCGGAGTCGAAGCTGAAAGGGCGGGGCGAGCTCGACATCCTGTTCCCGGCGTTCACCGCGTTCCACCACTTCGCGGCGGAGACCGAGCGCCTCGACCTGCGCACGCTGGTGGCGATCTACCCCGCATTCCCACGCGTGACGGGGGTCGTGAGCGGCAGTGCCGTGCTCGACTCGTCGTGGCTCGACGTCCGGGTCTCGAACGCGAAGCTGACGCACACGGACGGCCCGGCCGAGCCGACGAAGATGACGGGAGGCGGCCGGATCACGTACGGCACGAAGTTCATGGCGTACGACCTCGCGCTCCAGGCGCAGCCGCTCTCCTTCACCACGCTCGGGCGCTCGTACCCACTCCTGCCGCTGCGCGGCACGTTCACGGGTCCGATCACCGTGAAGGGCATCGCCCCCACGCTCGAAGTGACGGCCGACCTCACCGGCGCGGCGGGGCGGGTGACGTATGTCGGTGGCGCCGACGCGGACTCGATCGGCGGCTACGGCGCGCACGGCAGCGGCACGTTCGAGAATCTCGACGCCGCGGCGCTCGTCGGACGGACCACACCGCCTTCGCGGCTCGCCGGCACGTACCAGGTGGATCTCACCGGCGACCTGCTGTCGAACCTCACGGGCTCGCTCGGCGTCGAGCTCGCGCGCTCCGAGGTGGATGGCGTGCGCTACGCCGGCGGTGTGGCGAGGGCGCAGTTCGACGCCGGGATCGTGCGCGTCGACACGCTGCGGCTCGAGGGCGACCTCGGCACTCTCGTGGCGCGCGGCTCGCTCGGGCTCACGCGGCCCACGACGAACGATTCGCTCGTCGTGACGATGACGGTCGATTCGCTCGGCGGGCTGCGGCGCTACATCGGCCTCACGGCCGCGGCGCGCACCGACAGCGCGGCGGCGCTTGACTCGCTCACCGGCACGCTGCGCTCGCGGCTGGTCCTGCGCGGCTGGCTCGACTCGCTCGACGTGAGCGGGACGCTCGAGGGGCGCGATCTTCTCGCGCGCGCGCAGCGCGCGCGCGGCGTGCGCGGCACGGTCGCCATTCAGCAGCTCAAGGGGCGTGCGACCGGATCCGTGATGCTTCAGGCGGACACGGTCGCGGCGGGTGGGCTCCGCGTCGAGGCGGCGACGCTCTCCGCACGGCTGCTCGACAAGGGCCGCGCGTCGTTCTCGGCCACGGGCCAGGCGGGAAACGGGACGTCGTTGCGGGCGAGCGGTGAGTACGCCGCCGTCGCCGACAGCACCGACGTGCGCCTCGACACGCTGGACATCGCCATCGGGGCGTCCCGGTGGGGGCTGCTGCTGCCGATGCGCGTGCGAAACACGCCGGCCGGACTCACGGTGGACACCCTGCTTCTCGGAGCTGGGAACGCGCGCATTGCCGGCTCGGCGGACATTCCGTCGAACGCACCGGTGCGCGGTCACCTGCGCGCCGAGCGAATGCCGCTGGCGGACATCGGCGTGCTGGCGCAACTCACGACCCCGATCGCCGGCCGGCTCGGCTTCGAGCTCGACATCGCGGGCACGCGTGCCCAGCCGACGTTGAGCCTGACCGGCGCCGCCGACTCGCTCAAGGTGGGTGGACTCTCCGCGGAGTCGATGCGCGTCTCCGGGCGCTATGCGCTCGATCGCGCGGCGATGGACGCGACGCTCGTGCGCGGCGGCCGGTCGATCCTCGACGCGAGCGTGGACTATCCGGTCGCGATCACGCTGTTCACGGCCAAGCCGGCCGGCGACTCGCTGCGCGGACGAATCCACGCCGACAGCGTCGACCTCGCGCTCGTCGAGGCACTGTCGCCCAAGCTGAAGAACGCCACCGGCCGACTCGCACTCGATCTCGCCGTGACCGGCGATCCGAAGCATCCACATGTGGGCGGGCTCGCCACAATCCGCGGCGGCACGATCGACGTCCCGAGCTTCGGCCTCCGCTTCGCCGACATCGAGACGCGGCTCAACGTCGACGCGCAGCGCGACTCGCTGACGATCGAGCAGATGCACTGGACGAGCCCGGCGAGCGGCGGGAGCGCGTCGGTGAGCGGGTCGATGGTGTTCCGCGAGCTCAAGAACCCGCGCATCGACCTGCGCCTGGACGCGCGCGGGTTGCGCGCCGTGGACAAGAGCGGTCTCGCACGGCTCGACGTGTCCACCGGAGAGTCGGGGCTGACGATCAGCGGCACCGAGGACGACGCGCGGCTCAGCGGCACGCTGATCGTGGACCGCGGGACGATCTACATCCCCGAGCTGGTCAACAAGCGCATCGAGGATTTCACCCAGGAGGAGTTCGCCGAGCTGTTCGACACGACGGACGTACGCAACCGCTCGCTCATGCCGCAGCCGCCGGCGCGGCTCGTCGAGAATCTCCGCCTGGAAGGCGTCTCGGTGAACGTGGGCGACGAGGTGTGGCTGCGCTCGGCCGAAGCGAACATCAAGCTCGGTGGATCGCTCAACGTCACGCGCGCGAGAGACGACCGCGAGACGCGGCGCTCGTCGCTCGGCCGGACGAACGAAGACCCCGTGTATCGACTGGCGCTGAGCGGTGCGCTCAGCGCCGACCGCGGCACGTACACGCTCGACGTCGGCGTGGTGCAGCGCGAGTTCCAGGTGCAGTCGGGGCGCATCACCTTCTTCGGCACCCCCGACTTCAATCCGAGCATCGACGTCAGCGCGCTGTATCGCGTGAAGCAGTCCCGGCGCGCGGACATCGACGTGAAGGCACGCATCGTCGGGCCGTTCTATCCGCAGCCGTCGCTCGAGCTGTCGAGCGACGACGCGTTCATCTCCCAGACCGACCTCGTGTCGTACCTCGTGACGGGACGCCCGATCGCCGAGCTGAATGCGGCGAACACGCAGGCGACGCAGGCGGCGGCGGACGTGTTGCTGCCCACCGGCAGCGCGCTGCTCAGCCGTGCGCTGCGCGACCAGCTGGGCGGATGGGTCGACCTGTTCCAGATCCAGACCGGTGCCGCGGACACGCGGGAAACGAACTCCAGCCAGCGACAGACCGCCTCCGAGAACTTCCGGAACGTGCTCTCCGGCACGCGGCTGGGCGGCGAGAAGCAGATCAGCGATCGACTCTTCCTCAGCTTCAGCACGGGCCTCTGCCCGCTCGGCTCCAACGACAAGGACCAGCAGGGGGTCACCGGCTTCGTGAACTCCATCGAGGGGAAGCTGGAGTACCGGTTCCCCCTCATCGCGCCCGACCAGCTCTCGCTGCGCGCGGGACGCGAACCGCCCGCGAGCGCGCTGCGGTGCGGCACGACGGGCAGCGTACGTGGGTTCGTGGCCACCCCGCAGCAGTGGGGCGTCTCGCTCTTCCGCTCCTGGTCGTTCTGACGACACGCGTTCTGCTCATCGCCAATCCGGCGTCGCGGCGAGGCGCGCGACTCATCGGTCGCGTCGTGGAGGCGGTGAACAAGACCGGAGCCGTGATCGAAGTGGCGCGCACGGAGCGCTCCGGCCACGCGGCGGAGATCGCGGCGGCGCGCGCCGAGCAGTTCGATGTCGTGCTCACGCTCGGCGGCGACGGGACAGCGATGGAGGTCGCCGGGGCGCTGGCATGGCGCGACACGCCGATCGGCGTGCTGCCGGGCGGCACAGGGAACCTGCTCGCACGGGCGCTCGGCGTCCCGATGCGCGTCGAGAAGGCGGTGCCGGCACTCCTCGGCGGCACGCGCCGGCGGATCGATCTCGGGGTGGTGAAGGGCCATCGGTTCGCCGTGGCTGCCGGCGTCGGGATCGACGCGGCGATGGTCGAGGAGACGCCGGCCTGGCTCAAGCGCCGGCTGGGCGTACTGGCCTACACCCTCATCGCGACGAGGGCGGCACTCCGTGCCGTGCTACGCCGACAGTTCTTCCTCGCCCGGATCGAGGTGGGGGGGGAAGTGATCGAGCGGCGCGCGGCGGCGGTACTGTTCGCCAACTTCGGCGCCATCCTCGAGGACCGCATCGCCTTCGGACCAGAGATCGCCGTGGACGATGGCGTGCTGGACTGCTGCATCTTCTCGCCGACGAGCCTCCGCGACGCGATGCGCATCATGTGGCGGGTAACTCGACGCGATTTTCGGCCAGACGCGTCGATACTATACAGAAAGGGGACGCGCTTTCGAATCGAGACCGATCCGGTGCTCCCGGTCCAGGCCGACGGCGAGCTCCTCGGTCCGACGCCGGCAGAAGTCGGTGTCGAGCCTCTGGCCGTGCAGCTGCTCATCCCGCGCCGTTGAGCGATTCGGGTTCGCCAGCTCGTGACGTGTGGCGGGCACATCCAGTCGAGAGCGGGGCCCCTTTCGCCCCGCGCCCCAGCACGGCGCCGTCGGCGCCGCTCCCCGCACCGCACGCTCGTGTCCTTCCCGCTGGACCCAGCACCCGTGATCGACGTTCGGCTTCGCTGATGGCCAAGATTCTCATCGTCGACGACGAGCCGAACCTTTCCTCCGCCTTCGCCCGCTACTTCGAGCGGTCGGGGCACGACGTGCTGCGCGCGGATACGGGAAGGGAGGCGGTCGCGGTGGTCGAGGCCGAGCGTCCGGCGCTGATGCTGCTCGACCTCAAGCTGCCGGACATGACCGGGTTCGACGTGCTGGCGCAGACGCGCGAGCATCGGCCGGTCGTCGTCGTGATCACCGGCAATGGCGACATCGCGCTGGCGGTGCAGGCGATGCAGGAGGGCGCCGAGGGATTTCTCACGAAGCCGATCGAGTTGCCGCACCTCGGTGCCGTGGTGGACCGTGCGCTGGAGAAGGCGCAGCTGCGGGATCTCAGCCGCGCCGCGGGCGCCCGGTCGGGACGAGCGTCCACCGAGATGCTGCTCGGCTCCTCGCCGCCGATGCGCGAGCTCGCCCAGCAGATCGAGCACCTGGCACGGAGCGAGCGCACGGTGGCGCTGCTCGTCGGCGAGATCGGCGTAGGGAAGGGCCGCGTCGCGAGGGCGATCCACGGGATGAGCGCGCGGAGCAGCCGCGCGTTTCACGAGATCGACTGCTCGACGCGAACGGTGGAGGAGCTCGAGCTGGAGCTGTTCGGCGCCGAGCGCAGCGCCGGCGGTCCGATGCCGGGTCTGTTCGAGGCGGCGGACGGCGGCACCCTCTTTCTCGACGAGATCGCCGATCTGCCGGAGTCCCTCCAGGCGACGCTGCTGCGCGCGCTCGAGTCGCGCCGGGTGCGACGCACGGATGGCACCCGCGAGGTCGTCGTCGACGTGCGTCTCATCGTTGCCACGGCGCGCGACCTCGCGACCGAGGTGACGGAAGGGCGGTTTCGCGAGGATCTGTACTACCGGCTCGGCGTGATGCCCCTCTATCTGCCGCCGCTGCGCGCGCGCTCGCGCGAGGACCTGCACGAGACGATCGGTGCCCTCGTCATCGAGTTGCGCCGCGGTGTGCCCGACGCGCCGCGCGAGATCAGCGCCGACGCGCTGGAGCTGATCGGCTCGTACCCGTGGCCCGGCAACGTGCGCGAGCTTCGCAACGTGCTCGAACGCGCACTGCTGCTGGCGCGCGGTGTACCCGCGGTGCTGCCGCAGCATCTGCCGGTCGAAGTGCGCGGGGCCGGTGACGATCTTCGGATGCCGCTGGAGCGGGCACACATCGAACGGACGCTGCGCGCGCACGGAGCCAATCGCACGCGCGCCGCTCGCGAGCTCGGGATCTCCCGTGCGACCTTGATCAAGAAGATCCGGGAGTACGAGCTGGGCGAGCGGCCGAGCGCCGCCAACCGACGCGGAAACACGGAAGGAGCATGAGCAATCTGAGAGAACGCGACGCAATGGTCTGCCGCTCCTGCGGCAACGAGGAGCGTGCGTCGGAGGGCTATCCGTGCGTCAAGTGCGGAACCTTCGTCTGCGTCGTGTGCAACATGCGCGGCGTGGTGGAGTGTCGCGCGTGCGCCGAGAAGTCGCCGCCCACGCCCAAGTGGCTCGAGGATTGATCGTCCGATCGCCAGGATGACGAGCTTCGCCGCCTGTGGGCTCGTCGTGGGCCACGCGACCGACGTCGCCGGCGCGACCGGCTGCACGGTGATTCGAGGGGCGCGCGGGCCGTTCTCCTGCGGCGTCGCCGTCGTCGGCCGTGCGACGGGCACGCGCGAGCTCGCGCTGCTCGACCCCAGCCATCTCGTCGACCGCGTGGACGCGATCCTCCTCGCCGGCGGCTCGGCCTATGGGCTCGATGCGGCGGCAGGTGTGATGCGCTGGATGGAGGAGCGCGGACGCGGATTCGACGTCGGCGCCGGCGTCGTGCCGATCGTGCCGGCGGCCGTGCTGTTCGATCTCGTGCCGCTTGGCCGGTTCGACGCGCGACCGACGCCGGAGATGGCGTACGACGCGTGCGAGCGGGCGACAGCCGATGTCGTGGAAGGTGCGGTCGGCGCGGGGACCGGCGCGACGGTCGGCAAGGTGGCGAGAGCGTCGGGCGCCATGAAGGGCGGCGTCGGATGCGGCGAGGCAAGCGCGGGGACAGTGGAGGTGCGTGCGCTCGCGGCGGTGAATGCGGTCGGCGACGTTCGAGACGCCGAGGGACGGATCGTCGCCGGGGCCCGCGCCCCCGATGGCTCCTGGCTGGACGGCGCCGCGTTTCTCGCGCGGGGCGACACCGGGGACGAACGGTTCAGAGACCTCGCCGGCCGGAGCTCGACGCTGTGCGTCGTCGCCACGAACGTCGCGCTCGACCGCGCGGCGCTCCGCGCACTCGCGCGCTCGGCGAGCGCCGCCCTGTTTCGGCGCATCACGCCCGTTGCGACGCCATTCGACGGCGACGTGATATTCGCGACGGCGCCCATCTCGGGTGGCGTGGAGGCGAGGCCCGCCCAGGTCGAGGCGCTCGCCGTCCGCGCGCTGGAGACGGCGATCGAACGGAGCGTGCGCGCCGCCGCGCCGGGCGACATCTTGGAGTGATGAACATCGAGACTCCGCGCGCCGTCGTGCGAAGCCCCGTCGCGCCGCTGTTCGACGAGCCGCGCATCTCCAGCGTCCAGATTTCCCAGCTCCTCGCTGGGCACCCCGTCGAGCTGCTCGAGGAGCGCGACGGCTGGTGCTGCGTGCAGGGAGCCGACCGATACGAAGGGTGGATGCATCGTGGGTATCTCGAGGCGAACCGCGACGCGAGCGCCCACACGCGTCTGTCGCTCGGGTGCGCGGTGACGCGAGACGGCGGGCGCCGCGCCCTGCCGCTCGGCGCGTACCTCGCGCACGACGATCACGTCGTCGCCGGCGAGACGATCGACGTGGCCGATCAGGCGCACCACTTTCCACTCGACGCCGCGGCGATCACACGGACCGCGCGGCGGTACTTCGAGGGCACGAGCTACCAGTGGGGGGGTGTGACACCCTGGGGCGCGGATTGCTCGGGACTCGCGCAGACGACGTTCGCGCTCCACGGCGTGCAGCTCCCGCGCGACGCGTGGCAGCAGGCCTCCGCCGGCGTTCCCGGCGACGACGATCCGCTGGCCGCGCGCGAGGGCGATCTCCTCTTCTTCTCCGACCGCGCCGACCGTCACATCACGCACGTCGCCGTCTCACTCGGCCACTGCGCGATCGTCCACCTCGCGCTCGGACGAGGAGGGTTCGGGATCGAGCAGCTGGATGACCGCTCGGATTCGTACGTGAGGAGGCTGGTGGAGCGGTTCGCGTGTGCGAGAAGGGTTCTCTAGGAAGGCACTGCCCTACTCCGTCCGGCTGGGCACTGCCGTACTCTGTACTGGTTACGGCATTCGTCGCGCGGGTCCAGGTACGTCAGTGGGTACTCGGTACAGAGTACAGCAGTGCCTGATGAGGATTACGACATCCACTTCGGGGCCGCCGCCGCTGTCGGTGTTCCGGGCGTCCGCACCTCCAGTGCTACTTCGGCGCGCGTATCGCCGTCGAGGCCGACGCGCATCACGTAGCCTCCGCTCTGGTCGAGGGGGAGGTCGAGCTGCGCGATGAGTGGGAAGTCCATCTCGAGCACGCCCTGCGGGGGTGTGGCGACGCCCAGCTCGCCCTCGCTCTTCCACAGCTCATTGCCGCTCGGGCTCATCCACTGCAGCGTCACGCGGTGCGAGCCGACGTCGAGCGCGCTGCCCTTGAGGTGCACCACGAGGGTCGCGCGCGGGTGCAGCGCCGGAAGAGTGCCGACCTGGAGCGCGTCGAACACGCCGAGGATGTTGAGCTTCCCTTCCTGCGAGAGATTCGCCGCGTCGGCGAAGAGTGCGAAGGCGACGTGCATGGAGCGAAGGTAGCGCCCAGCCACCTGGTTTGCGACGCTCGAGCGCCCGTCTAGCTTTCGGCATGGCATCACCGGTTCGAATGATCGCGTCGGACCCCGCGCGCGCCCGTCGCCTCGTGCTGTTCGACATCGACGGCACCATCCTCTGGACCGACGGCGCGGGACGACGCGCCGTCTTCCAGGCGCTGGAGGAGCACTTCGGCAAGAGCGGCCCGGGCGAGCATCGCTTCGACGGGAAGACCGATCCGCAGATCGTGCGCGAGCTGATGCGCCACGCCGGCGTCTCCGACGCGGACATCGATGCGCGGCTCGACGAGGTGCTCGATCGATACCTCGCGCTGCTGCGCGACGAGCTCGCGTCGACCGACCATGCACAGCACGTCTTTCCGGGCGTACGCGAGCTGCTCGATGCACTCGAATCGCGCGGCGACGTCGTGCTCGGCCTGCTCACCGGCAACATCCACTCCGGCGCGCGCGCCAAGCTCGCCGCCGTGGGGATCGATCCCGAGCGCTTCGTCGTCGGCGCGTTCGGGTCGGATCATCACGAGCGGCCGGAGCTGCCAGAGATCGCACGCCGCCGTGCCGAGCGCGCGCTCGGACATCCCGTGGCGGGCCATGAGCTCGTCGTCATCG
Source organism: Gemmatimonadota bacterium (assembly GCA_003223455.1). Taxonomy (GTDB): domain Bacteria; phylum Gemmatimonadota; class Gemmatimonadetes; order Gemmatimonadales; family Gemmatimonadaceae; genus AG11. The sequence continues at coordinate 65,489 of QHVE01000058.1, read as the reverse complement.
GCGACACGCCGGCCGACGTCGAATGCGGCGTGAGCATCGGCGCGCGGGCCATCGGCGTCGCGACCGGCCGCTATTCGGTGGACGAGCTGCGTGCGTGCGGTGCGGCCGCAGTCTTCGCCGATCTCACCGACACGGCTGCCGTCGTGCGCGCGATCCTCGCGGACTGATCGACATGCTCGAGGTCGAGCTCAAGAGCGTCGTGGACGACGTGGAGCGGTGCCGCGCGGCGGTCGAGCAGGCCGGCGCGACGCTCGTTTTCGCGGGCCGACTCGAAGACCGGCGCTGGGACACGCCCGATCGCGCGATGCTGGCGAGGGACCACGTGCTCCGTGTACGCGTGTACCGCGGCGGCGGACACGCGCGCTCGGAGCTCGAGTGGAAGGGGCCCACGCGGCGAGACACCAACTACAAGCTCCGCGAGGAGCTGGGGACGTCGGTGAGCGACCCCGACGCCCTGGCCGAGATCCTGACACAACTCGGCTACGAGGTCAGCATCGCGATCGACCGCGTGGTCGTGCAGTACGATCTCGGCGGCGCGATGGTCCGGTTCGAGCACTATCCACGCATGGACGATCTCGTCGAGGTCGAGGGGACGCCGGAGCAGATCGAGCGGGCGATCGCGGTGCTCGGCCTGGTGCGCGGCGGATTCACGACCGATCGGCTGCCCGACTTCGTGCGACGGTACGAGGAGCGCACCGGCGGGCGCGCCGCCATCTCGGACGCGGACCTCGCGGGAGACGGGTCGTACGACGTCTCCAATGCCTGATCCATCGCTTCCCGAGCTCGCGCGTTCGCTGCGCGCACTCGGGGCCGCACGCGACGCGGCCACCGAGGCGGCGCACGACGCGATCTTCGCCCCGCTCATCGCCGCGCGGGTCCGTGCCGCGCGCGCCGATGGGATCGACGTCGTCCATTCGTTCCACGGCGCAAGTTTGCTCGAGGCGATCGAGCGCGCGGTGAACGGCGCCGCGGCGATCGGCACGGAGGATCCCGCCGTGGCGCGCGCCCGATCGGCCGCGGCGCGCGACGCGATCGAGCCGCTTCGCTCGGCGCTCCGCTCGCTCGATGTCCACGCTGCCGCGGCCTCGACGTCGGGCTCGGGCTCGCCCGAATGGACGGCCTGGATCACTGCGCTCAGGCGGGCATTCGCGGCGGCGGACGAGGCGTGCGGCCACCTCGCCCGCGTGCTCGCCGACCCACCGCGCGAGGAAAGAAACGGACGCTGGTTCCGTCGTCCTCGGTGACATTCGTGCGCCCCAGGTTCCATAGCGAGGCGCGATGAATCCCGATACCTTTCCTCGGCAATGAGAATTTCGATCGCCTTCGACCGACTTCTTCTCCTTTCAGCCTGCCTCGCGGCCGCGCCCGCATCGGCGCAGGAGCACCCCGCTCGCCGCGTCGCCAACATCGTCAGCGTCGCCGTCGAAGAGTACGGGAAGGCGGTGGACGAACAGGGCCGCCTGATCAGCGCGCAGGAGTTCCAGGAGACCAACGACTTCCTGCTCGATGCCCGCCGGGCGGCGGATCGGCTCTCGGGGTCGAATGCCCCGACGGCGCTCGCGCTGCTCGATTCCATCTCCGTCGCCGTGTCCGCCAAGCGGCCCCCCGCCATGGTCGGCTCGCTCGAGAAGCGGTTCGCTGCGGCACTCGGGAACGAGGCCAAGCTCGAGCTCCCCAAGCGCGCGCTGGACCTCGCCGAAGGGAAGGCGATCTACGAGCGAAGCTGCGCGAGCTGCCACGGCGCGAGGGGGCTGGGCGACGGCGTCGCGGGGCAAACGATGAATCCCAAGCCGCCGGCCATCGGGACGGCGGAGCACATGCGCGGGGTCACGCCGGCGCTCACGTATCGGGTGCTGTCGGTCGGCATCGCGGGAACGCCGATGGTCGGCTTCGCCGGATTGCTGACGCCGGATCAACGCTGGAACGTGGTGGCCTACGTCAATTCGTTGCGCGCGACGCACGCCCAGCAGCTCGAAGGGGAGGGGTTGTTCACGCAGCGTTGCGCCTCCTGCCACGGGGTGAGCGGTTCCGGCGACGGCGCGCTCGCCAAGTCGCTCACGCGGCTACCCCCCGACATCGGCACGGTCGCGTGGCAGATCGAGCGGAGCGACGACCAGCTCAGCGAGGCGGTGAAAGCCGGGGTTCCCGGCACTGCGATGCCTCCGAGCCCGGAGCTCTCGCCCGCGCAGGTACAGAGCATGGTGGCGTACCTGCGCACGCTGCCGTCGCGCGGTAATGCCGCACTGGCGTCGGACAGCGGCAGCACGCAGGACGTGACGCGCACCATCCTCGGGCTGCTCGAACAATCACTGAGCGCGGCGAAGAGCGGCCGTCCGGACGACGCGACCGACCGCGCGGCGGACGCCTACATGGCGTTCGAGCCGATCGAGTCTCCGGCGCGCGCGAAGAACCCGGGGCTCGTCGCCTCGATGGAGCGCATCTTCACGGACTTCAAGGGTGCGGTTCGCGCGAACGACGTGCGCGCCGCCGAGCGGCTGCGCGATGCGATCGAGTCGGGGTTGCCGGAGGTCGTCGCATTGACCGCGCCGGCGGGGAGCGGGTGGGAGGCGTTCTGGCAATCGTTCCTGATCATCCTGCGCGAGGGGTTCGAGGCGATTCTCGTCGTCGGTGCCGTGGTGGCGTTCCTCATCAAGACGGGGCATCGCGAGCGGCTGCGCAACATCTGGCGAGGGGTGGCGTACGCGCTGGTCGCGAGCGCGGCCACCGCCGTCGTGCTCAAGACCATCCTCGCGGCGATGCCGGCGAGCCGCGAGATCATCGAGGGGCTGACGCTGATCGTCGCCGTCGCCGTGCTGTTCTCGGTGAGCTACTGGCTCATCTCGAAGGTCGAGGCGGCGAAGTGGCAGCAGTTCATTCGCGACAAGGTGAACAACGCGCTGGAGCACGGCGGAGGCCGCGCGCTGACGTTCGTCGCCTTCCTGGCCGTGTACCGCGAGGGGGCGGAGACGGCGCTGTTCTACCAGGCGCTGTTCAACGAGGGACCGAACGTGGCATTCCCGCTCACGATGGGGATCCTCGCCGGGTTCGCCGCGCTCGCCGTGATCTTCACGCTGTTCTACCGCTTCGGCGTGCGGATCCCGCTGCGACCGTTCTTCTCGGTGACGAGCGTGCTGCTGTACTTCATGGCGTTCGTCTTCATCGGCAAGGGCGTGCGCGAGCTGCAGGAAGGGAACGCGTTGCCGCTGACGGCGATCCCCGGCTTCCCACACTCGGAGTTCCTCGGGCTCTACCCGAGCTGGCAGGGGGTGCTGTCGCAGCTGGCGCTGCTGCTGCTCTTCGCCTTCGCGCTGCTGAAGACGTTCTGGCCGAAGCGGTCGGTGACGCTCCCGACGGTCATGCCCGCGGCGGCGGTGCCGTCGCCGGACGCGATCGCCCAGATCCGCGCCGAGAACGAGGAACTCCGGCGTCGCCTGGTGGCGCTCGAGGAAGCGCTGGCGCGCGAGACCGCGCGCGGATAGCAACTCGCCGCGCTTCTCGCGGCGCGGCCTTTCTGATGTGGTCGCGCGGGGTCGGTCGCGCGAGGGTATCCGCGGCCGCGGGACCACGGGCGACGAGGAGTGGAATGCTCTCGCCCGACCGGCGCGTGCAACTCAGGCGGTCGACGCTTCAGGCGCAGGGACTGACGCGCGCGAGCCGTAGATGCCTGGCCACCGCTCGCGCACGCGCCAGAACACGGACATCCACACCACGCCGAACACCACGAATCCGATCGAGATCAACTGCGCGTACGTCAACCCGTACACCAGCCGATCGTCCTTGGCACGGTAGAACTCCACGATGAACCGCTCGATGCCGGCCAGCACCGCGTACACGCCGAACAGCCACCCCTCGGCGTGCTTGTGGTCGCGCAGGCGCCAGACGATGCCGAACATCACCAGTCCCATCGCCACCTCGTAGAGCTGCGTCGGGTAGACCGACAGCACGGTCGTGGGGCCGGCGCCAGGCGGTAGCGGGATGCCGAACTCGCGCGCCATCACACCCGCCGTCGACGGCGGCGCACCGTGGGGGAATGCGACTGCCAGGAAGCCGCGCCACGGACGCCCGTAGTCGTCGCCGACAGCCCAGCAACCAGTCCGGCCGACGGCGTACGCCGCGGCGCTCGCGGCGCCGCCGACGTCCATCATGCGACGGATCCCGAATCGCTTCTTCAACACCACCGCGAGCACGGCGATGGAGCCGAGGATGTATCCGCCCCAGAACACGAAACCGCCGCGGTCGAAGATCGCGTTCCAGTTCCGCAGCACGACGACGTAGTACAGCTTCGCGCCGAGGAGCCCCGCGATCACTCCGGCGAAGACCATATCGTTCACGGGCTCGGCGTCGTATCCGCGGCGGCGCAGCTCGTATTGCGCCACCGCCTGTCCGGTGACGAAGCACATCAGGATGGCGATGCCGAACCCGGTGAGCTGCAGCGGCCCGAGCGCGATGACGAAGGGATGGTGGACGATCGGATGCGGCAGCGTCATGCGTCCACGAGACCCGGGAGCGGCAGAGTGGCGAACGCGTTCAGATCGAGCGGCGAGCGTGCGCCCCGCTCGAAGTGGAACAGCCCCGCTCGCGCGATCATCGCCGCGTTGTCCGTCGCGATGCGCGCGCTCGGCGCGAACACCTCCGCACCCAGGCGCTGCATGCGCTGACGCATGGCTCCGACGAGCGTGCGGTTTCCCGCCACGCCGCCGCCGAGCACGACGCGCCTGCGTCCGTGCTGCTCGACGGCGCGGGCCGTCTTCTCGACGAGTGTCTCGACTATCGCCTCGTGGAAGGCGCGTGCGATGTGGGGATGATCGTCCGGCGCGGCGGCGTGCACCGCGTTCAACACCGCCGTCTTGAGGCCGCTGAACGAGAAATCATAGTAGTCGGCGTCACCGGGCCGCTGGTCGCGGCGCAGCATCGGCCGCGCGAAGCGCAGACGCGACGGATCGCCCGTCGCCGCGAGCCGCTCCACGTGCGGCCCACCGGGGTAGGGGAGGCCCAGCAGCTTCGCGACCTTGTCGAACGCCTCTCCCGCCGCATCGTCGCGCGTACGCCCGAGCAGCGCGTAGCGTCCCCACTCGGGCACGTCGACGAGCATCGTGTGGCCGCCGGAGACGAGCAGCGCCGTGAACGGCGGCACGGCATCGCGATGCTCGAGCGCGGTGCCGAACAGATGCCCCTCCATGTGATGCACGCCGAGACACGGCACGCCGCGCCCGAACGCGATCGCCTTGGCGAAGCTCACGCCGACCAGCAGCGCGCCGACGAGCCCCGGCGCGTGCGTGACCGCGACCGCGTCGATCGTGTCGAGGGTCGCGCCGGACTCGGTCAGCGCGCGCGTCACCACGGGGACGATCGCCGTGAGGTGCTGTCGCGATGCGATCTCGGGAACGACACCGCCAAAGATGCGATGCACGTCCTGCGAGAGGATGACGAGCGACTGCATCGTCACCTCGTCTCCCGCGCCGTCGATCACCGCCGCCGACGTCTCGTCGCACGACGTCTCGATGCCGAGGATGCGCGTCACGCGCCGCGTCTCACGGCTTCGGCGCGACCGGTGTGTCGGCTGATGCCGCCGCCGTCGCGCCATGCCACTGCACCTTCACCTGCGCCGGCTGCACCTGCACCCCTGTCCCTGCCGTATCGAGCTCCGCCACGTGGGGCATCGTGTCGTTCATCGCGATCGTGAGCGCGTACGGATGGATCGCCTGCAGCCGGCGCACGACGCGCCGCGGCCCCGTGACACGCACGGCCTGCGGCTCGAACGCGACGTCCGCACTCGTGCGCACGCCGCTGTCCGCGCGCACGACGACGCGTCCGTCGTTGACGATGGGCACGCGGCGCGACGCGCGCGTCTCGAACCGGAGGACGATGCTCCTCGGCTGGACGTCGAGCACGCGCACGTGGTCGGCGAGCTCCGGCGGCACGTGCACGTCCGCGGGTGTCAGGTCGAGCACGAGCGTATCCGGGGCATCGCCGCCGACGCTGCGGCGTACGACCGGCGGGTCGGCGGCCAGCTTGACGAGATCGGCCGCTCGAGCCGCCACCAGCACGCGCACCTCGGTGGTTCCGGCGAGGAGCACGAGTGTGCTGTCGAGCGTCGGCGACACGCGCACCCGCACGAAGCCCTCCGTCGGCTGCCGCGCCGAGACGACGAGCCAGAGCAGCACCGCGATGAGCAGCGCGATCGCCTTGAGGCCAAGCCGCTCGCCGGCGATCTCGTGAAGACGGCGTTGCCACGTGGCGCCGGAAACGGGAGAAGCCGGCATCGTCAGTCGATCAACGCGCCGGCTTCGGGGCGCCGCTCAGCGTCACCGAATCGGGCCGGTCGTTCTCCAACCCGGTCGGGTGCGGTGTCGCGACGACGCCGGGGATGCCGAGCAGCTCGCGCACGAGGGCGCGGTTGCCCTCGGAGCTCCAATCGGCTGCGCCGATTCGCTTCAGCCGGATCGTGCCGTCCTTCGCGATGAGGAACGTCTCGGGGTAGCCCGTGATCTGGTAGTTGCGCGTCGTCACCTGCCGGGGGTCGTGCAGCACCTCGAACGAGAGTCCGTACTGCTTCGCGAAGTCGAGGATGCGCTGCTCCGCTCCCGGATCGTCCACGCTGATCGCCACCACGGAGAACCCCTGCGGCGCGAACTCCTTGTGCAACTTCTCGATGCTCGGCATCTCGACGCGGCACGGCTCGCACCACGTGGCCCACACGTTGAGCAGCACGACGCGGCCCGAGTAGTCGGCCAGTGTCTTGTGCGTGTTGCTGCCGTCCAGCGTGACGCCTTCGATGGGCGGCGCCTTGGAGCCGACGGACACGGGAAACAGCTCGTCGCCGAGGAAGTGCACGCCGGCGGCGAGCACGCCGGCGAGAAGAAGCACGATGCCGGCGACGATTCCCCACTGCTGGCGATGTGTCATCGTCGGCGACCGCTCAGGCCTCGTGCGCGCAGCGCGAGCGCAGCATGGCGATCTCGGCGCTCGGGTCGCTCGCCGAGAACACCGCGTGGCCTGCGACGAAGGTATCGGCACCCGCACGCCACACGGACCCGATCGTGTCGCGGTTGATGCCGCCGTCGACCTGCAGCGTCGCGCCGGAGCGCGCCGCATCGAGCCGCTGGCGCGCGCGCGCGATCTTGTCGAGCGATCCCTCGATGAACGACTGTCCGCCGAAGCCGGGATTCACCGACATCACGAGCAGGAGGTCGAGATCGCGCAGCACCTCCTCGACCGCGGAGAGCGACGTGGACGGATTGAGCGCCACGCCGGCCGAGCATCCGAGCTCCCGGATGCGCGCGAGCTGTCGGTTGAGATGCGGCGCCACCTCGACGTGGATCGTCATGCCCGTCGCGCCAGCGGCGGCGAAGTCGTCGAAGTAGCGCTCCGGCTCGACGACCATGAGATGCACGTCGAGCGGCAGCGCCGTGCGCCGGCGCAGGGTCTCGATCACCTTCGCGCCGAAGGTGAGGTTGGGCACGAAGCGGCCATCCATCACGTCGACGTGGATCCAGTCGGCGCCCGCCTGCTCGAGCATCGCGACCTCGTCGCCGAGGCGGGCGAAGTCGGCGCTCAGCACGGAAGGAGCGATGCGCACGGTGCTCATGGCTGCTGTGTCGGTGGCGGCACCGGCTGCGGCGCCGGTTGCGTCGCTGGTTCCTGTGGCGGCTCACTCGGCGGTGCGGGCTCGGCGACGACGCGAAGCGTGATCGTGGCGCCGGGCGCGATCGCCGCTCCGCTCACCGGCGACTGGCCGATGACGGTGCCCGGCGCCCCGGGCCCGCCCGGCTCGCGCACGATGGACACGCTCCTCAAGCCAAGCTGCGTCAGCACCTGTCGTGCGGCGCCGACGTCGCGCCCCATGAGATCGGGCATCGTCGGCGCCGGGGCGCCGCTGCTCACGACGAGCGACACCGTCGACGGTACGCTCACCGCCGAGCCGGCGGCGGGCCTCGTGCCGATCACCGATCCAGGCGGCGAGTTGCTCTGCGCCTGCTGGACGTCGCCGACGTCGAAGCCCTCCTTCTCCAGCAGCACCTGCGCCTCGATGCGCGTCATCCCCGTCACCGTGGGCACCGTGATCATGCGCTGGCCGCCGCTCACGATGAGCTTGATCGTGGCGCCTGCGCCTTCACGCGCGCCGGGAGGTGGCGACTGCTCGAGGACGGTCATCTTGGGTGCGGAGTTGCTGTAGCGCTGCTCGCTCTGTTCGGTCTTGAATCCCGCCTGCGCCAACCGCTGCGTCGCCTCGTCGAAGCCAAGACCGGTGACGTTGGGCACCTTCATGTCGCGCGGGATCACTCCCGCGGGGAAGATGACGAACGCGACGAGAAGATAGGCGAGCGAGAACCCCGCCACGATGGCGACGAGGTAGACGAGCGATCGGCGGAATCGTGCGCGCCAGGTCATGCCGACGCGGAATCGGACCGGCGCAGTCTCGCCGCGAACGCCCCGTCGGTCCCGTGACGCTGTGGGAGCACGCGGAGCCGTCCCGCGTCGAGCACCGCCGCCGGCACCGACCCCTCGGGCGGCGGCTCGAGCCGCCACCCCGGATTGTCGGACAGGAAGCTCTCGATCTGCGCGTCGTTCTCCTCCGTCTCGAGCGAGCAGGTGCTGTAGATCAACAGCCCACCGGGCCGCACGCTGACGGCCGCACCGCGCAGGATCGAGCGCTGCACCGCGGGCAGCACGGCGAGGTCGCTCACCTTGAGCCGCCAGCGCGCGTCGGGGTGCCGCCGGAAGGTGCCGGTCCCCGTGCAGGGTACGTCGATCAGCACGGCGTCCATCCCGCCGACGGCGGGAAAGCGCGCATCGCCGACGAAGGGGACGACATTGCCCGCGTCGAGGCGGCGGACGTTTTCGCGCACGCGCACGAGTCGGGCGAACGAGGCGTCGCCGGCGAACACGGTGCCCGCCGTGCGCGCCAGCTCGAGCGTCTTCCCACCCGGAGCCGCACACAGGTCAGCGACCTGCGCCCCGGACGGAATCGCCGCATAGCGCGTGACGAGCGTGGACGCGGGGTCCTGCAGATGAAAGAGTCCCTGCTTGAACGCGCCGAGCTCGGTCATCGCCCCCACGCCGCCCGTCAGCACGAGACTGTCCGGAACGAGGGGCGCATCGGCCACGGTCACCCCCGCCGCCTCCAGCATCGCCTCGAGCTGCTCGCGCACGACGTGATAGGGCCGGGCGACGAGTGGCGCTTCCCGGTTGTTCGCCTCGAGCAGGAGTCGCGTCTCGTCGGCACCCCAGCGCGCGATCCACCGCGCCACGAGCCAGCGCGGATGCGAATGCTGGAGCGCCAGCGCTTCGACGGGATCCTCGGGGGTGGCCACAACGAGCCGATCGCGCTCGCGGTCCAGCCGGCGCAGCACGGCGTTGGCGAGCTTGCTCGCGCCGATGCCGTGCCGGCGCTTCGTCAGCTCCACCGTCTGGCCGATCGCCGCGTACGCCGGCACGCTGCCCATCGACAGCAGCTGATACGCGCCGAGCCGCAGCAGGTCGATCAGGTCGGGGTCGAGCTTCGCCAGGCCGCCACGCACACGGTCGTCGAGCAGCGCGTCGAGCCAGCTCCGCCGGCGCAGCATCCCGAACACGAGCTCACGCGTCCACCGGCGATCGCGTGGATCGAGCGGCGTCGTGCGGCGATCGAACGCGCTGTCGAGCAGCGCGCCGCCGCGCAGGTCGGTGAGCACGTCGGCGGCAGCGCCGCGAGCCTCCGTCACGGCGCCACGCACCGCCATCGCGGGGCGCCCGGCCTCGCTCACCGGTCGAGCATCCCCGTGGTGGGTGACGACGGCACCGCGACCTCGCGCCGCGGCATCCTGCCAGCGAGGTACGCCAATCTGCCGGCATCGACAGCGAGCCGCATCGCGGTGGCCATGCGGATGGGATCCTGGGCCGCAGCGATGCCGGTGTTCATCAACACGCCGTCCACGCCCTGCTCCATCACGATCGCCGCGTCGGACGCCGTACCGACTCCCGCGTCGACGATCACGGGCACGCTCAGCCGATGCTTGATCGTACGGATCGCGAACTCGTTGAGCATCCCGAGCCCCGATCCGATCGGCGACGCGAGCGGCATCACGCAGACCGCGCCGGCGTCCTCGAGGCGCAGGGCGCTGATCAGATCGTCGTTCGTGTACGCCATGACCTTGAACCCTTCGGCCGCCAGCACACGGGTCGCCTCGATCGTCGCCGCGGCGTCGGGGAGCAGCGTCTGCTGGTCGCCGATCACCTCGAGCTTCACCCACTCGTTGAAGCCCGCGGCGCGCGCGAGCCGCGCATAGCGGATCGTGTCGTCGGCGGTGAAGCAGCCCGCCGTATTGGCGAGCAGCATGAACCGCTGTGGGTCGAGGTGATACAGGATCCCCTCGTCCTTGGTGCGATCGAGGTCCACACGCCGCACGGCGACGGTGACCACCTCGGCGCCCGACGCCTCGATCGCCGCGATCATCTGCTGGTTCGACGCGTACTTCCCCGTACCCACCATGAGGCGGGAACGGAACTCGCGCCCGCCGATCACGAAGGGCGTGTCGAGCGCCTCGAGCGCGACGGGAGACGCGGTCACCTCACCCGCCTCCGACGAAATGCACGATCTCCAGCACGTCGCCGTCGGCGAGCGCGATCGATGGATACGCGTCGCGATCCCGCAGGATCGTGCGGTTGTGCTCGACCACGACGAGGCGGGGATCGAGCTTCAGCGAGGCGAGGAGATCCGAGAGCGAGCTACCCGCTGCGACCGAGCGCGGGTCTCCGTTGACCGTCAACGCGAGGGCGGACGGCTCATGCACCAGCGGCGTCGTCATACGCCGAAAGATAGTCGCTCGCGGCGCGTTCGGCATTCGGCGCGTCCCAGATCCCACGGATCACGGCGAGCCCGTACGCGCCCGCCGCGCGAAGTACCCGGCAGTGCTCCGGACGCACGCCTCCGATGGCGACGACGGGGACCGTCATCGCCGACGTCAACGCGCGCACGAACGAGAGTCCACGCCCTTCCGTGCCAGGATGGGACTCGGTGGCGAAGACGTGGCCGGCGACGAGCCAGGTGGCGCCCTCGTTCACGGCGACGCGTGCCTCCTCGATCGAATGCACGCTCGCGCCGAGCGCGAGCCCCGGCGCGGCGCGGCGCGCGTCGGCGACACGCAGCGAGCGACTCGTGAGCTGCGCACCACGAGCACGCGCGCCGAGCGCGAGGTCGATCCGGTCGTTGACGATGAGCCACGCACCGGTGATCGCCTGCGCCGCCTCCAGTCCGCCGGCCAGCGTCTGCAATCGGGCCGCGCTGATGCGGCCGGCGCGGAGATGCAGCGCACCGCGGGCGCCGAGCGCGGCCATCACCGCGCAGGCCACGTCGATGAAATCGTCTCGCGAGACGATCTCGTCGCTCGTCACCGCATGGATGATCGGCAGGGTCGGCGTCCGGGCGGGCGCCGGCGGGGTGTTCACGGTAGGCTCGAGCACGCTCCCCCTACGGAGAAGCGGGCGCTGCGGTGTCGAATCGGTCGCCGACGGCCACGCCGCGCCCATTCGCCCACTCCGCTGGGCTGAGTCGCCGCTTTCCCGCCGGCTGGACGATGGCGACGCGGACGGCGCCGCCGCCGCACGCCACGAGCATTCCGACCTCGTCGATGGCCAGGACCTCGCCAGCACCGTGGGAGCTTCCGCGCGGTGCGATCCGCGCCCCGAACAGCTTCACCTCGGTGCCGCGCAGGCGCGCCCAGGCGCCGGGCTTGGGATCGTAGGCGCGGATGTGGCGGCCCACCTCGTGCGCGCTGGCCGTCCAGTCCACCTGTGCGGACTCGCGTGAGAGCTTGGTCGCGTACGTGGCCTCCGCGTCGTTCTGCGCCTCGGGCTTCGCGAGTCCGAGCTCGATCAGGGCAAGGGACTCGATCAGCGCGGCGGCGCCCAGTTCGCTCAAGCGCAGGGCGAGCTCCCCCGCCGTCTCGTCCTCGACGATGGGCGTCCGCACCCGATGTACGATCGGACCCGCGTCCAGCGCCGGGACCATCTGCATGATCGTCACACCCGTCTCGCCGAGTCCCTCCCGGATCGCCGCCTGAATGGGTGCGGCCCCGCGCAGCGCGGGCAGCAGCGAGGCGTGGATGTTCAAGGTCCCCAGTCGCGGCAGGTCGATCACCGCCTTGGGGAGAATATGACCGTACGCCACGACGACGCTCACGTCCGGTGCGAGCTCGCGAAGCTGCGCGAGGAATTCGTCTCCCTTCGGCTTTTCCGGCTGCAGCACGGTGATGCCTTCCGCGACCGCGACCTGCTTGACCGCCGACGCGCGCCGCTCGGAGCGCGAGCGGCCCACTGGCTTGTCGGGCTGCGTGACGACCGCGATGACCTCGAACCCTTCGCCGAGCAGCGCCCGCAGCGGCGCCGTCGCGAACTCGGGCGTGCCCCAGAAGAGCACGCGCACGCTAGAGCTCCTCCTCCGGATGCTTGTGGCGCTCGCGCTCCTCGGGCGTCTCGAGCGCCGTGTGACGGATGAAGCCGGGATATTTGTCCTGCTGCAGCTTCCACTTCGTGAGCGCGGCGGTGCGCTTCAGGACGCTCAGGTAGTCGAGGAACAGCTTGCCGTCGAGATGGTCGATCTCGTGCTGCAGGCAGCGCGCGAGCAGCTCGGTCGCCTGCACCTCGTACGTGTTGCCATCGAGGTCCATCGCGCGCACGACGACGTCCTTGGGTCGCTCGACGTCGGCGTAGATGTCGGGAATGGAGAGACAGCCTTCCTCCGCTTTCGCCTTGCCCGACCGCTCGAGGATCTCGGGGTTGATGACGACGAGCGGCTCACCGTCGATCTCGATCACGGCGAGGCGCTCGGTGCGGCCGACCTGCGGCGCGGCAAGCCCGATCCCGCGGGCGTGATGCATCGTCTCGAACATGTCTGCCACGAGCGTACGCAGCTCGTCGGTGATCTCCTGCACGGGCACCGTGCTCTGGCGCAGAATCGGGTCGCCGAGGACGCGGATGTCGAGGATGCTCACGGGACCGCGCTCACTCCTTTGCTGCGGGTGCGCTCGAGCCGCCGACGATGCGCGCGATCTTTCCGCGCTCGACGACGAGTCGCGACTCGGCGGACTTGATCGTGACCTGGTCCTCCATCGGCCGCGCGGTCGCGCCCTCGCCGGTGACGACCTCCTTGATGTGCACGACCTCGCCGACGATCCCGCCGAAGGTGACGATCTGGTCGCCGCGCTTGATCGCGCGCAACGCCTCCTCGTGCTTCTTCTTCTGCTGCGCCTGCGGGCGGATGAGGAAGAAGTAGAAGATCGCCAGGATCAACGTCACCTGGATGAGGAACGGTGACATCGACCCGAAGCCGCCGCCGGCCTGGAGGACGAGAAGAGCGGGGAGAATACCCGAGTGCATCATGCCGGAGCCGGTTCGGTGCGAGAGTGGTAACGCTGGAGCCAGGCGTCGCTCCAGCCGTCGAAGGTGCCGCTGAGCAGAGCGGTACGCGCCTCCCGCATCAGCGACACGAGGAAATGTACATTGTGCAGGGAGAGGAGGCGCAGGCCGAGGATCTCGTCGGCGAGGAACAGGTGGCGCACGTACGCGCGCGAGAAGCGCGTGCAGCAGGCGCAGTCGCACTCCGCGTCGAGCGGTTGGCGGTCGGCTCGAAACTCGGCGCGCTTGATGTTCAGGCGGCCGTCGCGCGTGAACGCCGCGCCGTTGCGCCCCATCCGCGTCGGCGCGACGCAGTCGAACAGATCGACGCCGCGGCGCACCCCTTCCACCAGATCTTCGGGAAAGCCGACGCCCATCAGATAGCGCGGGCGGTCGTGAGGCAGCGCCGCGTGCACCTCCTCGAGGATGCGGTACATGTCCGGCTTCGCCTCGCCGACCGAGAGGCCGCCGATGCCGTAGCCGTGCCAGTCGCCCATCGCGCGCACGGCCTCGGCAGCCTCGCGGCGCAGCGACGCGTGGATCCCGCCCTGCACGATCGGGAACAGCGCCTGCTCGTGACGGCCGGGGATCGGATCCTCGCGCACCAGCCGCTCGAACTCGGCGCGACAGCGGGCGAGCCAGCGCAGGCTCCGCTCGCTCGCGTCGCGTGCGACGATCTCCTCGCTCTGCCCCGGAATGACGTGATCGAACTGCATGATCACGTCGGCCCCGAGGTTGCGCTCGATGCGCATCACGCTCTCCGGCGTGAAGCGGCGCTTCGAGCCGTCGAGGTGGCTGCGGAACTCCACACCGTCCTCGTCGACCGTGCGCAGCGTGGCGAGTGAGAACACCTGAAAGCCCCCGGAGTCGGTGAGAATGGGGCCGTCCCACTGCATGAACTCGTGCAGCCCGCCGAGCTCGCGCACCAATTCGTCGCCCGGACGCAGGTGCAGGTGGTACGCGTTGGCGAGGATCATCTGCGCGCGCATCGCGTGCAGGTCGGTGGGGTCGAGCGCCTTGACGGTGGCGAGGGTGCCGACCGCCATGAACGCCGGTGTGACGACGACGCCGTGCGGCGTGGCGAATCGCGCGGCGCGAGCCGCACCGGACGTCGTCTCGAGAGAGAAGTCGAAGCTCACGGGTTCCGGGTCAGACGATGGCCATCGCGTCACCGTACGAATAGAAGCGATAGCGCTCGGCGATCGCCTCCCGGTACGCGCGCATCGTGAGATCGTATCCGGCGACGGCCGCGACGAGCATGATCAGCGTCGAGCGCGGAAGATGGAAGTTCGTGATGACCGCGTCGATGGCGCGCAGCTTCGCGGGCGGACGAATGAAGATGCGCGTCTCGCTGCTGCCGGCGTGGACGTGTCCGGCGTCGTCGGCGGCGCTCTCGAGCGTGCGCACGGTGGTGGTGCCGACGGCCCACACGCGGCCGCCCTCGGCGCGCGTTCGCGCGTGCGACTCCGCGGTGGTTTCGGGGATGGTGTAGCGCTCCTCGTGCATCACGTGCTCCGCGGGGTCCTCCACCTCGACGGGCTTGAAGGTGCCTGCGCCGACGTGCAGCACCACCTCGGCGCGAGTCACACCGCGCTCGGCGATCGCGGCGAGCAGCTCGGGAGTGAAGTGCAGGCCGGCGGTCGGTGCGGCGACGGAGCCCGCTTCGCGGGCGTACACCGTCTGGTAGCGCTCCACGTCGGACGCCTCGTCCATGCGCGTGATGTACGGCGGCAGCGGGATGTGGCCGTGTGCCTCGATGACGTCCTCCACCGAGGACGACCCGGCGCGAAGCTGCACGACGCGCGTGCGACGCTCGGTGATGGAGAGGATGTCGGCGGTGAACCCGGGCGCGATCTCCACGCTGCGCCCAGGCTTGAGCTTGCCGCCCGGCGACACGAGCGCCTCGTAGCGATCGCCGCCGAGCGGCGAGAGCAGGAAGATCTCGGCGCGCGCACCGGATCCGAAGCGCCGGCCGAGCAGTCGCGCGCGCACGACACGCGAGCGATTGAGGACGAGGAGATCGTGCGGCTGCAGCAGGTGGGCGAGGTCGGTGAACTGCCGATGCTCGATCGTCCCCCGTCCGCGGTCGATCACCATCAGCCGGCTGGCGTCACGCTGCGGCAGTGGCGCCTGGGCGATCAGCTCGGACGGGAGCTCGAAGTCGTAGTCGGAGGTGTGGAGGCCGAGCGGCATCGCATGAAGATAGATGGCCGGTGCCGAGCGCTGTGAAGTCGCGCGGTCGCCGGGTCGCAGGAGCCTATCACAGGCGAGACGCGCATCTCATATTGCCCGACCGCCGACCCGCTGAATCGGGCAATGACACACTGACGAGGGGAACGGAGATGAATACAGTGTTGCGCATCGGACGACTGACTGCGATAGGCATGGCAGCGACGTGTGCGCTGGCCACGCCCGCGCTCGCCCAGAAGGACAAGATGACGCCGGTTCCGACACCGGCGCAGCCGAACGCGATCGAGCTGGGAACTGGGCCGCTTCCCGGCGCAACGGCGAAAGAGTCCTGGCACAGCCAGTATGGGAGCCTCTTTGCGCGCAACGTCACGGTGGCCACGCTGACACCCTATCTGCCGGATCCGGCCAACGCGTCCGGGACCGCAGTGGTGGTGGCGCCCGGTGGGGGCTTCCGCACCCTGTCGATGGAGAACGAGGGATCGGACGTCGCCAAGGCGCTCGCGGCCAAGGGTGTCGCCGCCTTCGTGCTGAAGTACCGCCTCGTGCAGACGCCGGCAGACATGGCAGGCTTCGAGAAGTCCATGCGTGAGATGTTCTCGGGCGCTGCCGCCCGTCCACCTCGGCCGTCCGATCCTCAGGCAATGGCGGCGAGCATCGCGCCTCAGCTCGAGGACGCGCGCGCCGCATTCGCCCTGATCCGCAAACGGGCGGCCGAATGGCACGTCGATCCGAACCGCATCGGCATGGTCGGCTTCTCTGCCGGCGCCATGCTGACCATGACCACAGCCCTCGCCGGGCAGGACGCGAAACCTGCCTTTGTCGGTGACATCTACGGACCTGTCGGTTCCATGACCGTGCCGGCCGACGCGCCGCCGCTGTTCGTCGCGGTCGCCGCCGATGATCCGTTCTTCGGGAGCGGGGAGATGGGCATCATCAAGAGCTGGCTCGCGGCAAAGCGACCGGCGGAGCTGCACCTGTTCGAGCAGGGTGGACACGGCTTCGGCATGTATCCGAAGGGAACCACCAGCACCGGTTGGTTCGAGGAGTTCGTCCGCTGGCTCGGCATGCACGGAATGCTCAAGCCGGCCGCGTGAGCGGCGCGCACTAGATCGAGCTGGGAAAATTCCTCAGAACAGCGCGACCTGCTCGCTGGGAACCGGTGGCGGCGTGTACCCGAAATGCCGGTACGCCGTCGGCGTGGCCACACGCCCGCGCGGCGTGCGCTGAAGGAATCCCTGCTGGACGAGGAAGGGCTCGTACACCTCCTCCAGCGTGCTCGCGTCCTCGCCGATCGCGGCCGAGATGGTCGCCACCCCGACCGGACCGCCGTCGAACTTCTCGATGATCGCCTTGAGGATCCGAGCGTCCATGTCGTCGAGGCCGAACTGATCGACGTCGAGCATCGCGAGCCCGGCGCGCGCGACGTCCTCGGTGATCACGCCATTCGCGCGCACCTGCGCGTAGTCGCGCACGCGGCGGAGGAGGCGGTTGGCGACGCGTGGCGTGCCGCGCGAACGTCGGGCGATCTCGCGCGCGCCCGCCGTCTCGATCTCCACCTTCAGCACCTCGGCGGTGCGGCGCACGATCAGCTCGAGGTCTTCCGGCGCGTAGTAGTTGAGCCGCTGCTCGATGCCGAACCGCGCGCGCATCGGCGGAGTGAGCATGCCGAACCGCGTCGTCGCGCCGATGAGCGTGAACCGCTCGATCGGCATCGTGATCGTCTGCGCCTTCGGTCCTTCACTGAGGCGGATGTCGATCCGGTAGTCCTCCATCGCGGGATAGAGGAACTCCTCGATCACCGGGCGGAGGCGATGAATCTCGTCGATGAACAGGATGTCGCCCGCCCGCAGGTTGGTGAGCGTGCCGACGAGATCACCGGGCTTCTCGAGCGCCGGGCCGGATGTCGTGCGGATGTTGACCCGAAGCTCGCGCGCGATGAGCTCGGCGAGGGTCGTCTTTCCGAGCCCCGGCGGCCCATAGAAGATCGCGTGATCGAGCGGCTCGCTCCGCGCGAGCGCAGCGTCGATCGCGAGCCGGAGGTTCTCCTTGACCTTCTGCTGCCCGATGAATTCCTCGAGGCGCTGCGGCCTGAGCGAGAGCTCGACGACGCTCTCGTCGGAGAGAACTTCGGGGGTGGTGATCTCGGGGCGGGACACTGGTACAGCTCCTCGTAAGGCAGGGGGCGTGTTACCGAATATAGACCGAAGCGAGACCTGAGGCCAGTGTGGGGTGAATCCGTGAGTTGGGTAGCTGGCTAGTTGGTCGGTGAACCAGTGAACGGAACGGCCCTGGCGACGACCAGCGTGGAGACTCCACGACCGGACTCCATGCTGCTTGAGTGGCCTGGGTAGTGAACTCACCAATCAACCGACCAGCCAACCAACGATCCAACGCACCAACTCACTAGAGTCAGCGAACCTCAGCTCTGACCGTGGCAAGCCGATCCGCCGCCCGTTTCAGCGTCTCGTACTTCTTACAAAACGCGAAGCGGACGAGCGATTTGCCGAGCGAGCGGTCGGAGTAGAAGCTCGAGCCTGGCACGGTGGCCACGCCGATCTCCTGACACATCCATTTCGCGAACGACACGTCGTCCATGTCACTCAGCTCCGAGAAGTCGGCGAGCACGTAGTACGCACCCTCGGGCTGCGTGAAGCTGAAGCCGGCCTCGCTGAGCGCGTCGCAGAGCAGTGTGCGGCGACCGCGGTAGTCGAGCGCGAGATGGTTGAAGTAGTCGGCGTCGAAGTGCATCCCCACCGCGCCCGCGGCCTGCAGCGGAGCAGGGGCACCAACGGTGAGGAAGTCGTGGACCTTCCGGATCGCCGCCGTCTGCGCCGCGGGCGCCACGACGTATCCCAGCCGCCATCCCGTGCAGCTGAACGTCTTCGACAGTCCGGAGATCGTGATCGTGCGCTCGCGCATGTCCGGCCACGTCGCCATGACATGGTGCTCGCCCGCGTAGCGGATGTGCTCGTAGATCTCGTCGGTGATGACCCATACGTCGTGCTTGATGCACAGCTCGGCGATCGCCGTCATCTCGGCGCGGGTCATCACGCGGCCGGTCGGGTTGTGTGGGGTGTTGAGGACGAGCGCCTTCGTGCGCTTCGTGAACGCCTTCTTCAGGCGGTCGAGATCGATCGTCCAGTGCGGCCGCTCGAGGGGCACGAAGCTGGGGATCGCACCAGCGAGGATCGCGTCGGGGCCGTAGTTCTCGTAGAAGGGCTCGAAGATGATGACTTCGTCGCCCGGATCGAGCAGCGCGAGGAACACGGCGGCCATCGCCTCCGTCGCGCCACAGGTGACCGTGACCTCCCGGTCGTGGTCGACCTGCATCCCGTACCATCGCCTGTACTTCTCGGCAATCGCGATGCGCAGCGCCGAGCTGCCCCAGGTGACGGCGTACTGGTTGATGTTGCCGTGAATCGCCGCGCACGCCGCATCCTTCATCGGCTCGGGCATCGGGAAGTCGGGAAATCCCTGCGCGAGATTGACCGCCTCGTGCTGGTTCGCGATGCGGGTCATCTCGCGGATGACCGATTCGGTGAACGTGGATGTGCGACGTGCAGCGAGCATCAGGGCATAGCTCCCAGCGAGGATCGTGTGGCCGAACAGAAGAGCGAAGTATCGTCGCGGGTCGGAGCGCCGCAAGGCAATGGGCGGCCGCTTTCGCGAGCCGCCCATGTCGTCGAAACGCTACCGCTCGCTTGTCGGCTCTAGTGTGCCGGCACCATCAGGTGCGCGTACGGCGTCCCCTTGAACATCACGAAGGGTCCACCGCTCTTCGGATCACTCGGATACGAGTCGAGCTGCTTGGGATCTGGCACGATCAGCATCGTGTGCGCGGGCGTAACGATCCAGTCGGCGCCCGCGGCAGGCTTCATCCGGCAAGGGGGACCGCTACCGCCCTCCGATCCGCGCGAGCGCCGCGCGAATGAGCTCCGGCGCCGACATCCCCTTTGCTCCGCCATCGAGGACGCCACGCACTGCCTTCTCCGCGTCCACGGTCGTGTAGCCGAGCGAGACGAGCGCTCGGATCGCGTCGTCGGTGCCGGGCCCCACACCACGCGCCACGCCCGACGGCACGCCGGAGCTCTGCAGGTCGTCGAGCTTGTCGGCGAGATCGAGGATGAGCTGCTCGGCCTTCTTCCTGCCGACGCGCGGCACGCTCTGCAGCGTCGCCACGTCCTTCTCGCGGATGGCGCGCACGAGCCGCTCGGCGGTGAGCGACGAGAGCAGCCCGAGCGCCAGCGCGGGACCCACGCCCTTCGCGCCGAGGACTTTCTGGAACACGCGACGCTCGTGCGGCGTGGTGAAACCGAACAACTGCCAGCCATCTTCCTTCACGACGAGATACGTGTGCACCGCGCAGCGCTCACCCGCCTTGGGGAGCGCCTCGTATGCGTTGAGCGGCACCGCGAGCTCGTAGGCGACGCCGCCGTCGGTGAGGATCTCGATCCGGTCCAGCTCCTTCGCGATCAGCGTACCGGCGACCTGGACGATCATGGGCGGCGCGTGGTCGGTGGTGGTGCGAGGCGCGAAGCGGCGAGTCGCGGCCGAGACGGCTCGCGCACCCGGCTGCCGCCGTCGATGCGCGGCAGCGACGCGCCCATCACGCACGCGAGCGCGGCAGCGACGCCGTCTGCCGCATCCGACGGCTGCGGCACGCTCTTGAGCCGCAGCAGGCGCGTGAGCATGAACTGCACCTGCTCCTTCGTCGCACCGCCGGTGCCGACGACCGCCTTCTTGATCTCGGCGGGCGCCATCTCGTTCACAGGGACGTTCGCCAGCTCGGCGGCGAGAAGGATCACTCCACGCGCATGCCCCAGCACCACGGTCGTGCGCACGTTGCGCGCGTAGAAGACGTCTTCCACCGAGAGCGCGTCGGGGCGGTGTCTCCCGATGAGCTCCTGTACACCAGAAAAAATCTCACGCAGCCGCGCCGGCAGCGGATCGCGGGCGCGCGTGCGAATCACGCCGCACTCCACGAGCACGGGAACGCCGGGCCCACCGCCGCGGACGACGCCATAGCCGGTGTTCGCCGTCCCCGGATCGATGCCGAGTACGAGCACGCGCGCCGCCTGCGTGAGGGTGAGTGGTGCGGTCAGCCTTCCAGCTTCGCCAGCTCGGCGTCGTCGATCTCGAAATTGCCCCACACCTTCTGCACGTCGTCGAGATCCTCGAGTGCCTCGATCAGCTTGAGCAGCGACTCCACGTCGGCGCCGGTCACGGGCACCGTGCTCTTGGGCACCATGGCGATCTCGGAGTCGGTCGGTGTGATGCCGCGAGCCTCGAGCGCGCTCTTCACGGCGTGGAACGACGCCGGATCCGTCGTGACGACGTACTCCTCGTCGTCTCGGCGGAAGTCCTCCGCGCCGGCATCCAGCGCCGCCTCCAGCGTGGCATCCTCGTCCGAGTACCTGTTCGCATCGATCGCGAGCTGACCTTTCTTCTCGAACATGAACGCGACGGAGCCTGGCGTCCCGAGGTTTCCCCCGTTTCGCGACATCTTGTGCCGCACGTCGGCCACGGTGCGCGTCGGGTTGTCGGTCATCGCGTCGATGATGAGCGCCACGCCGCCGGGTCCGTAGCCCTCGTACGTGACCTCCTGGATGTCCTCGCCGGCGAGCTCTCCGGTGCCCTTCTTGATCGCGCGATCGATGTTCTCCTTGGGCAGCGACTTCGCCTTGCCGGCCTCGATGGCCACACGCAGACGTGCGTTCCCCGCCGGATCACCGCCGCCCATCTTGGCAGCCATCGTGATCTCACGGATCAGCTTCGTGAACAGCGCCCCACGCTTCGCGTCGGTCGCCGCCTTGTAATGCTTGATCTGCTTCCATTTACTGTGGCCAGCCATACGTCGCTCGTCGTCGGAGTTCGCCGGTCGTCCGCTGACGCCGGTTGGGAAATATACGTTCGGGCGGATGGCGACGGGATTCTGGCCGCTACGGCGCCGCGCGCATCGTCAGACCGACGTGAAAGCCCGTGAGATCGGCTGTCACGCGAACCCCGTTGGCATCCTCCGTCGCGAGCCGGCCGAGCAGGGTGTAGCCGGCGCTCGGGAAGAGTTGGAGCACACCGACGCGCGCGCTCGCGCGCACCGCCACCGTCGCGAGCCGACTGGACTGGGCGCGCTCCGTAGCCACACCACCCGGGGCCGGCACGTCGAACACGTGCTGGAGCCAGTGCCGGAGCTCGAGGCTCGGCTCGATGACCGTGCTCCGCACATGCAGGCCGAGCGACAGGAACATGTTGGCGACGTTCTCGCGCCCGGCCTGTTCGCCCGACGCATACTCGCCCGGGGCACGGAAGACGTTGTACACGGCGACCGTATAGTCGTGCGTACCGACGAGCCCAGTGAGCACCCCCTGGGCGATCACGCGGTCGCCGGTGTTGTACGCCGAGCCCTCCGCATCGTCGCGTCCGAAAGCCGCGTAGGTGATTCCGAGCGCGAGGCGTCCCGCTGCGAGCGGATGGTCCCCACCGAGACGCACACGCACTTCGTTGCCGGGCCGATATCGGAAGCTCTCGCCGGGCACGTCGAACGGGTCGTAGGCGCGCGACCGACGCATGGCGAGCCCCGCGCCGATGCTCCAGTCCCCGATCGGATGCGCGACGGCGACGCCGCCCGTCGCCGCGAGCCCGGTGCCCATGTTGGAGACGGGGAACGCGAGGAAGTCGTTTCCGATGCGCCCTGCCGCGAGGAGCTGATCGAGCGTCACCGAGGAGGTTCCGGTCGGGAGGCTCACCCCCGCGGTGAGCACGATGAAGTCGCCGCCGAGCGTATAGCTGCCGCGGATCTCTGTGTCGGTGAGTCCCGAGATCTCGCTGTGCACCGCGCCCGCCGTCACGCGCGCGCTCGCGTACGCGCTCCCGATGTCGAAGCTGAGACGAGATCCCGCTGGAATCGAGACGAAGAGAGGCAGCGCAAACTCGGCGATCGTCTCGTCGGCTGGCGCATGCACCTGATACTGCAGATACTGCGGCGCGAGTCGCGCCTCGACGTCGAACAGCGACTGCGCGCCAGCGATCGGACGGGGAAGGGCGGTGAAGAGAACGGCGCAGGCCAGAAGTAGCCGGCCCGACGGCCGTGCCGAACCGATCATGTCTTCCCGCGTCGCCCGATCGCCATCCCGCGATTCGCCTTGCCCGGCTTGTCGGTCTTGGTGGCCGCGGAGGCGGGATCCTTTTGAGGCGGCCCATGCTCGCCGCTCCGTCCCGGTGCGGTGGCGTCCCCTGCCGCCGACGGATTGAGATCCTCGGCCGCAGCGTGCACCGCGTCGGACACTGCCTTCCCTCGACCCCGCGATCCCGGCGCGGCGGCTGACTCGGCGGTCCCATCGAGTCCGCGCTCGATGCTCTGTCCGGAGAGTCGGGAGCCGACGACGAGCATGCGCGTGTCGCGGCTCTTCTGCATCGCCGGGGCGAAGTCCGGATCGATCCGCGCGGCGTCACGATAGAATCGATTCGCCTCGTCGTACCGTCCTTCGTCCTCCGCTGTGAGGCCTCGACTGAACGCGAGGAAGGCGGCGAGCGACCGGGTCGGCCGCTGCTCGATCGCGTTGCGCTCGGCGACGGTCAGCGTCACGCCGAGCTGATCGAACAGATCGAGTGCGATGCGCTTCTCGAGCGCGAACAGCTGCTCCATCTGATCGGCGTCCTGGGCGACGCCGCGAACCTGCGTCGATGAAACGTCGACCACGGCCGCGTCGACACGAAGCTGGGATTCGTCGAGCTGGAGGATCGAGCCCTGCACGAGGCGTCCCGCGCGCAGCAATCGCCCCGCGCGGACGTTCGTCGACGCATCCGTGCTGCCCTGGCGCTGCAACGCGAGCTCGTCGAGCACCGCCTGGAGCCGCGCACGCTCGATCACCGTGAGCTTCGAAGAGCGCGCGAGGTCGGTGGTGAGCAGCTCGGCGAGACCGCGCCCGAGCGGACGGAGCGAGCTGTCGCTGCCGCTGAACCGGAGGGGGAGCACGGCGACGGTCGTCGGCGCACCGTCGATTGCGCCGATCGCCTGCTCCTGCTGCACGGCGCGTTTCGCGTCCTCGGCCAGCTCGATACGCGTCAGCGCCGCGAGACGCGACTGGAGCTGCATTCGAACTCGGCTGGTCCGGCCGACGGACAGGTACGTGGAGTAGGCACGCTTCGCCGCGGGGACGTCGCCCAACTCCTCCGCGGCGAGTCCGAGATAGAGCGCGGTGGTGCCATCCTTCGGATTCGCGCGTGACGCCGTTTCCAGCGCGGCGCGGGCGTCGGCGAATCGTGCCGCCTTGTAGTAGGCGATCCCCAGGCTGCGGTTCGCGGCGAACGAGCCCGGTTCGGCGCGCTGCGCCTGCTCCAGGTGCGCGAGGGAGTGTCCCGAGCTACTGGTCGTGCAGCCGACGAGCGAGAGCGCGAACAGGATCGTGGCGAACGATCGATGCGGTCGCATCCGATGACTCCTGCTAGCGGTCGGGATCGAGCATGTCCTCGAAACGCATCCACTGCTCGTAGAAGTACAGGTCCACATAACCCGTACCCCCGTTTCTGTTCTTCCGCACCAGCAACTCGGTCGCCCCCTCGATGCCGCGGGCGCCGTCGTACATCCCCTCCCGAAACAGACCGAGCACGACGTCGGCGCGCTCCTTCACGGCGCCGCGCGCGCCGAAGTCGTCGAGCACCGGGCGGCGGTCGTCGCGCGCCGCGAGGTGGGGCAGCGGAGATGTCACGAGCACGGCGGTGCGTGCCTCCAGCGCCAGCCGTTTGAGCGCACGGATCGTGGCGGCCTCCTCCTCCTCGGTGCTGTTCGCACCGGGCAGCAGCGCGTCCAGCCCATCAATAACGACCAGCTCCATGGTTCGGAGCGCCGAAAGCTCCTCGGCGATCGCCGCGACGCCGCCAGCGGGTACTCTCTCGACGATCGGAAGCTCGTCGCGCAAGCGAATGGCCGCCGCCCCGACCCCTGCCCGAGTGGCCTCGTCGAGCGTGCCGCGGCGCAGATCGTCGATGCGCGTGCGCCCTTCGATGGCCAGGACTCGCTCGAGGACGCGTTCCGGGTTCATCTCCCCCGAATAGAAGACGGCAGATCGACGCGCGCCCGCCGCGCGCAGGGCGATCGCGAGGGCCAGCGCGCTCTTGCCGCTGCCCACGTCGCCGCCCAGCACCACGAGGTCGCCTCGCCGCAGGCCGCCGCCGAGGAGCTTGTCCAGACTGGGGAAGCCGGAGGGGACGGTGTCGATCGGCGCCGCGCCGTCCGCCACCGCATCGACGCGGCCGAGCAGAAGCGAGAGGGGGGAGATGTCGGCGCCGCGCGTCATCGTCCAAGATAGGGTTCGCGACTTGGGGTGAGCAAGGAATCGACGGCTCGAACCCGCGTGGACGCGCTCCCGACGTCCGGCACCACTGATCGGAACTAGAAGTCCGGCGCCGCGAACGTGTGCGTCGTCACCGCTTCCATCGAGCGAGCTGCGTGGCCAATGCGTCGAGCTCCGATCGCGCGGCGGCATCGAGGAAGGCGTCGGCCGCTTTTGCGAGCGCGGCGACGAGGGGCGCCATCGACTCCGGATGTCCGTTCGCCGACGCGTCGGCGAGCTTCGCGACCGGCGCGCGCACCGGAGTCGGGATGGCGATCGTCCCGAGCCACCCCTTCGCGCCGACGCAGCGCGCGACGCGAGCCTCCTCGTCCAGCGCGAGCAGCGGATCGCAGCAGTCGTTGACGAGACGAGCCGCGACGAAGCACGCGAGCGCGACCTCGCGGGCGCCGCCGATCGGCGCACGTCCGGCGAGCGTGGCCAGGTTCCGAAATCGGAAGACGGGCGCGGGGAGGGCGTAGGGTGGGAGCGTGACGGGCACGGGACGAATCTGGAATGCGTGAGTCGTCCAGGCTAGGCGACGCGGCGATCGGAGGTGGGGAGTTTTGGAGTGACGGCGTCGTGAGTGGCGGTTGCAGTCACCCGCCACTCCCCGCTCCCCAGCGGTTTTTCAATTGCTCGCCATTTCGTGCACGGCTACGTTTGAACCATGCCGCACCAAGTGAAGGCCGTCCTTTGGGTCGACGACGAGGCGGAGCTGCTCGAGCCTCATCGCATCTTCTTGCGTGATAAGGGCTTCGAGGTCGAGACCGCGACGAACGCCGACGACGCCGCCGAAGCAGATGCCCGGGACGCGCGGACTCGAGTCGCTCACCGAGCTGCGCGACATCGACCCGAACCTGCAGGTCGTCATGGTCACGAAGAGCGAGGAGGATTCCACGCTCACCGAGGCACTCGGCAACGACATCGCCGGTTACCTCGTGAAGCCGGTGTCGCCGCGCCAGGTGTACGCGCTCGTGGCGCGCATGCTGGAGGGACCTCGAATCCGGCAGCAGGCGATCGCGCGGTCGTTCGTCGACCGCTTCCGCGCGATGCAGAACGAGTCGCTTCGGGACCTCGACTGGCGTGGCTGGATCGATCGCTACCTGGAGCTCGTGCAGTGGGACCTCGACCTCACCTCGGCGAACGAGATGGGGCTGCACGACTCGCTTCAGGGACTGTTTCCCGATCTGCGACGCGCCTTCGCCTCGTTCATGGCAACGGCATATCCCGCCTGGCTGCGAGACCTGGAGGGAGACCGTCCGCCCCTGTCGATCGACATCGTCCAGGAGTTCCTGCTGCCGGTCATCGAACGGGATCGCGCGGCCGTGTTCATCGTGATCGACTGCCTGCGGCTCGATCAATGGAAGGCGCTCGAGCCTGTGATCGCGCCGCTGTTCGACATCGAGACCACGCACTACTTCGGCGTGCTGCCGACGGCGACGCCGTACGCGCGGAACGCCCTGTTCAGCGGGCTGTTCCCGAACGAGATCGCGGCACGCTTCCCCGACTGGTGGGGAGAGAAGGAGGACGAGACGCTCAACGCGCACGAGCGCGAGCTCCTGGAGTCGCAGCTCGTGGAGCTGAAGCACGAGGTGCCGGTCAAGTACGACAAGGTGTCCACGTCGTACGAGGCGGACGAGCTGGAGCGCCGCCTCGCCAACGCGATCGCGCCCGACGGGATCAGCGCGTTCGTGTTCAACTTCGTCGATCTGCTCACGCACGGTCGCTCGGAGTCGGCGATCCTGTACGAGGTGGCGCGCGACGAGATCGCGCTGCGTCAGCTCACGCTCCAGTGGTTCAAGCGCTCGGCGCTGTTCAGCGTGCTCCAGGAGGCGGCGCGACGGAAGGTCACGGTGCTCGTCACGAGCGATCACGGCTCGATCCACTGCCACACGCCGGCCACCGTGTTCGCCAAGCGCGACGCGACGCAGAACCTTCGCTACAAGTTCGGCGAGGATCTGCGTGCCGAGGATCCTGATCTGGCGCTGCTGTTCAAGAAAGAGGATGACCTCAAGCTTCCGCGACGCGGGCTCGGGACCAACACACTGCTCGCCACGGGCGACAGCTTCTTCGTCTATCCCACGAAGCTGCGGGAGTATCAGAGCCGGTACCGCGGCTCGTTTCTGCACGGTGGGGTGACGCCGGAGGAGTGCATACTCCCCGTGTCGCTGCTCACGCCGAAGCGCTGACCGTGTATCGCCGGCTCCTGCACTTCCTTCGTCCGCACGCGTGGCGGATGGTCGGGACGATCGCGTCCAACGTGATCGCCGCCGGCCTGGATGTCTTCTCGTTCACGCTCCTCCCGCTTTTCCTCAACGCACTGTTCGGCGCGCAGCGCCTCATCCCCGCGGCCTCACCGGGCTGGATCACGGCGGCGCATGAGCGGATGGTCGGCGCGTTCCTCGATCCCGCCGACCGGCTCGGGTCGGTGGAGACGATGATGATCGCGATCATCGCGATCGTGGCGCTGAAGAACGTGTTCGTCTGGCTCGCGGGGCAGTTCGGCGCGTCGCTCCAGGAGAACGTCACGCGCGATCTGCGCGACGGTGTCTTCCGGCACCTCCAGCGGCTGCCCCTGGGCTGGTTCCAGCGCACGAAGACGGGGCAGATCATCTCGCGCGTGCTGTCGGACACCGAGCAGACGAAGGCGCTGATCACGGAGCTCGTGACGCGCACGCTGCAGAACCTGGCGCAGATCGTCGGCACGCTGGTGATCCTGCTCAGCTACTCGGTGCGACTCACGGTCGTCGCGCTCGTCATCGCGCCGCTGCTCACGCTCGCCCTCCAGCCCGTGCTGCGGAAGCTGCGGAAGGGACACCGTCGGTTGCGTGGCGACTACGGCGAGATCACGAGCGTGCTCCAGGAGGCGGTGAGCGGCGTGCGGCTCGTGAAGTCGTTCCGCGGCGAGGCGTACGAGGATTCGCGCTTCATGGAGGCGAGCCATCGCTACTCGTCGGGGATGGTGCGCATCACGCGCATCGCCTCGCTGTCGCAGCCGATGACGGAGCTGATCGGGGTCTCGGTCGCGATGATGATCCTCTGGATCGGTGCGCGCGAGGTGTTGCTCGGCGGACCCCAGGCGATGGACAGCGCGACGCTCATCACCTTCATGATCATGGTGATGCGCCTGCTGCCGCCCCTCAAGCAGCTCTCGCAGGCGCCGACGACGGCGCAGCAGTCGCTCGCGTCGGCGGAGCGGCTGTTCGAGGTGCTCGACCAGCCGACGGAGACTCAGCTCGACAGCGGCACGCGGACCGTGACCCAGCTGCGCGACGCGATCGCCTTCGAGCGGGTGAGCTTTTCCTACGGCGAGGAGCCGGTGCTGCGCAATGTGAGCTTCGTGGCGCGGCGCGGAGAGGTCGTCGCCCTCGTCGGCGCGAGCGGGGCGGGGAAGAGCACGCTGGTGGACCTCATCCCACGTTTCTACGAGCCGACGTCGGGCGTCATTCGACTCGACGGGGTCGACACGCGCGAGATCACGCTCGCGTCGCTGCGCGGCCTGACGGGAATCGTGAGCCAGGACACGGTGCTGTTCAACGACACGGTGCGAAGCAACATCGCCTACGGCGCGGTCGGCCGGTTCACCGACGACCAGGTGACCGCGGCGGCGCGCGCCGCGAATGCCCACGGCTTCATCTCGGAGCTGCCACAGGGCTACGACACCGTGCTCGGCGAGCGCGGGACGCGGCTGTCCGGCGGCCAGCGGCAGCGGCTGGCGATCGCGCGCGCTCTGCTCACCGATCCGCCGATCCTCGTCCTCGATGAAGCCACGTCGGCCCTCGACACGGAATCGGAGCGGCTGGTGCAGGAGGCGATCGACCGTCTGCTGGCCGGCCGCACGGTGTTCGTCATCGCGCACCGCCTGTCGACGGTCGTGCACGCGGACCAGATCCTCGTGCTGGAGCGCGGCGAGATCGTCGAACGCGGCACGCACGCGGAGCTCCTGGCGCTGCGCGGCGTGTATCATCGCCTGCATGCGGCCCAGCTCCGCCGCGACGAGGGCGAGCCGGCCGACTCGGCCTCGCTGACCGCCGGAGCGCACTGACGGGTGCGCGCACTCTTCTATTACACAGCGCACGGATGGTCCGGCTCCGCGCGGGCCTTTGCCGTGGCGGCCCGCGGGCTCGCGGCGCGCGGCGAGCCGGTCCTCGTCGCGTGCTGTGCCGACTCCGCAGCAGAGCAGTCGTTCGCGCGCGAGGGGATCGAGGTCGTGACGCTGCCCCCCGACGGCACGATCGCCGGTGACGCGTTTCGCCTGCGCAACGTGCTGCGCGAGCGGTTCGTGGAAGTCGTGTTCCTGCACACGGAGCGCGAGCAGCTCGTCGCCAGCTCGGCGATGCGCATGGCCGAGCGCGGCGCGATCATCCGTCGCATCCCGGCGGGGCTCATCGCCACACAGGGCAGGTCCACGAAGCTCGCCAGCCGGTTCGCGTCGTCGCGACTGCTGTTCACCACCGACGAGGACCGCGCGCGCACCCCGGGCGCATCGGGCGAGTTCCTCGCGCCGCTCGGCGTCGATGTCTCGAAAGTGGACGGCGTTCGCGCCACCGCGCGCACGAGCCTCGGCATCGACATGGACACGCAGCTCATCGTGTGCGTGACCGCCGGCTCGGCGCGCGTCCGGGCAGGCACGGCGTTGCGCACGCTCGCGCTGCTCGCGGAGCGACATCCCGGCCTGCGGCTCGCGCTTGTGGGGCAGGGCGCAGATCAGGAGGACGTGCACATGCACGCGGCGGCGCTCGGTGTGAGCTCGCTCGTGTACTTTCTCGGGGAGCGCGACGACCTGCCGCTCGTGCTGGCGGCGGCGGACGTGGGCTGGGTCGCGGCGGACGGCGACGACGCGGGATTCGCCTGCCTCGACTTCATGGCGGCGCGCGTCCCGATCGTCTCGGAACGCTCATCGCTCGTGTCGCACTACGTGCCCGATGGAATCGCCGGCGTGCTGCTGCCTCCGGCCGATCCGAGCGACACCGCGGCCGCCGTCGCGTCCTTCCTCGCCCACAGCGATCAGCGCGACGCGATGGGGCGCGCCGGCCGTACGCGCGCCCAGCGCGACTTCGGCGAGGTCGCGATGATCGATGGGTTCAACGCCGCGGCGACTGCGGCCGGTGATCGGGCGTCCTGGGCGGCGCGGTGAGTCCGGCCACCTTATCCCACTACGCCCAGTACTACGGAATCCGCGGCTCGGTCGCCGCGCTGCGCCGATTGAGCTTTCAGCGCGCCAGCGCGATCGGGGAGTGGATCGGCATGCTCGGCTATCGACCGTTCGGCATCAGGCGCGCCGTCGTCGAGCGACAGGTGGGCGCGGCATTCCCCGGGCTCACCCAGCGCGAGGTGGCGCGCATCGCGCGCGCGTCGTATGCGAGCCTCGGACGCACGACGATCGAGACGGCGCTCTTGCCGACGTACTCGCGCGAGCAGGTGCTCGAGCTGGTCGAGAGCACGGAAGGATGGGATCTCGTCGAGGGAGCGCTCGCGGAGGGGCGTGGGCTCATGGTCGTCACGGGTCACCTCGGCAACTGGGAGCTCGGCGGATCGTACGTGGCCGCGCGTGGCATTCCGCTCGAGGCGGTCGCGCGGCGCATGGAGAATCCCCTGTTCGACGCGTACCTCAACGAGACCCGTCGCCGGATCGGCATGGCGGTGATCCATGACGCCGACGCGGTGCGGCGTGTTCCGCGGGCGATGCGCGAGCGGCACGTCGTCGCCTTCCTCGTCGACCAGGGCGCCGTGGGGCTCGCGTCCACCTGGGTGCCATTCTTCGGCCGGTACGCCAAGACGCCGCGGGGGCCGGCGGTGTTCGCGCTGCGACTCAGGACCCCGCTCCTCTTCGCCTGCGCCCTGCGACAGCCGAGCGGGCGCTTCGTGATCCACTTCGAGCGCGTGCCCGTCGAATCGACCGGCACGCTCGATGCCGACGTGGACCGCATCGTCGCCTCCTATACGAGCACGCTCGAGCGCTGGGTGCGACGCGCGCCCGAGCAATACTTCTGGCATCACCGGCGCTGGAAGCATCAGCGGCCGGGAACGCCGCCGGAGCTGGGGGATCCCTCATGAACGAACGCGTCAAGCGAGCGCTGCGTCGCGACCTCCGCGCCTGGTTCGGCATCGGTGTGGTCGTCGTGATCGTGCTGCTCGCGCTCCTCGCGCCACTGGTGTCGCACCACGATCCACTCGAGATCGACCTCGTGAACCAGCTTCAGGGGCCGTCGACGGCGCACTGGCTCGGCACGGACATCCAGGGTCGCGACGTGTGGGCGCGGCTCGTGTACGGCTCGCGCGTGTCGCTCACGGCGGGGATCGTCTCGCAGGCGATCGCACTGTTGCTCGGTCTCTCGCTCGGCCTGCTCGCCGGCTACAAGGGCGGCTGGGTCGATGAGCTCGTGATGCGCCTCGCGGACGTCACGCTCGCCTTCCCCACGCTGCTGCTGCTCATCGCGATGGCCGCCGCGCTGCAGCCGTCTCTGACCGTCGTGTTCTTCATGATTGGGGTCGTCGGCTGGGCGGGAATGGCGCCCTCGTCGTTCGTCAGCTCGAGTTCGTGCAGGCGTCCAAGGCGCTCGGCGCGCGCGACCTGCGCGTCGTGATGCAGCACGTGCTGCCGAGCGTCGTCGCGCCGGTCCTCATCGCCGGCACGCTCGGTGTCGCTGCGGCGATCATGGCGGAATCGGCGCTGTCGTTTCTCGGACTGGGCGTCCAGCCGCCGACGCCGAGCTGGGGATCGATGATCGCCGACGGACGCGACCTCAATCAACTGCGGAACGCGCCGTGGACCTCGGTAGCGCCCGGGATGGCGATAGGCGCGGCGGTGCTCGGCTTCAATCTGCTCGGCGACGCGCTGCGCGATGCGCTCGATCCGCGTCACGCGGCCAAGAGCGGCACGATCGAAGCACCGCCATCGGCGCGCACCTGATGGCATCGTACGACGTCGATCGGCTGCGGCGCGAGGAGTTCCCCTGGGCCGCCGCCGGCGAGGCCGTGTACCTGAACGCCGCCAGCACGGGACCATTGCCTGAGCGTACGCTGCGCGCACAAGCGGAGTTCTCGCGCAAGCGCGCCGCACCGCACCGTCTTTCGCACGAAGAGCAGTTCTCGGTGCTCGACCGCTGCCGCGCACTCGTCGCCGAGCTGTTGGGCGCGAGCGAGGCAACGATCGCGCTGTCGGCGAACACGGGGGCAGGAATCAACCTCGCGGCGTGGGGGCTCCCGCTCGGCGCGGGCTCGGTCGTCGTCATCCCCGACCTCGAGTTTCCGGCCAACGTCTATCCCTGGATGGCGGCGTCGCAGGTGCGGGGATACGAGGTGCGCAGGATTCCGGCGCGTGACGGACTGCTCGACGAGGACGCACTCTTCGCGGCGCTCGACGAGCCGGGCACGCGCGTGCTGTCGCTCTCGTGGGTCGGCTTCGCCACGGGCTTCGTGGCCGATCTCGATCGATTGAGCGAGGGATGCCGCGCGCGCGGCATCTGGCTGGTGGTCGACGCGATGCAGGGGCTGGGCGTGCTTCCTCTCGACGTCGCCCGGACGCACGTCGATCTGATCGCCTGCGGCGGGCAGAAGTGGCTCCTCTCTCCCTGGGGGAGCGGCTTCACGTACGTGCATCCCGACCTGCTCGACGTGATCTCGCCGCAGCCGGTGAGCTGGATGGCCGTGCGTGGCGCCGACGATTTCTCCGCGCTCGTCGACTACGACCTCACCTGGCGCGACGGCGCGCGTCGGTTCGAGCAGATCACGGTGCCGTTCCAGGACTTCGCGGGGATGGCGGCGAGTCTGGAGCTGCTCCGTGAGCTGGGCCATCCAGCCGTGCAGGCGCACGTCGCGGAGCGTGTCACCGAGCTGGCCGACGGCGCCCGCGAGGCGGGGGTCGAGGTCGTGACGCCGCCAGGCCGTCGTGCGGGAATCGTCACGCTGCGCCCACGCGACGTCCACGCCACGAGCGAGCGCATGCGTGACGCACGCGTGATCCATTCCGTCCGTGAGGGGACCATCCGGCTGTCGCCGCACTGCTACACGACGAGTTCAGAGATCGAATCGACGCTTGAGCTATTCGCTGATTGATCCACCCGTAGCTCGAGCACGTCTCGCGAGAGCCGCGACGGCCCGATGCGCGACGCTAGATTGCAGCCGGGCCCGGTGTCGCGATCCGTTCGTGCTGGCCGGCGTCACTCGTGAACGAATCGACAAGCACCGATCGGCCGCCGCCCACACGTCCAGCGCCGTTCGGACGACAAAGGCTCGCAAACCTCGATGACATTACCTGAAGTTGGCGCCGCGCCACGCTCGATCGGCGACCTCTGGCGCTCCACCCTCAAGCTCTCCTCGGGTACGATCGCGCGAGGGGCCATCTGGGGACTGCTCATCACGGGCGGTGGCGTCGGCCTCGGCATGCTGTCGCAGGTGGCGCTCGCGCGGCAGTTGGGTACCGCCGGCTTCGGGGTGTACCTGTACGTGATGGCGGCGATGAACGCGCTGTCGATCTTCGCTCGCCTGGAGCTGGATACCGCGGCGGTGCGATTCGTCGGGGCGTATCACGCGACGCACTCGTGGGGGCTGCTGCGCGGCTTTCTGCACAAGAGCCGTCGGTGGGTGAACTCCACCTCCGGCGGTCTCGCCCTGCTCGCAGCGGCCGTCGTGCTCGTGGTGCAGCGCTCGCTGCCCGCCGGCTACACCGTCCCGCTGCTGATCGGCTGTCTGATCCTGCCTGCTGCCTCGCGGCTTCAGGTCGAAGCGGGATACCTGCAGGGACTGCGGCGCGTCCGCGAGTCGCAGGCGCCGTTCCAGCTGTTGCGGCCCACCGTCCTCTGCATCACGGTCCTTGCGATCGGCGCCAGCGTCTATCGGCTGAGCGTGCCGGTCGCCCTGCTGCTGCAGCTGTTCGCCACGACGACGGCGCTCATCGTCACCATGCGGCTGATGTCGAAGAACACGCCGCCCGAGGTTTCGGATGCCGTGGAGATCGACGACACGCGCGAGTGGGTGCACACCGTCGGACCGTTGATGGTCATCGCCGTGTCGCAGCTCGTGCTGTCCACGCAGACCGACGTGCTGGTGGTCAACGCGTTCCTCGGCAAGGAGGCGACCGCGGTGTACGGAACGGCGAGCCAGCTCTCCGCGCTCATCGGGCTCGCGTTCACCGCGTTCATGCTCATCGTCCAGCCGCAGATCGCGCGGTTGTTCGCGCAGCAGCGGCTGAGCGATCTGCAACGGCTGGTCAGCCTGGTCCAGCTCGCGAGTTTCGCCGTGTCGCTCGCCGCCTTTCTGGGACTCGTCGTGCTCGGCAAGTGGGCGCTCGGCTGGTTCGGCGCCGACTTCCGTGCCGGCTATTCCGTCATGTTGATCCTCGGCCTTGGCCAGATCTGCCTCTCGACGGTCGGCGCGATCGCCGGCTATCTGCTCACGATGACCGGCCATCAGCGGGAGGCGAGCCGAGTGGTCGCCGGCACGGCGGTGGAGAACCTGGTGCTCACGCTCGTGCTGACACCGCTGCTCGGTCTCATCGGTGTCGCGCTGGCGACGGGCATCGCGGTCCTCACGCGCGCCGTGATCCTCGCCGTCATCGTGCGACGCACGGTGGGAGTGAGCCTGATCGCGCTTCCGAAGCGTCCCGCCGCGTGAGCGCGGCGGCTTCGGCTCAGTCCTTCACTCGGAGCAACGCGTAGTCTCGCTTCCCCTTGCCGACGACGACGTGCCCGCCGCGGAGCAGCACGTTGCCGGCGGGCAGATATCGATCGGCGGCTGTCAGCTTCTCCTTGTTCACCGAGACGCCTCCCTGCTCGAGCAGCCGCTTTGCCGCACCATTGGATGCGGCCGAACCCGATGCTGTTAGCAGTCGAACAGCATCGAACATCGCAGGATCGCCTTCGATCGACAGCTCTCCGCGACTCACCTCGGTGAACGGAGCCTCGGCGCGCAGAATCGCGAAAGCCTCCTCGCTCAATTCGCGCGCCTCGAGTCCGCCGAAGAAGAATCCGGACACCTGCTCGGCCGCCGCGAGCGCCGCGTCCCCATGTACACGCCTCGTCACGTCCCGGGCCAGCGCTTGCTGCGCGCCGCGACGCTCCGGCGCGGACACCGTCTCCGCGTCCAGCGCTTCGATCTCGGCGCGCGCGAGGAGCGTGTAGTAGCGCAGATACCGCCCCACGTCCGCGTCCTCCGTCCCCAGCCAGAATTGATAGAACGCGTACGGTGACGTGCGGTCCGCGTCGAGCCAGACGGCGCCCGCCTCCGTCTTTCCGAACTTCGCGCCGCTCGACGTCGTGACGAGCGGCATCGTGAGTGCGTGTGCGTCGGCACCATCGACACGGCGGATCAGCTCGATTCCCGCCGTGATGTTTCCCCACTGGTCGCTCCCGCCCAGCTGAAGTGTCACGCCGTCGCGACGCCGCAGCTCGAGGAAGTCGTATGCCTGGAGGAGCATGTAGGTGAACTCGGTGAACGAGATCCCGGCGTCCATGCGCGAGCGCACCGAGTCCTTCTGGAGCATGTAGTTCACCGTGAAGTGCTTCCCGACGTCGCGGAGGAAGTCCACGAGATGCAACGGTGTCAACCACGCCGCATTGTCACGCATCCGTGCCGCGCTCGGTCCGTCGAAATCCAGGAAGCGCTCGAGTTGTGCGTGGATGCCGCGCGCGTTCTCCGCCACCTGCTCGGCCGTGAGCAGCTGCCGCTCTGACATCTTCCCGCTCGGGTCGCCGATCATTCCCGTCCCGCCGCCCACCAGAGCCACCGGCCGATGCCCGTGCCGCTGCAGGTGCACGAGCACCATGATCGGGACGAGGCTGCCGACGTGCAGGCTGCTCCCCGTCGGGTCGAAGCCGATGTACGCCGAGACGGGGCCAGCCTCGAGCGCGTCGGCCACGCCGTCGGTGTGCTGGTACACCAGCCCGCGCCATCGAAGCTCGTCGAGCACCGCTCCAGTCGTCTGCATGGCACAAAAGTAGACGCTCGGGGGTCCGATTGTCAGGCGACGGGACTCGGTGGAATCGGTGCGGTCGCCTGATGCGCGCATTAACCTTCTCGTGTGAGTCCGCGCGGCGTCCGCCCGCTGGACCGACGGCCCCTCTTCCGCGCTCGATGGACCTTCCGTTCTCCAAGAAGTTCCGGCAACGGCATCCACAGCTCACACGCGGCCTCGCCGTTGCCGCCACGTTCCTCGTCTCGTTTGTCGTCGGGCTCGGCTACTCGAGCTGGGCGCTTGTCTGCAGAGCGGGAGCGTGCCCTTCGGTCGACGTGCTCGACCAGTACCAGCCGCGCCAGACCTCCAAGCTGTATGCCGCCGACGGCCGGTTCATCGCCGAGCTCGGGCTCGAGCGTCGAACGCTGCTCAAGATCGACCAGATCCCCCCGCTCGTGCGCAACGCCTTCGTGCTGACGGAGGACAAGCGCTTCTACGAGCATTCCGGTGTGGACTGGCATCGCGTGCCCGGTGCGCTCCTCACCGACATCAGGCGCCGCAGCTTCGCCGAAGGGTTCTCGACGATCACGATGCAGCTGGCGCGGAACATCTTCCCGGAGCGGCTCACGCGCGACAAGTCGCCGGTGCGCAAGCTCAAGGAGATCAAGGTCGCGCGCGCCATCGAGGAGAAATACTCGAAGGACAGGATCCTCGAGCTCTATCTCAACCAGATCGCGCTCGGAAACGGTGCGTACGGCATCGAGACCGCGGCGCAGCGCTACTTCGGCAAGTCGGCGCGCGACCTCAACCTCGCCGAGGCGGCGACGCTGGCCGGCCTGCCCAAGGCTCCCGAGCGCTACAACCCGCGCCGCGCCCCCGAGCGCGCCATCCAGCGCCGCAACACGGTGCTCGAGATCATGCGGCAGCAGAAGGCGGTGAGCGATGCGGACGCGAGCCTCGCAAAGGCCTATCCGCTCCAGCTCGCGCGTCGCTCGGAGGCGGGGGATGTCGCGCCGTACTACGTCGAATGGATCCGACAGCAGCTCGAGCAGCAGTTCGGACAGCGACTCTACGAGCAGGGGTTGAAGGTCTACACCACCCTCGACGTCGATCTGCAGTCCGCGGCCGAGCGCGCGCTGGAGAATCAGCTCCGCGCGATCGAGGCGGGACGGTTCGGCGCGTACGCGCACCGTTCCTACGAGGCGCACATGGCGAGCGCCTCGGAGCGGACCGGCGAGCAGTCGTCGCCCAACTCGCCGTACCTGCAGGGCGCCTTCGTTGCGATGGACCCGCGCACGGGCGCCGTGCGCGCGCTCGTCGGCGGTCGCGACTTCGACGACTCCAAGTTCAATCGCGCCACCCAGGCGCTCCGCCAACCCGGGTCGACGTTCAAGCCCGTCGTCTACTCCGCCGCCGTGCAGAACGGCCGCCCGCCCGCGTACATCGTGGACGACTCGCCGCTCTCCGTGCCGCAGTCGGGCGGTGGGAGCTGGACGCCGCAGAACTATGACGGGAAGTTCGAGGGCCCGATGCCGATGCGCCGCGGGCTCTACCAGTCGCGCAACATCGTCGCGATCAAGGTCGGCATGGAGCTCGGTCCGTCGACCGTGACCGAGATGGCGCGCAAGTTCGGCCTGACGACGCCGATCCCGCCGTATCCCTCGATCTACATCGGTGCCGCGGACGTCTATCCCATCGAGATGATCGCCGCCTACAGCGCGTTCGCCACCCTCGGCACGCGCGCCGCGCCGAACGGCATCGTGCGCGTCGAGAACTCGCGCGGAGACGTCCTGTGGGAGCCGACGCCGACGCGCACTCCCGTGATGACACCCGACGAAGCGTGGCTCATGGTCAGCATGATGAAGGATGTCGTGCAGCGTGGGACCGCCGCGGGCACCGTCGGCAGCCTGTTCCACATTCCCGCCGGCGGCAAGACCGGGACGACGAACGACGGCGCCGACGTGTGGTACATCGGATACACGTCGGACCTGGTGGCGGGCGTGTGGATGGGCCTCGACAAGCCGCAGAAGATCAAGGGCAACGCACAGGGTGGCGTCCTCGCCGCGCCGGCGTGGACGGCGTTCATGCGCGAGGTCTATCGTCGAAAGCCCGCCTCGCCCGATTGGCCCAAGCCGGACGGGGTCGTCGAGCGACAGATCGACCTCGCGAGCGGCCAGCTGTGGGCGCCGGGCTGCGGCCCGGCGGTCTCGGAGTACTTCCTCGCTGGCACCGATCCGATCGGGACGTGCGTCCCGATCGCCAATCCGTATCCGACGACACCCGGCGGACAAACGGAGCCCGGGACGGCGCCAGTGGATACGTCGTTCGGCTTCCCGGCGCCCACGACACCGGCGCCGCGGCCCGACACGTCGACGATGACGCACGTGCGCACCTCGCCCGGCTCGATCGTCACCCCTGGCGCCGCGCCGATCCCGCGACTCTCGCGCCCCCATCCCGCGCGCGATTCCGTCAACACCACGACGCCACGCGACACCAGCAACCCGTTCACGCTTCCCCCGTCGCAACACAGATGACGTGGCAGCCCGTCGACTGCCACGCCCACTCCACGCACTCCGACGGTGCGCTCAGCGTCGCCGCCGTCGTCGAGCAGGCGCGCGTCCGCGGCGTTCGACCGAGCGTCACCGATCACATCTCGCGCGACGCACCCACCACGGTCGATTCGCCGCGCGCCGTCGAGCGCTACCTCGACGATCTCGAGGGATACGACGTCCTGCGAGGCGGAGAGTTCTGCTGGCACGATGCGCTCTGGCGTGAGCTGCCCCCCGACACGGTCCGCCGCTTCACGCACCGCGTCGGCTCGCTGCACTCCATCCGGCTCGCCAACGGCGACTACTTCCGCGTCTTTCATCGCGAGCTGCCCGAGGGGCTCACCCCCGCGGCGTACGTCGAGGCCCACGTCGCGTCGCTCGAAGCGCTCGCCGGCGAGATGCCGATCGACGTCTTCGCGCACCCCACGCTGATCTCGCCCTCGCTTCGCCACATTGAGCCGAACGAGTTCTGGAGCGAGTCGCACGAGGAGCGTCTCGTGCGCGCGTTGCGCGATGCCGGGATCGCCTTCGAGATCTCCAATCGCTATCGGCCGCACGCCCGCATCGTGCGGCGTGCGGCCGACGCCGGGGTGAGGCTCTCGCTCGGTTCCGACGGCCATTCGCGCGAGCAGGTGGCCGATCTGGCGCATCCGCTGGCGCTTGCGCGCTCGGTCGGCGTGCGCGACGAGGACCTGTACGATCCCACCCGCCACGGATCCCGCACCGGCGCCTTCGACGGATGACGCGCTATCACGCGCGGTGGATCGTCCCCGTCTCGGCGGCCCCCATCGCGCACGGGACGCTGCTCGAGCGCGCGGGTCGCATCGAGTGGGTGGGCGCGCGCGACGAGGCGCCCCCCGATACGCAGGACGACGACGTCGACCTCGGCGACGCCATTCTCCTCCCCGGGCTCGTCAACGCGCACTGCCACCTCGAGCTCACCGCGATGCGCGGCTTTCTCGACGGACTCTCGTTCCGCGAATGGATCCTGCGCCTCACGTCGGCGCGCCGCGCGGCGCTCGACGCCGCCACGTTGCTCGACGCGGCGCGCCTCGGCGTGGAAGAAGGCCTACGCGTCGGCGTGACGACCTTCGCCGACACGGGCGACTCCGGGACCGGCTTCGACGCCATGCTCGAGCGCGGCGTGCGCGGCATCTGCTATCGCGAGGTATTCGGGCCCGACCCTGCGCAGTGCGAGCACGCCGTCGCCGAGCTGCGCGAGAGGTACGCACGCATGCGAGAACGCGAGACGCCGCTCGTGCGCGCCGGCCTCTCGCCGCACGCGCCGTATACCGTCTCCGATCCGCTCTACCGCGCCACCGCGGCGCTCGCGCGCGAGCTCGCCGCTCCCGTGGCGGTGCACATCGCCGAGAGCGAGCTCGAAACGGAGTTGGTCGCGAGGGGTGCGGGCGCGTTCGCCGACGGGCTGCGCAAGCGCGGCATCGCCGTCGCGCCGCGCGCGCGCTCGCCGATCGCGTTGCTCGACGTGCTGGGCGTCCTCGCCGTCGATCCGCTCCTCATCCACTGCGTCCGCGTCGACGCCGCCGACATCCGTGCGATCGCGGACCGTCGGTGCGCGGTCGCGCACTGTCCCGCCTCCAACGCGCGGCTCGCGCACGGTGTGGCGCCTCTCGCCGAGCTGCTCGCGGCGGGTGTCGACGTCGGTCTCGGCTCCGATTCGGTGGCGAGCAACGACCGCATGGACCTGCTCGACGAGGCGCGGCAGGCGCTCCTGTTCGCCACGGCGCGCGCCCGCCCCTCCGACCATCTCACGTCCGCGCAGGCGCTGGCGCTGGCGACGCTCGGCGGAGCACGTGCGCTGCGACTCGACGGTGAGATCGGCTCGCTCCAGGTGGGCAAGGCAGCCGACCTCGCCGCCTTCCCGCTTGCTGCGCTCGGGCGCGGGCCGACGCACGATCCCATCGCCGCCGCCGTGCTCGCGCTCGCCGGCACGCCCGCATCGTTCGTCGCCGTCGCGGGTCGACCGCTCGTGCGCGATGGTCGCGTGCTCGATGCGGATTCGTCGCTCGCGCATCGAGTTCAGGAGAGCGCCGATCGGCTGCAAGCGTGGCTCGCCACCCCCGACGGCGCGCGTGCCACGACGAATCCCGTGCCGACGACAGGTCGCTGACGACGCGGCATGGCCCGCGTCACTGCATGCGATCTCTTGTTGGGGCTGTTGCGCGGGCGTACTTTGAAGTGAGTCGCACAACGCCTGGAGGGATCGCGTGATCCTTGGTTGTCTGGCACTGAATGCGTCATTCGAGCCGCTGACGATGGTCCCCATGCGTCGGGCGCTCCGTCTCGTCATCGACGGCAAGGCCGAGATCGTCGAAGCGGAGCAGGATCGCGTCGTGCGCTCCG
The DNA here is from genome assembly GCA_003223455.1 of Gemmatimonadota bacterium. Taxonomy (GTDB): domain Bacteria; phylum Gemmatimonadota; class Gemmatimonadetes; order Gemmatimonadales; family Gemmatimonadaceae; genus AG11. Next base: position 24,789 of record QHVE01000058.1, on the reverse strand, counting down.
AGCGGCTCACGATGCCGAGGCCCGCGGTCATCCGGCTCACCAAGTTCATCCACGTCCCGCGGCGGTTCCGCCGCCAGGTCACGAACACCTTCCTGTTCGCGCGCGACCACTACCGGTGCCAGTACTGTGGCCGGCCGGCGGCGGAGCTCAAGCCGCGCGAGGCGCTCACGCGCGATCACGTGATTCCCATCTCGCGCGGCGGAACGAACGACTGGACGAACGTCGTCACGGCGTGCTCGCCCTGCAACACGCGCAAGGGCAACCGACTGCCGCACGAGATCGGAATGGTCCCGCTCACCCGACCGGTGGAGCCCCACTTCGTGCATCTCTCGTGGGCCGTTCGCCGACTCACGCAGACGCAGGCGCGCTACATCCGCACCTTCTACGGCGACGCCATCCTCCATCAGCTCGAGGCGCTCGAGCACCGCACCCATCCCCATCGAGGGCACGCGGGGAGCCATCACGTGCTCGAGGTCGGGGACAAATCAGGGGCCGCAGCGGACTAGCTGAGGCCCCTTTTCGTGTGGGAGGTGCGCTAGCGCTCCGCCACGAACGTCGCGCTCCGCGTCTCGTAATGGCGGTTCTCTCCGCCGAGCATCCGCAGCATCAGCGTTCGCACCCCTGATCCCACCGCGCTCGCCGCCGTCGAGCCGCGCACGCCGCGCAGCCAGCGCTCGAGCTGATCCATGTCGCTCACCGAGAGCGCCACGATGTCGAGCGCGTAGTTGTAGTAGTAGCGCCGACTCTCGCGGCGTGGGAGCAGCGTGATCTGGAGCGGGCGCTCGAGGACGCTCTGCGCCGTCGACAGCGTCGCGAAGCTGCCCAGATCCTCCATGCGTCCACCCTGACGCCGCACCACTCCATATCGCTGACGCGACGGATCGTACGCGACGATCAGCTCCCACTCCTGGCTCCCTTCCAGGTCGTTGAACAATCCGCCCGAGCGCCACAGCTCGAGTCGGAACTTGAGCGAGATCGGGAATCCCGCACGTACGAGCTCGCGCATCTCCGAGTCGCCGAACAGACCCGCGGTCGTCACGATTCCCGGCGCGGCTACGCCCGGCACGCTCACCTCGAGTTGTACGCGCCGCTGCGCGGCCGCCGGCGTGCTCCACGCGAGCAGCAGCATCCACGCGATCAGCATCGGCCGCGCGACTCGGTGCACGCGCTACAACCGGTGCCGTATCCGGACGAACACGTTCACCGACTCGTTCGGCACCGACAATGCCTTCGCCATGTAAACGCCGACGCGCTCGAACACCAGACCGGCCCCGATGTCCGTGCGGTACGACGACAGCGACGGCAGGTCGTGGCGGCCGATGTTGAGGGAGCTGTTCGGCGCGTTCACCAGCCAGCCGCGGCCGGCATCGGCGAAGAACACCCAGGCGCCATCGAAGCGCAGTCGCGTGCGTCGCGCGGTGCCGCGTCCGCGCGTGACCGACACGCGCAGGTCGCTTCGGTACTCGAGCTGCGTCAACGCCACGCGCTCGCATTGCGCCGGCCGGCCCGGCGGCGCCGTCCCCTCGCTGCACGTGCCGACGTCCGTGCCCTCCGTCGTCCGGAAGTCGAAGCCGGGGATCGTGCCGGGTCCGTCGATCGACAACCGACGCTGCAGGGGCAGGGGATCTCCGCTCAGCCAGCCGCCCAGCACCAGCCGAAGGTTCAGCTGCGCACTGGGCGAGACCCGATTGTATCGCCGCACGTCGAGGAAGCCGCGGTGGTAGCGCGTCGGCCCAGTCGGAAGCGCGCGCACGTTCGCCGACGTCGGACCGGGCACGTCGATCGAGCCTGCGCCACGTTCGAAATCGGCGTAGACGTACCACCCCGCCCATGGATTGAGCGCGTCGTTCCGCGTGTCGATCCGCAGCGTGACGTTCACGACGTGGAACCGGCCCGCGTCCATCTGCGGGTTCTCACGCCACGCCATCGCGTTCCAGGCGAGCGCGAACGGGTCCCGTGTCTCGCGTGCCCGCCAGCGCTCGTCACCGTACGAGAGCGTGAGATCGGCGTCCTCCGTCGCCCGCAGCGCGGCGTACAGCTCCCCTCCATGCCGCCCGTAGTAGTCGCGGTAGTCGCGGTGGAAGAAGAACGACGCGAGCGCCACCTCGGCATTGCTCAGCTGCCACTGCTCTACACCG
>QHVE01000058.1:0-22620 GCA_003223455.1 Gemmatimonadota bacterium | reverse complement strand
GGTCACGCCGAACTGCCGCCCGGCGCGCGCTTCGCCCCGCACGTCGTGGCCGACGTCCGGCGTCGCGCCCGAGAAGCTGCTCTCCGTGCGCAGCACCGCGGCCGCATCGAGCTTCAGGTGTCCCCACCCCTGATCGCGGTACAGCACCGGCCCGATGCGCACGGGCAGCCCCTCGACGCGGTTGTACACTCCCGCGTTCGCGATCTCCAGCCGATTGAAGTTGCTCCTGCCGCGCCGCTCGAACCGACGCCACCATGGCTCCTCGATTCCCGTCTCGGAGATCTGCGCGACGAGCTGATCGCCATCCTGCGTGTAGCGCAGCGGCGGATGGTAGATGCGCAGCTCTCCCCCGATCACGGCGCCGTCGCTCCCTTCCACTTCGCCGCCGACGACGAGCAGGTCGCCATCGATCCGCGCTCCACGCTGCAGGATCACGTCGCTGTTGATCGCCAGCACGCGTCCGCGCACGTGCCCGCCCACCGTCAATGGTCCGTTCAGCACGGCGACGTTTCCCGCCACCTCGCGTCCCGCTTCGATCTCCGTGCGGTCGGTCGCGCGCAGCACCGTCGTGGCGTTGAACAGCGACACCACCTCGCGCGCGACGTCGCGAGGGAGCTGGTCGCGCACGGGCACCGTGTCGCGCTGCTGCGCGTGCAGCGCCAGAGGCACGCAGATGCCGAGCAGAGAGAGGAGGACAGTACGCATTGTGCTCACAGACGTTGGGTCCGGGGCCGCACCCCGCCTCCGATCATTCCTCGCCGACCGGAATTCCCAGTCGACGCATTCGTCGATACAGATTGGCCCGGTCGGTCTTCAGGCGGCGGGACGCCTCGGCCACGTTCCCCCCCGCCGCCGACAGCGCGCGCACGATCAGTGTACGCTCGTGCTCGTCCAGGGTATCCGTGAGCGAGCTGTCGAGCGTCGTCGGATCCGGGAGCGGCTCGGCGCGCCGGACTCCCCCGTCCACGGGAAGCACGGCCCGAACGTCCTGCTCGTCCACATCGCCCCCCGCATGCAGGATCGCCAGCCGCTCCACGATGTTCGCCAGCTCGCGCACGTTGCCCGGCCATCGATAGCGCGCCAGCAGCGACAGCGCACCCGACGTGAAATGCGGAGCGCGACGGCCGGTGCGTGCGCGGTGCAGGGTGGAGAAGTGCGTCACGAGCGCCGGGATGTCGTCCGGGCGCTCGCGCAGCGGAGGAACTTCCAGCGGGATCACATTCAGGCGGAACAGGAGATCCTCGCGGAACCCGCCCTCGGTGACGGCACGCGTCAGGTCGCGGTTCGTCGCCGCGACGATCCGTACGTCGACGCGGATCGACTTCGCACCTCCCACCCGCTCGATCTCCTTCGCCTCGATCGCGCGCAGGAGCTTGGCCTGTGCCTCGGCGCCGAGGTCTCCCACCTCGTCGAGGAAGAGCGTCCCGGTGTGCGCGAGCTCGAACCGGCCGATTCGCCGATCCGTCGCGCCGGTGAACGAGCCCTTCTCGTGCCCGAACATCTCGCTCTCCACGAGATCGCGCGGGATCGCCGCGCAGTTCACGCGCACGAATGGGCGGTCGCGCCGCGGGCTCTGCGCATGAATCGCCGACGCGACCAGCTCCTTCCCGGTCCCCGACTCACCCGTGACGAGCACGCGGGCGTCGGTCGGCGCCACGCGCGCGATCAGCTCCCGCACGCGCGCCATCGCGGGGCTCGTGCCGATCATCTCGCCCGCGAGCCCGAGATCCTCGCGCAGCGCGCGCGCCTCGCGCCGCACGCGCCGCAACTCGAGCGCCGACGCGAGCGCGAGCAGCACCCCCTCGGGCGACAGCGGCTTCTCGAGGAAGTTGAACGCGCCGAGCTTCGTCGCCTTCACCGCGTCGCTCAGGCCGGCCCTGCCGCTCATCATGATCACGGGCACATCGGGCGCCGTCTCGCGCAGGCGGGCCAGCGTGCCTAGGCCGTCGAACTCCCCCGGCATCATGAGATCGAGCAGTACGACGTCGGGCATGCTCTCCGCCGCGCGCGCCAGACCGGTCGACCCGTCCGCGGCGTCGCGCACTTCATATCCCTCGCTCGTGAGCAGCGCCCCCACCATCCGTCGGATGTTGGGCTCGTCGTCGACGATCAGGACGCTCGACATCGATCGCCTACGTCTCGCGCACGCGCTGCATCGCCGCGCGCACGCTCAGCGGCCTGGCGGCGAGCTGCCGACTGCCGGAGGCGCTGCGGTGCGCTCGGAGAGCAGCTTCGTCGTGAAGCGTTGCCCTTCGGAGATGCGCTCCACTTCCACCGCGATCGAATCGATCGCCTGCTCCATGCGCTCCAGGCGCGCCGTCACCTCGAGCGGCACGCGCGTCGCCGCGCTCCCCTGTTCCATCCGCTTCGCGTACGCGCGCGCCAGCGGCCACCCGATGGCCGTGATCGGCACGATCGCGATCGAGATGATGGGTATCCATTCCCCACCGATGAGCATGTCTTACCCCGCGACACCCGGCGCTTCCACCGGGAGAAAGAGTCTGATCGTCGTCCCGCTCCCCGTCGTGCTCTCGGCTGACACCGCACCGTCATGTGCGAGCAGCGTCTGTCGCACGATGGCCAGCCCCAGCCCCGTGCCCCCGGGCTTGTGCGTGAAGTACGGCTCCCAGATCCGCGACAGTCGCTCGTTCGGGATCCCGACGCCGCTGTCGCGCACCGAGACCTCCACCATCGGCCGTCCATCGATCGCCGCGCGCCGCGCGGAAACCTCGACCGGTGATCCCGGTGCGCTCGCCTCTACCGCGTTGAGCAGCACGTTCGTCAGTGCGCGACCCAGCGCGTCCAGGTGCCCGGGCACCATCGGCACGTCGTCCGCGACGTTCACGATCACGGGTGTCTCCGCCGGCACCACGCTCCGTGTCGCCGCGCGCACCAGGTCCCCCAGATCCACCGGAGCGCGCGGACCCTCCGGCAGGCGGCCGAACAGCGCGAAGTTGCGCGCCATCTCCTCCAGCCGCCTGGTCTCCGCCTCCAGCACGTCGATCGTTTCGCCGAGCGACTCCGGCGCCTCGCGCCGCAGCCGCGCGATCGCGAATCGGATCGGCGTGAGAGGGTTCTTCAGCTCGTGCGCTACCTGGCGCGCCGACTCGCGCAACGCCGTCGCGCGCTCGGCCTCCAGCGCGCGCGCGCGACCCAGCCGCAGCTCGGTGGCCATCTCGCGCATCCGGTTGCGCAGCACCACGAATTCCGGTGCCCCCTTCCGAGGGGGACCTTCGGGCAGCGGTTCGCCCCGCCCGATGGTGTCCGTCCACCCCACTAGCTCGCTCAGCGGCCGGCTCAGGTTCCGGCTCAAGTGACCCGCCACCCGCGACGCCACGACGCCGAACAACAGGGCCGCGCTCAGCGCCGCGAGCGCCGCCACGGCGGGTGCGCGCCGTGTCATCAGAAACTCCATCTGTCGCGCGCGCAGCAGCCCTTCGTCGAGTGCGCGCTGGTGCTCGTCCAGCAGCGCCCGCTGCGCCGGCGTCAGGGAGGCCGAGCGCGCCGCCGACACTGCGCGACCGCCAGTGGCCGCGATGCGCTCCATCGCCGGGGTGGTGCCGAGCAGTGGCAGCGCGCGGACCACCGTCAGCTCCCACGCGGCCGCGAGCACGATCGTTGGAATGAGCGCGAAGCCGAGGAGGATGAGGAAGAGACGGGCGCGGAAACCGAGCTGCTTCACTAAGGCTCCGTACGCTGCGCAGGGAGGGTGGTTTCGCGATAACATACTGGCCACCCCCAGGCACAACCACCCTCGTCCGCATCATGCGCGTCCATACGAGCTACCGCACGTTCAAGACAGCGAAGCGACAGGAGATCATCGACATCACCGACGACGTCGAAGCGTGCCGCGCGCAGGCGGACGTCACCGAGGGCATGGTGCTCGTCTCCGCGATGCACATCTCGGCATCCGTCTTCGTGAACGACCACGAGCCGGGGCTGTGGGCCGACATCCTCGACTGGCTCGAGCAGCGCATCGCGCCGTGGGAGCCCGATGCCTATCGCCACAACAGCGGTACCGGCGAGGACAACGCCGCGGCGCATCTTCGTTCGCTCACGCTCGGCCACGAAGTCATCGTCCCCGTTACCGCTGGTCGGCTCGATCTCGGCCCCTGGCAGCGTGTGTTCTATGGCGAGTGGGACGGCCAGCGGCCGAAGCGCGTCGTGTTCAAGGCGATGGGTGACTGATCCGTCCGCTGGGGACAGGGTTACGCATCTTGTTGGGAGACCATAGATTACGCACCGGCCACCCAAGTCGGCGCGAGCTCTCGAGCCCGCGGCGTCGGGGGTGACCGGTCAATGACGGTGACGGCGTGATCGGTGCCGCCCACGATTCTGCGCTTCCGCGCAGCGGGCGAGCCGGTCGACGTACGCACCGTGAACCGCCTCTCGGGCGGACGCCGCGATCGCCGGCCGAACGACGGCCGGGCGGACCTCCGTCGACGAGAGCACGGGCGCTGCACCATGGTGCAGGTACGCCCGCTCACATGCCATGCGTCACGTGACGCAAGGGACAGCATGAATCCACGCTCTTCGCGGAATGGACCGTCGCGCTCCGGCGCCGCGTTGATCCACCGCGGCCCTCAGGCGCTCAACGCGCCGCACGCCGCCTCGGCCAACTACGCGCCGCCGATGCACGCGCCGAATGCGGCGCTCCTCATCGACTTCGACAACGTCACGATGGGGATTCGTTCCGACCTCGGCAAAGAGCTTCGCACACTGCTCGGATCGGACATCATCAAGGGGAAGGTCGCCGTGCAGCGCGCCTACGCCGATTGGCGGCGCTACCCGCAGTACATCGTCCCCCTCGCGGAGTCCTCGATCGACATGATCATGGCTCCGGCGTACGGCTCCTCGAAGAAGAACGCCACCGACATCCGGCTCGCCGTCGATGCGATGGAGCTCGTCTTCACCCGCCCCGAGATCGGCACCTACATCCTGCTCTCCGGCGACAGCGACTTCGCCTCGCTCGTCACGAAGCTCAAGGAGTACGGCAAGTACGTCATCGGCGTCGGCATCCGCGAGTCGTCGAGCGACCTGCTCGTCATGAACTGCGACGAGTACTACAGCTACAATGCCCTCGCTGGCCTGGTGAAGAACTCCGAGGAGGAAGAGACGACGAAGAAGTGGGATCCGTGGGAGCTCGTCACCGAATCCGTCAGCCGCATGAAGCGCAATGGCGACGTCATGCGCTCCGATCGCCTGAAGCAGGTCATGCAGGAGATCGACAGCACGTTCGACGAGAAGGATCTGGGCATGGCGAAGTTCTCGCGCTTCGTGCAGGACGCCGTGCAGCGCGGCCTCCTCTCCGCCACGAAGCTGGAGAACGGCCAGCTCGAGATCGGTCTGCCGAGCGGCGCCAAGGGCGAGGCCCGCGCGGCGGAGAACGCCGCGGCGGACGAAGCGGCGCGTGGCGACGGCGCCGAGGCGAGTGAGGATCGCAAGCGCGAGGGTCGCAGCCGCCGCGGACGTCGCGGACGCGGGCGCGATCGTGACGATCGCGGTCCTCGCGCCGAGCGACCCGCTGCCGAGCTCCCGCTCGACGGCGAGGCAGCGGCGATGCCCGAGATCAAGGCGCCCGTGGAGGTCGCGGCCGACGCGGCCCCCCGCGTCGAACCGACGCCGCGAGCCCCCGAACGTGGTGGGCGCGGCGAACGTCCCGAGCGGCAGGAGCGTGCTCCACGCGTCGAGAGCGGCGAGCAGATCGGCGTCACGGGCGAGCGCCTCACGCGTGACGAGGCATTCGATCTCGTGCGCCGTGCCGTCGCGTCGCTCGTCACCGGCGACGAAGCCGTCCGCGCGGGTGTCGTGCGCGCCAAGGCACGCGAGATCCTTGGCCGCGACAGCGAAAGCCTCAGCGACCGCAACTTCCCGCGCATTCTCAAGGACGCGCACGACAACGACGTGATCGACCTTCGGCGTCGCGGTGACGACTTCGAGATCGCGCGCGCCGTCGATGCCGAGTCGGTCTCCGACCAGCTCGCGAAGACCGCCATCGCCAACGCGCCAGCGCTGCCCGCTGCGGCGCCCATGCCACGCGGCATGGGTCCACGCGGTGTCAGCGGGCCGCGTGGCCGCGGCGGACGCCCTGGCGCACCACCGCCCGATCTCCTCAGCATCGGCGTGGTGCGTCCGGCCACGCCGCTCGCTCCGCCGCCCGCTCCTGCGGCCACCGAGGCCGTAGCGGTGCCGTCGACCGACTCGGCGACGCCTGTCAGTGCACCACGGCCCGCCGCGAAGGCGGCCAAGCCACGCGCCAAGCGCGTCGCGAAGAAGGCGTCGGACAATGGCGGTGCGCCAGCGGCGGCAGACGTGAAGGCGCCCGCGGCGAAAAAGACCGCGGCGAAGCGAGCGAGGGCCAAGAAGGTGGCGGCCGCCACCCGAGAGTCATGAGTCGAGACGCCGCGCCACGAGCGCGGCGTTCTCGTCTCGGTGGTCCTCTTCCGCACGCCTTCTACGATCGCCCCACCGAGATCGTCTCGCGGGAGTTGCTCGGCGCCGTCCTCGAGTGCACCACCGTCGAGGGCGTTACACGCGGTGTGATCGTCGAGACCGAGGCGTACCTTGGTCCGCATGATCCGGCGTGTCACGCCGTCGCGGGCCTGACGTCGCGCACCGCGCATCTCTTCGGACCTCCCGGCAGATCCTACGTCTACCTGATCTACGGGATGTACTGGTGCTTCAATGCCGTCACGCGCGAACGCGGACACGGGAGCGCCGTCCTGGTGCGCGCCGTGTCGCCCACCGATGGGCTCGAGCTGATGCGCCGACGCCGGCCCAAGGTCAAGCGCGACCGCGATCTCACGAATGGCCCCGGCAAGCTCTGTCTCGCCATGGGAATCGTCGGCGCGATGAGCGGAGCGTCGCTGCGGTCGGGGCCGATCATCATCCGCACCGGATCCGCCGTGCCCGACGCCGACGTGGTCGTCACCCCGCGCATCGGCATCACCCAGGCAGCCGAGTGGCCGCTGCGCTACCTGGTGCGTGACGATCCGTACGTCTCTCCCACGCCCGCGTCATTCGCGCGCACCTCGTACACCCCATGAGTCACCTTCGCTTGCGTCTATCCTCGCTCGCGCTCGCAGCAGTCGCCTGCGCGCACGCGCCACGACCCTCCGCGCCGACGTCGACGCGTTCGATGACCATCCCCGAAGTCTCCCCGCGCGCGCTTCGCGTCTATCGCGAGGCGCTCGTCGTCGACACGCACAATGACATGCCGTCCCGGATCCTCGAGGACGGCTACGACCCCGACGTGCGGCACGCGCCTGGGTTCGGGCCGAAGGAGGGCCACACCGATCTTCCGAGGCTGATCGAATCGGGGCTCACCGCCGAATTCATGTCCGCCTGGGTCGACGCGCCGTATGCCGCGAAGCCCGGCGCCTCGTTCGAGCGCGCCATGCAGCACGTGTCCACGATCCGCGCCTGGGTGGACCGCCATCCCGATCGCCTGATCTTCGCCACCACCGCCGCCGACGTCCGTCGCGCCAAGCAGGAGGGAAAGATCGCCATCCTCATCGGCGTCGAGGGTGGGCACGCGATCGAATCCTCGCTCGACCGCCTGCGCGAGCTGCATGCGCACGGCGTCCGCTATCTCACCCTCACGTGGAACAACGGCCTGCCATGGGCGGGCTCGTCGATCGGCGTGGACGGCACGCGCCGGGGCGGCCTCACCGACTTCGGTCGGGATGTCGTCCGCGAGATGAACCGCCTCGGCATGCTCGTCGATCTTTCGCACGTGTCCGACAGCACCTTCTACGATGCCATCGCGGTCTCCAGCGTACCCGTCATCGCGTCGCACTCGAGCGCGCGAGCGATCAGCGACTTCCCACGCAACCTGAGCGACGATCAGCTCCGAGCGATCGCGCGCAACGGGGGCGTTGTGAACGTCAACTTCTTCTCCCGATTCCTCGACTCCGAGTATCGCGCCAGAGCCGAGGCGGTGGATGCGCAGATCGACGCGGCGCGCCGTGCGCTGCGCGCGGCGCCCGACAGCGCGTCGGTGGCCGCACAGCTCTCGGCCAGGCGAGATTCCCTCCTCGCCGCGATCCCGCAGACTCCGTTCGGTGTGCTGATCGATCACCTCGATCATGTCGCACGCGTCGCCGGCATCGACCACGTTGGCCTCGGCAGCGACTTCGACGGCGTTTCCGCGCTGCCACTCGGGATGGAAGACGTCACCCGGTTGCCCCGAATCGCGCAGGCGCTGCTCGACCGCGGCTACTCGGAGGGCGACGTGAAAAAGGTGCTCGGCGGCAACATGATGCGCGTCATGACCCGCGTTCTCGACGGCGCCGCGACTCCCTGAAACCGGCAGGCACGCATGCACGAAGGGCCGCGCGGATTCGCGCGGCCCTTCTGACGACGGGAACGATGACGCTCAGCGAACGCGGTCGATCGAGCTGCCGAAGTTGTATCGAATGCCGCCCTCGAGCGAGACGTTGAACGCCTGCCCACCGCTGGGGTTGTACAGAAAAAATCCCTGCTGTGCCGGCGAAGCGACTGCCTGCCCGAATACCGAGAACGGCATCATGCGCACCTGCAGCCCGCCCACCAGGAGTGGCGTGAAGCTCGTCTTCTTCGACTGCACACTGTCGAGCGCGATCGCATAGCGCCCCGAGTTCAGGAACGCACCCTGCGCGGCCGCGGAACCGATCTGGTTGAGCACCATCCCGAAGCCCGCATACGGGTGGTACCGCGGTGACTGCATCGGGAACACCATCGCCGCGATCGAGAAGCGGCGCAGGTTCTTGAGCGCCACGTTGCGCTGGAACGTGCTGTCGGGCTCGCGGTCGAGGAAGCTGCCGGTCGTCGTCAGGAACGCCTGGTCGAAGCTCAGATACAACCCGCCACGCGTGCGCGTGATCAACCACTCGGCGCCCACGAGCGGCGCCACCGAGTTCTCGGTGCTCGCCGAGGAGTAGAGCATGCCGCCACCCTTCACTCCCCAGAACCACGCGTCTTTGAACTGTCTCCCGCCCTGTGCCGCGCTCACGTTGGGGAGCAGGGCTGCCAGCCCTATGGCCGCCGTCAAGACACGGAGGAGTCGCATATCGAAAAACCTCGAGGAGAGAGACCGTAGTCCACAACCGCCGGCGATTGCAGGCTCATGTCTGTGACGAGGGGGGTCGCCCCCGGGTCACGGACCCTTTCCGCGCTGGAACGCCGGGTGCATGTCCTCCCGGAAGGACCGCAGGCCTGTCCATACTATTATGAGTAAGGCGCACCCCCGCGAGGGTCGTGCCTTCCACTCCGGCCCGGAGGAGTTTCATGTCGTCCATCCTCCCCGACACGCCGAGCTTCGAAACGCCCGTCTATGGGACGGTCTTCGGCGAGCGCGCCCGCGTCGTCCACCGCCTTCGCGAGGGCGATCAGCTCATCCTCGTCCCCGATCCGCCCGGAGTCGAGCAGCCCAGCGTCTGGGTGCACGCGAAAGGCGGCGATGTGGTCGGCCACCTCTCCCCGGACGTCAATCGCTGGCTCGCCCCGCGCATGATGGAGGGGGCTCGCTACGGCGCGCGCGTGCGCAGCATCGGCGAGCCCGGCACCGAGAGCTGGAAGCGACTGGTGATTGCCGTTCGGCGTGTGTGACGTAGCGCACTGCCGCACCCGCGTACCCGCGCTCGCGCATCACACCAGCTTCAGCTTCCTCCCGACGCGGACGAACGCCGCCACTGCCTCGTCGAGATCCTCGCGCGTGTGCGTCGCGGAGATCTGGCATCGCACACGAGCCTCGCCCTGCGGCACGACAGGGAATCCGAACCCGGTCACGAACACCCCTTCGTCGAGGAGCATCTCGCTCATCCGGATCGCTGCCGAGGTCTCACCGACGATGATCGGGATGATCGGGGTCTCGCCCGGCAGCGGACTGAAGCCCGCCTCGCTGATCCGCTCGCGGAAATGGCGCGCGTTGTCGCGCAGCGTTGCCACGCGCTCTGGGTGCTGCTCGATGAACTCCACCGCCGCGAGCGCACTTCCCGCCACCGTCGGTGGAAGCGCATTCGAGAACAGCTGCGGACGCGAGCGCTGCGTGAGGTAGTCGCACAGCGCGGCCGAACCCGCGACGAAGCCGCCCGCCGCGCCGCCGAGCGCCTTGCCCAGCGTCGACGTGATGACGTCGACCTCGCCGAGCACACCGAAATGCTCCGCCGTGCCGCGTCCGGTCCGGCCGAGCACGCCCGTCGCATGCGAGTCGTCGATCACGAGTACGGCGTCGTGCTCGCGCGCGATCTCGATCAGGTCCGGCAGAGGCGTGATCGAGCCTTCCATCGAGAAGACACCATCGCTCCAGATGATTCGTCGCTTCGCGCCGCGTGCACCGGCGAGCTTCGCGCGCAGGTCGTCGAGGTCGGCATGCTTGTAGACCGCCGTCTGGCATTTCGTGATCGCTTTCGCCAGCCGGATCGAGTCGATGATCGAGGCATGGTTCAACGCGTCCGAGCAGACGAAGTCCCCCTCCTCCACGACCGTTGCCGTGAACCCCTCGTTCGCGTTCCACGCCGAGACGTACGACATCGACGCGTCTGTGCCGACGAATCTCGCCAGCGCCTGTTCGAGCTCGCGGTGAATCGTGAACGTGCCGCAGATGAACCGCACGCTGCCCGTGCCTGCGCCGAAGCGGTTCAGCGCATCGATGCCGGCGTGCACGACCGCTCGCTCCGCGGCCAGACCCAGATAGTTGTTCGACGAGAGGATCAGTACCTCGCCTCGCCCCTCCATCTGCACGCGTGCCGCCTGTGGCGAGGCCAGATAGTTGAGGCGCTTGTAGACGCGGTCGTCCCGAAGCTGCTGCAGCTTCGACTCGAGTCCCGCGGTGAAGCCGTCGTTGAGCGTCATCGGATGCCGTAGTGCTGAGCGGATGGTCAGGACACTTCGAACACGACCTTGCCCGCGCTGCCGCTCTTGATCGCGGCGATCGCGTCGTCGTAGCGCTCGAGGGGAAAGCGATGCGTGATCACGGGCTGGGGGTCGAACTCTCCGGATCGCAGAAACTGGGTCATCTGGATCCAGGTCTCGTACATGCGGCGACCGACGACCCCGTACACCGTGATCCCCTTGAAGATGATCTCCGTCGCAAGGTCGAGCTCCATCGGCTTCGCGGGGATGCCGAGCAGCTGCACTCGTCCGCCATCGCGCACCAGCGCGAACGCCTGATGAATGGCGCTGGGCACCCCGGACATCTCGAGCACCACGTCCACGCCGAGCGTCCCGGTCGCGGCACGCACCGCCCCTTCCGCCTCCTGCGGCGTCACGGCGTCGTGCGCGCCCATCGCGCGCGCCAGCGCGAGGCGGGTGGGGTTCACGTCGCTCGCGATGATGCGTGACGCCCCCGCCGCTCGGCAGATCCCCACCGCGAAGATGCCGATTGGTCCGCACCCCGTCACGAGTACCGTCGAGCCCGGGACCTCCGTATTAGTGAGGGCCGTGTGGAACGCGTTGCCCATCGGATCGTGAATCCCGCCGATCTCGTACGAGATCGCGTCATCGAGCTGCCAGACGTTCGTGGCCGGCATGGCGATGTAGTCGGCGAAGCAGCCATCGCGATCCACGCCGATGATGCGCGTGTTCGGACAGACGTGTGCGTTGCCCGTACGGCAGAGGTGGCATCGCCCGCACACGATGTGTCCCTCTGCCGTCACCCGATCGTCCACGCGTACGTCGGTCACCAGGTGGCCGACTTGCACGACGTCGCCCGCGAACTCGTGCCCGACCGTGAACGGCGGATGACAGCGGCCCTGCGCCCACGCGTCCCAGTCGTAAATGTGCACGTCGGTGCCGCACACACCGGCGCGTCGCACCCGGATCAGAACCTCGTTGTCGCGGATCACCGGCGGCGGTACGTCCCGCAACGCGAACCCGGGCCCGGCGGCCGCCTTCACCAACGCTCTCACAGTGTGCACTCGATGCTGGAGACTCCGTACGACGCGCGCGGCGTCGCCGTCGAAGGTCGAAACCTCGCCGGTGCGCGCGAGCGGGGGAAGTGGAGATGGTGTGTGCACGACGTCTCGCCGGCGCGCGTTCGTACCGCGCGAACGTCGAGCGCGTGCTCGCATCTCCTTGTGCCGCGCGCGATTCGCTATTGCGTGTGATTTCACACGTTCCTATATTCGCGCAAGTTGATCGTTATTCGTGCTGGCTCGACTGAGCCGCACGCGTCGGTGAACGAGGCAGGACGCCGAGGGTACTGCGTGGGTTTTCCCCGCACCGGGTTGCTGACGACGACATCATCACTGGCTGCTGCGAGCGCATCGCGCGACGCGGCGGCTCCCCTCGCCTCCTCGCTGCGCCGCATCTCGGCGCCACTCTCTCCCGTCTGCGACGAGCCGATCTGCAATCGCTACATCGCTCCGATCGTGCGCGAGAACGGCGCCGCGGACGCATTGTTTCCGTTACTGCTCGCGCGCTCGGGGCGTCATGCCCTCGACGCGGTAGGGCCTCGCGTATGACCTGCGCCACGATTGCACGGCACATGGACGACATTGCGGTAAAGAATTTGCGGATTGTCGTGTCGGCCGTCTTACCGCTGAACTTTCACGAGGTGAGATCGCTTCGCCTCTGCACCACGGGCGTCACCATGTAGGCTGGGGACGCATTGTCGTCACCGACTCGCCATGAGCCGGTGCCGCGGTGGGGAAGACGCCTCGGCGTCCAACCACTGGCTCGTCCGAACCACCGGGGGTTCGATCGAGCGTTCCACTCCTTCATCGGAGATTACCATGGCAGCTCGAAAGAAGGGCGCGAAGAAGGCAGCCCGTAAGTCGTCGGCGAAGAAGGGCGCGAAGAAGGGCGGCGCCCGCAAGAAGGCCGCGAAGAAGACCTCGCGCCGCAAGTAGTCGGTTCGTCGTCGCATAACGGAGAAGCCGGCGCATTCGCGCCGGCTTCTTTCGTTCCGGAACCCTCGCGCGCCGTCAGCGCGCGTATCGCGCCAGCGCCAGCTCCACGATGCGACCCACCAGCGTGCCGTGGTCGAGCTCTCCCTCCGCCGCCGCTCGGGCGAATTCTCCCGTGCGCTCCAGGTAGCAGTTCGGATTCACCTCGATCACGTAGATCTCCTCGGCTGCGGTCACCCGCAGATCGACGCGACCGTAGTCGCGAACGCGCAGCGCATTGAACGCCCCCACCGCGACCTTCTGCATCCGCTCCGTGAGCTCGGGAGAGAGATCGGTCGGGAAGATCGACTTCGTCCCGGCGAACTCGGCCCCCGTCTCCGTTACGTCACCCGTGCCGCCCTCACCCCACTTCGCTTCGTAGCTCGCCACCCGCGGGCGATTCTCCGGAAAGGTGCTGAAGTCCAGCTCGATCACCGGAAAGGCGATCGGCGACTCGTTGCCCAGCACTCCCACGTAGAACTCGCGTCCGTCCACGAACTCCTCCACGAGCACGGGCGACTGGAACTCCCGCTGCAGGGAGTCCATCGTCCCGAGCAGCTCCTTCACATCGCGCACGACGCTCTTCGAGGTAATGCCGAGGGAGGCATCTTCCTGCGGTGGCTTCACGATCAGCGGGAACCGCAGATCGCCGACATGATCGAGCGCGCCGCGGAACACGGTCGCGAACTGCGGCGTCAGGATCTTGTGGAAGCTCAACACCTTCTTCGTCAGGCTCTTGTCTCCCGCCATCAGCAACCCCGCCGGACTCGAGCCCGTATAGCGCAGCCCGAGCAGGTTGAGAAGCGCGGCGACGTTGGACTCGAGCGCGCTCTTGCCATCGAATGACTCCGCGAGATTGAACACCAGCCCCGGATCGACTTTGCGCAACGCCTCGATGATCGGCACGATGTCTCCCGACACCGACACGCGCGTCACGTCGTGCCCGAGCGCACGCAGCGCCTCCTCGATCTGCCCGAGCACCGGATCTTCCGGCGCCTCCCCAGCTTCCGCACCGTGCAACAGCGTCACGTTCATCGACTCGCCTCGTGGTGGGTGCCTCGAAAGACCCGCGTATATCGCCAGTGCATCATCACCGCAGTGCCGAACGCCGTCAGCTCGATCAATGTCGCCGCCTCCAATCCAGCCGCGCGAAGACCGAGCTGTGCCGCTCTGTCGCGTAGTGCACGGATGAGCGCGCGCACCATCCCCGGACCCTCGCCCGTCCAGTAGGCGATGCGTGCCACGAGCTCACCTTCGTGCGCAGCGAGAAATTCCGCCGCCGCTTCACCCTGCGGTGCGTCCGACGGCCTGGCGAACACGCGCAGCAGATCTCCGTCGAACTGTCTCGCATCGTCGAGTGGGAACGCTTCGTCGTCGCTGGCGTAGTGCTCGCCCAGCGTCCAGTGCATCGCCGAGACGGGAAGGTCGTCTTCCGTCAGCTCCGGAACGTCCGGCGACAGCGAAGCCACGTCTTTCATCACGCGGTCCATCCACTCGAGCTTGCGCAGCGCTTCCCACCCCGCGTACTCGGTGCGCCAGTCCAACGTCGGCGTCAGCCAGACGGCGAACGTCTCGGCGAAATCCTCGTCAGGATGTTTCTGCGCGTACCACCCCAGAATGTGTCGCACGAACGCGCGCGACAGTGGATTGGCCGCGTAGCGCTCGCGGTAGGGTCGCCCGTAGTCGCCGAACAACTCGGCGAAGTCGGGACGCTCATACAGATGGAAGGCGTAGTTGATCGCATGACCGGCTTCGTGGCGGAGATAGCGCATCGCCTCGTCGTCGCCCTCGAGGGCGCCCGCATGTTCCGCTTCGATTCGCTCGAGCCGTGCGTCGGCGAGGTAGAACGGCACGCCGATCAGCGGCGTGCCATCGGGACAACCCCACTGGTCGCTCAGGTAGACCGGCGGCCGGAGCGCGATCTGTCGTTCGGCGAGCTCGTCGTACAGTCGATGGACCAGGCGTTCAACGCGGGTCCCCGCGATCTCGAGCCCGAGATCGGAGATCCGCCGTCCGAGCAGTTGGTCTCGCTCGGCGTCCCATCCCGCAGGCCGGCTGTCCACGCGACCGACGGGGGCAAGGCTCATACCGAGCCCATCGAACGCACGAAAGCGCCACGAAGATCCGTGGCGCTCTCGCCAATAGCCAGCAACCTCAGCCGATCAGGCCGCTTGGACCTCTTCGACCGTTTCCTCGTCCGGTGCCGGCGCCCAGATGTACGCCGAGAAGCGCGGCGCCGCCTCGACCGGAGAACGGCCACCCGAGATGACGATGCCGACCGGTTCGTCCAACGTGGCGTCTGTGCTCTGCTTCATCAGATGTACGATTGGGGTGCGTCCCCGGAACGGTCGGGGACGCCCGCCCTAAAGCACCCCTGATGCCAGACGGGTCAGAATCCGTAAGGCTTTGTGAGGTCGACACTTAGATGGAAGGCAACGTGACTCGCGTCGCACCTTCGTGTCCCACTGACACGACGCGGTCCAACGCGTTTCGTGTCATTCGGAAACAGCGCTGTCAGGCCAGGGCCTTCCGCGCCACAAAGGTGCTGGATCCGCCTTCCTCGACGGTCACGTCCCACCCCTCATAGCGGCGGCGAAGCTCGTCGAGCGAGACCGGGGCCCGCTTGCTCGCGGCGATTGTCTGCACCAGATGGACGCCGCCATCCGCAGTCGCGCACTGAAGCACTTCGATTACGCGCGCTCGCTCCGCCGCGCCGAGGCCGGCGAACGCGGCCGGTGTGTACATCACCGCCGAAAGAGGCGCTTCCGGAGTCCATGTGCCGAGGCCGTTGCTCGTTGCCCGGACCCGCTCAGCGAGCCCGGCGGCTTCCGCAGCGTCGAGGACGCGCTGCACATCGTCGGCATTGGCGAACGCGGTCACATCGCAGCCCTGCGCCGCGAGGTAGAGCAGGGCGCGGTTCTCGTCCCACACGCCTGCCACCAGCACGCGCGACTCGGCCGACACGCGCTGAACCGCGCGCACCACGAAGTCGTCCGGGCTGAGTCCCCAATGCTCTGGCCTGCGGAGCTCCTCGATCAGGCGAATCCGGCGCTTCCGCCACGTCGTGTAGCTGGGAAGTCGCAGTCGCTTGAAGATGATCCGGTCCACCTCGTCACACAGCAGCAGTTCCGTGAGCGCAAACTGCTGTTCGTCGGCGAGCGCGCGCACCGCTTCGTCCCCGATCGAGAGGAGGACGCTTCGCGGTACCGATTCTTTGTAGTTCTCGATCTCCCGCTCTACGTACAGTTCGTACTCGTACTTGAGCGATCGAGACGGCCGCTGGGGCATGACGGGCAGGCTGGGGACAGACCCAAACTAGAGCGGATGTGCGATCGCGCAAGTAGCTGTCACGCGAGAGGTTATCGAATCATCACGCCGGCTCGACGTGGACGATCGCCTCCGAGGTGCCGAGCTCGCGCTCGATCGCGCGCTCCACGTCGTCGGTGAAGTCGTGCGCCGCCGAGACGCTCGTATCACCGTCGACCAGAATCGTCACCTCGGCGAACAGGTGTCCGGACGCCGTCCGGCGTGACCGCGCCGAGCGAACCTCCACGACGCCAGGAATCGTCCGGACGATCTCGGCCAGGCGAGCGGCGTCGACCGCGCTTGCGTCGACCAGGATGGGGATGGAGCCACGCAGGATCTGGTAGCCGCTCCACGCGATGATCAGCGCGACTGTGATGCCGAGCAGTGCGTCGGCCTTCACGAAGCCGAGATACGACAGCGCGAGCGAAGCCATGGCGAGAAGCGTGACCAGGATGTCGCTCGCCGTGTGCGCCGCGTCGGCGAGGAGGAGCGCGCTTCCCAACGCACGACCGCGCCGTCGCTCGAACAGCACGACGAAAGCGTTGACGGCGAGCGACGTGACGAGCAGCATCGCATCCGCGCCTGTTGATGAGGGCGGCTCCTGCCTGCCGGCGAGCTCGCCGATGCTTTGCCGCAGCAGTTCGAAGCACGTGATCGAGAGAAAGCCCACGATCCCGAGCGTGCCGAGCGTCTCGAACTTCTCGTGCCCGTAGGGATGTCCTTCGTCGGGCTCCCGAGAGGCGACCGAGACGGCGAAGATCCCGACCACGTTGCTCAGCATGTCCAGCACCGACTCGAGGGCGGCGCCGAGCACGGTGAGTGCGCCGGTCCGCGCGCCGACGGCGATCTTGATCGCCGCCGACACGGCGTTCAGCAGCATGCACCAGAAGCGCGCGCCGCACGCCCGCCGAGCGGGCGGCGAGGATGTCCGCCCGCGCCCCGTCGGAGCGGACCATCTCGGATTGAGCACGCGCATCCATCGCGGCATCTTGCGTCGTCCCTCCCAACGATGTCAACGCCACCCGAGCCAGCCAATGCCCGAGTTACCCGAAGTCGAAGCCGCGCTCGAGGTGCTGCGCACGCGCGCGCGAGGCCGCACGATCGTGCGCATGCGCGTTCTACATCCGGCGCTGCGCCGCCGGCTCAAGCCGGCGCAACTTCGCGCGCTCGTGGGCGCGCGAATCGCTCGCGTGGAGCGTCGCGGAAAGCATCAGCTGCTGCACCTCGACGACGGCAGGATTCTCCACGCCCATTTCCGAATGAGCGGCGACTGGATGCTGACGGAGACCGGCGCACCGCTTCCGAGGTTCGCGCGCGCCGTGCTCGACTTCGAGGACGGTAGCTCGCTCGTCTTCGTCGACTCGCGCGCGCTCGGCACGATCGACATGCATCCCGCCGGGGCCGAGCTCGATCTCGGACTCGGCCCCGACGCAGCCGATCCCGCGTGGACCGCCGAGCAGCTCGCGGCGGCGCTCGCACCGCGGCGCGGCCCCATCAAACCAGCCTTGCTGGATCAACGTCTCGTCGCGGGATTGGGCAACATCTACGCGGCGGAGTCGCTCTGGCGCGCTCGGATCAGTCCATTCATGCGCTGCAACGCGCTCGAGGGGGCGCAGGTCGCGGCACTGCGCAAGGCGATCGATGCGGTGCTCCTGCGCGCCACGGGATCGCGGTACACGGACGACGACACCGTGACGCTCGACGTGTACGATCGGGAGGGATTGCCGTGTCGCCGCTGCGACACGACGATCGAGCGCGTCGTCCAGGCAGGGCGGAGCACGTACTTCTGCCCCGGATGTCAGACTGCGGGCGCGCCGAAGCGCGCGGCGCCGAAGAAAGCGAAACGGGTGCGAGGCGCGCGCTAATCGAGCGCTTCGAGCAGCGCGCCTTTGATGTATCCGGTCTCGGGGATCGTCAGCACCTCGGGATGGTCGAGTGGCTGACCGCGTAGCTCGCGAAGCACCAGCCGCCGTCCGCTGTCCGCCGCTGCCTGCTCGAGCATCTCGAGAAATAGCGGCTTGGTGAGATGGTACGAGCAGCTCGCCGTGAACAGCATCCCTCCCGGAGAGAGAATGCGCATCGCGCGCAGGTTGATCTCCTTGTATCCGCGCATCGCGCCCGGTAGCGCGGCGCGTGTCTTGGCGAATGCCGGCGGGTCGAGGACGATCGTGTCGAAACGGTCGCGGTCGCGCTCGCGGGCCTTGAGGTACTCGAAGGCATTTGCTTCGACGAACTCGCCATTCGAGAGCGCGTTGCGTCGGAAGTTCTCTGCGGCGCGCGTCAGCGCGTGGGCCGATGCGTCGAGCGCGATCACGTGCGCAGCACGCCGTGCGAGGTGGAGCGCGAACGAGCCATGATAGCTGAAGCAGTCGAGCGCGCGGCCGCGCGCGACGCGGCCGGCAAGAACGCGGTTCTCTCGCTGGTCGAGGAAGGCGCCGGTCTTCTGCCCGCGCCACGGAGCGGCCAGGTATCGCACGCCATGCTCGCTCACCTCCAGCTCGTCGGGCACCGTTCCATGCAACGGCTCGACGCTCGTGTCGAGCCCTTCCTTGCGACGCAGCGGAACGTCGTTGCGCGCCAGGATTCCCTCGGGATGGACGAGCTCGATCAATGTGCGGACGATCTCGCTTCGAAATCGCTCGAGACCGGCACTCATCAATTGAACTACCAGCCAGTGGTCGTATCGATCGACGACGAGTGATGGGATGAGGTCGCCTTCGCCGTGTACGAGGCGGCATGCCGTCGTCTCGCCGGCCAGCGCGCTCCGTCGAGCGATCGCACGCGCCAGCGTCTCGTGCCACCACTCGGCGTCGATGCGCACGTCGGGATTCCGGTCCAGCAGGCGAAGCGAGATCTCGGAGAGCGGACTCCACAGCGCAACGCCGATCGGTTTGCCGCGCTGGTCCGTGACACGCACCGCGCCTGCATCGGCGGCGGGCGCAGTGACGAGATCGCTGCGGTAGATCCACGGATGTCCCGCCGCCCATCGGCGTGCGCCTTTTGCGGAAACCGTCGCGCTGTGCATGGCGTCAAGCTAGCGCTGGGCGTGGTGTCGCGGCGTTCGCGGACGCGCGCACGCACGCTGCGCGCGTGAGTGCGTCGCTTGAATTTTTTGTTGGGAGTGACTATCATTCGGACCCCTCGCTCGACGAGCAAACTGCACGTGCGCGAGGGTGAATGCGCGAGGACATCTACTTGCTGTGAAGTCCGCGCTCGTTTATGATGGAAGGCTCACCGCGAGAGTTTGCGATTCGCGGACGCTATTTGAAAAGTGAATGACAGAGGATGGGTCATCGACTTGGTCTTTTGTCGATGATCGATTCGTGGGATATGGAATCTTCGCCGACGCTCATCGTGCGTTCGCTGTGCTGCCGGGCTGACGCCCGGTTGTACGGGACGCAGGTGAGAATTGGTGAAGAAGTAGATTGCGACGTAATGCGCGTAGTTCTGCTTGGCTAGTGACTGTGTAGTCAAGCGAGTGAAGGCATGTGGGGGATGCCTGGGCACACGGAGGCGAGGAAGGCCGTGGTAAGCTGCGAGAAGCTCGGGGGAGTGGCACACACGCGGTGATCCCGAGATGGCCGAATGGGGCAACCCGGCCAGGCGCGAGCCTGGTCATCCCCGTGCAAACGGGGAAGCGAACCCAGGGAACTGAAACATCTCAGTACCTGGAGGAAGAGAAATCAACCGAGATGTCCGGAGTAGCGGCGAGCGAAACGGACCCAAGCCCAAACCGGTCTCCTTGTGGGACCGGGGTTGTAGGACCTGCGGACGCGTCAGTGCACGTTACGTGAACTCCCCTGGAACGGGGGGCCAGAGACGGTGAGAGCCCGGTAGCGGAAAGCCAGACGCTGGCGTAGCAGTGTTCCTGAGTAGCGCCCGGAACGAGAAACCGGGCGCGAAGCTGGGGGGACCACCCTCCAAGGCTAAAGACTCCCGTGTGACCGATAGTGGACGAGTACCGTGAGGGACAGGTGAAAAGCACCCCCGTGCGGGGAGTGAAAGAGCGCCTGAAACCACATGCCTACAAGCGGTAGGAGGCGGCTGGGGGCTTCGGTCCCCATGCGCGCTGACTGCGTGCCTTTTGCATTATGATCCGGCGAGTTACTACTCGGATGCGAGGCTAAGCTGCTCTGCAGCGGAGCCGCAGCGAAAGCGAGTCCTGTCACGAGGGCGACGGAGTATCCGGGTGTAGACCCGAAGCCAGGGCGATCTACCCATGAGCAGGGTGAAGCTGGGGTAACACCCAGTGGAGGCCCGAACCGGTGTGGGTTGAAAACCGCTCGGATGACTTGTGGGTAGGGGTGAAAGGCCAATCAAGCCTGGAGATAGCTGGTTCTCCCCGAAATCTATTGAGGTAGGGCCTCGAGGAAGGCAGCAATGCCTGTTGTCCGCAGGGGGTAGAGCGACTGGATGGGCGCGGGGGCCAAAGCGGCCTACCAACCCCAACCAAACTCCGAATACCTGTGCGATCGACCTCGGGAGGCAGTCGCTGAGCGATAATGTCCAGCGGCGAGAGGGAAAGAACCCAGAGCCACAGCTAAGGCCCCGAAGTGGCCGCTGAGTATAGCGAAGGATGTGTCCCTACTGTGACAACGAGGAGGTTGGCTTAGAAGCAGCCATTCCTTTAAAGAGTGCGTAATAGCTCACTCGTCTAGTGGAGATGCGCCGAGAATGGTCGGGATTAAGCGGCCCGCCGAAGCTTGGCCTTGTGTCGCAAGACACAGGGGTAGGGGAGCGTTCCCGTAGCAGAGAAGGGCCCGTGGAAACGTTGGCCTGGAGCGGCGGGAAGTGAGGATGCCGGAATGAGTACGCGCAAATCTGTGTGAAAACCACAGACACCGTAAACCCAAGGGTTCCTGCGCCATGGCAATCAGCGCAGGGTGAGGCGGACCCTAAGGCGAGGCCCCAAAGGCGTAGCCGATGGACAGCCGGTTGACATTCCGGCCCCGTCTTGCAGTGTCGAAACCACCAGGGACACCGAAACGACGCAGGAGCGGTCTTGTGGCCATGACCGTCTAAGGCTGTAGGCGTGGGCAACCACGCCGAGAGCTGATGGGGAGGGGAGCCTTCGGGCGAGCCGACTTCTGTTGAGTCTGCGGGCAAGAAAAGCTGGCGGTGGAGCTGCAGGATGTCCGTACCGTAAACCGACACAGGTGGGTGAGGCGAGTAGCCTCAGGTGAACGAGTGAAACGTGGTCAAGGAACTCGGCATACTGATCCCGTAACTTCGGAAGAAGGGATGCCTGGTCCTGTCACTGGCTTCGCGCCAGGAAGCGGGCCCAGGCCGCAGTGAATCGGCCCAAGCGACTGTTTAGCAAAAACACAGGTGCGTGCCAAGCCGCATAAGGCGCCGTATACGCACTGACGCCTGCCCGGTGCCGGAAGGTTAAGGGGAGAGGTTAAGGGGTAACCCTGAAGCTTCGAGCCGAAGCCCCGGTAAACGGCGGCCGTAACTATAACGGTCCTAAGGTAGCGAAATTCCTTGTCGGGTAAGTTCCGACCTGCACGAATGGCGTAACGACTTGGGCACTGTCTCGACCACGTGCTCGGCGAAATTGCAGTCTCGGTGAGGATTCCGAGTCCCCGCGACAGGACAAAAAGACCCCATGCACCTTTACTGCAGCTTGTCATTGGTCATTGCACTTCGCTGTGTAGCATAGGTGGGAGCCGATGAGCCCCGGGCGCTAGCTCGGGGGGAGGCACCAGTGAAATACCACCCTGCGATGTGCGATGCCCTCACCACGGGAGGCAAACCCTCTCTGGGACCGTGGCAGGCGGGCAGTTTGACTGGGGCGGTCGCCTCCGAAACGGTAACGGAGGCGCGCGCAAGGTTGGCTCAGCGCGGTCGGTACTCGCGCTTCTAGAGTGTAACGGCAGAAGCCAGCCTGACGGCGAGAGGGACACCTCGAGCCGCCACGAAAGTGGGCCGTAGTGATCCGGTAGCCCGGGGTGGAGCGGCTATCGCGCAACGGATAAAAGGTACGCTGGGGATAACAGGCTTATCGCGCCCGAGAGTTCACATCGACGGCGCGGTTTGGCACCTCGATGTCGGCTTATCACATCCTGGGGCTGGAGAAGGTCCCAAGGGTCCGGCTGTTCGCCGGTTAAAGTGGTACATGAGCTGGGTTCAGAACGTCGTGAGACAGTTCGGTCTGTATCCGTCGTGGGCGTTGGAGTGTTGAGGGGAGCGGACCCTAGTACGAGAGGACCGGGTCGGACGTTCCGCTCGTGTCCCGGCTGTCCTGCCAAGGGCACCGCCGGGTAGCGATGAACGGCTGTGATAACCGCTGAACGCATCTAAGTGGGAAGCACGCCCCAAGATGAACACTCCCGAGGGTTCAACCCTCCTGAAGGGCCGGGAGAGACCATCCCGTCGATAGGCCGCCCGTGGACGTGGGGCAACCCACTCCGAGCGCAGCGGTCCTAATCGCCCGTGTGGCTTGACT
>QHVE01000057.1:68236-72389 GCA_003223455.1 Gemmatimonadota bacterium | reverse complement strand
TGCCTCGGTGATCTGCGAGGAGGCCATCCCCGGCGCGGTGCCGTCGACGAATGGGCGGAGCGCGCGAGCGACGAGCGCCCGGCGGGCGGTGCGGTCAGGGTCGCCGGCGTAGCGGATCGCGGTCATTCTGGAACGACGGCGTTCCGCACGCGCGGGCAACACTCGGCGACATCGAAACCAGCCGAGCGGCGGCCGCGTACTGCTGAAAAATCACCACTCCGTTGCGTCAGCACTTGCGCACCTCATCCCCAAAGCCCATGCAGATCTCGCCGCTCCGTAGGTTCATTTCGCTCACTGTGACGCTTATACTAGTGTATCCTGTCGCCATACTGGCGCAGAATGCGGCGCCAAAGCCCGGCAGTCGCCGAGCCGACATCGTGCCGCTCGTCGCCGCGCACCAGCACCTCATGAGCCCCGCCGGCGTGGCCCTCCTGCCGCCCGAGCCGCCGCTCGCGACCGTGTCCCTCCCGCCCGAGCTCGACCAGCTGCTGCGCCGACGGGAGAAGGTATCGGGTGCACCGCCCACCGGGGACCTGTTCACCGAGGACGCGATCATCCAGGAGCTGCAGGAGGGCCGGTGGCAGAAGGGGCGCGACAAGATCGATTCGTTCCTCGGCTTCATGGAAAAGAACCTCCGCTACGTCCCCAGCGCGTACTCGGCCGACGGGAGCACGGGGTGGATCGCCGGGACCATCCGCGAGGGAACGTCGACCGAGGAGACGCTGAACTTCGTGCTCGGCCTGAGGAAGCGGGCCGGCGGAGCGTGGCAGATCGCCAGCGAGGTCTTCACGGTGATCCCGCCCCGGCCCTACGGCAAGCCGGTGCTCGCCGACCAACTGGTCGAGGAGCTGGACGACGCCGGGATCCAGCGCGGCGTGGTGCTCTCCACCGCCTACTGGTGGGGCGACCCGCGCCACGGCTTCAGCACCGCCGAGGGAGCCGAGAAGACCCGCATCGAGAACGATTGGACCGTGGCGCAGGTGTCGAAGTACCCCGACCGGCTGGTCGCGTTCTGCGGGGTGAGCCCTCTCGCCGACTACGGGCCGGCGGAGATCGCGCGCTGCGCGAAGATCCCCCAGGTGAAGGGGATCAAGACCCATTTCGCCAACGCCCGCGTCGACCTGAGGAATCCCGACCACATCGCAAGGCTGCGACGCTTCTTCCGCGCGGCGAACGACAATCACCTGGCCGTGGTGGTGCACGCGCGAACCCGTGGCGAGTTCGTCCCCGAGCTCGCGCGGATCGCGCTCGACTCGGTGTTCTCCGTGGCCCCCGACATCCCGATCCAGATCGCGCACATGGGGAGCACCGCGGGGAAGCCGGACGAGAACACGAAGGTGTTCGCCGACGCGATCGCGGCGAAGGATCCACGGGCGAAGAATCTCTACTTCGACATCACCCAGACCGTCCTCACCGACGGTAGCCAGACGTCGGAGCAGCTCGCGCAGATCGCCGCGGCGCTGCGACGGATCGGCCTGGAGCGGATCTTCTTCGGCACGGACATGACCCTGCCAGGTAACAACCCGCCGCCGCGCGAGCACTGGAAGGCGGTGCGCAGGCTTCCACTCACGGACGCCGAGCTGCGGGTGCTGGCGTCGAACGTCCCGCCGTACATGAAGTAGCGGCAGCGTGGCGCCGTAGCGCGCTGCGCTAGTCGAGCGCGCGCCGACCTTCGAGCGCTTCCACCGCGGCGGCACCGAGCGTCCACGCGGCGCGCGCATCGACCGACGATGTCGCGCCGAGTGGTCCGTGAATCAGCGCCTTCACGGCCGACACCTTCTTGCGCAGCAGTGGCCAGTCCACCTCGCGCCACGGTCCGGCGCCGCCGAACTTCGGCTCGCGGAGCTCGGTGCCCGTGGGATACTGCCACGTCGAGCGCAGCACGCGGTCGAGGGTGGCGCCGCGCAGGGTGAGCTGCGCGAATCCCCAGCCGACGCTCTCCCATCCGTCGATCGCCTCGCGGATCGTCGGCGCCGGGGAGACGTCGGGCCACCACACGAACACGGGCATCCCCGTCTTCAGTCGGCCCACGTCGACATCGGCGCGCTCGTCGAACGGCTCGTCCATGATCGAGGCGAGAACTTCGTGCGCGTCCCAGTCGGAGGTGATGGGGCGCAGGAAGAGATCGCTCATCGGCACGGAGGTCACGGCGCCGGTCTCTTCGCGCAGCGCGCTCACGAGCGCGACGGCGTCGTCGTGCATGGCGTGCAGCGCGATCTCCCGCCAGTGGATCGGAACGAGCGGCAGCGTGCGCAGCGGCGCCACCTGCACGGCATTCGAGGCGCGGGCACGAGCGCGCCGCGTTGCCTGCGCGGCGAGCAGCCGCTTCCGCAGCCCATCGAGCTCGGCGCGGAACGCGGCGCGCCCTTCCTCGCTCAAGTACTCGCGTCGCTCCCACGACGCCGCGTCGCGCACCTGCTGCACCGTGCGCAGGGCGAGCTCGATCGTCGCGTCGAGCAGCGGATCGGCGCGCTCGGCGTGCTCGCTCGCGAAGCCGACGACGAGCCGCGCCATGCCGTCGGGCGCCGTGACGGGTCCACGTCCTTCGGCGATCGCGACACCCTCGGCGGCCGCGAGCGCGCGGATCGCGTCGCGCGGGATCTCGGGATGTCTCTCGCCGCGCCTGAGCGTTGCGGTGAGGCACCGCTCGAAGCGCTCGGCGTCGATGTCGCCGGTCCAGTAGGTGGAGGACTCCAGCGCGGACAGAATGCCGGTATCGAGCGTCTCGTGCACGCTGACCTGCTTCTCTTCGGCGGGGAAGCTGCGCATCGCCTGCACGGCGACCTCGCCGATGATCGGCGGCTCGGCGACGACGAGCATTCCCCACCCGTGCTCCGACGCGCCCGGTGCCAGCACGACGATGCCGGCACGATTCGCTTCCGTATTCGCGTGCGCGAGCACGGGCCTGGGGAGAAAGCGCGTTGAGGCGAAGTGGACGCCGTCTCCAATCGTGAACAGGGTCGACGCGTCCAGCGCGCTCGCGTCGCACGAGATCACCGGGGAGGCGTGGATGCAGAGCCACCACCACGCACCGAGGTCGTCACGCGCTCCGTCGGCGTGGAGGGCGACGTCGAGCGCGTAGCGGGTGCGCACGGTGCAGCGCGCGAGCCAGGCAATGGGTGCGTTCGGGGTTGTGCGCAGCAACTCCGGGGTCACGCCGAAGATCCGGCAGCCGCGCATCGCCGCGAGTATCGGACGGAAGCCGGGGTCGAACGCCCTGGTGCGGATTCGCTCGTCGCGCCACGCACGGCGCTCGGCCTCGTAGGGCGCCCATCCATCGACGGAGCGCTCGATCGTCCCGTCGAACGCGATGAAGAACCGTCCTCGCCGATTGGCGTCACGTGCAACGGTCGCGATGTGCTCGGGATGAATCGTGGCGAGCGAAGAGAGCGGCCGACGGATCGACATCTGAGGCGGGGTTGAGGACTGCGTGTGGGGCTTCTAATGAGACGCCACCGCAGCGGCATGGTCACTTGGCTGGGCTCGCCAGCTCGCGTGGAGAGTGGCTGAGAGACGAAACGCAGTGACTCAGTGACTCAGTGACTCAGTGGACGAACAGTGACTGTCAAAGTCTTTGATGGTCCGGCGGAGAGATCGCTGCGCCCAACTCCGCGCCTCCCCGTGGAATCACTGCCGGTAGTCGCCAACCGGCGCACCCGCGCATATTCCGGCATGGATACCCCTTCAGGCCGTGTCGCTGCGCTGATCCTTCCGGGACTCTCCAACTCTGGACCGACGCACTGGCAGACTCTGTGGGAGCAAAGCGACCCGAGCTGCCGCCGCGTCGAACAGGCGGAGTGGGAGACGCCCCGCTGCGCGGACTGGGTGTCGACGCTCGACGCGGCGGTCGCGGCGTCGGCTGATCCGGTCGTCCTCGTGGCGCACAGCTCGTCGTGCGCGCTGGTGGCGCACTGGGCGCGCGACGCGTCGGCGGAGTTCGTGGCGAAAGCGCGTGGTGCGCTGCTCGTCGCGCCGAGCGATCCGGAAGGGCCGAACTATCCCGAGGGACCCACCGGCTTCGCGCCGATGCCGACGGCGCGGCTCCCGTTCCCGAGCATCGTCGTGGCGAGCCGCGACGACTTGTACGTCACGTTCGAGCGCGCACGCGAGTATGCCTCGGCGTGGGGGAGTGAGCTGGTGGACCTCGGCGACG
>QHVE01000057.1:53143-68120 GCA_003223455.1 Gemmatimonadota bacterium | reverse complement strand
CAGAGCGCGTCTAGCCAGAGCCGGCGCCAGAGCCTCGTCGACAGATCGGCGACACCGTAGCCGCGATGGAGCAGCGTATCTCGGCCCTGGACGACGAACCGCCAGGAGAACGCCCACGGCTCTGCAGAGCGTCTCCCCCTCGATACCTGCGCGCCGTGTGCGATTATCGTCTGGGATGGAGGGGAGGGCGCCGCTGGACGCTCGGGCTCACCATTCTCAGAGATGCCGGACCGGCACGGCGTGTTCATCGACGAAGAACACCCGATCCGGGGGAAGTCCCAGCGATCTCGCGATCGACCTCTCTTCCCACCGCGCGAGCCGGTTGAACAGCCAGCGCCGCCACGATGCCATCATGCGACCATCTCCTCGGCCACCGGCACGGCCTGATCGATCACCCTGACCGGCAGCACCATCGCGTTCATCCCGCTGAACTGCAGCCGCTGCTGGAGCTGGTACGCCGTCTCGTTGTGCAGCAGGCGCTGGAAGACGTTCTCGCGCTCGAAGATCAGCTTGCCGAGGAAGAACACGGAGTGCGGATACGCTTTCGCAACCTCCGCGCAGACTTCCTCGCCGGCGTCGAGGACGTCCGTGCCGAGCGCGACGCGGTATTCCGCCGCGAGACGGAAGCGATGCGCGAGGGCCACGTACTGCTTCAACGCCTCCTCGGCGCTGGCGCGTGCGCGCTCGACCTCCTCCAATCCCTTCATCGTCGCCGCGTCGATCACGGCGACCGAGATGAACACGAAGTTGCGGAAATGTCCTGGAAAGAGCCGCTGGACGGAGAGCAGCGCATGCACCCCCATCCCGCCATAGCCACCGACGAGCAGCACCGCGGTGGGCTTCCGCGGATCGGGCGCGGGTGCCGCCTCGGGAGTGCTCGTGGGGAGCGCCGCCATGATCGACTCGAGGCGCGAGAGGTTCGCCTGCACGTCGAGGTAGTGCCGCTTGATGAGGAAGCAGACGCCGACGACGACACCGGTCACGGCGACGGTGACCCAGCCGCCAAGGGCGAACTTCTCGTAGAGGATGCCGACGAGAATACCGGCGCACAGCGCGAATGCCACACCGTGGATCGCGAGCCCTCGCCCCACGCCGCGGCGCCGGCGATGGCGCACCCAGTAGCGCAGCATGCCCAGTTGCGAGAGCGAGAACGTCACGAAGACGTTGATCGAGTACATCGTGACGAGCGCGACGAGGTTGCCGCGCGTGTAGACCAGCGTCGCGATCGCCGCGCCGCCCATCAGGAGCACGCCGTCGCTGATCGTCAGTCGGCTGGAGAGCTGCGAGAACCGGTGGGGCAGCCACGAATCGGTGGCCATGCTCGCCATCACCCGTGGCCCGTCGATGAACCCGGCCTGCGCGGCGACGAACAGCAGCGCCGCTTCGGCGCCCAGCGTGAGCACGACGAAACCGTAGCCGACGTTCACGCCGCCGATGCGCCAGTGGCCGGCGAACGCGTCGAGCAGCACGGCATTCATCGTCTTGCCCTCGACCGGTTTCACGCCGAACAGCAAGTACAGCACGACGATCCCGCCCGCGGTGATCGCGAGCGACGCGGCCATCAGCGCCATCGTCTTCCGCGCCGTGACGACCTTGGGCTCGCGCATGATCTGGAGGCCGTTCGAGACGGCCTCGATGCCGGTGTAGGTGCCGGCGCCCATCGCATACGCACGGACGAACACCGCGAACAGCCCAGCCGCGCCGAGCGTGCCGAGTCCCTGCCGGAAGCCGTCCGTCACTCCTGCCGCAACGCGCGGCACGTCGCCGGTGTGCGCGCCGATGCCGGCGACGATGAGGATCGCGTGGGTGAGCAGGAAGAGCCCGAAGATCGGCGCGAGCACGGTCACCGACTCGCGCACGCCGCGCAGGTTGAGCAGCACCATCACGAGGATCACGGCGCCCTCGAGCAGCAGCTTCCAGTGTGTGGCCGACGCCGGCAGCACGCTGAACACCTGATCGGCCCCGCCGGCGATCGAGACCGAGATCGTCAGCACGTAGTCGACGAGCAGCGCCGAGCCCGAGAGCACCCCCCAGCGCGGCCCAAGCAGCTCCGTCGCGACGACGTAGCCTCCACCGCCGAAGGGAAAGCGGCGGATGATCTGCGAGTAGGCGACCGAGATCACGAGCACGGTCACCGCCGTCGCCACCGCGAGCGCCACGGCGAGGTAGGTGTGCGTGCCGAGCGCCCGGAACGCTTCGTCGGGACCATACGCCGATGATGAGAGCCCGTCGGCGCCGAGGCCCACCCAGGCGAGGAGGGCGATGAGCGAGATGCTATGGAAAGTGCGGGCATCCTCGACGTTGCGAGGCTTGCCAAGCACGAGACGCTTCAGGTGGGGCGACATGCGCGATCCGGGATGCGAGGCGGCTCGGGCGCCCGCGACGTCGCGGGCGTGAGGCCGTATCGAAAGCTCGTGAATGTCGCCGCTCCTCTGCGCTAAGATTCCGCTAATATCTCATGCAGTGGCCAGAGCACGGTGGCGCGAAGTGCTCGACCGCCAGCAGAGTTCCAGGGTGACCATGCGCACCATTCTCGTCGTCGACGACGAGCCGCGGATCAGGCGCGTCGTGAGCGATGCGCTGGCGGACGGCGAGACGCGAACGATCGAAGCGGGCACCGGTCGCGAGGCGATCGACGCGGCGCGAAGCGAGCGCCCCGACCTGATCGTGCTCGACCTCGGGCTTCCCGACGTGCAGGGCATCGACGTCTGTCGCGCCGTGCGCGGGTGGACCGACGCCCCGATCCTCGTGCTCTCGGCCCGGCACTCCGACGCTGAGAAGGTGCTCCTGCTCGACAACGGCGCCGACGACTACGTGACGAAGCCGTTCTCCACGGTCGAGTTCCAGGCGCGCGTGCGCGCCCTCCTGCGCCGCGCGCCGCGCGACGAGGCGGAAGGCCACATCGTCGCGGGCGATCTCGCGATCGATCTCGTCGCGCACAGCGTGGTGATCGACGGCACCGAGGTTCACCTGACGCCGATCGAATGGCAGCTGTTGCGGACGCTCGCCACCAAACCGGATCGCACGCTGACGCATCGGCAGCTGTTCGCCGCCGCGTGGCCCGGACGCGTGCACGGCGATGCCCAGCACTATCTGCGGGTGCACATGACGCATCTGCGCCGAAAACTCGAGCGCGAGCCGGCACGGCCGCGACACATCGTCACCGAGCTCGGGGTGGGTTACCGGTTCGTGCCATGAGCGCACGCTCGAGTGGCAGTCGCGGCGGACGACGCGCGACGCTCCGCGTGCTCGCTCTCTGGCTGCTCGCACTCGCGCTGGGAACGGCGGCCATGCTGCCGTTCCGCGATCGCCTGGACAAGGCGCACGTCGCGCTGCTGCTGCTGCTCGTGCCGCTCGGCGGAAGCGCGGCCGGCGGTCGGTCGGTCGGGCTCCTGCTCGCCGCCGCGAGCTTCCTCGTCTTCAACTGGTTCTTCCTCCCGCCGTATCACACGCTCGTCGTCGCCGACCCGCTCGACTGGCTGATCCTGCTCGCCTTCCTGGCGACGAGCGCGGTGGCCGCGCAACTGCTCTACGCCGCACAGGAAGAGGCGCGCGTGGCCCAGCTGCGCACGGCGGAGGTGGATCGGTTGCGCGTCGTGGGTGCGGAGGCGTTGAACGCGGGCCGCGCCGAGGACGCGCTCAATACCGTGGCCGAGGTGATCCGCGAAGCGGCGCAGGCGGACTCGTGCGAGCTCCTTGCCGCGCGCGACGGCGAGGCGCCACACATCCTGGCGACCGCGGGCGTGATCACCAGCGAGACCGCGCACGACGGCGCCGACGCCGAGGGCGACGTCGTGCTTCCGCTGTCGGTACGAGGGCGCGTCGTCGGCACGATGCGGCTCCGGTCGGCGCACGGACTCACCCTCGACGCCGAGCGCTCGCGCTTCGTGGAGGCGCTCTCGTACTACGCGGCGCTCGGCATCGAGCGCGTACGGCTCATCGCCGCCGTCGAGCGCGCCCAGGCGCTCCGTGAGGCGGACGAGCTCAAGGACGCCCTCCTCGCGAGCGTCTCGCACGATCTGCGAACCCCTCTGACGACGATCAAGGCACGCGCGCACGAGATGCGCATCCATGGAGACGAGCAGGCCGAGGTCATCGAGCAGGAGGCCGACCGTCTCAACCGTATCGTCGTCGACCTGCTCGACCTGTCACGGCTGAAGGCCGGCGTGTTGCCGACGGACCTGGATCTCAATGCCGTGGACGAGCTCCTCGAGCTCGTCGTGCAGCGCGTGGAGGGCGTGCTCGGGAAGCGCACGCTCGCCGTGCAGCTCTCTCCGGACGGCGAGTTGCTGTTCGGGCGCTTCGATCTCGGTCACTCCGTGCGCATCCTCGTCAATCTCGTCGAGAACGCACACAAGTACGCACCGAAGGACACGCCGATCGAGCTGAGTGCGCGCCGTGAGGGCGACCGCATCGAGATCATCGTGGCGGATCGCGGGCCCGGGCTCGCGGCGGCGGAGAGCGAACGCGCGTTCGAGCCGTTCAACCGATCGCCTGAGCTCCCGCCCGACGTCGGGGGCGCTGGACTGGGACTGGCAATCGCGCGACGCCTCGCCGAGGCGCAGTCGGCGACGCTGCGATACGAGCCGCGCGCGGGGGGCGGGAGCGTGTTCACGTATTCTTTCCTCGCCGTCGAGTTCACCCAGGACGGCGACTGAATCGGCTGGGGCTTGCCCAGGCACGGAGTCTCGGGTGCGTCATCTTCGAGATGCGGCCCGGCTGTCCAGGTCCGTAGGCCGACGAACGCCCGCCGTCACTCCTGACGGGCGTTCGACCTATGTTACTGTCTGGAGGCTGGCGACTGCATCTGCTGGCACGCGGCTACTGCCCTTGGCACATCGGGTCGCATTCGGCAACTCTACAACATGGCCGTCGCATCGTGCCCTTTGACCCCCTCTCGAGCTCGTGTACACCGGGCCGCACTCCGTGGAGGGAGAATCCGTACCGCAGCGTCGCTCCGGGCTACACGACCGTCGGCGTGCTCGCCTCGCAGCAGCTCGTACGGCTCATGGTCTATCTCAATCTCGAGAACCTGACCAACGTGCGACAGACGAATTTCGATCCACTGCTTCGCGTGACACCCGGTGAAGGCGGACGCCGCACGGTCGGCGAGTGGACACCGCTTGAAGGACGCTCGGCGAACGCCGGGATGAGAGTTCGACTATGAGCGGCGAGCAGGCACCGGTGCACCGCCGAACCGACACCGAGGTCAATACGCCGCCATCCTACACGTCAGACGCGCCCGCCCATCGCGCGACAGGCTGGACCGAGTGGTTCAAGCGGTTCGTCCGGGACTGGATCGTCGTGGTGCTGGTCGGCACAGGTGCGCTCGTCAGTTTCGCGAAGGTCGGCGAGGATGTGTTCGCCCACGAGTCGACGAGCTTCGATGGCGCCGTCCAGGCGTGGGTGTTGACACACCAGAGCCCTCAGCTCGACACGATCTTCCTCTGGATCACGCGGATCGGGGGTATCACGGCGATGTGCGTGCTCGCCCTCGTGGGCGCAGCGTACCTCTGGTACCGCGGTCATCGTCGAGTGGCGGCGGGCGTGCTCGTCGTGCCGGCCGTCGCAATCAAGCTTTTCAACGTGGTGAAGCGTATCTACGCGCGGCCGCGGCCGCTCGGGCTCGGAGGCCGCGTGGACAGCTCGTATTCCTTCCCGTCTGGCCACGCCACGGCATCGGCCGCCGTCTGCTGCACGCTCGCCTACGTGCTCTGGCGCGAAGGGTTCATCGGCCGGCGCACGGCGCTCGCGTTGGCGGTGCTCGCCCCGCTCCTCGTCGGCGCCAGTCGGCTCTACCTCAACGTGCACTGGGCGACGGACGTCCTCGGCGGCTGGAGCGTTGGGCTGTTCATCGCCGTCCTCTCCGTCGCGCTCTACAACCATCATCGCCGACGCCGGGCATCTGGTCGCGGTGGGCCGACACCCGGCGCGTCTCCCACCACCACGTGACGGGATCGTGGGCTCGCACGCTGGCCGTCGCCGTCTCGCTGGGTGGGACGGTAGCGCCATGTGCCCGTGCGCAGAGCGCGGATCTGCCATCGGGCGTCGTCATCACCGGTCGCGACCTCGGACTCGTAGCGGCCGCGACCCTCGGCACCGCCGTGCTTTCTCGTCTCGACGTACCTGTCGCCCACCGCTTCGGTGATTCCGCAATTCACGCGCGGCATCCTGGCTTGACGACGGCGGCGACGCGGACGAGCGTCGTCACCGAAACATTGCTCATGCTGGCGGGCGGCACCGTCTACGGCATCGCGCGCCTCCGGCACGATGATGGCACGGCTGACGTCGCGTTGCACACCACGGATCTCGGTCGTGCGCGTCCTTATGTGATCGACGCCGCTGACGAGCGGCGCGACAGTGACCCCTATGACTTCGAGCTGCTCCACGGCTTCACGAGCTTCGACTACCGGTCGTTTCCATCAATGCACGCCATGGCGAGCGTCGCTGTCGCTGCCGCCCTGTCCACGGAGATGCGTGAACGAGGCACGCCGCACCGTGCTGTGATCTCCCCGCTTCTCTATGTGGGCGCCGCCATGCCAGCGCTCGCGCGCCTGTATCTCGACGAGCACTGGGTGAGCGACATCGCGTTTGGCGCCTTCCTCGGCGCA
Organism: Gemmatimonadota bacterium; assembly: GCA_003223455.1. Taxonomy (GTDB): domain Bacteria; phylum Gemmatimonadota; class Gemmatimonadetes; order Gemmatimonadales; family Gemmatimonadaceae; genus AG11. Next base: position 61,509 of record QHVE01000057.1, on the reverse strand, counting down.
TTCGCCGGACAGAAGGTCGTCACCTACAGTCACGAGCATCCCGACAACCGGATCGATCGATCCCTGCTCGGTCACCGGATGAACGTGGGCTTCATGAGTGGCGCGCGCGGCCTGTCGTTCTTTGCGTCTCCGTTTTGAGGACGCCGTGCTCCATCACCTGGCCCATCTCCTCAGCCGTGTCCGCGTGACCGCGATTGTGCAGATCCCTCGACTACGCTCGGGATGACAGAGGAACGCTCGGCGCTTGACGCGGATCACCCGAGTCGCGCATCATAGAGCAGGCGTTCGGGGCGCCCGCGGGTCCGCGCGAAGGGCAGAGTCCACCCGGGAAAGTCACTGGCGACGGCACATCGTCTCCGTGCTGGCCAGCTTGCGGACCGCGGCCATCAGCATGGAGGACGTATGCCGGCCCCCCGCCCCCTGCCCGACTCGCCCGACCTCGATCAGCTCAAGCGACAGGCGAAAGACCTGTTGCGCGCCGCGCGCGCCGCTGATCCCACCGCGCTGTCCCGCTTCCGCGTGCTGCCGTCGCTGCAGCATGCGAGCGACGACGACCTCACCCGCGCGACTCTCGCGCTGCACGACGCGCAATCCGTCATTGCGCGCGAGCACGGCTTTCCATCCTGGAACGCGTTGCGCGAGCGCGTCGAGGGGCTGACGCTCGATTTCGACGCGGCCGTCCGCGAGTTCGTCGAGGCCGCAACCGACGGCCGGTCGTCGCGTGCCGAGCGCCTGCTCGATCTGCACCCTCGCATCGCCAGCGCGAGCGTCTACACCGCGCTCCTCCTGGGCGACATCGTCATGGTCGAGTCCCACCTCGCTCGTCGCCCCGAGCTCGCGCACGAGCGCGGTGGGCCGCGTGAGTGGCTGCCGCTCCACTACGTGTGTCACGACTCGCTTGCACGCTCGAGCGTCGCGAATGCCGAAGGTCTCGTCGCGATCGCTCGACGGCTGCTCGCGCTCGGCGCGGACGCGAACACTCGCTTTCCCTGGATCCATCACGGGGTGAACCGCCCCGTGCTCTGGGGTGCGACGCGCGCCACGCAGCTACCGCCCCTCACCGAGCTGCTGCTCGAGTCGGGTGCCGACCCGAACGACGGTGTCACGCTGCCGATGGCCGCGAGTGCGGGCGACGTGGCGACGCTCGAGCTGCTGCGCGCATACGGTGCGAGCCCGAACCAGCCCTGGGCCACGGACGGCGCCGCCACGCTCTACGCGATCATGCACTGGTCGAGAACGCCCGTCGGAGTGCAGTGGCTGCTGGAACACGGCGCGGATCCGGATCCGGTCTTCGCCGCCAATGGCGAGACGCCGTTGCACGTCGCCGCACAGCAGTGGGACGTCGCGATCGTCGAGCAGCTCGTCGAGCGTGGTGCGGACGTCTCGCGCCGCCGTGCCGACGGTCGCACACCGTACGCCGTTGCCGAGCTGAATGGCAACCGCGCGGTCGCCGATTGGCTACGGGCACACGGTGCCGCGGACGAGCTCGAGCCGGTGGATCGGCTCGTCGCCGCCTGCGCACGCGGCGATCGCGCCGAGGCGGAGTCCCTTCTCGCCGCTCGGCCGTCGCTGCGCGAGGAGATCACCGACACGCACTACGTCGCGCTGCATCAGGCGGCCGAGCAGGGCGACGTCGCGGTGCTCGCGCTGCTGCTCGACAGCGGCTTCGATCCGAATCGCGGCGATGCGGAGATCGGCAAGACCGCGCTCCACAGCGCGGCGATGGCTGGCCAGCCCGAGGCCATACGCCTCCTGCTCGCGCGCGGCGCGTCGGCCGACACGCGCGATCGGGAGTTCAACGGGCAGCCCCTCGTGTGGGCCGCCGAAGGGTCGAGGTCGCACGCCGACCGCGCGCGCGAGTACGCCGAGGTGGGGCGCCTGCTGCTCGACGCCGGTTCGACGGTGGAGTGGAGGCTGCCGACCGACGAGCCAGCGGAAGGCGTCGTCGAGATCCTCGATGAGTGGCAGCGTATTCGACTGGAGGCCGCACGATGATGTCCTCATCCTCCGGACCCGAGCGTGCGACGCGGACGCGCGTCCGATCCGTCCTTGTCGTTGGCGTGCTCTTTCTCGTGCTCGGCGCCCTCGACCTGTGGCGCGGCCTGGCGCCGCTGTTCGCGTCGGCGCCGCGTTGGCACATGGCAACCGACGACGTGGAGGTGCTCGCGATCGGCATCGCCGCGATCGTCGGCGGGATCTACGTCATTCTCGGCGCGAACTGGGCGCGCTGGCTGCTCGCGGCCTGGATGGCGCTGCACGTCGCGATCAGCGTCGGGCAGCCGGGCGCGCTGTTCGCGCATCTGGTGATCTTCGGCTTCGTCGCGTGGCTGCTGTTCAGGTCGAGCGCGTCGGCGCACTTCGGGGCGTCGCCCGCGATGAGCGAGGTCCGATCGCGCGACGACTAGGTGCGGATTCCTCGACCGCGCTCGGGATGACCGCAGCGCGGTCGCCGCCGCTGGCGACTCCGTCTTTAGACGAAGTCCAGGTTCGCGGTGATCCTCGTGCCGTCGGCGGAAAACGCCGTCATGTATCGCGTGATCCGCTCGCGCGCCGTCGCAACGTCCGACACGCCGAGCGTGATGTTCAGCAGATCGACGTACCACGGCGCCTTCACCGGCGTCGCGACGTAGGTCTCGACGATCTCCCGCGCGATCGGGAGGGTCGTGGGCTTCGAGTCGTCGTGCACGTCGCGATTGTCGGCCCGCTGGAGCTTGTCGTACTCCTCGGCGATCAGTCGCCGGCACAGCTCGAGGGTGAATCGCTCTCCTTCGCCGATCCCGGCCTTAGCGTCGGCCGCCGTCAGCGTCGCGCCCTTGTGCACCCATTCCCACAGGATGCTGAGGCGGATCTCGCCGGTCGCCATGTCTTCCATCAGATAGAGCACGCTGTCGTCGCCGAAGAAATCGGCCGGCTTCAGCGCGGCGGCCTGAAAGCCGCGACCGAACGCGTTGCCGTACTGGAGCGCGACGCTGATCAGATCGCGTGCGCCGCGGATCGTTCGCGGAGCCGGCTCCAGTTGCAGCAGCCCGTCGGCGTCCGACTTGGTATACGGCAGCCGCGGAAAGGAGCGGCCGAGCTGATTGGCTTCGCCCTGCTTCTCCCAGACCGGCCGGACGATGTGCACCATCTTCCAGTGCGCGACCCACTTGCCGCTCGCGCCATCGCGCTGCTCGCGCTCGGCGCCCGCGACCGCACGCGCCATGCTCGCTTGAACCCCTGCCGGTGATCCGACGGGGATGTTCGGCTCCATCCCACCCTGCCAGAGGGCGAACCGCCCGTTGCGATCGGGGGTGTTCACCGCGCGGCGCACGCGATCCTCGTAGACGCGCATGTAGCCGTACGTCATCGTGATCGCGTCGATGTTCGGATTCACGAACGCCGGATCCCAGGCGCACGCGTCCGAGACGCTGTTGATGTAGTCCCAGCGGCCGGTGTTGAAGCCGACGAAGTGCGCACCGAGCGCGGCGCGGATCTCCATGAGCTGGAACGACGCCTCGAGCTGCTCGACGAGCACGTAGACCCTGATCGCGCCACTCGGCAGGCCGAGATGCCGCTCGAGCGCGTCCAGCATGTCGTTCCAGAGCGCGGCCTCCTCGGCCGTCTGGATCTTCGGGAGATAGAGAACGACGCTCCGCCCCTCGTCGCGCAGGCGGGCGTGGTTGGCGCAGACATAGAGCGCGAAGGTGCAGCCCGCGCGCGCGGAAGATGCGCGTCGTGAAGTCGAGCTGCGATCGCCAGTCTGTGATGATCGGACTTCCAAAAAAATCCCTGGCCCACGCGTTCATCTCATCGGCGACGCGCTCGGCCGCCGTCATGAACACGTCGGCCCGCTCGAACGCCAGACGCAGGTTGCGCTGATTGTCGAGCGACATGCTGTCGACCTGGCCCAGCGCATCCTCGCCGTCGAACATCCAGCCGTCCGCTCCCGAGAGCAGGGCGTACGCGACGTTGCGGATGCTCTCGGACGTTCTGGCGCGCGGACGTGTCGCGGGGCCAGTGCCCTGAATCCACTGGCGCTCGAGGTCGGCGGGAATCTCGCCGCCGTCGAACTGGCCTGCGCGGGCATCGCGCACCGCAATCGTCGTCCCGCCGATCGTCGCATCGGCCGGCAGGAAGCCGATCCGCTCGTGGTCGCGCCGACGCCGCGCGCGCCGGTCGATGCGCGACTGCATGAGCGCGTGGCGCCTGGCGTCGAACGCGGCGAGCGCGCCGATCGCCTCGAGCGCGCTCGGCGTGAGCACGTCGCGATAGTCGTCGAGGACGCCCGCGCGCAGGCGAAGTGGCCCGACCGTGTTCACTCGGATTCCTCAGCGTCGGTGGTGGCGATGCCCGGAGAGACATTCTCGCCGCGGGCGCGCCTGTGGCGCAACGGGGGTCGCCGTGCAAGGTACGTCGTACCACGTAGCCGGTACCACGTACGTGGTACGGCCAGCTATCCGAGAGTACTTGCGTCAGCGTCTCGCGCGCCACGCATCAGATCTCTCACCCTCGAACCCCGGACTACCGTCCCTTGTAGTCCCTCCACACCCATTCGAGCGCCTCCGGCAGCGTCTGCTGCTTTACCGACCGATCGCAGTGTCCGGAGTTCCGCACGAACAGGAACTGATACGGATACCCCTTCGCCGCCAGCACGCGCGCCATGTTCTCGTTCGCCACGACCCAGTCGTGCATGCCGTCGCGCATCACGTTCGGATTGTAGAGATCGCGGTCGCCGACGTGCATCCAGATCCGCAGCGGCTTGCGCGGTGAGTCCGGGATCAGCCGCTCGTGGTACCCCCACGCGCCGTGCGGCGTCTCCGCGCTCGGCGGCCACTGCTGGTTCACGAACGTCCCCGAGTACGACAGCACGCGGTGATACCATTCGGGATGATACCACGCCATGGTCAGCGCGGCCGCCGCGCCCGAGCTGCAGCCCATCGTGGCGCGCGCGTCGGGGTCGCGCGTGAGCCGCACGCTGTACTGCTTCTCGACGAGCGGCAGCACCTCCGTCTCGACGAACTCCGCGTAGCGGCCGTTCATCGTGTCGTACTCCAGCCCCCGCTGGCTTCCCTGCGCATCGCCGCTGCCGTTGCCGATCGAGATCGCGATCATCGCCGGCACGCGCTTCTGCGCGATCAGGTTGTCCAGCGCGACGAAGAGCAGCGAGTCGGGTCCGTCCTGTCCCACGATGAATGGCGCGGCGGTGCCGGCCACGTACTGCTGTGGGACGTACACCGCCACGCGTCGGGTGTAAGGCTTCGGACGGCTCGTCGTCACCTGCAGCTTCGCGGGATCGTTGGGGGCCGGCGTGCCGAACGTCCCCGAGTCGCGCGCGACGCCGGGATAGATCCTGCTGTCGGCAGAGCTCATCGTGAACAGGTGCACGGCGCCGTGCGGCACGTCGTCCTTCACCACCATTTCCGGCGCGCGTTCGTGCGTGGAGCCGATGATGAAGTTGCCGTTCGCGTCGGGCGGCGGGACGGTACCGTCGGGGAGCTCGGTGGCCGTCACGTAGCCCGGCGTGTGCGGGTCGCGGGTCGGTGGCGTGGGCCGCGTCTGCGCCGCGCCCGACCGTGCGACGAGCATCGAGACCGCGATCGCGGCGCCGAACATTCGATTCGAGATCATGTTCGCTTGGGCCCCGAGAGCCGGCGCACCAGCTCGGGGAGGTTCTGGATCACGGTGAGTCGCCCCGTCGGCGCGCGATGGATCATGACGAACGACTTTCCGTCCGGCGAGACGTCGTAGTTGGCGTGCGGCTGTGCGGAATTGTAGTCGTCCGTGCTGAACAGCGCGCGACGCGAGGTCACGTGGAACGAGGGTCGGGGCTCGACCGACGCGACGACGAGCTGCTCGTGCCCGTTCGCGGTGCCACGGTAGAATAGCTCCCGCCCGTCATGTGACCACATCGGCTCGCTCCCGCCCGACGTCGAAACCTGTATCTGATCGGCATCGCCCTCGAGCGCGCGCACGTAGACCTCGAACCGGCCGGTGAGCGTGGAGGCGTACGCGAGCCAGCGACCATCCGGCGAGACCTCGGAGTAGTCCTCGTCGTACGAGCCGGCGACGACCGCCGTGAGATGACCCGCCGAGTCGATGCGCACGACGTCGTTCCGGGAGCCGGGCAGAAAATCGACTGCCTGCGCGATCAGCGTCTTCCCATCCGGGAGGGGCACGCCGGTGAACGAGAGCCGCGAGTCCAGGGCGATCTGGGTGGTGACTCCAGACCCGGGTCTCGTGCGGAAGATACCGAACGTGTTGTTCTGGTGGAACGACGTGTAGTAGATCTCGCGGCCGTCGCGGGTCCAGACCGGATCGTGCGCGTCGTGGTCGGAGGTCACGCGCGAGAGCGTGCTGGTCGAGCGATCGAGCGTCCACACGTCGCGCCCGTCGAGCGAGGGGAAGTCGAGCGCGATCGTCCGGCCGTCGGGAGAGAAGCGCGGCATGTGGAAGTTCCGCTGCTCGTTCGAGAGCGGCGTGGCGACGCCGGCGCGATCGACGAGCATCACCTGGCGCGGCTGCGCCGGCGTATAGACGAGCGTGCCGTTGGCCGCGACGGCGAACTGCGCGATGCCGCTCCCCGTGAGCGACACGTTCTCGCCGATCTGGACCGGCGCTCCGCTCGGCGTTCTCGTCTTCTCGTCGAACGGGATCGCGTACAGGCTGCCGTCGGCTCGGACGTAGACGAGCAGCCCCGCCGCGTAGCGTGCCTCGACGACGGGAAATTCGAGGAGCCGCGTCAGTCGGGCACTCGCGAGGTCCATCACGTAGAGCGCTCCGTCCGCCGTGCATGATGGCGACGGTCACCTTCGGTCGTACGTTGGTGAACGGCTTCTGCACGCTGCCGTCGGGCGCGACGTGGAAGATCTCAAACGACGGAGTGCTGATCCACATCGCCCCATCGGGCGCGTCGGCCATGAAAGGCGACGACCGCGCGCCGCGCACGGGCACTGCGGCCCCCCCCTCGATCGACGCGCGCGTGAGTTGCGAGCCGAGCGGGTTGTCGCCGGAGTAGACCGATCGCCCGTCCGCGCTCAAGTGGAGGTCGAATGCGCCCTGCGGCGCGAGCAGCGGGGCTGGATCCGGCCGATCGAGCTCCTGGATGTAGATCGTCGAGACGCCGTTGGCGTGCGTGGCGAACACGACCCGCTCGCCGTCACGGGAGATGTCGAGGCTGCGTCCGTTCCCCGGCGTGCCAGCGTCCGACGCGATGATCGAGAGCTGCGACGGCGGAATCGACGGCGGCGCGGCCGGACGATGGAACCATCCGATCGTCCCGAGCGCCGCACCCACGGCGGCCACCCCCCATGGCACCCACGCCATGCGTCGCCGCTCCGCCACCACGCGGGGCGCGTGATGCGTCGCCGTCATCGCGTCGGCGAACGCCTGCGCGGTCGGCCACCGATCCGCCGGCAGCTTCTCCAGCGCGCGGAGCACTGCGTCTTCGAGCGCGGGAGGAATTGCGCGACGCTGCCGCGTCGGCGGCACGGGGTCGTCCGTGAGCATCTTCGCCACGATCGCCTGCGCGGTCGTGCCGGTGAACGGCGGCTCGCCGGCGAGCATCTCGTACGTCACCGCGCCGAGCGCGTAGATGTCGGCGCGCGGCCCGACGGCCCGGTCGCCCATCGCCTGCTCGGGCGCCATGTACTGCGGCGTGCCGAGCGAGAGCCCGGTCTGCGTCATCCGCTCGCCACCGGCGTCCTGCACGGCGAGCGCGATGCCGAAGTCGGCGACGAGCGCCGCCCCGTCGTGCAGCAGGATGTTCTCCGGCTTGATGTCGCGGTGCACCACGTGCCGCTTGTGCGCGTACTCGAGCGCCGAGGCCACCTCGCTGGCGATGCGCACGGTGTCGTCGATCGGAAGCTGCTTCTCGCGCTCGAGCCGCGCGCGCAGCGTCTCTCCCTCGACGAACGGCATGACGTAGTACAGCTGCCCGTCGGCGTCGCCCGAGTCGAACAGCGGCAGGATGTGCGGATTCGGGGTGCAGCACCTTCACCGCGACGCGGCGGTGATGGCGCGCATCGAGCGCCAGGTACACCGTGGCCATCCCTCCGCGCCCGAGCTCACGCTCGATCGTGTACCGGTCAGCGAGCGAGCGGAGGAGCTGTGGGTTCACGCGGAAGCGGACTGGAGGCCAGGGACGCGCGGGGAGCATCGCGCGGTTGAGCTCGAGGGGCAAGGGGGAGCGCCCCAGTTCGCCGCACCGGCGCGCAGGATGCAACCGATCGCGGGTGAACCATCTCACTCACCAGCGATCGACATCGTGTCCAGCGACAGAGCCGCTCCCCAACGGCACCAGGAAGTCCTCAAGCGCTCCGACGACGAGGCCGGCAAGGCACGCCAGGCGGGCAAGGAGATGCGGAAGCCCGGCCTCGTCGCCAGCATCC
>QHVE01000057.1:13888-53082 GCA_003223455.1 Gemmatimonadota bacterium | reverse complement strand
TGCGCTGTCGTTCAACACCTTCTTCTCGCTTCCCGCGCTCCTCACCCTGCTGCTCTCGCTCGTCGGACGGTTCGCCGATCCGCGACAGGTGGAGAAGGCCATCGTCGGCCAGGTCGGAAAGCTGATCGGGACGGCGAGTGCGACGCAGGTGGCGGGCATCATCAGCAACGCCAATCGCTCGCAGCACACCGCGACCGTCGCCACCGTGGTCTCGCTCGTCGTCCTCCTGCTCGGCGCGACGGGGACGTTCGCCAACCTGCAGGACGCGCTCAACAAGGCATGGGCGGTGAAGCCGGATCCGCACCGCAATCAGATCCGCGTCTTTCTCGTGAAGCGCGTGTTCTCGTTCGGCATCCTGATCTCGGTCGCCTTCCTGTTGCTGGTGTCGCTGACGCTGAGCACCGTGATCGCCGCGATCAGCGATGCGCTCACGACACGCATCGGCATTCCGCCCGTGGCGCTCCAGATCACGACGGCGATCGGCAGCTTCCTCGTCATCGCGCTGCTGTTCGCGGTGATGTTCCGCTACCTCCCCGACGCGCGCATCAGCTGGCGCGACGTGCGTGCCGGCGCGATCGGGACCGCGCTGTTCTTCGTCGTCGGACGCACGGCGATCGGCGTCTACCTCGGCCGCGCCAATCCTGGGAGCGTGTACGGCGCGGCGGGCTCGCTCGTGCTCGTGCTCATCTGGGTCTACTACACGTCGATGATCGTGCTGTTCGGCGCCGAGTTCACCAAGCTGTGGGCGCAGCGCTACGGGAAGGGGATCGTGCCGATCAAGGGTGCCGTCGCGTACGTCGAGGAGGAGCGGAGCGTGGCGAAGGGCTGACCGCGGCTGCTATCGCGCGCCGCCGCCGGTGCGACATATTCCGCCGAGCGACCCCGCGGCGTTCCGCGGCGCCCTACCGTGAAGGAGGCCTCCATGGGCACGTACATGCCCGCGCGTCCGACCAAGTTCTGTCTCGCCTGCAATCGCGTGATCGATGCGGAGGCGGTCGTGTGCACCTCCTGCGGCGTGATGCAGCCCCTGCCACGCGAGCTCGCGACCGACAAGCGCATCCTGCCGGCGGGGCTGCTCTGCTTCTTCCTCGGCGTGTTCGGCGCGCACCGCTTCTACGTCGGCAAGATCGGGACGGGGATCCTTCAACTCCTCACGCTCGGCGGCCTCGGGATCTGGATGCTCGTCGATCTGATCATGCTCGTGAGCGGAGAGTTCAAGGACAAGGAAGGAAATCGCATCACCGAGTGGACGTGAGCGGTGTGATGCGGTAGCGCGCAGGTGCGCGGGTGTGCTGGCCATCTGCGATTGTCTCGCCCTGGATCGTCTAGCTTCATTGCGCCCTGGGCCGAGAGCATTCCACTCGTCGTCGCCCTTGCGCTTACACGCCGCGCGTGAGCGTCCGCCGTTTCGCGCACCAGCGAACTAGCGCACCCGCTCGCCTCCGCTTCGTCCCATACAACGAAGGTCCGATGGGCCGGGGTCACCGCGACTGGGTAATGTCGGCACCCAAGAGCGGACACGTCATGCGGATACGAGTTACCCGTCGAATCATCATGCCGATGATCGGTGGCTCCTCGACACCGCTGGCGTGACGTAGCGCCGGCCGTCTCTGCGTTCTTTCGCCGAAGGCACTCTGCTCGAACGCGATAGCCAGCGTCCGTTGGCCGGTTCGACGTGCTCGGGCACAGCGTGCGAGCGTGAGAGACTTCTTACACGAACTGAGGGGAGCACCATGTTTCATGCGCAACGCGGTATGATCGTACGTCCGACGAACGCGATACGGCGAGTCGTCGCTGGTATCGTCTGCGTGCTCGGGTTGGCGGTCGTGGCGCCGACAGCCAAAGCGCAGGACGCGTCGGGGCCGACCTTCGACCTGTACGGCTTCGTCATGGCCGACATGCTCTTCGAGTTCGGCCAGAGCAACCCGGACTGGTTCGACGCCCTCCGCCCCTCGAAGCTGCCCGCGGCGGAAGACGAGTTCGGAAAGGACGGCCGCTTCTATGCCGGCGTCCGGCAATCCAAGCTCGGCGCGAAGAGCACGATCCCGACCGCCTTGGGGTCGCTGAAGACGACGTTCGAGTTCGATCTGTACGGTGTCGGCGTCGACGCGGGACAGACGACGATCCGTCCACGCACCATGTGGGGAGAGATCGGCCACTTCGGTGCCGGCCAGGCTGACAGCCCGTTCATGGACGGCGACGTGTTCCCGAACATCCTCGAGTACTGGGGCCCGGCCGGCATGCTCTACTTCCGTCAGCCGCAGGCGCGCTGGATGCCGATCCTGCCCAACCAGGGGAACCACAACTCGAAAGCGTCGATCGCGCTCGAGCGACCCGGCGCCAGCGGCGATCAGGGCAACTACGCGGATCGCATCGAGCTCCAGAACGTCAAGGCGCGCTTCCCGCTCCCGGACCTCTCGGCGGAGTATCGGCACGGCACGAACTGGGGCTACGTCGAGCTGGCGGGAATCCTCCGCGCGATGGAGCTCGACGATCTGCTCGCGGACACATTCGATCTGAACAAGAGCATGCTCGGTTGGGGACTCAGCCTCAGCTCGAACTACAAGCCCAGCCAGTCGAATGTCGTTCGCTTCCAGGCCGTGTACGGCGAAGGCATCGAGAACTACTTCAACGATGCGCCGGCAGACGTCGGTCCCAAGATCAACACGGGAGAGCGGTTCCGCCCGATCGAAGCGACCCCGCTCCCCGTGTTCGGGCTGGTGCTCTACCTCGATCACACCTGGAACAAGTTCCTGAGCACGGCGATCGGCTACTCGCGCGTCGACATCACCAACAGCTCGGGCCAGGCGCCGGCCGCCTTCAGGGACGGTCAGTACGCCTCGCTCAACCTGCTGGCCACGCCGGCGAAGAACATCATGGTCGGTGGCGAGCTCCAATGGGTACGCCGCGACAACTTCAGCGATGGCTTCAACTCGAACGACTTCAAGATGCAGTTCGGTTTCAAGTACAACTTCGGGGTGACGTTCAAGAACGGAACGGTGGCGCAGAAGTAGCGGCTGGTGGTGTAGTGGTGAGTGGCAACGGCCTCGGGAGGCAATAGCTTCCCGAGGCCGTTGCCACTCACCACCACACCATTCACCCCTCACCGCCTTCAATACCACAGCACCCGCGACGCGAGCGCCTGCTTCGCCGCGTCGAGCGTCGGATCCAGTCGGAGCGCTTCGCGGAACCGTTCCTGCGCGTCGGCCTCGCGGCCCGCGGCGCGATAGGCGCGACCCACGCCGAAGTGCGCGCGTGCGGAGGTCGAGTGCGCGCGGAGGTTCTCCTCGAGCAGCGCGGTGCCCGTCGCGACGGCGCCATTCTTCAGACATTCGTAGCCCACCGATTCGATCGCCGCCTCGATGTCGACCGTCGCCGTCGCGGGGTCGCGCAGAAAATCGTGATACCAGCCGAGTGCGTCGGCGGTGACGTGGCGTGAAGCGAAGATGCCGTTGACGAGCCGCGACACCGGCGTCGCCGTCCGCACCGGAGGCGAGAACACCGCGTAGTCCAGCGGCGCGTTCGCTTCGATCGTCGCCCAGGTGAAGTTGTCCATCACCGCACCGGTCGCGAGGTCCACCTCGCGCAGCGCGAACGGGAAGAGCACGCCGTTCACCGGACGGTAGTCCCCGATGAGCGCCTGCCCCGTCACGCTCGCCCCGAACGCATGCACTGGCGCCGTCATGCGCCGCGCGATCAGCAGCCAGCTCGCCTTGTCGATGAACGACTCGTTGACGAAGCCGTCGGGATACGTGACGCGAAGCCGCCATGCGTCGCGGTCGCCGATCCGCTCCGAGCCGGTGAGCTCGACATTCCATCCCGGCTCGAGCGTCATGACGAGCGGATCGTCGAAGTACGCGGTGTGGCGGAGCGCGGCGCCGGGCGCGTCGGTCACGCGCGGCTCCAGGCCCGACTCGTCGTACGCTTCCCAGGGCGATCCGTCGTTCCCCTCGGCGCCGACGTTCAGATAGAACGGACGCGCGCGGAGGATCCGTCGTCCCGGACGGCCGTTCGGCCTCGGCGGGCCGCGCATGTCGAGCGTGCGGATCGCGCGCAGCTGCTCCAGCCCGCCGCGTGCGGCGATGTAGCGCTGAACGATCTCCTGCGCCGTGATCGGGGGCGGGTCGTCGGCGGCTTGCGCGCGGAGAACGACCGGTGAGCAGCAGAGGCTCGTGACGAACGCGAACGTCGGGGACAGTCGCATGGCGTGAAGCGGTGGGTGTCGTCGGAGAAGCAGGCTCCATCGGGACACCATGCCCGCGCCGAGGGTTGACAGCGGCCGGCAGGCAGCGAGCCACTTTCGCGAAGGTCGAGCGCGGGCTCCTTTCCCACGGCCGCCGTGTCTCACGTACGCTCGCGTGGTCCGGCCGACTCACCACCACCCTCGTTCATGCTCCGTGCTTTCTCACTGCTCGCGCTCGTCGTCGTGACGCTCACCGCGTGCTCGTCCACGCCGGCGCCTCGTCGGAGTGCTACGCCCACGCCTGCCTCGGCGACGCTCGCGCCCGACGACCGCGTTCGCCTCGCCGAAGCCTTTTGGACCTCGGCCCCATTCGCGGTGCTGCTCGTCACACCCGAGCACGAGCTCCTCGTGCGGCATCCGCGTCCGTCGCCCGACTTCACGCGCGTGGGCTACGACTCGCTGCTCCGCAGCGAGCTGTTCGTGCGCGCACGCACGCTCTCGCCGGCACTTCTCGCGACCTTTCCCGCCGTCGGCGGGGTGTCGACGATCGTCGTCGGACAGCCTCGCGCGACGGGGAAGACCAGCACCGAGTGGGTGTTGACGCTGCTTCACGAGCACTTCCATCAACTGCAGTCGTCGCGTCCCGACTACTACACCCGCGTCGAGGCGCTCGGTCTCGCCCATGGCGACAAGACGGGGATGTGGATGCTGAACTATGCATTCCCCTACGACTCGTCGATCGTGCAGGCGCGATTCGGTGCGCTCGCAGCACATCTCGACAGCGCCCTCACCGCGACGGCGCCCGACGTGCGTCTCTCGCACTGGCTCGCCGCGCGCGTGGCGCGTGTCGCGTTGCGCGTGGCCCTGCCGCCCGACGACGAGCGCTATCTCGCCTTCCAGATGTGGCAGGAGGGGGTGGCGCGCTACACCGAGCTGCAGGCGGCGCGCTTCGCCGCACGCCACTACACGCCGAGCGCCGCGTTCCGCGCGCTGCCCGATTTCGTGCCATTCGGCACGGCCGCCGAGCGCATCGAGGCGGGAATCCACGCGGGGCTGCGCGCGCCACTGGCGCGGGATCGTCGCGTCACGTTCTACCCCGTTGGCGCCGCGACGGCGCTGCTCCTCGATGACGCGAATGCGGGGTGGAGGGCGGAGTACTTCTCGGGGGAGATGAAGGTGGAGAGATGACGAACGCTTCAGCACCGGGTACTCGGGGTGCCGGCTGCGAACTCCCTAGCTCACCACTTCCGCGACAGCCTCCGTCGACTCCCGCTCCACGTCGTGCGCATCCTCCGTCACGCCCCACCATGCACGCGACATGCGGATCGTGAAGCAGCTCCCCTGGCCGGCGACGCTCCGTGCGGAGACGTCCCCGCCGAGCAGTCGGACGAGCCGGCGTGTGACGTGCAGCCCGAGACCCGTGCCGCCCACGCGCCTCGTCGGCGCCTGATCCACCTGCCAGAACGCATCGAACACGCGCGGCAGATGCTGCGGCGCGATTCCGATGCCGCTGTCCTCGATCTCGAACACCACCTCCTCGCCCTCCTGCTCGGCGAGCGCGCGGATGCACACCTCGCCCCGATCGGTGAACTTCACCGCGTTGCCGAGCAGGTTCACGAGCGCTTGGCGCAGCTTTCCCGCGTCGCTCACCATCGAGACCGCCTCCACGGGCAGTACGAGCGACAGCGTGAGCCCCTTCTTCCGCGCTTCGGGCTCCATCATCGCCGCCGCTTCCTCGACGAGCGTCGCGACGTCGATCGGCGTCGGCGTGATCCGCTCGCGTCCCAGGTCGAGCCGCGAGAGTGTGAGCACCTCGTCGATCAGCGCGAGCAGATGCCGCGCACTCACGCCGATGCGCTCGATCTGCCGGCGCTGCCCGGCGGTCACCGGATCGGGAATACCGTCGCCCAGCAGGCTGCCGTAGCCGATGATCGCATTCAGCGGCGTGCGCAGCTCGTGCGACATCACGGCGAGGAAGTCGTTCTTGGCGCGGTTCGCCTGCTGTGCCTCGTCGCGTGCCGCGGCGGCGTTCTCCAGCGCCAGCGCCTGTGCGCGCTCGCCGCGCTGCACGATCGCCGCGGCACGAAGGAGCACGGTGAGCTGGATCGCCATCACCACGACGACGAGGATGGCGACGCCGGCCTCGCGGCTCACCACCTGGGCTTCGCGCGCCAGGAGGTAGAGCCATCCCAGCACCACGGGCACGATCGTCAGCGCGAGGAGCAGCCGCCGCGCGAGCATGCCGGTGCCCGTGCGCGACACGATGCGTCCCGCCCACGAGGCGTTGGGGCGCGCGCTGAGGATCCCGACCGACAGCGTGAAGAACGCGCACGCCGTGGACACCGCCATTGCCGCCGCGGCGTCCATCTGGAAGAACGCCGTCGCGCCGTAGAGGTGCCCGATGAGGGCGAGCACCGCGATGATGATGCCCAGCGTCGAGAACCAGTGTGCGATAAAGCGTACGCGGCGCGTCTGGCCGTCGAGGAGGAAGAGCGCGGCACCGACCAGCGTGAACGTGAAGGCGGTGTTGGTCGCCATCCGGCCGATCGGCTGGTAGGGCAGTCTCCGTAGCGTGTCGCGGAAGAACAGCGTGTCGATCCCCGCATTCCACCCCAGTACGCGCTCCATGAGCGTCACCAGCCCGATCGCCAGCACCAGCAGCGCGAGCCCGCGCGCGACGAGCCACTGGTGCCCGGTGTCGCGCGCGGTCACGCGCTGCATCCAGAGCGATATCGCCGCGATGATGAACGTCACCGCGGTGATCGGCAGCATGTGGACGCTGCCGAGGGCGAGGCGCTGCATTGCGTCGACGCCGAGCGTCCAGCCGACGAGGACGGCCGCGCCGATGCCGAACGTCACCAGTGCGCACGCGGCGGTGAGTCTCGCCGCCTCGGCCCGTGGCGCACGCACTACTCGCGTCCCTCAGGACCGCTGTCCGGCACTGCAGCTCGCTGCCTCATGCTCGCATCTCCGAGAAATCACACACCGTCCGGCGATGAGTACGCTGGCGTGCGGCGCGACGGTGTCAAGTGCGTATGTCACACACCCCCGCGGCGGGCTCGGCCGAGCACGATCCGAGCCCGCGCGGTGTCGTCGTGGGGAGCGAAATCGGGCGTCGGCGTATTCATCGGGCAACCGCGCGCGCACCATGACGACGACGCTTCCCATCGCCTGTTCCCTGTCCGCCCGGCAGCTTGCCGCCCAGCGCGAGACGCTTCTCGTCGGATTGGCCGACCACGCCGTCCAGCGCACTGCGCTCGCCAGCGGCATGCGGCTCCGCTTTCCGGCGACGGCGGAACGCATGCGGCAGATCGATGCCGTCGTGCGCCGCGAGCGTGAGTGCTGCCCGTTCCTCGAGTTCCGCGTCGGGCTCGCGCTCGGGGGCAACTCGCTCACGCTCGACGTCACCGGACCCGCTGGCACCGCGGGCCTGCTCGCCGAGCTGCTCGATCGATCGCTCGCCGCATAGCAACTTCTGGAAACGGCGCACGCACTCACTCGCCAACTGGAAACGGTCGCGACATCTTCACCGCGCATCGACGTCGCGCACTCCGCGCGGCGGCCCGCTACGACCGCCTCCACGAGAGACCGCGCATGACCCTCGCCCGACGCCGCGCGATCGCGGCCAGCCTTGCCGCATCCGCAATGCTGGCGCTCGCCTGCACGAAGGAGCGTCCTCCCGCTGCCGCCACAACGGCCGCCAGCGTCACTCGCGCGCCGTTCGGCACGGCGCCCGACGGCACGCCGGTCGACGCCTACACCCTCGTCAACACCCACGGCATTCGCACGCGTATCCTGACGTACGGCGGGATCGTGCAGTCGATCGAGACACCCGATCGCGCCGGCAAGCTCGACGACGTCGTGCTCGGTTTCGACGACCTGCAGGGCTATGTGAAGAGCTCTCCCTACTTCGGTGCGATCGTCGGCCGGTATGGCAACCGCATCGCGCGCGGACGCTTCACGCTGGATGGGAAGACGTACACGCTCGCGATCAACAACGGGCCGAACCATCTGCACGGCGGGATCAAGGGGTTCGACAAGGTCGTGTGGACGGCGCAGCCATTCAGCAGCGACAGCGGCGTCGGCGTCGTCCTCACGCACACCAGTCCGGATGGGGACGAGGGCTATCCCGGGACGCTGCGCGCGAAGGTGACGTACACGCTCACCAACCGCGACGAGCTCGCGATCGACTACGAGGCGACGACGGACAAGGCGACGCCGGTGAACCTCACGAACCACACGTACTGGAACCTCGCCGGCGACGGATCGCGTGACGTCCTCGGCCACGTGGTGACGCTCGAGTCGAGCGCGATCGTGCCCGTGGATTCGACGCTCATCCCGACTGGTGCGCTGATGCCGGTCGACGGCACGCCGTTCGACTTCCGCAAGCCGACGGCCGTCGGCGCCCGCATCGAAGACCCGCACGTCCAGATCCGGTACGGCCGCGGGTACGATCACACTTTCGTGCTCGACCGTGCGGCTGGTACCGCGCTCTCGCACGCCGCGCACATCACCGAGCCGACCACCGGCCGTACGCTCGACATCTATACGACGGAACCCGGCGTGCAGTTCTATTCCGGCAACTTCCTCGATGGCAGCTTCGCCGGAAAGCCACCGACTCGAAGGGCAACGTCTACACGACCGAGACGTATCGCGGGCAGCGCCTGCAGAAATTCGTCTACAAAGGCCTGGCGCCGGTGACGAAGCCGAATCAGGGCACCGTCTGGCCGACGCGAACCACACACTGAGCGCTCCGCTTCTACAATTGGTGAGTTGGTAACCTGGTGAATTGGTAATTCGATTTACCAACTCACCAGCTCACCAACTCACCAACTCACCAACTCACCAACTCACCCACTCCCTCCATGCCCCCACGCCCCGACTCCCGCGTCATCCAGGGCATCGTCGTCGAAGTGCTCAACACCCGCGAGGATGTGAGCACGGAGCGCGTGTTTCGGCGAGCGGAGGCGGTGATCGCGCGGGTGCAGCAGTACCAGCCCTGGCGCCTGGCCCACATCCAGCGCGACATCGCTGGCATCATCGTCGTGCGCTATGCGTGCCGCGCTGCCTACTTTCCCGAGACGCGGCAGTGCATGCTCGAGCTGACCTTCATGGCCAACGAGCAGTTCTCCGACTCCCAGGTCGCCGCCTCGTTCGTCCACGAGGGGATGCACGCACGGCTCGACCGCCTCGCCGAGAAGTACGGAGTCACGCCGTTCAGCCACGCGCGCGCGCGCCACGAGCGCATCTGCCGCCGCGCCGAGCTCGATTTCGGGCTCGCCGTCCCCGATGGGGCTCCGGTGGTGCAGCGCGCCGTGGAGTCGATGCGGCTCGCCGACGCCGACGTCGCCCCGGCCATCGAGTGGGGCGAGGCGGAGCGCCGCGTCGCCGAGGTCGATCGCGCGCAGGCACTTTCGCGGCGGTCCCCTGGGATGCATTCTGACGGATGATGACCGACCCCCCGGCTGATCCGCCCGCGCCGCCGATGGCGCCTCCGGTGTCGCCCGCGGCGCGCGAACGAGTCATCGCGCTGCTGACCGAGGGCTATGCGCAGGATCATCTCACGCTCGACGAGTTCGAGCGACGCGCCGCGGCCGCGTACGCCGCGCGGACGCCGGCGGATCTCGCAACGCTCACCGCCGATCTCGGCGACGGAGGTGTGCCCGGCGCACGAGCGAGCCTGCCGGCGATGAACGTCGGCGTCGTGCTCGGGAGCATCGTGCGTGACATGCACGCCGTTCCGCGCGTGCTCGATGTCCGAACCGTGCTCGGAAACGTCGAGCTGGATCTCACGCACGCGACGTTCGCGCCCGGCGTGACGGAGATCGCGCTCCACGCCTTCATGGGGAACATCGAGATCCAGCTGCCGCCGCACGTCGGGGTCGAGGACCACGTCAGCGCCGTCCTCGGCTCGTTCGAATACCGCCGCCATCCGCGCGCCGCGAGCTGGACGGAGAGCAGCCGTGTCTCGTGTGTCGTCCGCTTCACCGGACGCGTGACGATGAGCTCAGCCGAAGTCGTGATCCGGAAAGACGTGCACGGTGACGAGCACCACCTCGAGGGATAGGGTGGCGCGTCGGCCACTCCCGAGCGTCCCCTGACCGACGAGCCGATACCCCCGCGCGGCGACGATCCGGATCCCGTCGCCGTCGGCTTCGTGCTCCGGCTCGCGCGCGCGCTCCACGCCTACGGCTATTCCGCGCCGCGCCTCGAAGACATCCTCGGAGCCACAGCCGACCGTCTCGGCCTCTCCGGTCACCGGTTCTTCTCCATGCCGACGCAGATCATGGCCGCATTCGGTCCGGAGGAGCGGCAGCGCACGCACCTGCTGCGCGTCGAGCCGGGTGAAGTGAACCTCGGCAAGGTCGCGTCTCTCGAGCAGGTCTCGCTCGACGTCGCGCAGGGGCGCGCCTCGCCGCAGGAAGGGATGGCGCGGATCGAGCGCATCGTTGCGGCGCCCTCGCCGTACGGGCCCGCACTCGTCACACTGGCGCACGGGATCCTGTCTGGCGCGGTCTGCCAGTTCCTCGGCGGGGGCGGGCGCGAGATCGTCGTCGCCACGGTGCTCGGGCTCGGTCTCGGCCTGCTGGCGATCTACGCCGCGAGCCACGTGCGCGTCGGCCGGGTGTTCGAGTCGCTCGCCGCGTTCCTCGTCAGCACCGCGGCGATCGGACTGGCGCGGCTGGTCGGTCCGATGTCGGTGTTCGTCGCCACGCTCGCCGGCCTGATCGTGCTCCTGCCCGGCCTGCTCCTGACGACGGCGATCACCGAGCTCGCCACGCGCCACCTCGCTTCGGGCACACTGCGCATGGCGAGTGCGTTCATGACACTCCTCGGCATCGTGTTCGGCGTCGCCCTCGGCACGCGGCTCGGCACGATGCTGTTCGGCGCACCGCTCGTCGCACCCCCGGCGGCGCTGCCGACCTGGGCGCCCCTCGTTGCGATCGTGCTCGCGGCCTCGTGCTCCGTCGTGATCCTGCGCGCCGATCCGCGTGATGCCCCGTGGATCGTGGCCGCGGGAGTGCTCGGCGTGCTCGCCGGCCGGTTCGGCGCCGCGAAGCTCGGACAGGAGCTCGGCACCTTCGTCGCCGCGTTCGGTGTGGCGATGGCGAGCGCTGCTTACGAGCGCTGGCGGAACCGGCCCGCGCCGGTCGTGCTCGTGCCCGGCATCCTGCTGCTGGTGCCCGGGAGCATCGGCTACCTCAGCGTATCCTCGTTGATGGAACGGAACACCGTGGCCGGCATCGACACCGCGTTCACCATGGTGCTCACCGCAGTCTCGCTCGTCGCCGGCCTCCTCATCGCCGGTGTCCTCGCCCCCGAGCCCAAGCGCAGCACAACGCACCGCCAGTTGATGCCGTAGCTCCGAGGTCGACGCCGTTCGCGCGCTCCGCCGTTGGACCGCCAATCGAACCCTGTCTCGAGCGCACGCGACACCGGCAGTTGACCTCGCCACTTCGCCGTCCCGCGTGACATAATGAAGTCGAGCGCCCGCTCACCTTCTCTGAGTGACTCGATCGTGTCCAAGAAGCCAATCGAACATCCGGAATCGATCTCCCGGCGCTCGTTCCTCCAGCGCACCGGCACCACTGCGGCCGTCGTCGCGGCGCCGCTCGTCATTCCGTCGCGGCTGCTCGGCAAGGATGCACCGAGCAATCGCGTGCGCGTGGGACACATCGGCGCGGGGCGGATCGCGCAGGGGCACGACATGGTCGGTGTCGCCGGTGCCGATCTCGCCGACGTGCTCGCCGTCGCCGATCTCGACTCGCGCCGCGCCGCGAGCGGAAAGACGCGCGTCGAGCGGCTGTTCGCCGCGCGCAACGCGCCCAAGCCCACGATCGCCGTCTATCAGGATTACAAGGAGCTGCTCGCGCGCTCCGACATCGATGCGGTGACGATCAGCCTCCCCGACCACCAGCACGCCGAGGTCGCGCTGCGCGCGCTGTACGCCGGGAAGGACGTCTACCTGCAGAAGCCGTTCACGATGACGCACGCCGAGGGGATCATCCTGCGCGAGGCGGTGGCGCGCACCGGGCGGATCCTCCAGGTCGGAAGCCAGCAGCGCTCCTGGGGCCCCAACGAACAGTTCCGCAAGGCCGTGGAGTTCGTTCGAAGCGGCCGCGTGGGTCAGTTGCGTCGCGTCGAGATCGGGCTGCCGATCGATCCCACCGCGCCGGACGATCCGCCGCAGCCCGTGCCGCCGAACCTCAACTACGATATGTGGCTGGGTCCGACCCCCGAGGTGTACTACACCGAGCAGCGCGTGCATCCCCAGAAGACGCTGCCCAACGGTGAGCCCGACGTGCAGTCGCGTCCCGGCTGGCTGCGCAACGAGAACTACTCGCTCGGCATGATCACCGGGTGGGGCGCGCACCACTTCGACACGGCACACTGGGGGATGGACATGGAGCTCACCGGCCCGTCGCGGATCGAAGGGCGGGGCGAGTTCCCGAGCAACAAGATCTGGAACGTGCACGGCAAGTATCACGTCGAGCTCACGTACCCGGGCAACGTGAAGCTGACCGTGTCGGACGAGTTCCCGAATGGCATCAAGTTCATCGGTGACGACGGATGGATCTTCGTCTCACGCGACGCGTCCCAGACGGCGAGCGATCCCTCGGGGCGCGCGACGTCGCTCAAGTCGCTCGACGCGAGCGATCCGCGGCTGCTCGATCCCGCCGGCGTGAAGGTCCAGCTGCCGCACAGCCTCTCGCACCATCGGAACTGGCTGGAGTGCGTGCAGTCGCGGAAGACGCCGCTCGCGCCGGCGCCGATCGCGCACCGCAGCAACACCGCGTGCATCCTCAGCTGGATCGCCATGAAGTTGAACCGTCCGCTCACGTGGGACGCGAAGGCCGAGCGGTTCGTGAACGACGCAGAAGCCAACGCGATGCTCTCGCGCCCCGAGCGCGCGCCGTACGGCGCGACCAGGCTCGCCCAATCCAAGACCGCCACCCGCTAGCATGCCTCCCACGCTCCGCGCGCGTCGCCGCGCGCTCTCCGCCCTCGCGACGCTCCTCGTCATGTCCGCCACCGGCTCCGCGTCCGCGCAGCAGGTCGTGCAGCAGAGCGCACGCGCCGATTCGGCGCGTTTCCGGCTGCTCACGCTCGA
Organism: Gemmatimonadota bacterium; assembly: GCA_003223455.1. Classification (GTDB taxonomy): domain Bacteria; phylum Gemmatimonadota; class Gemmatimonadetes; order Gemmatimonadales; family Gemmatimonadaceae; genus AG11. Next base: position 39,787 of record QHVE01000057.1, on the reverse strand, counting down.
TCCCGGGCACTTTCACGCGTCGCTCGTCCAGAAGTTCATGTATCCGGACGTCGACAGCGTCGTGCACGTGTACTCGGCGGGGGGCGACGACCTCGAGCAGCACCTCGCGCGCATCAAGAGCTTCAACACGCGCGAGGAGCAGCCCACGCACTGGGTGGAGCGGATCCACACCAGCCCGGACTTCCTCGAGCGGATGCTCGCCGACCGCGCCGGCAACGTCGTGGTCATCGCCGGCAACAACGCGCGCAAGACCGAGTACATCGTCCGCTCGATCGACGCGGGGCTCAACGTGCTCGCCGACAAGCCGATGGTCCGCACCCCCGACGACCTCGTGAAGCTTCGGCAGGCGTTCAAGACCGCGGCGGCGAAGCACGTGCTGCTCTACGACATCATGACCGAGCGCAACGAAGTCACCACGGCGCTGCAGCGCGAGCTGTCGATGGACCCCGCGCTGTTCGGAACGCTCGTGAAGGGGACGACGCAGAGCCCGGCGATCACGAAGGTGAGCGTCCACAACTACTCCAAGATCGTCGCCGGCTCACCGCTCAAGCGCCCGCAGTGGTTCTTCGACGTGCGTCAGCAGGGCGAGGGCATCGTCGACGTGACCACGCACCTCGTCGACCTCGTGCAGTGGGAGGCGTTTCCCGGCCAGACACTGACGCAGAGCGACGTGCACATGCTGAACGCGCGCCGCTGGCCGACGCCGATCTCACTCGCGCAGTTCACCAAGGTCACCGGCGCCGACAGCTTCCCGGATTTCCTCAAGCGCGATCTCAGGAACGGTGTGCTGCAGGTGTACTCGAACGGCGAGATGAACTACACGCTGCGCGGCATTCACGTGCGCGTGTCGGACTCGTGGCAGTTCGAGGGTCCGCCCGGCACGGGCGACACCCACTTCTCCATCATGCGCGGCACGAAGGCGAATCTCGTCATCCGGCAGGGCGCGGAGCAGAAGTACAAGCCGGTGCTCTACGTCGAGCGCAATCCGTCCGTCACGCCAGCGGCGCACGAAGCGGCCCTCACGGCGGCGGTGGAGCATCTGCAGGGGCGGTGGCCCGGAGTCGCGGTCCGCCGCGAGGGCGATCACTTCACCGTCGACGTGCCGGCGAAGTACGACGTCGGTCACGAGTCGCACTTCGCGCAGGTGACGTCGGACTTCCTGCGCTATCTCCGCGAGGGGAAGCTGCCGGAGTGGGAGGTGCCGAACATGCTCGTGAAGTACGCGACGATCATGCAGGCGTACCGGATGAGCCGGTAGGCGGCGTCGGGGGCGAGGAGGCTCCACCGCACACCGCGATGGTGACCCATCTTGCATCACCTCGCTCCGTGAACGATCAGGCCGCCATCATTCTCGTCCGCGACGCCCGAGTTCAGACCTATTGGTCCGTCGCTTGCCACCTCGTAGAACGTCGCGGCCGCCACTGGCGTCCCATCGGCGCGTTCGCGGCTAAATGGCAAGCCCCCCATGCATTGGAGACGGACCATGACTGGCCAAGCACTTCGATTCACCAAGCTCTCACTGACGCTGCTGTGCGTCGGCGCGCTCGGCGCATGCAGCAAGGCGGACAGGACCGCAGACACCGCGGCGGCGCGCACCGATAGCGCAGCGGGCCGCGTCGACTCGGCCGCGACGACCACGGGCGCGATGGCGAACGACTCCGCCAACCGCGCGAACGCCTCCGCCGGCTCGTGGACGAACGACCACCTCTTCGGCTACGTCCACAACGCCGACAACGGCGAGATCGCGCTCGGCAAGCTCGCCTCCACCAAGGCGACGAACTCCATGGTGAAGGCGTTCGGTGCGCAGATGGTGAAGGACCACCAGGCGATGATGAAGGACGCGCACGCGCTCATGTCCAAGGTCAAGGCGAGCGTCGACTCCACCTGGGACGACGCGAAGGACCTCGCCAACGACGGCAATGAGAAGCTCAAGGAACTGAACGGCAAGGAGAAGGGCGCCGACTGGGACAAGAACTACATCGAGAGCCAGGTCGACATGCACCAGCGCGTGCTCGACAAGCTGCAGGACGCGGTGAAGAACAACACCGACACGACGGTGACCGCCGCGCTCTCGAAGGCGACCGCGAAGGTCCAGGAGCACCTGACGAAGGCCCAGAGCATCAAGGCGGGCCTCAAGTAAGACCGCGAAGCATCGTCTCGACCGGGATCACGCGAGCGATCTGCCGAGCGATGCGAAACGAAACGGGCGGGCCATCTGGCCCGCCCGTTTCGTCGTCCTGGCGACTCCGTATCAGCTCGCGCTACCCGTCAGCCAGGGATCACGCGTCATCCAGTGCTGGTCGGGGGCGAAGAGGAACACCATCCCCCCGTCTGCCAGCTTCGGCAGCAGCCGCTGGGCACGACCCGGCTCCATCGCCGGACAGCCCTGGCTGCGCCCCGCCTTGCTCGGCGTGACGTAGGGCGCGCCGTGCGCCACGACGCCGCGCGCGAACGCCTGGTCGTTGAACCCCGTCGAGACACCCATCAGTCGCAGACCGATCGAGCTGTATCGCTTGCCCGCCGAATGTCCGCTGAAATCGTAGATCGACTTCGTGACGTAGAGCCCGAGCGAGGTGGCACTGCTCCCCGACGAGTTGGAGAACCTGGTCGGCACACCGTTGCTTTCCGCCGAGCCGCGTCCCGCCGCGACGGTGAATGGTCCGTCGACGACACGCATCTGCTCCATGTCGAAGACGTAGCCGCGCTTGGCCGTGTTCGGCAGACCGTAGTCGACGAAGTAGAGGAGCGGCTTGCGTACCTGCTCCGGATGCGCGGCCTTGAAGGCGAAGTAGCTGCGGAACGCCGACTCGAGGGCCTCGGGCCGGCTGAGTGGCCGCACGACGCCGGTGAAGGCCGCCACGGCCGACCGGGTGAGGCCGGCAAGTCCATCCTCAATAGTAGAGCTCGCTTCTACGGTGGCGCTGGTGTCCTTGCTTCCGTTGACGAAGGTGACGGCGGCGTCGAGGACTGGTCCGGTATGGTCGCGATCAGGGGCGAAATGGGCGCCCGCGATGAGGAGCGCGCTCGCACCGAGGAGCGTGTTCTGAAGGAAGGCAGCTGGTCGCATGGTCTCCGAGTGAGGGCAGCATCGCCCGTTACGTATGTAACTTAAGCGCTCTCGAAGACGATTTAAAGTCTTGACACGTCACGATTTACGGTAGCGCTCGCTACAAATGGTTATCTCACGAACGCACCGAAATTGCGGGCTCGACCTTACTTGCCGCTCGATGAGTCGATCGTCCACATTCACCGCCCCAACCGTGGACTTCGCCATGAGCATTCGTTCCGCCGTCTTTCGAGGCAGCCCGACCGCTGTCTTCGTCCTCCTTTTCTCCGTCGCCTGCGGAAGCTCCCGTGCGACGGCGCCCGAGCTGGGCCAGAAGTTCACCCATCCGACGGGAACGATCAGCTCGACGCTGACGCTGTCGGGCCGGCCGCACGGAGTGGCGATCGCGAGCACCGGGCGATTCTGCGTCTCGCAGATCGATGCCGCGTCGCTGACCTGCGGGATGCTCACTGCCAGCGGCGTGACGCTGCTGGGATCGATTCCGGTTGGTGCAGAACCGGCCCACGTCGCCCTGTCCGCCGACGGAGATCAGGCCTACACCGCAAACCAGAGTAGTCGAAGCCTGAGCATTGTGAACGCCGCCGCGTCGGCCGTCGTCGCCACGATTCCGCTCCCCAGCGATGGGTTCAACGTCCTCGCCGATCCCGGAAGCTCACGCGTCTACGTGACGACGTCGACGGGATCGCTGCAGGTGGTCGACGGCGGCGCGCGCACGATCGTGAGTCAGGTCGCGACCGGCCCGGCATCGAACGGCCTCGCCCTCGATCGTAAGGCGGACGAATGCGGTCGTGCGCATCTACCCGGTGAGCGCGATGCCGCAGCGCATCGCGTTGTCGGAGGATGGCAAAAAGCTGTTCGTCGCCAACGAGTCCAACGGTCTCGACATACTGAACCTGACCACGGGCGAGCGGCTGACGGTCGCCGGCGTGGATCCGCAAGCGGTCGGCTTGGCGCTCGCCCCGGACGGATTGGTCGTCTACGTCACCAATCCGCCGAGGGGAAAGGTTCAGATCGTCGACATCGCCACGCTGCAGGTCACGACCATCCAAGGCCTTCTCTCTCCGCGAAACGTCGCATTCGGGCTCTCGGGTGCGGCCGCCCTGGTCACGGGTGAGGGAAACAGGGTCTATGTGATTCGCTGAGCCCTCGACGCTTATCTTCGGGCTGCTCGCGCACTTCACACTCTTGCTCGACACCGACCATGCTCATCGCCGACTTCCGCGCCGAGTACGCGCGCTACCGCCAGCTCGCTGAGAAGGCGCTCGCCCAGATGCCGGATGCAGAGCTGAACCGCGTCCTCGCCCCCGAGGGAAACTCCGCCGCCATGATCGTGCGCCACATGAGCGGCAACCTGATCTCCCGTTTCACGAACTTCCTCACCGAGGACGGCGAGAAACCGAACCGCGACCGTGACCGGGAGTTCGACGAACGCGCGTACTCGCGCGCCGAGGTGAACGCGCTCTGGGCGAAGGGATTCGCCGTTCTCGACGACGCACTCGCACCGCTCGGCGACGATGTGCTCGAGCGCACGGTGACGATCTGACGGTACACGCGGCGCTGTCGCGCTCACTCGCGCACCTGGCATATCACGTCGGCCAGATCGTCCTCCTCGCCCGCATCAACGCCGCCGAGCCGTGGCAGTCGCTGAGCATCCCGAAAGGGATGTCGAACCAGTACGACGCTTCTCCGGGGCGAAAGACGAAGCCGAGCTGAGCTCAGCCCCCCCGGCCTCAACGACGGAACGCGGCCAAGCCGTCACTCGGCGATCAGCGTTCGAACAAGACCGACAACAGCCTCGGCGCCGCATCCGCCGATGCGCCCTCCTCGAGGTGCTCGCCGAGCGCGCGGAGCGTGAACCCGGCGGCGAGGCCGCCGTTCACGTACTCGCTCACGCTGTGCTGGAATGCCGCGACGGGGATCGTCTCGTTCGTGTCCGCATCCTCGAAGTGCGCCTGCCCGCCGCGAAGCTGGCGATACGGATGCAGCTCGCAGAGAAAGAGCTCGCCGCCGGGCCGCAGCACGCGCGCTGCCTCTGCGTAGATCGGGCCGAGGTCGCGCACGTGCTCCAGCACGAGATTGCCGACGACGACGTCGATCGACGACGCTTCGACCGGCCATGGACGCGTGATGTCGTGCTCGACGAACCGCACGCGCTCCGAGCGCACGCGCCGACGCGCGACGTCGAGCATGCCTGGAGAGAAGTCGAGCGCCACGAGCTCGCGCGCCTGCGCGGCGAGCCACTCCGAGTTCTTCCCGGTGCCACAGCCGAGCTCGAGGACTTTTGAGCCCGCAACGTGCAGTGGTGACCCGCGGACGACGCGCGCGTCGAGATCGCGCGTGGCGTTGTGGTCGTCATCGTACCGCCGCGACCAGCGGTCGTACGCCTGCGCGACGTCCGATCCCTCCTCGGCGCGGCGTACTTGAGGCTCTCCAGTCATTCTGGAATGTTATTCGTCATGTCGTATCGTCGCCTGCTCGTCACTCTCGTGCTCGCCGTCGGCCTTGCATCGTGCCGGCACGCGCCTGTGATTCAGCCCGCACCGCAGCATCAGCATCGACTGGCGAACGCGGCGGAGCTCGAGATCTATCGGGTGCTCACCGAGTCCACCTACGTGCGCTCGACCGGGCGCCCGATCGCCGTCGTCGCCACCTCGCTCGATTCGGCGTGCGCGAGCGTAGAGTGCCCGCCGCTCGAGCAGCGCTGGGGGATCGAGTCGCCGTGGTGGGCGGACGTCGCCGGAGCGGCGGGCGCCTCGGCGGGCAATGCCGCGCTCCTCAAGCACGCGGCCGACACGGTCGATCTGCATGCGATCGCCGACGGCCACGACGACATCATCGCCATCCCGACGCGTCAGATCCCGGTCTCGTGGAGCAACGAGGGGATGTGGGGTGAGTTCCAGTACTACAACCGCGGTGCGGCCGGCCTGCTGCGATTCTCGCCGATCGGCTTCTCGCCCTCCGGGAAGGAAGCCGTCGTGTTCGTGCGCTGGGAGTGCGGCCCATCGTGCGGCCATTCGATCGTCACCGCGCTACGCGCCGACTCCGCGTCGGCGTCGTGGCGAATCGCCGACATGATGCTCATCAGCTCCCGGAAGCCGACGACGGCGGTCCGCGCCGAGTGAGCGGGCACGGCAACGTCCACGTCATCGCCGTCCCGTTCGATTCCGCGCACCGCGCCCGCCGCATGGGTGCGGGCCCGCCGCATCTCGTCGCCTGCGGGCTCCTCGACCGGCTGCGGGAGTCGCGCCGTCGCGTCGAGCTGAGCGAGCTCGCACCGCCGCACGAGGCGTGGGTCGCCGAGATCCGCACCGCGTTCGACCTCGACCGGCAGCTCGCGGGCACCGTCGCCGCGGCGCGCACGCGAGGTGCCTTCCCGCTCACGCTCGCTGGCAACTGCATCACGAGCGTCGGCACCGTCGGCGGGCTCGGCGCGGGGACGACCGGCGTGCTCTGGTTCGACGCGCACGGCGACTTCAACACTCCCGAGTCCACGGTCGGCGGGTTCCTCGACGGGATGGCGCTGGCGACGGTCGTCGGCCGCTGCTGGACATCGCTCGCCGCCAGCGTCCCGGGATTCGCGCCCGTCGCGGAGGCGAATGTGGTGCTCGTCGGCGCGCGAGACCTCGACGACGCGGAGTCCGAGCTGCTGAACGCGAGCGCGGTGGTGCACCTGCGCGCCGAGGAGGCAGCGACGCGACTCGATGCCGAGCTCGCGGCGCTCGGTCGGCGCGTCGACCAGATCTACGTCCACGTCGATCTCGACGTGCTCGATGCGAGCGAGGGGCGGGTGAACGGGTACTCGGGCGGGCAGGGGCTCTCACGTTCCGAGCTGCTCGCCGCCATCGAGTCGGCAGGCCAGCGCTGCCGGGTAGCCGCCGGCGCGATCACGGCGTACGATCCTGCGTACGACACCGACGGGCGCGTCGCGCGGACGGCGATCGACGTCGCGCTCGCGCTCGCGAACGCGGGCGACGTGCGCCACGCCGCTCAACCCCGGCACTGACTCTCGCATGGCCACTCAGGCGATCAACCTCGCGGAGAAGCTCGCCGGATTCACCGAGCACTGGCAGCCGCGCACGGTGGCCGAATACAACGGCCACGACATCATGGTCGTGAAGGCGCAGGGCGAGTTCACGTGGCACAAGCACGACGAGACGGACGATCTCTTCCTCGTGCTGCGCGGCGAGCTGACGATCGAGCTGCGCGACCGCAGTGTGACCCTGCACCCGGGCGAGCTGTTCATCGTCCCGAGGGGCGTCGAGCACCGCCCCGTCGCCAGGGAGGAGGTGCACGTGCTGCTCATCGAGCCGACGGGCACGCCGAACACCGGCAACGCCGCGACGGCGCAACCGAGGCGCGTGGTCTGACATGCCGGCGAAGAGCCATGCGCCGATGACGGTGCCGGAGTACCTCGCGTCGCTTCCCGACGACCGCCGCGCCGAGATCGAGCGCGTGCGACGCGTCGTGCGTGAGCGGTTGCCCGAGGGCTATGTGGAGCTCATCGCCTACGGGATGCTCTACTACGCGGTACCGCTCAGCGTCTATCCCGACACCTACAACAAGCAGCCGCTCGGCTACGTCGCGCTCGCGTCGCAGAAGAACTACCTCTCGCTGCACCTCGTGCCGGTGTACGGCGACAAGCAGCAGGAACAGCGACTGCGCGACGCGTTCGCCGCGAAGGGAAAGAAGCTCGACATGGGAAAGGGGTGCGTCCGCTTCAAGCGCGCCGACGATCTCGACCTCGACGTCATCGGCGAGATCGTGGCGAGCACGCCGATGGAGCGCTGGGTCGAGATCGCGAAGTCGGTACGAAGGAAGTAGTCGCCGCTACGACCGCACGCGCGCGATGGCCTTCAGCCAGCCGTCGTGCTGCGCCTCGCTCACCGCCGCCTTCTCCTGCGGCTTGAACGTGCGCTCGACGCGTCGGAATCCCTGCTCGCCCAGAGGCGGATAGATCCCGGCGTGCATACCCGCGAGGCGTGCCGCGCCCCACGCCGTCGTCTCGAGCACGGCGGGCCGCTCGACCGGGATGCGGAGCTGATCGGCCAGCGTCTGCATCAGCCAGTCGTTCGCCGCCATCCCGCCGTCGACGCGCAGCGCGCGGAGTGGCACGCCGTCCTCGCCGAACGCGCTCGCGAGGTCGCGCGTCTGGTACGCCACCGATTCGAGCGCGGCGCGCACGATGTGCGCGCGACCGCTGTCGCGCGTGAGGCCGATCAGCGCGGCGCGCGCATCGGGATCCCACCACGGGGCGCCGAGTCCCGTGAACGCCGGGATGCAATACACGCCCTCGGACGAGCGGATGCTCGCCGCGACCGTCGCGCTCTGCGCGGCGTGCTCGATGAGGCCGAGCTGATCGCGCAGCCACTGCACCACCGTTCCCGCGTTGAAGATGCTCCCTTCCAGCGCGTAGGTCACCACGCCGGCGAGCCGGAGCGCGACGGTGCCGAGCAGCCGGTGGCGTGACACGCGCGCCGCGTCGCCGGTGTGCACGAGCACGAAGCATCCGGTGCCGTAGGTGGCCTTGGCCTCGCCGGGCGCGACGCAGTCCTGGCCCACCGCGCCCGCCTGCTGGTCGCCGACCATCGCGCGCACCATGATGGGTGCGCCGAACAGGCCGGGCGTCGTGCTGCCGAAATCGTCCGCGCTGTCGCGCACGACGGGCAGGATCGACGACGGGACGCCGAACAGCACGCACAGCTCCTCGTCCCATTGCTGCCGATAGATGTCGAACAGCAGCGTGCGCGACGCGTTGGTCGCGTCGGTCGCGTGGACACGACCGCCGGTGAGCTTCCAGAGCAGCCACGTGTCGATCGTACCGGCGAGCAGCTCGCCCTTGTCGGCGCGCGCGCGCGCACCGGGCACCTCGTCGAGGATCCAGGCGAGCTTGGTGGCCGAGAAGTACGGATCGAGGAGCAGTCCCGTGCGACCGACCAGCTCGACCGCGGCTGGATCGCTCGCGAGGACGCGGCATCGATCGGCGGTGCGACGGTCCTGCCACACGATCGCGCGCTGCACCGGCGCTCCCGTCGCGCGATCCCACACGACGACCGTCTCGCGCTGTACGGCGATGCCGATGCCCGCCACGTCGTTCGCCGTGAGCCCCGCGGCGGCGAGCGCCTCCCGCCCGCACGCGACGGTGGCGGCGAAGATCTCGTCGGCGTCGTGCTCCACCCAACCGTCGGCGGGGAAGTGCTGGCCGAACGGCTTCTGCACCTGGGCGAGCACGGCGCCGTCGTCGGCGAAGATCATGGCGCGGGTGCTCGTGGTGCCGGCGTCGAGCGCGAGGACAGGCATGGTGCGGATCGGGTGAGTGTCCGCGGCGAACGGACGACTGGAGGAGGTGGGTGCAGCGGGCCCCGAAGATGCGGGCGCGTGCGATGGCGGGCAAGCCGACTTGACGGGCTCTCGGCCGCGAGTGGTATTCACCGAATGCGTCGCCGCACGACCCTCGCGCTCCTCCTCGCGCTCACCGCATGCGCACGCCCGGTGGTGACGCCCGCGACGCCCGCGGGCGTCGACGGCGAGTGGCGCAGCTACGGCCACGACGCGGGCGGGATGCGCTTCTCGCCGCTCGCGCAGATCGACCGCGGCAACGTGTCGCGGCTCGCGCGCGCGTGGACGTACCACACCGGCGAGCTCGAGACGCGCAGCGACAGCGCGAGCGCGCGCGACGCACGCCGCCCCCCCGCGCTCGAGACGACGCCGCTGATGGTCGGCGATGTGCTCTATCTCTCCACGGCGTACCAGCGCGTCATCGCGCTCGACGCCGAGACGGGACGCGAGCGATGGACGTACGATCCGTACGCCGGCCGCGAGAAGCTGCGCGCCGGCTCGCCGCACCGCGGCGTCGCGTACTGGGAGGGCCGCGGGCCGAACGGCTCGCGCGATACGCGCATCGTGTACGGCACGATCGACGGCCGGCTCATCGTGCTCGACGCGGCCACCGGGCGCCCCGTGCCGACATTCGGCGACGCGGGCGTCGTGAACCTCCGCGCGGGGATGACCGACGTGCCCGGCGCCTACGGGATGACGTCGCCCCCCGCCATCTACCGCGATCTGGTGATCACGGGCGCGCTCGTGCCGGAGAGTGCGGCGCGCGGACCGAGCGGCGACATCCGCGCGTGGGACGTGCGCACGGGAAAGCTCGTGTGGCAGTTCCATACGGTGCCGCACGAGGGCGAGCCCGGGAACGACACGTGGGAGCCGGGTTCGTGGCGCGATCGCACCGGCGCGAACGTCTGGTCGATCATGACCGTCGACGTCGAGCGAGGGCTGGTGTTCCTGCCGATCGGCTCCGCGGCGTCCGACTTCTATGGTGGCGATCGCAAGGGCGCCAATCTCTATGCCAACTCCCTCGTCGCCCTCGACGCGGCGACCGGTCGGCTGCGCTGGCATCGCCAGCTCGTGCACCACGACATCTGGGATTACGACGTGGCGTCGCCGCCGGCGCTCGTGACGATCCGCCGCGACGGTCGCGAGATCCCCGCCGTGGTGGCGCTCACGAAGAGCGGGTTGATGTTCGTGCTCGATCGGCGCACGGGCGAGCCGCTCTTTCCGATCGAGGAGCGGCCGATGCCAGCGAGCCACGTTCCGGGCGAGCAGGCTTCGCCGACGCAGCCCTATCCGGTCAAGCCGGCGCCGTTGTCGCGACACACGGCGATCACGGCCGCCGAGCTGACCGACGTCACGCCGGAATCGCGCGCGTACTGCACACGGTTGTTCGCGCAGTTCGGACAGAGCGGCGGCGCGTATACGCCTCCCGACACCGTGCTCGGCATGTGGTTCCCCGGCACGCTCGGCGGCGCCACGTGGTCGGGCGCGTCGATCGATCCGGCGACCGCCACCGCGTTCGTCAACGTGAACGAGATCGGCGCGATGGGGGTGATCCGTCGCCGCGCGCCCGGCGCCCCTGCGCCGGCGTGGGAGCGGTGGGCACCGGGTGGCGGCTACGCGCGCTTCTGGGACGACCATGATCTGCCCTGCCAGCGTCCGCCGTGGGGCAAGCTGCACGCGATCGACCTCGCGACCGGCGAGTTCCGGTGGACCGTGCCGCTCGGTGTGAACGACAGCCTGCTCGCGCGCGGCGTGGGGAAGACCGGCGCGCCGAACATCGGCGGCTCGATCGCGACGGCCGGTGGACTCGTGTTCATCGGCAGCACGAACGACAAGCGGCTCCGCGCCTTCGACGTGCGCACCGGAGAAGAGCTGTGGGTCACTCGGCTCGAGGGAAGCGCGCACGCGACGCCGATCACCTATCGTGGCGCGCGCAGCGGCAAGCAGTTCGTCGTGATCGCGGCCGGCGGCGGCGGGCAGTTCGACCGTGACCAGGCGGACGTCGTGGCGGCGTACGCGCTGCCGGACGGAGTGGCGCCGTGAGCGTGTGGCGCATGCTCGGTGCGCTGCTGGCGATCGGGGCGTTCCTTCCGCAGCGCGACAACGCGGATGCGTCGACGCCCCGCGTGCCGTTCTCGCCGGCGACGCCGCGGCTGGTGCCGCGCGTGGTAGCTCGCCTGCCGCACGACACCACCGCGTTCACGCAGGGCCTGCTCGTGAGTCACGGACGCCTGCTGGAGAGCACGGGGCTGGAGGGACACTCCGGCGTACGCGAGGTGGACGTGGCGACGGGACGCGTATTGCGGCGCGCCGATCTGCCGAGCACGGAGTTCGGTGAAGGGATCGCGGCGCTCGGCGGGCGGATCTACCAGGTCACGTGGAAGTCTCACCGCGGGTACGTGTTGGACGCGCGAACCTTCGCGCCGGTGGACTCCTTTCCGTACGACGGCGAGGGTTGGGGGCTGACGACCGACGGCGCGCTGTTGTACCTGAGCGACGGCACGAGCCGCATTCGCGTCATCGACCCCGATGGCTATCGCGTCGTGCGTACGATTCGCGTGACGGAAGCGGAGCAGCCCGTGAACATGCTCAACGAGCTCGAATGGGTGCGGGGAGAGCTGTGGGCGAACGTGTACTGGACCGGTCTCATCGCGCGGATCGATCCGGCGAGGGGCCGCATCGTCGGATGGATCGACGTGCGGCGGCTGCTGCCCGACGACGAGACTCAGCGTCTCGAGCCGCGTGGTGGCGTGGCGAACGGAATCGCGTACGATTCGTCGACCGCGCGATTGCTCGTGACGGGGAAGTACTGGCCGTTCGTGTTCCAGCTTGACAGCGCGGCGCTCCGCCCGACACGCGCGACCGCGCGCGCCAGCTCGGCGCCGCGCGAATGACTGCTGCACTCAACTCTCAATGGAGGATGTTCGCATGACGCCCCGCCTCGTGGTCCTCGGTCTCGCCGCCTTCCTGCCGGTGCTCGCGCAGGCGCAGGCCGCGCCGGTGCCCGCCGTACCGCCCGGGGCGCAGCAGATCGCGGCCGCGGTGCTCGCGCTTCCGCCGGAGTTCCGCGCCGATGCGCGCGTGCTGGGCTACGAGGCCGGCAAGCGCGGCCTGGTGCCGCTGCGCGAGGGGAAGGGTCCGTTCACCTGCCTCGCCAGCGATCCCGCGGCCCAGGGCTTCCACGTCGCGTGCTATCACCAGTCGCTCGAGCCGTTCATGGCGCGTGGCCGCGCGCTGCGTGCGAGCGGCGTGAAGGGCGATCAGGTGGACACCGTGCGCTTCGCCGAGGTGCGTGCGAAGAAGCTCGCCGTGCCGGCGCATCCGGCGTCGCTGTATCAGCTCTTCGGCCCACCCGACGCGTTCGATGCATCGTCCGGCACGGCACCGAAGGCGCAGGCGCTGTACATCGTGTACATGCCGAATGCGACGGTGGCATCGACCGGGCTCTCGGCCAAGCCCGCGGAGGGGAGGATGTGGTTGATGTTCCCCGGCACGCCGAAGGCGCACATCATGTTCGAGCCGAAGATGTGATGATGACGCGCTCCATCACCGGGAATCTCCGATGACGCACAGCGGTCCCGTTTACGACGGCGAGCCCCCGCGCACGCGCGCGCGTGCGCGATCGGTGCAGGTGGTGAAAGCCGGCGCGAGCTTCGGCTCGGCGCTGGCGATCGCGATCTCGTGGAGCGTGCACCACTCGATCCTGTGGGCCATCGTGCAGGGATTTTTCTCCTGGTTCTACGTGCTGTACTACGCAGTGACGCGCTGAGTCTGAGAGACTCGCCGCACGATCGTACAAGGATTCGGCCTCTGTACGGCGCGCAGCGCGCAAGATCATCCACAACAAGGAGATCGCCCACTCACAGCAAACCATTTTCACCCACGCGCGGTCTGAAACCTCTCGGAAGCTCGGTCGTAGTGCCGACGTCGACGCGCCGCTCGCGGCGCTTGGCGATGTCCGCATTCCACAGTCTGCCAGAGAGTACGATCATGAGGCCCCCCGCCACCCTCGCCGCCGCGCTCGGTCTTCTTCTCGCCGCCGGCTCCCTGTCCGCACAAGGTCCTGGCCCAGGTGGACCGGGAGGTCCGCCGCCGGCTCCCGGGGAGGTGAAGGGCATCATCGTCGACCAGAAGAGCAGCGCGCCCGTCGCGCGCGCCTCGGTCACGGTGCGCAACAAGGCCACGACCGCACTCGTCACCGGAGCCATCGCCGGCGCCAATGGAGCCTTCCGCGTGCAGGGCCTCCGTCCCGGCGCCTATACCCTTCGCATCACCTTCCTCGGCTTCGCGCCGAAGCTGCAGGACGTCGCCATCACGCCGGCGGCGCCCGTCGTGGACCTCGGCACCGTGCAGCTCACGCGCGTCGCCGTGGCGCTCGGTCAGGTCGAGGTCGTCGAGAAGCAGGATGCGGTGACGATCGAGCCCGACCGCAACACCTACCGCGCCAAGGACGTCGCGCCGGCGGCGACCAACGCGAGCCAGGTGCTCGAGGCCACACCGTCGGTCACCGTGGACGCCGACGGCAAGGTCAGCCTGCGCGGCAACGAGAACGTCGCGATCCAGATCAACGGTCGGCCGGCGCCGATCTCGGGTCAGCAGCTGGGCGCGTACCTCAAGAGCCTCCCCGCCGGCATCCTCGACCGCGTCGAGGTGGTGCCGAACCCGTCGGCCAAGTACGACCCCGAAGGGATGGCCGGCATCATCAACATCGTGCTGAAGCAGAACGTCGATCTCGGTATCAGTGCCGGCCTCACCGTCGGCGCCGCGACGAAGGACAAGTACAACACGTCCGGCAACCTCGGCTATCAGGTGGGGAAGATCACGACCTTCTCCAACCTCGGCATCTTCAGCGACAAGCGGAGCGTCGTCGGCATCAACGACCGCCTCCGCTACGACGCCGCCCAGACGCTCTTCGCCGTGACCGAGCAGGACATCGACGGCAACAACGGCTTCAAGGGACAGAACTTCAGCACCAACGTCGACTACAAGCTGAATGCACGCGACGTGTTCTCGAACGCGGTGTCGTTCAATCATCGCCGCTCCACCGACGACTCGCGCAGCGACTACCTCGAGCTGAACGGCTCGCGCACGCCGACCGACCGCTACCTCCGCCCGCGCGACAACGCGTCGAAGGGGATCAACTTCGACTACACGAGCGCGCTCAAGCGCACGATCGAACCGCGCAAGCACGAGCTCAACGCCGAGCTGCGCTTCAACCGCTCGCACGACGAGGACGCCACCGAGATCTGGCGCGAGTCGGTCTTGTCGACCGGCTCGCCGACCGGCACGCAGATCCAGCGGCAGACGGACGACGTCGACGCCGTGACCAAGCAGCTCACCGCGCAGGTCGACTACACCCGTCCGCTCGGTACCGCCAAGCTCGAGACGGGATACAAGGGCAACGGGCGCTGGCTCGATCGCGACTACCAGGTAATGAAGGACTCGCTCGGCGACAATGCGTGGGCGCGGAGCAGTCTGAGCAACGCGTTCACGTTCAACGAGCAGGTGGAGGCGGGCTACGCGGTGCTGAGCCGCCCGATCGGGAAGCTCGAGGCGCAGGCCGGTCTGCGCGCCGAGTACGCGAGCCGCGACTTCGTGCTGGCGGCGAACAGCTACCCGTACCACTACATGAGCTTCTTCCCGAGCGGCGTGTTGAACTACAACCTCACGCCGACGACCCAGGCCAAGGTCAGCTACTCGCGCCGCATCCGTCGTCCGGGCACGCAGGAGCTCAACCCGTTCCCGAGCTTCTTCGACGTCCAGAACGTGTTCATCGGTAACCCGTCGCTGAACCCCGAGTACACCGACGCCTACGAGCTCGGATTCACGAAGAGCGGGAAGTTCGGCAACCTCCAGCTGTCGCCCTTCTATCGTCACACGACGAACGTCATCCGCTTCATCATCAACACGGACGACATCGTGGACGGCCGCAACGTGACGACGATCAGCTTCAAGAACCTCGCGCGCAGCAACTCGTGGGGCGCCGACGTGAACGGGTCGCTGCGACTGGGCAAGCGTTTCACGGGCTTCGCCGGTGGCAACGTCTTCAAGATCGTCACCGAAGGCGGCTCGACGACGTCGATCGCCGGCACCGATGCGGTGACGTGGATGATCCGGTTGAACGGCACCACGGAAGTCACGCCGACGACGTCCATCCAGGCGTTCTACCTGTACCGCGCGCCGATGAAGGTCGAGGGTGGGCGGATGTCGGCGCAGCAGTTCACGAACCTCACCGTCCGCCGGAAGCTCGACGGCGACAAGGCGTCGGTGAGCCTGCGCGTGTCGGATCCATTCAACACGGGCAAGTTCCGCGTCCAGGCGGGCACGTCGACGCTGACCCAGATCACCGAGCGCAACTTCGGCAACCGCGCCGCGTACCTGACCTTCCAGTACAACTATGGTCAGCAGCCGCGCGTCCGGCAGCCGCAGCAACAGGACCAGCCGCAGCAGGGTGGCGGGTTCGGGGGGTGAGGATGCGTCAGCGCGCGCGTGCGCGTGCGCGAACGGCCTCGGGATGCTTCGCCTTCCCGAGGCCGTTCGTCTGTCCGAGATCCGATGCGTCGGCCGTTTCGCGCCCGCGCGCCCGCGCGCCCGCGCACCCGCGCGCCCGCGCACCCGCGCACCCGCGCACCCGCGTACCCTGCGCATCCTCGAGCATCGCACCAGATTGAATCGTCGTCCCGTCACCCGATGCCGATGCCGATTCGCCGCGCACTCGTTCCGTTCCTCGCGATCGTCCTCGCCGCTCCGCTCGGCGCGCAGAGCGCCGTCCCGATGCCGGCGTTCGATCCGTCGAGCATCGACCGGAAGTTCGGCGCGTGTCAGGACTTCTTCATGTTCGCCAACAACGGCTGGATCGAGCGGAACCCGATCCCGCCCGCGTTCTCGAGCTGGGGTGCATTCAACGAGCTCACCGAGCGGAACACACTCGTGCTGAAGGGCATCCTCGATCGCGCCGCCGAGCAGGCAGCGACGACTTCGGACGCCAGCGCGCGCAAGCTCGGCGCCTTCTACGCGAGCTGCATGGACTCGACGGCGGCGGAGCGGGCGGGGATCGAGCCGATCGCCGACGAGCTTCGGCGCATCGACGCCATCGCGGACCGCACCGAGCTGCGCGACGAGCTGGCCCGCATGCACTCGCTGGGCTACGGGGGCGCGTTCGGCTTCGGCTCGACGGCGGACCCGCGCGACGCGCGGCTCGCCATCGCCTACGCCACGCAGGGCGGGCTCGGGCTCCCCGACCGCGACTACTACCTCCGCACCGACGCCGACGCGCTGTCGATGCGCACGCGCTATCAGGCGAGCATCGCCCGCATGTTCGAGCTCGCCGGTGATTCCGCGTCGGTGGCGGCGACGCGCGCGGCGCGCGTGCTCGACCTCGAGACCACGCTGGCGAAGGCGCAGCTGTCGCGCGTCGCGCTTCGCGACCCGGGTGCGCGCTACCATCACATGACCGTCGCCGAGGCCAGCGCGGCGACCGGCTTCGACTGGGCACGATACCTGGGCACGATGGGGCTCGGGGAGCTTCAGTCCGTGACGATCAACGCGCCCCCCTTCTTCACCGCGCTCGGCAGCGCACTGGCGACGCGGTCGCTCGACGACTGGAAGGCGTATCTGCGATGGACGGTGCTCTGGCGCAGCGCGTCGCAGCTCAGCACGCCGTTCGTCGAGGAATCGTTCAGGCTCGCGTCGATGCTGACCGGTACGCGCGCGCAGCAGCCACGGTGGCGGCGGTGTCTCGTCGCGACCGATCTGTCGCTTGGTGATGCCCTGGGCCGCGAGTACGTGAAGACGGAGTTCACCCCCGCGGCGAAGGCGAAGATGCTCGAGATCGTGCGCAGCCTTCGCGACGTGCTGCACGACCGGATCACGCGCGCGGACTGGATGAGCGACCGCACGCGCGAGCACGCGCTCGCGAAGCTCGCCTCGTTCAACCAGAAGATCGGCTACCCCGAGCACTGGCAGGACTACGCGGAGCTCGAGGTGCTGTCGGACTCGTATGCCGCCAACATGCGGCGTGCCCGTGCGCATCAGATCAGGCGCGATCTCGCGCACGTGGGCAAGCCGGTGGACCGCGACCAGTGGCTGATGACGGCGCCGACGGTGAACGCGTACTACAGCGCGGCGCTGAACGAAGTGGTCTTCCCCGCGGGACGGCTGCAGCCGCCTTTTTTCTCGGTGACGTACGACGATCCGGCGAACTACGGCGGCATCGGCGCGACGATCGGCCACGAGCTCTCGCACGGCTTCGACGACTCGGGCCGCAAGTACGACGCGGGCGGCAACGTGCGCGACTGGTGGACGCCGGAGGACGCACGTCGCTACGGCGAACGTGCCGGCATCGTCGAGCGGCAGTACGGTTCCTACGTCGTGATCGACACACTGCGCATCAACGGGCGCCTCACCCTCGGCGAGAACATCGCCGACGTCGTCGGCGTATCGATCGCCTACGAGGCGATGCAGCGCGCGATGCGCGGCAAGCCACAGACGACGATCGACGGCTTCACCCCGGCGCAGCGGTTCTTCCTCGCCTACGCACGCGCGCGACTCACCGTGCTGCGCCCCGAGGCGGCGCGCATGATGGTCGCGACCGACCCCCATTCGCCCGGCCGTTTCCGCGTGAACGGCCCCCTGTCGAACATGCCCGAGTTCGCGCGGGCGTTTGGGTGCAAGGACGGGGACGCGATGGTGAGGCCGGAGGGAGCCCGAGCGCGGATCTGGTGAGTCGTGAAAGGGTGAGTTGGTTGGTGGGTTGTCGCCAGGGCCGTTCCGTTCACCAGCTCACCGACTGACTAACTAGCTATCCAACTCACCAACTCGCAGGGTTTACAGTGATCGCACCCAGATATTCCGGAAACTGATCGGCGGACTCGGATCCCCGTGCGCCTGCAGCTTGATCGGCGCAGCGCCGTGAGGCGCCGAATACCGCGGAATGCCGATGTACTGCGTGGGGCCCTTCAAGGCGTAGTGGTTCTGCACCAGCACGCCGTTGTGCAGCACCGTGACGTATGCGGGGGATTTCACCGATCCATCGGCGTTGAAGCGCGGCGCGGTCCAGACGATGTCGTACGTCTGCCACTCGCCGGGTGGGCGCATCGCGTTGACCAGCGGCGGCGACTGCTTGTAGATGCTCCCCGCCTGGCCGTTCACGTACGTCTTGTTGTCGTACGAGTCGAGCACTTGCAGCTCGTAGCCCGCGTCGCCAGCGCCGGTGGAGGCCAGGAAGATGCCGCTGTTGCCGCGCGCCTGGCCCGTGCCCGTGATGCCGACCGGGATGCGCCATTCGATGTGCATCTGGTAGTCGGTGAAGGAGCGCTTGGTCTCGATGCCTCCCGCCGCCTTGTTCACCGTGAGCACCCCGTCGGCGACCGGCCACGTGGCGGGGGACTTGTCCTTCGTCAGCACCCATTCGTCGAGATTGGAGCCGTTGAACAGCACGGCGGCGTCGGACGGGGGCGCGCCATTGGTGCCCGGAGTGACGATCGGCGGCACGGGCGTCCAGACCTCTGTCTCCTCCGGGCGCGTCGGCACCCGCGCGCCGGATGCCGCGGTCGTCGTCGTGGACGCTGGTGCAGGCGCGCTCTGTGGCGCCGGCTGCTTCCCGGCGCAGCCGATCAGACCGAGCGCGCCGAGGATGGAAAGCGAGAGCAAGCTGGAACGCATCGCAGGAAATCCGGAGTCTGTTGTGTGGGGGAGCGACGGACGCGCATTGTGCCGGAGGGCGCGGGGTCGTGTCAAGAAGGCGGTGAGTTGGTGAGGTGGTGAGTTGGTTCGCTGGGCCGTTGCTGCCTGACCACTTCACCAGCAAAAGGGCTTCACGGTCAAACGTACTCATCCGTTAATGACCCCTCACCCGCCCCGTCTGGCGCCGGGTCGGGCTCGGGCGTACCATCGAGACATCACCCCAACGGAGTGCCCCCCATGGCCGTCGTCCGTGACCTCCTCAACCGCAAGGGGACGAGCATCGTCTCCGTCACACCAACGGCCACGGTGCTCGAAGCGGCGCGCCTGATGAACGATCGGAGCGTCGGTGGACTCGTCGTCGTGGACGACGCGCGCGCGCTGCTCGGCATCTTCACGGAGCGCGACATCCTGCGCCGCGTCGTGGCGGCGGGGCTCGATCCGGAGACGACCAAGGTCGCCGACGTGTTCACGCGCGACATCGTGACCTGCGTCCCCGAGACGAGCGTCGACGAGTGCGGCGCGATCATGTCGACCCGCCGCGTGCGACATCTCCCGGTCGTCGACGCCGGCGGCCTCCACGGCGTCGTGACGATCGGCGATCTGCTCGCGCACCGCGTGTCGGAGCAGGAGACGACGATTCAGCATTTGAACTCGTACGTGTTTGATATGCGGTAGGTGCACCGTCGGCGCGCCGTACGTCGGTCACACGGTCAAACCGACGGTCGTTACGTTTACGCATGCCCGACCGCCTCACTACCCGCTTCCTCGTCGTCGGCAGCGGCATTGCAGGTCTGCACACCGCGTGGCGCGCGTCGCAGCACGGCGACGTGCTCCTGCTCACGAAGCGCTCGCTGTTCGACAGCGCGACGGCGTACGCGCAGGGCGGGATCGCTGCGGCGCTCGGCGCCGGTGATTCGCCGACGCTCCACCGTCGGGACACGCTCGCCGCGGGGGCTGCGCTGTGCGACGCGGCGGCGGTGGAGGTGCTGGTGGAGGAAGGCCCCGCGCGCGTGCGCGAGCTGCAGACGGCGGGCGCCGAGTTCGATCTCGACCCGAGCGGGCAGCTCAAGCTCGGGCGCGAAGCGGCGCACTCGACGAATCGCATCGTCCACGCGCACGGCGACCAGACCGGCGCCGAGGTGGCGCGCACGCTGATCGAGCGCGTGCGGGCGAGCACGCGAATCCGGGTCCTCGAGCGGGCGCGGGTGCTGGATCTCATCGTCACGCGCGGCGCCGCGGTCGGAGTGCGCGCGAGCATCGCCGGCAAGGCGGTGGAGATCATCGCCGACGCCACGGTGTTCGCCATGGGTGGCTGCGGCCAGGTCTTCCGCTACACCACGAACCCGATGGTCGCCACGGGCGACGGCTACGCCATCGCGCACCGCGCCGGCGTGACGCTGGCCGACATGGAGTTCGTGCAGTTCCATCCGACCGCGCTGGACACGCCGGAGAACCCGCTCGCACTCATCTCGGAGGCGGTGCGCGGCGAGGGAGCGATCCTCGTCAACGAGAAGGGCGTGCGGTTCATGCTCACAGAGCACCGTGACGCCGAGCTCGCGCCGCGCGACGTCGTCTCACGCGCGATCTACCGCGAGCAGAAGCGCAGCCGCGTCTACCTCGACGCGCGCAAGCTCGGGCGCGGCTTCACCAAGCGCTTCCCGGGGATCTTCGCGCTGTGCACGGCGCGCGGCATCGACCCTCGCAAGGATCTCATCCCCGTCACGCCGGCCGCGCACTACATGATGGGGGGCATCGTCACGGACCTGATCGGCCACTCGAGCATGCCGCGCCTCTACGCGGTGGGAGAAGTGGCGCGTACGGGTGTGCACGGCGCGAACCGCCTCGCATCGAACTCGCTGCTCGAGGGGCTCGTGTTCGCCGAGCGTGTCGCGCGCGACCTCTCGAACGCCGCGCCGCTCAAGTCGGTGCCGGCCGTGAAGAAGTGGCAGGTCCCGCCGCTCGCCGATCGCGGCGCGGCGCACGTGGCCGCCGAGCGCATTCGCGCGCTGATGTGGCAGCACGCGGCGATCACGCGCACGGCAAAGGGACTGCGCACCGCGCTCGAGGAGCTGGCCGGCATCGAGCAGCGGTTGCCCACCGGCGCGACCGAAGAGGTCAATCTGGTGCAGACGGCGCGGCTCATCGCCGAGGCGGCGCTGATGCGCAAGGAGTCGCGCGGCGGGCACTATCGCAGCGACTTCCCCCGCGCCAAGAGCGTCTGGCGCGGGCGGCACATCGAGCTGTAGTCGATCGTTCAGAACTGCTCGCGCTGCTCCTCCGCGATCGACTTCCTGTCGCGCTCCACGTCCCGGGGGACGATGATCTCCTCCGTCACCGGCTGCCTGTCCGCAGCGAGCTGTTTCTCGCTCGCGGGACGCTGGTCCGCCGCGTCGGTCCGAGGTCGTGTCACCTCGACGTCGCCCCGCCGCTCGCCCTCCGTCTGGTCGCGGCCGCGCGAGAAGAACTGACGGTCGTCGAAGTGCTCGTGGTCGTAGAACTCGCCCCCCGCGATTGCGCCCGGCCCGATCGCACCGGACGACATCGCCTCCCCGGTGGTGAAGTGCCGGCGAAGATCGTGCTCCTGCTCGCGCGTCAGCGTCCGAGCCTCGTACGCCGGGAGCGACACGACGCCGGCGGCCGTCAGACCGTTCACGAGGACGACGTCGTCCTTGTCGTCGAGTCGCGCCGTCCCGATCGGCACGAGCACGTCGTATGTGCCGGTGCTCGTGGTGAAGTAGTCGTTCAGTCGGACGGCGAGGTAGCGGGTGCGCATCGAGCCCGTGTCGACGATGAGATCGCGCACCGTGCCGACGTCTCGGCCGTCGGCTGAACGCACGGTCCAGCCACGGGGATCGGGATAGCCCTCCGCGACCTGAAAGTGGCCGAGGTCGCCGAGCGCCGCACACACCGGATTGGTGCTCGGACGGTTGCGCTTGATCTCGCGATCGATCCCCTCGTTGTCGTAGTCCTTCGCTTTCATCGATACATCCTCACAGCGTGAACGTGCGACGGGCGCCCTGCGGCGCCCGTCGTTGGGTGAAGCCGGTTGGCCAGGAAACGCGCTACTGACCGACCTTGGTCTGCAATGACCGCGCGCGGTCGAGGTGCTTCTGCACGTCCGGGATCGCCGCCGAGATCATCTTCTTCAGGTCGGCGCTCTTCGTCTGGGTCTGCGCGGACTGGAGGAAGCTCAGCGCGTTCTGATGGCCCTGGACCTGACCATCCAGGTACGCCTTGTCGAACGCGGCCCCCGAGTTCGCGCTCTGGAGCTGCGAGCTCATCGCCTCGTTCGCCCTGACGACCGAGTCGCGGATCGCCGCGTTGGTCGCCGCGGTCTGGCCGCTGACCTTCGCGCCCTGCTTGTCGAGCGCCGTGTGCGCCTGGACCATGTCGCGCGCGTACGCCTTCACCTCGGCGTTCGACGCCTTGGTCTGCGCGATCTTGCCGGCGGCGATCTCGCCCGCGTTCACCTCGTGGATCACGTTCGCGATGTCCGCGTCGCCGAGCGTCGTCGCGCCGCCGGTACCGCTCGCCATGTTGCTCGACGCGGCGCCGGCCATGTTGTTCCCTGACGCGCCCGCCGCGCTGTCGGTCGTCACCGCGCCGCTGGCGACGGCGGTCGAGTCGGCGCGCGCCGCCGCGGTGGGGCTGCTCCGGCGACCGAAGATGAACCACAGGATTCCCAACAGGACCAGCAGGCCGAGCAGGAGCGGCCAGATGTTCCGCCCTTCCTTACGTTGAATCGGGATGTCTGCCAAGTGGCTACCCTCGCTCTGAGTCGGTGTGCGTGCCGTTGAACGGCCTCAGTCGTAGCGAGGCAAGCGCCGTTCCCCGGACGAACCGCTCGCGCGAAGCGCTTACACGATCGCCACGGTCGGCGGCGGCAGCACCGACGTGCACTGTGCGCAGCGGTGTGCGAGCGCCGGCACCATCGAGAGGCACTCCGGGCACTCGCGCGTCCTCGGCGCTTCCGCCTCCGCCACGGGTCCCTTCAGGCGATTCACCTGGCGGATGAGCAGGAAGATCACGAACGCGACGATCAGGAAATCGACGATCGTGTTCAGGAACACGCCGTAGTTGATCGTCGCCGCGCCGGCCGCCTTCGCTTCGGCGAGCGTCGCGTGATGCGTGCCCGAGAGATCGATGAACAGGTTGGTCATGTCCACGTGGCCAAGCGCGAGGCCGAGTGGTGGCATCAGCACGTCGCTGGTGAACGACGTCACGACCTTGCCGAACGCCGCGCCGAGGATGACGGCGATGGCGAGGTCGAGCACGTTGCCGCGCATCACGAACGCCTTGAATTCCCTGAGCATTGATCTTCGGCGTGAAAGGTGAAGTGGAGCCGGACGGAAGAGCATGCCCCGGGCGGCCCTGCCGCGCCAGGGCACCGCTCCGTGCGCCGGCGCGGCGCTCACGGAGCACCCAGCGCCCGATTACCTTCAAACGACCATGGCAACGACCGATACAGGTATCCTGTCACGGGAAGAGCTCGTCGCCCAGCTGCAGGGTGAGATCAAGACGCTCGCGCGCGAGAAGAACGCCGTCATCCTCGCCCACAACTACGAGCGAGCCGAGGTGCAGGACGTCGCCGACTACGTGGGCGACTCGCTTGGCCTCTCGCGCGAGGCCGCCAAGACCGACGCCGACGTCATCGTCTTCTGCGGCGTCCACTTCATGGCGGAGACCGCCGCCGTCCTCTCGCCGAACAAGACGGTCCTCCTCCCCGACCTCGCCGCGGGCTGCTCCCTCGCCTCGACGATCGACGCCGAGCAGCTCCGTGCCTGGAAGGCCGAGCATCCGGGCGCAGTGGTCGTGTCGTACGTCAACACCACCGCCGAGGTGAAGGCGGAGAGCGACTACTGTTGCACCTCCGGCAATGCGGTCGAGGTGGTGAACTCGATCCCCGCCGACACCGAGATCCTGTTCTGTCCGGACATGTTCCTCGGCGCGCACGTGAAGCGCATGAGCGGACGCCAGAACATCCGGATCTGGATGGGCGAGTGCCACGTGCATGCCGGCATCGACCCGGAGAACATCCGTCTCCAGCGGTCGCTCCACCCCGAAGCGGAGTTCCTCATCCATCCGGAGTGCGGCTGCTCGACCAGCGTCCTCGAGGCGATGTCCGCCGGCGACATCGACCCCGAAGGAGTGCAGATCCTCTCGACCGAGGGAATGATCAAGCGGCCCGCGATCTCCGCGGCAACCGAGTTCATCGTCGCGACCGAGGTCGGCATCTTGCATCGGCTACGGCGCGAGAATCCGGCGAAACGCTTCGTCGCGGCGAACGAGCGCGCGTCGTGCGCCTACATGAAGGTCACCACCCTGCCGAAGGTGAAGCGCGCGCTGCAGCGCCTGGAGCACCGCATCACGGTGCCCGAAGACATCGCGAACAGGGCTCGCCGCGCCATCGAGCGCATGATCGCCATCGGCGGCCAGCATCCGCTGAGTCCCGTGCCTGAGACCACGATCGACCCAGGCGAATAACACTCGGGCGACCGCCAGCCGGCCACCCGCGGAGGCCACCGCATGGAAATGCAGTCGCACGAGCACGAGCGCCGTCCGACACCGCGCACGATCACGCCGCTCAGCACACCCGCTACCCTTGGCGGCATGGGCCTGCTCCGCTTCCCGTACCATCAGGACGATCTGCGCAACCTCGTGCGCACGGCGCTCGACGAGGACGAGGCGTTCAACGACCTGACGACGATCGCGACCGTCGTCTCGGACCGCCACGCGCGCGGGCAGCTCGTCTCGCGCGCCGAGGGCGTGCTCTGCGGCGTTCCGCTCGCCGTCGAGGCGTTCCGCCAGCTCGATCCGAAAGTCACGATCCGCGTCGATCTCGAGGACGGCGCGCGGCTCCGGAAGGGATCGAACATCCTGTATCTGTCCGGCCATGCCCGAGCACTGCTCGCCGCCGAGCGCGTGGCGCTCAACTTCATGCAGCGGCTCTCCGGGATCGCCACGCTCACCGCGCGGTACGTCGATGCGGTGAAGGGGACGAAGGCGAAGATCCTCGACACGCGGAAGACGACGCCCGGCTGGCGCCTGCTCGAGAAATACGCCGTGCGCGCCGGGGGCGGCACGAACCATCGGCTCAACCTCTCGGCGGCGGTGCTCATCAAGGACAACCACCTCGCCGCGGTGGACGGTGACGTCGCCCTCGCGGTGCGCCGTGCACGCGATCTCGCGCCGGCTGGCACCAAGATCGAAGTCGAGTGCGACAGCGTCGAGCAGGTGAAGGCGGCGGTGGACGCGAACGCCGACATCGTCATGTTCGACAACATGCGGCCGGACGAGATGGCGAAGTGCGTCGAGCTCGTCGCGGGCCGCGCCATCACCGAGGCATCAGGTGGCGTGAACCTCCAGTCGGTGCGTCACGTCGCGCAGGCGGGAGTCGACTGGATCTCGGTCGGAGCGCTGACGCACTCCGCCCCGGCCCTCGACCTCGCGCTCGACTTCGAGTAGCGAGGGCGAACATGGAGGGGATTCCCTGACGGATCGTCCGGTAATTCCTCTCGCAGCATCCCAGGCGCCCGAGCACCTTTCGGCCATGCCCGAAGCATCCGTCCTCGTGGGAGTCCCGATCGAGCCGCCGCGCACCGCCAGCCAGCCGGCGCATCGTGCGCTGCCGGGGCTGGCCGAGCGTGCGCTGCAGGTTCCTCTGCTCGGGAAGCTCGCCGGCGCGAACCTGATCATCGTCGCAGCCGCGCTGCTCGCCGTGGTCGCCGAGCGGCGGAGCATTCTGCCCGGCAGCGCCGTCTCCATCCTCGGGGTCGCGCTGGGGCTCAGCCTCGTCGTCAACCTGGCGCTCG
>QHVE01000057.1:13238-13696 GCA_003223455.1 Gemmatimonadota bacterium | reverse complement strand
ATGCTGCAGCTCGGCGTCGCCGCGAGGGAGAGCACGTCGCCGGCACTGAGCGAGCGCATCGCGATGCTGCGCCAGATGGCGTCCGAGGCGCTCGAGGAGGTCCGTTCGCTGTCGCACACGATCCACCCGCGCGTGCTCGACGACCTCGGCCTCGCCGCGGCGCTCGAGTGGATCGCGCGGCAGACGCGCGAGCAGGACTCGCTCGACGTCGAGGTGTTCTCCGACGACGGGCCGGCGATCCCCAAGCTGCCGGCGTCGGCGCTCTACCGTATCGCTCAGGAAGCACTGCGCAACGCGGTGCGCCACGGGCATGCGCGGCGCGTCGAGCTCTGGCTGCGCCGCGCGCCGGGCACGGCGACGCTCGAGGTGGTGGACGACGGCCGCGGCTTCGACGTCGGGCGCGCCGAGAAACGGAGACCGGGGATGGGACTGTTCTCCATGCGCGAGCGCGTGGGCCT
>QHVE01000057.1:12690-13187 GCA_003223455.1 Gemmatimonadota bacterium | reverse complement strand
ATTCGCGTCGTGCTGGTCGACGATCACGCCATCGTGCGCACGGGGCTGAAGGCCGTGCTCGCCGACGCGCCGGACATCGACGTCGTCGGCGAGGCGTCGGGAGGGAACGAGGCAGTGGCGCTCGTGGAGCGGTCACCCGCCGATGTCGTCGTGATGGACCTGTCGATGGCCGATGGCGACGGGCTGACGGCGACGCGCGAGCTCACGCACAAGGGTGACGGCCCGCGCGTGCTCGTGCTGACGATGCACGCCGAGGAGGCCTACCTGGAGGCGGTGCTGGAGGCGGGCGCCTCGGGCTACCTCGGCAAGAGCACGGCGGACCGCGACCTCGTGGAGGCGATCCACGCGGTGGCGCGCGGCGAGCTGTACGTGCAGCCCACGGCGGCGCGCGTGCTCGCGCAGGGCGCGCGCCGCCGCGACGAGAAGGCCACCGAGCAGGCGCGCTACGAGCGGCTGACCGACCGCGAGCGCGCCGTGATGCGGTTGATCGCCGAAGG
>QHVE01000057.1:10711-12638 GCA_003223455.1 Gemmatimonadota bacterium | reverse complement strand
CACCGGGCGGACTACGTGAAGCTCGCGCTGAAGCTCGGGTTGCTGCAGGCGCCGACCGCTTGAGTTGCGCCTGACCGGTTCGAGCGTCCTGACCCTTGACGACCGCCCCAGCCTCTGTATACTGAACGGACCATGTCACCTCAGAGCGTCCTCCTCCTTAGCAGCGCCCTCGGCCGAATTATCATTATCGGTCGCGGGATCTCGTGCTTGGGAGGACGTACCGAGTAACGCGGCGCACTGTCGCGAACGGCCCCTCCCGGCAACGGTGAGGGGCCGTTTTCGTATCAGCCCGCCACCTGCCTCGGACAAGGATCGTTCGCGCCGTACCCGCGCTGCTCGGGGATCCCGCCTCGCCCCCACACCACCGTTGCAGCCATGTTTGCCTTCTCTCCAGACCGCCACACCGTGAACCCCCACGCGCACCCGACCAACGACGGCAGCCGCCGCGTCGTCCGTACGGGCGTGACGCAGCCGAGCTCGCAACCGGCCTCGACACCGTATCCCTCGCCGTCGCTGCCGTTCACGGCGCCGAGCGAGCCGTCGCACGAGCGAGCCTTTCCCCAAGCCGACGGCGAACCGTGAGCCAGCCCACCAGCACGCCGGACGACGACGTACGACGCGTCCGCGTCTTCGACACGACGCTCCGGGACGGCGAGCAGGCCCCCGGATGTACGATGACCCTGGCCGAGAAGCTCCAGGTCGCGCACCAGCTGGCGCGGCTCGGCGTGGACGTGATCGAGGCGGGCTATCCCGCCGCGTCGCCCGGTGACGCCGAGTCGGTGCGCGCCGTGGCCGAGGAGGTCGGCGTCGTCAACGGGCCGACGATCTGCGGGCTCGCGCGCGCGACCGAGCACGACGTCCGCACCTGCGCCGCGTCGGTGGCGCCCGCCTGGCGAAACCGCATCCACATCTTCCTCGCGACGTCGGACATCCATCTGCAGCACAAGCTCCGCTGCTCGCGCGACGAGGTGATCGAGCGCGGCCGGATGGCGGTGACGCTCGCCAAGGGGCTCGTGCACGAGGTCGAGTTCTCGCCGGAGGATGCGGCGCGCACCGATCCCGAGTACCTGCTCGACGTGCTGGCCGCCGTCGTGGAATGTGGTGCGACGACGCTCAACATCCCGGACACGGTCGGCTTCACGACGCCGTGGGAGTACGAGAACACGATCCGCCGCGTCGTGGCGCTGGCGGCGAAGCATCCCGGCGTTGTGGTGTCGACGCACTGTCACGACGATCTCGGGCTCGCGGTGGCGAACACCCTCGCGGGCATCCGCGCCGGTGCGCGGCAGGTCGAGGTGACGCTGAACGGCATCGGCGAGCGGGCGGGCAACGCGTCGCTCGAGGAAGTCGTGATGGCGCTGCAGACGCGCCCCGAGCTGTTCGACGGCGCGCACACGCGCATCGACGCGACGCAGCTCACGCGCGCGTCGCGGCTGCTGCAGCAGTGCACGGGGACGTATGTCGCGCCGAACAAGGCGATCGTGGGAGCGAATGCGTTCTCGCACGAGGCAGGCATCCATCAGGACGGCGTGCTGAAGCACCGCGCCACGTACGAGATCATGACGCCGGAGTCCGTGGGGGCCGACGGCAGCATGCTCGTGCTGGGCAAGCACTCGGGGCGGCACGCGCTCAGGCAGCGGCTCAAGGAGCTGGGGCACGAGCTGGACGACGAGCGCTTTCTCGAGGTGTTCGCCCGTTTCAAAGAGTTGTGCGACCGCAAGAAGCTCGTGGACGACCGCGACATCGCCGCGCTGGCGACGACGGCGCACGACCACGCGCCGGCGCTCTGGACGATGGTGCAGATGCAGGTCACCTCGGGCACGCATCTCATTCCGACGGCGACGGTGAAGCTGCGCGCTGCGGACGGGACGACGAAGGTGGGATCGGGAACGGGGGATGGCCCGGTGGACGCATGCTGCCAGGCGAT
>QHVE01000057.1:0-10670 GCA_003223455.1 Gemmatimonadota bacterium | reverse complement strand
GACCGGTGCGCTCGCGGAGGTAACGGTGCGCGTGAAAGATCTGTATTCGGGCCGCACGTTCGTCGGCCACGGCACGCACGTGGATGTGGTCGAGGCGTCCGGCGAGGCGTACCTCGACGCGGTGAACCGCCTGCTCGGCACGCGCGACGCCGAGGCAGCGGCGGGGGCGGCGAGCAGCGACACGATTCGCTTCCCGGGCAAGTCGTCGACGAAGCGGGTGTCGGCATGAGCGCGCCGAAGACGCTGTTCGAGAAGCTGTGGGAGCGGCACCTCGTTCGCCCACAGACCGAGTCGACTCCCGCGGTGCTGTACATCGATCTGCAGCTCGTGCACGAGGTGACGTCGGCGCAGGCATTCACCGAGCTGCGGAATCGTGGCCTGAAGGTTCGCGCGCCGCAGCGCACGATCGCGACGATGGACCACTCGACGCCGACGACGCCGGGCGGGTTCAAGGCGATGCCGGTGCTCGACCAGAGCGCGCAGTCGCGCAAGGCGCAGCTCGATCAGCTCGCGAAGAACTGCGAGGAGTTCGGCATCCCGCTGCTGGCGCTGGGCGACAAGCGCCAGGGGATCGTGCACGTGATCGGACCCGAGCTCGGGCTCACGCAGCCCGGCATGACGGTGGTGTGCGGCGACAGCCACACGAGCACGCACGGCGCGTTCGGCGCGCTGGCGTTCGGGATCGGCACGTCGCAGGTGGCGCACGTGCTCGCGTCGCAGTGTCTGTTGCAGACGCGTCCGAAGACTCTGGAAGTGCGCGTCGATGGGACGCTGCGCGCCGGCGTGTCGGCCAAGGACGTCATTCTCGCGGTGTGCACACGCCTCGGCGTGGGCGGCGCGACCGGCCACGTGATCGAGTACACCGGCTCGGTGATCCGCGCGCTTTCCATGGAAGAGCGGATGACCGTGTGCAACATGTCGATCGAGGCTGGTGCGCGCGCCGGCATGATCGCGCCGGACGAGACGACGTTCGAGTATCTGAAGGGCCGCCCGCACGCGCCGAAGGGCGCCGAGTGGGACGCGGCGGTCGCCGACTGGCAGACGCTGCGCACCGACGAGGGCGCGACGTACGACCAGACGATCGTCATCGACGGCAGCGCGCTCGAGCCGTGGATCACCTACGGCACGAACCCGGGCATGGGGATGTCGATCAATCAGCCGGTGCCCGATCCCGACTCGCTCGGCGATCGCAGCGAGCGTGACAGCGCGGTGAAGGCGTTGAAGTACATGGGACTGACGGCGGGGAAGAAGCTCGCCGGCACGCCGGTGGACGTCGTCTTCTTCGGGAGCTGCACGAACGCGCGCATCTCCGACCTGCGCGATGCGGCCCAGGTGCTGCGCGGGCGGCACGTCGCGCCGAACGTGCGCGTGCTCGTCGTGCCGGGCTCGCAACAGGTGAAGCGCCAGGCCGAGGCCGAGGGGCTCGACGTGATCTTCAAGGAAGCAGGCGCCGAGTGGCGCGAAGCCGGCTGCTCGATGTGCATCGCGATGAACGGCGACCAGCTCCGTCCGGGACAGCTCGCCGTGTCGACGAGCAACAGAAATTTCGAGGGACGGCAGGGGAGCGGTGGTCGCACGCTGCTCGCCAGCCCGCTCACCGCCGCCGCTGCCGCCGTCACCGGCGTGATCACCGATCCCCGCACCCTGCTCGAGGTCGCCGTATGACCGGCACGACAGCCGATACGCAGTGGAAGTTCAACGCGCGGTACGTCGTGCTGCCGACCGAGAACGTCGATACCGACCAGATCATCCCGGCGCGCTTTCTCACGACGACGGATCGCACTGGGTTGGGCCCCAGTGCGTTCAATGACTGGCGGTACCTCGCCGACGGCTCGCCGAATCCGGACTTCGTGCTCAATAGGCCCGAGTCGCAGGGGGCGGAGGTGCTGGTGGCGGGCCACAACTTCGGCTGCGGCTCGTCGCGCGAGCACGCGGTGTGGGCACTGGCCGGCGCGGGGTTCCGCGCCGTGGTGAGCTCCACGTTCGCCGACATCTTCCGCGGCAACGCGCTCGGCAACGGCCTGCTGCCGATCCAGGTGTCGCCCGAAGTGCTGGCGAAGCTGATGTCGCTGCACACGCCGACGTCGACGGTGAAGGTGGATCTCGAGGCGTCGACGCTCACGCTGCCCGATGGCGAGACGGTGAGCTTTCCGGTGCCGCCGTTCTCGAAGTACTGCCTGCTGAACGGCACCGACGAGATGGGCTTCCTGCTCGGCACGTCGGACGACGCGGCGAAATACGAGGCGGCGCACCGCTCGTCGTTCAGCACCCTCGCCGCGGGGGCCGCATGACCGTGGCGCGCAAGAGCAGCTACTCCGTCGCGCTGCTGCCGGGCGACGGGATCGGCCCCGAGATCGTCGCGCAGGCGAAGCGCGTGCTCGTGGCGGCCGCCGAGCTGGCGGGCGTGGAGATGACGTTCGAGGAGGGGTTGATCGGCGGCGCGGCGATCGACGCGACGGGCACGGCGCTCCCCGACGAGACGACCGCGATGTGCAAGGCCGCCGACGCCGTGCTGCTCGGCGCTGTGGGCGGGCCGAAATGGGACAACCCGTCGGCGAAGGTGCGGCCGGAGCAGGGGCTGCTCGCCATCCGCAAGGCGCTCGGTCTCTACGCGAACCTGCGCCCCGTCGCACCGCATCCCTCGCTGGTCGATGCGTCGCCGCTGCGGCCCGAGCGGCTCGAGGGAGTGGACCTGCTCGTCGTGCGCGAGCTCACCGGCGGGATCTATTTTGGTGAAAAGGGACTCGATCAGCTTCCGGGCGGCGGCGAGCGGGCGCGCGATCTGTGCACGTACGACACCGAGGAGATCACGCGCATCGTGCGCATGGCCGGCGAGCTCGCGCGGGGTCGGCGCGGCAAGCTGACGTCGGTGGACAAGGCGAACGTGCTGGAGACCTCGCGGCTGTGGCGCCGCACGGCGACCAAGGTTCTAGCGGAGGAATTCCCAGAGCTGCAAGTCGAACACGTGCTGGTGGATTCGTGCGCGATGGTGCTCGTGACGAATCCCTCGCGGTTCGACGTGATCGTCACGGAGAACATGTTCGGCGACATCCTCACGGACGAAGCGGCGGTGCTCACGGGCTCGATCGGTCTCCTGCCGTCGGCGTCGCTCGGCGCGCAGAGCGGGGGCGGCGGGACGCGCGTCGGCCTGTACGAGCCGATTCACGGTTCGGCACCGGACATTGCGGGGAAGGGGATCGCCAATCCCGTCGGCACGATTCTGAGCGCGGCGATGCTGCTCCGGCACTCGCTCGGGCTCGAGGCCGAGGCGAAGGCCGTGGAGCGTGCGGTGTCGGAGGCGGTGAAGGACGGCGCGCGCACGAAGGACCTCGGCGGCTCGCTGAGCACCGTGGCGGCGGCGGACGAAGTGCTGTCGCGGCTGGCGCGGGAGACCACGGCGGCGTAGCTGGTGGGATCGGGGGGCGTGGACTTATTGTCCTTTCTCCCCGCTTCCCAACGAGGTGCTCGTGGACCGACGTGAATTCCTCGCCACGACGGCCGTTGCCGCCGCGGCGCCGATGCCCAAGCTCGACAAGATCGACAAGCTCGCCCAGGCCGCGAACCGCCAGTACATCGAGCTGCGGCGGTATCACCTGTTGCCGGGCGCGAAGCAGCGCGCCTTCAGCACCTTCCTCGGAGAAGCGGCGATCCCCGCGATGAATCGGGCGGGAGTCGGCAAGGTGGGCGCGTTCACGGTCGTCTACGGCGAGAATGCGCCGTCGATGCTGCTCGTCCTCACGCACCCGACGCTCGATTCCGTCGCGACCCTGCGCGAGAAGCTCGCGGCCGACGCCGAGTACACGCGTGCCGGCGCCGCGATCCTCGACGCGCCGCTGTCGGATCCCGCCTTCGTGCGCGCCGAGAGCACCGTGCTGCGCGCGATCGAGGCGATGCCGACGCTCGAGCCATCGAGCGGTGCCGGAACGAACGCGCCGCGCATCTTCGAGCTCAGGACCTACGAGAGCCACAGCGACAAGGCCGCGCTCAACAAGCTCAAGATGTTCAACGCCGGCGAGGTGCCGATCTTCCGCAAGACGGGGCTCACGCCGGTGTTCTTCGGCGAGACGGTCATCGGCGCGAAGATGCCGAGCCTGAACTACATGCTGACCTTCGCCGACATGCCGGCGCGCGACGCGGCGTGGAGCGCGTTCAGCAAGGATCCGGACTGGAAAACGCTGTCCGGCGATCCGCAGTACAAGGAGAACGTGTCGGCGATCTCGGACATCATCCTTCGGCCGACGGCGTACTCGCAGATCTGATCGCGCGGCGCGCGCCGCTCACTGCTTCGATGCGTCGCGCGCCTGCACGATCACGAACCGCTTTCCGTCGTACGACACGTCGTACATGGTGTTGACGCCGGCGAGATACGACGCGTGGAACAGCTCCGTCCTCGCGCCGATCGCCGGCGGTGCATCACCGGACGATGGAGTGAGCCGCACCGCGACGAGCGCCCCGTTGTTCCAGTAGAACAGCTCCTTGCCGTCGCCACGCCACACGGGGTGCACGCCGCCCCCCGAGGAGACCGTGACGCGTCGTCCCGGCTTCGCGTACGAGTCGACGTACACCTCCGGCCGACCGGATTCGTTCGACGTGTAGGCAACCCACCGTCCATCGGGGGAGACGCGTGCGGCCGTCTCGTCCGCGGCCGACGCAGCGTACTGCCGCGGCGGCGAGCCGTCCGCCGGCTGCACGAGGATGTCGTGGCCGTCGGAGCCCGCATCTTCCGTCACGAGCAGCGCGCTCCCGTCGCGCAGCCAGTCGCTCGGGAACTGCACGCCGTCGCGCGTGGCGACCGAGCGCGCCTCGCCGCCGTCGAGCCGCCGGATCATCACGTCCTTCCCGCCGGGCGCGAGGGCCGAGTAGGCGATCATCGTCCCGTCGGCGCTCCACTGCGGGTCGTTGCTGTCGCTCTCGTCGTCGGTGAGACGCCGCGCGGAGCCAGCCTCGAGGTCCATCACCCAGAGGTCACTCGTACCGCGGCCGCTGCCGAACGCGCCGTACGCCACGCGACGTCCGTCGGGTGAGATGCGCGGCGTCCACGGCCGGGCCGCCGGGATCGTGCGCAGTGGACGACCGGCGCGGTCGAACACGGTGAGGGAGATGTTGTCGGTCGTCACGGCCTGCGACCGCGCGATGCGCGCGGCGCGCGCAGCGCGCTCGCTCGCGCGCATCGGTTCGACGATGGGCGGCGTGGTGCTGTCGACGCGCTGCATCAGCGACGACCGGGCGAGCACCCAGCCGCCCGCGAGGCCGACGGCGAGCATCGCCCCCGCGGCGTACATCGCCGCGCGCACCGACACGCGGCGGTTGCGCGGTGGCTCGGCCTGCGCGAAGGTGAGCGCCGCCGCGAACGCCGCCGCGCTCGGGAACCGATCGTCCGGCCGCTTCGCCAGCGCGCGTCGCACCGCGGCATCGAGTGACGACGACACGTCGGCGCGCCGCGTCGCCACCGCCGTCGGCGCCTCGTTCATCACGCGCCACAGCACGGCGTGCTGCGAACCGGCAGCGAACGGCGACTCGCCGGCGAGCATCTCGTGCAGCACGGCGCCGAGCGCGTAGACGTCGGTGCGCGCATCGACCTCGCGCCCGCCGACGGCCTGCTCAGGCGCCATGTACTGCGGGGTGCCGAGCGTGATCCCCGTGTGGGTGAGTCGATCACCCCCCGCGTGCTCGAGCGCGAGCGCGATGCCGAAGTCCGCGACGAGCGCGTGCCCGCCCTGGAGGAGCACGTTCTCCGGCTTCACATCGCGGTGCACCACACCGTGCCGGTGCGCGTACTCGAGCGCATCCGCCATCTCGCGCGCGAGCTGCACGGCCACCTCCACCGGCAGGCGGCCTTCGCGCGCGATCCGCGCGCGTAGCGTCTCCCCCTCGACGAGGGGCATGACGTACCACAGCACCCGTCCGCCCGCCTCCGGCGGATACTCGGCGCTCCCGGAGTCGAACAGCGGGAGGATGTGCGGATGCTGGAGCGACGCGGTGACGCGGATCTCCTCGAGGAACCGGTCGGCGCCGACGGCCGCGGCGAGCTCCTCGCGCAGCACCTTGATCGCCACGCGGCGATGATGCCGCACGTCGCGCGCGAGGTAGACGGTGGCCATGCCGCCATGGCCGATCTCGTGCTCGACCACGTAGCGGCCCGACAGCGCGTGCGCGAGCCGCTCGGTGAGCGAGCTTGCGGCGCCCGGCGGGACGAGCGCTTCGGCAGCCGGCCGCTCGAGGAAATCGTCGTCGGCGGCGCGGTCGTGCGCGTCGAGCAGCGACTCGACCTCGCGCCGCAGCGTCTCGTCGCCGGCGCACGCGTCGGCGACGACGGCGTCGCGCCGTGCGGGGTCGGACGCGAGGGCGGCGTTGAGCACCTGATCGACGCGGCGCCATCGCTCGGGGGTCATCGGCGTCGACGTCATGCCCCGAGCTCGCGACGGAGGAACATGCGGGCGACGGCCCATTCGCGGCCGACCGTCGCCGTCGACACGCCGAGCACCTCGGCGGCTTCGGGGATGCTGAGACCGGCGAAATAGCGCAGGTCGACCAGTCGGGCCTTCTGCGGATCCAGTGCGGCGAGCTGCGCCAGCGCGTCGTCGAGGGCGATCACGTCCACCGCGTCGAGCGCGTCCGCGGCGGGCGCGCCGGCGAGCGAGACCTGCACCGCGCCGCCCCCTCGCTTCCGTGCGCGGCGCGCGCGCGCGTGGTCGAGGAGCACGCGCCGCATCGTCTGGGCGGCGATGGCGAAGAACTGGCTGCGGCTCTCCCAGCGCGCATCGTGCTGATCGCCGAGCCGCAGCCACGCCTCGTGCACCAGCGCCGTGGGCTGGAGGGTGTGGCCCTCGCCCTCGCGGCGGAGCGCGAGCCGCGCCTGGCGGCGGAGCTCCGCGTAGACGAGTCGGACGAGCGAGTCGCTGGCCTGTGCGTCGCCCGCGTTCCACGCGCGCAGCAGCCCCGTCACCGACTCGCCGGTGGGGCTGGCCTGGGCTGTCATCGGCGACCGCCTCGTGGCGGCCTCAGGGGGAGTGGTGGGCATAATCGGTCGAGGCGCACTGTCAGAGGGGTGCCCGTCGATTGAGACAACTCAGCCAGTGATTGGGTTGCGCCCTGTTCTACGCGCTATGGGAAGAGGCGCCGAGCGCACCCGTTCCATCTAGGAGGATGACATGACTACGCCGCGACCATATGCCCTCGTTTCACTGATCGCTATGACGATCCTGACACTCTCGCTCGGCGCCTGCGGGGGGTCGGCTTCCCACACCGCGGTGTACCGGCCGGCGCCCATGGAGTCGCCCATAGAGTCGGCTCGGGCTCTGACCTTCCGGTTCGACAACCAGGCACGCGACCACGTGTACGTCTATCTCGTCGGCCAGCGGCGCGAGTGGCTGCTCGGCCGCGTCGAGCCGGGTGCGGTGGCGACGCTTCAGCTTCCCGACGACGTGCTCGACAGCGACCCCGGTTTCGTGCAGCTCGCGGTGCTCACGGGCGGTGGTATGTCGCTGCGGGCGGCGCGCGATCCGCGCGCGCAGCTGACGATCGCGCAGGATCCGTCGGCGATCGTGTCGCAGCAGTGGCGGATGGCGCAGGGGCAGCTCACGTCGCTCGGGCTCGCGGGCCGGCGTGCGGAGGCTCGTCGGTAACGGTCCGTCGATCCGGTAGCGAGTGCCGGCGCGGTGGTTTAGCATACCGCGCTCACTCGTTGCCCGACCGGAGGCACCATGGACGAGAAGGGGCTGTTCACGAAGTTCTGGACGCAGGAGTTGAAGACGACGCGCAACGTGCTCGCGCGCATTCCCGAGTCGTCGGCGTACCGCCCCGACCCGCGGTCGCGTACGGCGCAGGAGATCGCGTGGCAGATCGTCTGCGAGGAGAAGATGCTCATCGACGCGGTGGAATCGGGGAAGGCGGAGTGGGCGCCTCCGCCGATGCCCGAGTCGATGCGCGACGTGCTCGCCGAGTACGAGCGTCAGAGCGCCGACGTGGTCCGGCGGTGGGAGGCGCTGCCGCAGTCGAAGTGGGACGGCTCGCTGGAGTTCTTCGGCAGCGAGCGGACCGCGTCGTCGATGGCGTGGAGCTTCCTGTTCGACATCGTGCACCATCGCGGTCAGATCTCGACCTATCTGCGGCCGATGGGCTCGACGGTGCCGCAGATCTACGGGCCGAGCGGCGACGAACCGTGAGCCCGCGCAGGGCGCCGCGGCCGTGACGGAGATCAGGGAGTACAACTCCGCGGAGCACGCGCTGCAGTATCTCGCACGGGCCGACAGGATCGCGCACCGCTCGGCGGGAGAGGCGGTCGTGCTGGAGCTCGTGCCGAGGACCGTGCAGCGCATCCTGGATCTCGGCGCGGGCGATGGGCGACTGCTCGCGCTGCTGAAGATCGACCGTCCCGACGCGCACGGTGTGGCGACCGATCTCTCACCGACGATGCTCGATGCGGCGCGGGCTCGCTTTGCCGGTGATGCGACCGTGGAGGTCGTCGAGCACGATCTCGATGCGCCTTTCGGTGCGCTCGGCGCGCTCGGCGACGCGGGGCGGTTCGATGCGGTAGTGTCGTGCTTCGCGATCCATCACTGCTCGCATGCTCGCAAGCGCGCGCTGTATGCGGAGGTGTTCGATCTGCTCGAGCCGGGCGGAGTCTTCTACAACCTGGAGCATGTGGCGTCGCCGACGCCGGAGCTGCACGAGGCGTTCTTCGCGGCGCTGGGAATGACGCTGGCGGACGAGGACCGGTCGAATCAGCTGCTCGACGTCGAGACGCAGGTGGCGTGGCTGCGCGAGATCGGGTTCGGGCAGGTGGACTGCTTCTGGAAGTGGCGGGAGCTGGCGCTGTTCGGCGGAGTGAAGCCGCGCTAGCTGGCGTTTGCGAGCCGGCCTGGCGCGCGGTTCCGGTACCTGCGGCGGCGTAACGATGTGGGCGGCTTTCGGGTGGCGGGAAAAGCTTTGCGTTCTCCTCACGAGAGCGTCGCGTGTCGCCCCTCCCTCCCGTTCCGCTTTCCCATCTCACCGGCCCACCCGATCCCGAGCGTCGCTTTCGGTTGATGGAGGTGGTGCGTCGTGCGCTGCGCGAGCGGCGCTACAGTACGCGAACCGAGGAGGCGTACGTCCACTGGATCCGGCGCTTCATCGTGGCGAATGGGCGACAGCATCCCTCGGAGCTCGGCGCCGATGCGGTGCGGCGCTTCCTGTCCAGCCTTGCTGTGGAGGAGCGTGTCTCGGTTTCGACGCAAAACCAGGCCCTTTCGGCGCTGACGTTCCTCTACGCGCACGTCGTGCGGCGTCCTCTGGCGCCGGTCGACGGGATCACCCCCGCGCGGCGATCACGGCATCTCCCCGTCGTGCTCTCCCAGCGGGAGGTGCGCGCGATCCTCGGCCGGCTGGACGAGCCGCACCGGCTCTGCGTGATGCTCATGTATGGAAGCGGTCTCCGGGTACTCGAGTGCATGAGCCTGCGGATCAAGGACGTCGACCTCGACCGGCGTGAGATCGTCGTCCGCGGAGGCAAGGGTGGTAAGGACCGCCGCACTCCGCTGGCGCGATCGTGCGTGCTGCCCGTGCGCGCGCAGCTCGCGCGGGCCGCCCTGCGCGCCGCGGGCGATCGGCGCGCCGACACCGGGGTCTCCGGGATCGACGACGCATTGCGACGGAAGTATCCCGACATCGACGTCGACTGGCGCTGGCAGTACCTGTTCGCGGCCACGCGCACGCATGTCACCGCCGACGGGCGCCGGCGGCGCCACCACCTGCACGAGAGCGTCGTGCAACGGGCATTCCGGCGCGCCGTCAGCGCCGCGGGAATCTCGAAGCGTGCGACTTGTCATTCACTTCGCCACTCGTTCGCCACGCATCTGCTGGAGTCCGGCTCCGACATTCGCACCGTGCAGGAGCTGCTCGGTCACACGGACGTGCGGACGACGATGATCTACACCCACGTCCTGAACCGGGGCGGCCTGGGGGTGCGCAGCCCGGGGGATGATCTGTGAGAAACCGAGCGCGAAGCTGCGCGAGCGAAGAGGTCGAGGAGCGATTGTGCCGCGATCGAAGGAGCCGGCAACGGGGGTGCCGCCAAACGGGCGTCTTGGGGGAAATGCGACAACCACGGCAGAATACGCAGCGCGCGCTTGCAGCCTATTCTGCATCACCGCCTTCGCGCTCGCGCAACTGTCGAATCGACCATACGTTGAAGCGCCGGAGTCACGCGACACGCAGAATAGGCTGCGTGGACAAGTATGGTTGGCTGCAGCGGCGCGGCGTAAAAACGCTGGTTTTCTGCGTTCCCTGCTGTCTAATTAGCGTTAGACATCCATAGTCATCTCGATTGGGAGGATCGCCGTGCGATACGCTGTCATGCACGAAGGCGTCCCCGTCGGGCACGTGGAGCTGACTGGTGGCGAGTTGGTCGCCGGCCCGCTGGTCCCGCTCTCGGCATTCGACGCACTCCGCCCGACTGTGCAAGCTGGATCGGCGGCATTGCTCGCCCTCGGGTTCTTCGGCGCCGCGAGCGCTGCAGGCGAGAACGGCGCAGGGCCAGCGCTCGAAGCCGCGGCGGCGCTCCGGTTCGATCTCGTCGATCTCCATGATGAGCTGGTGCCGGCGACGTTCGTTAACATCATCGAAGCGCCCGATGGTGGGCTCGTTCTTTTCGCTCGGCTTGGGCATGCCCACGCGCGAGTGCCAGCCATCAG
>QHVE01000072.1:19661-20108 GCA_003223455.1 Gemmatimonadota bacterium | reverse complement strand
GGCCGTACACGATCGGCCCGGGGTACGAGCCCGCGCTTCGCGGGCCGATCTTCGGCGTCAGGGTCCGCGGCTCGATCGAGATGATGCTGCCGCCCGCGATGCCGAGGGACACGACGTCCAGCTTGGGAAGGGCGTAGTGGTAGCGGAGGACCATCGACTCGCGCTGGTACTCGATCAGTCCCTCGCGAACCGACCCCACCTTGAATGTGGTGCCGCCCATGTCCGCCGCGATGATGTTGCGGAACCCGATCAGCTCGCCGAGGCTCTGTGAGCCGACGAGACCGCTGACCGGGCCGGACTCGATCATCCCGACGGGGCGCGTGGCCGCTTCGTCGAGCGAGAGCAGGCCGCCGTACGCCTGCATCACGAGCACGGTCCCGGCGAAGCCCTCCTGCTCGAGCTTCCGGCGCAGGCTCTCCAGGTAGTCCTGCGCGATCGGGCCGAGGC
>QHVE01000072.1:4230-19550 GCA_003223455.1 Gemmatimonadota bacterium | reverse complement strand
GCCGACGCGCTGCTCGGACGCCGGGTTCGCGAACGACCAGAGCAGGCTGACGCCGAGCGCGTCGACGCCTTGCTCGAGCAGGTCCCGGACCGCCGTCTCGATCTCGACGTCGTCAGCCGCCAGAATGTTCGTTCCGTCGGCATCCGTCCGCTCGCGGATTCCGCGGACGAGCGAGCGCGGCACGATCGCGGGGAGCTTGTCGGTCTCGATCGGGTTGCGCTTCTCGTCCTCCGTCAGGCCGGACCAGCGACCGTAGCCCCCCCGCATCGCGAAGAGGGTGTCCTCGAAGCCGACATTCGTGATCACGCCGGCGGAGGCGAGCGTCCCGTCGACGACCGCGTTCTCGGCCACCGTCGTGGAGTGCAGGAAGAGCCGCGTGTCGGCGAGCAACGCCCCGATGGACGTCTCGAGCAAGCTCGCGGCGACCTGCAGGGCGTCGAGGATCCCGGCCGAGAAGTCGGCCGGCGTGGAGAAGGCCTTCGCGAGCGTCACGCGACCGTCTCCGTCGACGACCACGCAGTCGGTGCACGTGCCGCCGATGTCGATCCCTATGACGTACGCCAAGCCGCGTCCCT
Organism: Gemmatimonadota bacterium; assembly: GCA_003223455.1. Lineage (GTDB taxonomy): Bacteria > Gemmatimonadota > Gemmatimonadetes > Gemmatimonadales > Gemmatimonadaceae > AG11. The sequence goes on along the minus strand of QHVE01000072.1, from coordinate 18,975 downwards.
CTCGAGCTCGGTCGTGGGCTCGTCACCGGGCAGCGCGCGCCGGTCGAGCTTGCCCGAGCTCGTCCTCGGCAGCGACTCGACGAAACGCACATCCCGCGGATACTTGTGGGGCGAGAGGCGCGTGCGGACGTGACGCTCCAGCTCCTCGGCGAGCCCCGCCCGCGGCGCGCCGCGCACGACGACGAAGGCACGCGGGAGCTGCAGGCCTCCTTCCTCGTACGCGACGACGGCACACTCCACGACCGCGTCGTGCTCGAGCAGGCAGCTCTCGACCTCGAGCGGCGCCAGCCAGATCCCACCGACCTTCAGCAGGTCGTCCGCGCGTCCCCGGTAGAAGAAGTACCCGTCGGCGTCCTGCTCGAAGACGTCTCCGGTCCGGACCCAGTCGCCGGAGAAAGTCTGCTTGGAGCTCGCGTGGTCGTTCCAGTAGCAGAGCGCGGTGCTCTCGCCGGAGACCCACAGCTCGCCCGGCGTGCCGGCGGCGACGTCCTCGCCGTCCCCGTCGACGAGCCGCGCCTCGTACCCCGGCACGAGCGTGCCCGCGCTGCCCATGCGTTGCGCGCCGAAGCGGTTCGAGATGTAGATGTGGTACGCCTCCGACGAGCCGATCCCCTCGAGCACCTCGACGCCGAACGCTGCCTTCCACTTACGGTGCACCTGCTCGGGCAGCGCCTCGCCCGACGAGATGCAGGCGCGCAGGCAGGAGAGGTCGTGCGCGAGTGCCGTCGGGTGGTTCGCCATCTCGCTCATCATCGTCGGCACCTGCACCATCAGCGTAGGCCGGTGCCGGTTCACGAGCTCGAACAGCCGCTCCGGCGTCGAGCGCTCCGGGAAGACGATGCCCGTCGCGCCGACGCCGAACGTGAAGAGCGTCGTCGCGTCGCGCGCATAGCCGAAGAACAGCTTCGGCACGGGCAGGACGACGTCGCCGGGACGGTATCCGACGACACCGAGCGCGTAGTTGTGGAAGCTGACCAGAGGGTCGTGCTGCATGTGCACGGCCGCCTTCGGCGCGCCCGTGCTGCCCGTCGTGAACTTCCAGATCGCGAGATCGTCCTTCGTCGTATCTGCCGCCTCGAGCTGCCCGTCCGCGGCTTCGGCGAGCTCGTCCAGCGACCATTCCCCGGTATCGAGGCCCTCCGGCTCTCCCACGACGACGCGATGGCGCAGCAGCGGGCAGGCGCCTGCGACCGCGGCGACCTTTTCCCGAGTCGTCCCGTCCACGAGCACGACGCCGGCACCGCAGTAGCCGAGGTAGTACGCGTAGTCCTTCGGCTGTAGGAACGTGTAGACCTCCGCGACCACCGCGCCGATCTTGAGCACGGCATACCAGGCCGCGACGAACTCCAGGCCGTCGGAGAGCGCGAGCACGACGCGCTCTTCGCGGCGGACACCGAGCTCGAGGAGCACGTTCCCGATCCGGTTCGTCGCCGCCGCGACGTCGCTGTAGGTGTGGACGCGGTCGCCGCAGACGAGCGCCGGAGAGGCCTCGCGTCCCTGTTCCAGGTTGCGGTCGAGGAACCACGTGGCGACGTTGAACGACCGGGGGACATCGTCGTACCGCAGCGGAACGGTCGGCGCTAGGGCTGTGGCCACTGGACGATCCGGTCGTGGAGCGGCGGATCGTCGTCGCGGGCGAGATCCGCGTCGAGCAGCGTCCCGCAACCGGGGCAGCATGCCTCGAGCAGGAAGAACTCACCGGAGTCGGCGCGGTGCGGGCCTGCCTTCGCCACCGGCCAGCGTCCGACGACTGCATGAGCCTTCCAGTCCGCACCCGCGGGGGCGAAGACGTCGCCGCACCAGGTGCATTGCGTCTCGCCGGTCTCCGTCCGCTGCAGGTACTCGCCGATCGGGAACGGCGTCGCCGTGACCGCCGCGCGCTCCGACGGCCCGTCGTATGGCGACCCGATCCGCTGCGAGCGCAGCTCGCGCCGGCGAAGGTCCGTCGCAGCGGCGTCGACGCCGTTTGAGTCGCCGGCGACTCCGTAGATCTCCAGCGCCGCGCGCTCGCTGACGAGCCCGTTCGCGATGTCGGCCCAGACGGCCCGTGGGTCGCGGTCGATCGGGTCGCCGTAGCCGCCCCCGCCCATGAAGCGCACGTACTGGATGTCGCCCGGCTGAAGATCCAGCGCGCCCCAGAACCGGTTAGTCGTCTCGACGCCGGTCGTGGTCTCGAAGCTGCTCGGCGACTCGTCGACGTTCCCGCCGCGGAAGGTCGCATAGCCGACGTTGCAGCCGGGATAGCCTCCGAAGAGCCCGAGGCTCATCGGCGCCCGAGTGCCCTTGCCGAAGAGGATCACCCCCAGGGGCTGTCCGCCTGCTCTGGCCGGGGTGAACGCGTACTCGTGGCAGACGCCGCCGCGGTACTTGCCCGGGCCGCCCGAGTCGGGAACGGCACGCCGGTAGAGGTAGGTGAGCGGCGTGTTGAGCTCCTGGCTCTCGACGTTCGCCCAGCGGGAGACCACGTTCGGGATCTCGCCGCCGATGTCGACGCCGTCCTTGAACGCTCTGGCGCCGGCAGCGCCTCCGAACGTGTCGGTGAGCGGGGCGACGAAGAACTCGCCGTCGGCGTCGAGCCCGTGCGTCTCGACATGGGCATGGCTCCCGTGCCAGACCGCCGTCGCGCGGTCGCGGTAGCGGGCGCTCGCGCCGAAGATCTTCGACAGCGCGATTGTCGAGAGGTTGTTCACGATCTGCACGGTGCCGACGGTGGCGATCGAGATCGGCGCGGGCCGGGTGCAGTTGACGACGGTTCCTTCCGGCGCGATCAGCCGGATCGGCCGGGTCACTCCTTCGTTCCACGTGACGTCCCATGCGAGCAGCGGGAAGATCGGCGCGAACATCGCCCCCCAGGTCGCCCAGTAGCAGCAGTTGATGCCGAGGCCGATCTGCGGGCTCGAGCCGGTGAAGTCGTAGGTGAGGGCGTCGCCCTCCTTGGTGGCGGTCAGCTCGACCGTCACCGTCTCGTCCGGGGCGTCGATGTACTCGCGCGCGCGCCAGGAGCCGTCCGGTAGCTCCACGAGCCTCCCGCGCACGAGCTCCTCCGACTGCCTGATCAGCTCCTCGGAGACGGCCTCGACGACGTCAACGCCGTAGTCGCGGAACAGCGCGCTCATACGCTGCTTGGCGACGTGGTTAGCGGCGAGCTGCGATTTCAGGTCGAGCGCCGTCATTCCGGGGTCGCGCACCATGTTCAGGAACGTCTCGACCACGTCCTTGCGGAGCCGACCGCCTTCGACGACCTTGAGCCCCTTGGTCTGGAAGCCCTCCTGGTAGTTGTCCGTCGCGTTGGGCGAGAACCCGCCGGGATCGATCGCGCCGATGTCCGTGACGTGGACGAAGTTCGCCACGAACCCGCGCAGCTCGCCCCCGTAGTGGATAGGCGAGATCATGTAGACGTCGGGCGGGTGGAGCGCCGCCGTGTACGAGTCGTTGAAGAAGTAGGTGTCGCCCTCGCCGACTCCGGGGTCCTCGGAGAAGTGCTCGATGATGTGCTTCACCGCCTGGGCCGCGCTCGTCAGATGGTGGAGGAACCCGACACCGCCGACCATCAGGCCGCCGTCCGCCTTGTAGAGCGAGGCCATCATGTCGTGCCCCTCGTTGGTGATGGGGGACCCCGACACGTTCTCGAGCGCGATGATCGTCTCGTCGGTGACCTGCACGAGCTTGTGCTTGACGATCTCGAACGTCACCGGGTCGACGTCGACGGTTGTCGTCACCCCTGCACCTCCTCTAGACGCGTACGAACATGCCCGGCCGGTCGCGCCCGCCCGTTCCTGCGACGAGCGCCCGGGTCAGCTCGATGAGCATGTCGGTGAGAACCTCGAAGAGCTCGTCACCCTCGGCGGCCGTCGCCTCGGCCGGTGCGCCGCAATACGCCTGCTCGAGGCCCATTTCCTTGAATTCCTTCAGACCCTGGGCGATTACCTGCGCGAGATCGATCGGCACGTACGGCAGCGCGGCCATCTCGTCCTCGTCCACGAGCTCGGGCCGGTCTGCGAGCACGAGCGAGGTCTCGTAGCGGCCGGCATGACACTCGCCGCGGCGGAACTCCTCCGAGAGCCGCGTCGCGCGCTCCTTCCGCGTCAGGTCGAGATAGCCGACGACGACGCCGAGCTCCCGCTCGACCGTGTCGCACGCGCGGTGCAGCGTCTTGACGTGCTCGGGCTCGAAGTGGTTGTTGACGAGAACGACGTGACGGAATCCCTGTCCGAGCAGCGAACGGCAGACATCGACGACCAGGGCGTGCAGCGACTCCTCGGAGACGTGGATCGGGCCGGCGAACGCCCGCGTGTAGCGCGTGACACCGAAACCGAGCGCCGGCAGGATCAGGCCGCGTAGCAGGGGGTCGTCCTCGAGCCGTGCGCAGGCCCGCTCGCACATTCCGATCGAGATCAGCGGATCGGTCGCGAGCGGCGAATGGGGGCCGTGCGGCTCCGTCGAGCCCACAGGGAAGTACAGGACCGGGACGCGGTCGCCGCGAAGAAGCTCCTCGACGGCGGGGTACGAGAGATTCGCGAAGTAGAAGCGCGCCCCGTCGCGCACGGGCTTGCGGGCAGGCTGCCGCTCGAGCGCCGTCATGCCGCGGCCGCCGGCGACGGGTCGAGCACGCAGAGGTCACCGCGGCCTGCCGCGATGATCGTGTTGACTTCGTCGTTCGTCGTCACGTAGCCACCGGTCAGAGTGGGTACGCCGACGGCGCTCCGAATCGCGTCGCTGAACGGGACGAGGTAGCCGCGACGATAGCGCGGAGCTCCGCCCGCAACCGTCTGCCCGGCAACGGGGACGAGTAGGTCGACTCCCCGAGCCGCGAAGGCACGCGCCGATTCGATCGCGTCGAGCTGGGTCAGTCCACGGGGCGCCCAGTCGGCGACCGTCAGCCGCACCGAAAGCACTCGCTCCGCCGGCCAGACCTCACGCACGGCGTCGAGGACCTCGAGCGGGAAGCGCAGACGCCGCTCGAGCGAGCCGCCGTACTCGTCCTCGCGGGTGTTCGTGAGCGGCGAGAGGAAGCTCGCCAGCAGGTACCCATGCGCGCAGTCGAGCTCGAGCGCATCGAAGCCCGCCGCCACGGCGCGACGCGCCGCCTGGGCGAACCGGTCGCGGACGACGTCCATGTCGCGGCGGTCCATCGCCTTCGGCACCACGCTGCGGGTCGTGTACGGAAGCGCCGACGCGGAGAGCAGCGGCCAGCCCTCGGGCAACGGGATGTCCGAGCCCTCGCTTCGGGGCAGCGTCGCCGCACGCCTGCCGGCGTGCCCGAGCCGGAGCGCGATCCGCGCGTCTGCGACGCCCTGCACGGCGGCAACGATACGCCGCCATTCGTCGAGCTGGCGATCGTCGTAGAGCCCGGGCGTGCCGCGAGAGATGCGGGCGTCCGAGGCGACCGCGACGAAGGGCGTCAGAACGAGCGCCGTGCCCGCCGCCGCCGCCTCCTCGAGCGCGGCGCCGACACCGGCACCCGGCGAGCCGTCGCCCGCGGCATCCTCGACCGCAGGCGCCGCCGCAACGCGGTTCGGGAGGGTCATTTGACCGAGTTGGAGCGGCGCGAACATCGGAGGGGGCGCGAGGCGCCGGCCGCCGAAATGCGCGTCGACCCGTTGCACGAGGGCCGGATCGCGCAGCGTCAGGTTCGTGTACCCGATCCGGCCGCTGCGCGTCAGCAGGTTGAAGGCGAACTGGATCGGCGGGAGCTCCCGGTAGCGCACGACGTTCTCGAAGTACGTGGCGCTCTCACGCGCAGCCTCCTGGAACCGCTCAACGAGGGGTTTCCGTTCGAGCTCGTATTCGGCCAGGGCGCGGGTGAGGTCGTCGCGGCGGACGAGCGCTTCGGCAAGCCCGATCGAGTCCTCGAGTGCGAGCTTCGTGCCGGATCCGATCGTGAAATGGGCGGTATGGGCTGCGTCGCCGACCAGGACGAGGTTTCCGGAGCTCCAGTTCCGCGTCCGAACCTCGTTGAACGTCAACCAGACCGAGCGGTTCGAGAGCAGACGGTGATCGCCGAGCTCCTCCGCGAAGAGGTCGGCGCAGAAGGCGAGGGTGTCCTCCTCCGACGCGCCTTCCAGGCCCGCGTGCTCCCACGTCGCCTGGTTGCACTCGACGATGAACGTGCTCGTCCCCGCGTCGAACGGATACCGCTCCGTCTCCCGGAAGACGAAGGTGAAGGCATCGAAGACGAGGTCGGTGCCGAACCAGACGAACTTCGACGGGTAGGGAGCGACCGTCGGCGCGAAGTCACGCTCCCGGAGTCGGCGCACGGTGCTGTTCACGCCGTCCGCGCCGACGACGAGGTCGGCGTCGGCGAGCGAATCGACGTCCGCCGCCTCGTGCTCGAACGACAGGTCGACGCTCAGCTCGGCCGCCCGCCGCTGCAGGATCGTCAACAGCGTCTGCCGCGAGATCGCCGCGAAGGCATGCCCCCGTGACCGGAAAGCGCTCTCTCCGAACTTGATGTCGATCGCGTTCCAGCGGGCGAAGGAATCGGTGATGGCCAGCCAGCTCTCGTAGTCGGCATCTCGAAGCTTTCCGAGCGTCTCGTCGGAGAAGACGACGCCGAAGCCGAACGTCGCGTCCGGCGGGTTGCGCTCGAGCACGACGATCTCGTGCCGCCGGTCGGCCTGCTTCAGGAGGATCGAGAGATACAGCCCTGCGGGCCCGCCACCGACGATCGCGATCTTCAACCGAGCGCCTCCCGCAGGCGTTCGAGCTGAGGTCGGGAAGAGCACGAGCTCGTCGCAACCCTCGTCCGCGTAGCTCCGGACGAAGTCCCTGATGGCGCGCGGGCTGGTGAGGCTGGCCGCAACCACCTTCTCCGCAAACGGCCCGGTGAATGCGTAGTAGTCGCGCAGATACGCGGCCCCGGCGTCTCCACCGCCGAGGGCGAAGTACCCCTGCCCCCAGAGCGCCGGCTCGCCCGGACGGCCGAGGTCGCGCCACGCGGCACGCGCGAGGGCAGCGGCGCTCCCGAAGGCGCGCGCCGGGCCTCCTCCGTGGGCATAGCCGTCGGCGTAGCGGGCCATCCGCACGAAGGCGCCGCCGCTCATCCCGCCGACCAGCAACTGCGGCGTCTCGACGGTCGGTCCGATGCGCGACTCCCGCCAGCCGCCGCGCAGAAAAGCGAGCTGATCGGTGAGGCGATCGCCCCGCCCTCGGAGATCCACCCCCACGGCCTCGTAGTCGTCGGTACGTGCGCCCAGGCCGAGGCCGATCGTGAGGCGGCCGGGTGCCAGTGCCGCAAGCGACGCGACCTGTTTCGTGAGCAATGCTCCCGGCCGCAGCGGCCCCGCCGCGACCATGCTCGCCAGGCGCACGCTGCGGGTCGCGGCGGCGGCCGCCGCGAGGGCGACGAAGGGCTCGTAGCCGTCGTAGACGACCCGATCGAGCACCGCGACGGTCGAGAAGCCGGCGTCGGCGCGCCGCGCCCACTCGAGCAGGAGCTCGCGGTCGGCGCCCGGCGTCGTGGTCGGCAGCCCAACTCCGATCCTCATTGCGCGGCCGCCTGTGCGCGCTCTCGCGCGTCACGCCCGCGCTCCGCGCAACCGACGCCGAAGGCCGAGGATCGCACTAGAGGGAGCGAACGAGCTCCTCGATCGCCGCCGCGACCTCGGACGTCATGCCGGTACGTCTTCCTCTTGTCGCGTCATCGCGGCGAGCACCTTCGGCGTCGTGAGCTCGGGGCCGCTCAGCTCGCCGACTATCCGGCGCCACGCGACGACGACCACGCGGTGCGCCAGCTCGACGAGCTCGTCGATGTCGCTCGAGACGAGCAGCACGCCCGCGCCGTCGGCGCAGGCCTGGCGGATCTGCTGGTGCAGCTCGGGCCGCGTCCGGACGTCCACGCCCGCCGTCGGATCGTCGAGCAGGAGCAGCTGCGATCGCGCGCCGAGCCAGCGCGCGACGATCGCCTTTTGCTGGTTGCCACCGGAGAGCGACGAAATCGCAGCCTCGGGATCGCGTCGGAGCGCGACCCGCTCGAGCAGCGAGGCAACGGCCGAGCGCTCCGCCTTCCGGTGGATGAACGATGCCTTCGCAAAGGCCGCGATCGTCGGCAGGCTGACGTTGAAGCGGATCGACTGTCCGGCGAACGCGCCGAGGCTCCTGTCGCCCGGCAGGAACGCCGTGCCGGCCGAGACGGCGCGGGGCACGTTCCCGGACCGGGCCGGCTTGCCCCCCAGGGTCATCTTGCCCTTGGAGTACGGCAGGGCGCCCGCGACGGTGAGCAGGATCTCACGCGCGCCGGATCCGGACAGGCCGGCGACGCCGACGATCTCACCACGACCGACGGAAAGCGTGATGTCGTCCAGCCACGCACCGCCGACGCCGTCGAGCTCGAGCAGGGGCTCGCCAGCCGCGGGCCGCAGGGGTGCTGCCGCGGGCCGCCGATCCCTTGCAGCGTCGCCGACCGTGAGCTGCTCCACGAGCGCCGAGTGGGTGGCCTCCGCCGCGGTGAGCTCGGCGGCGACGCGTCCGTCGCGGAGAACGGTCACGCTCGTGCAGATCGAGTCGATCTCGTCGAGGCGGTGCGAGACGTACAGGATCGACACCCCGCGGGCGCTCAGCACGCCGATCGCCTGCAGCAGGACGTCCACCTCGCGCGGTGAGATCGTGGCGGTGGGCTCGTCGAAGATCATCAGCCGTGCCTCGAACGAGAACGCGCGCGCGACCATGACCAGGCGTTGCTGAATCAGCGGGAGCTCGCCGACGACGTCGTCCGGGCGCACTGGCACCGAGAGCCGCTCGAGGATCTCCCCCGTGCGGCGGCGGACGTCGCGCCGCCGGAGGAAGCCGGCGCCCCTCTGCGGGTAGTGGCCCATCATGACGTTCTCCGCGACCGTCATCGTCGGCGCCACCATCAGCTCCTGGGGGACCGCGGCGATGCCTGCCGCGAGCGACGCCTTCGGGCTGCCGAGCCGGAGCGGCGAGCCGTCGACCCGGATCGAGCCGGCGCTCGGCACGGCGATGCCGGTGAGGATCTTGACGAACGTCGACTTGCCGGCGCCGTTCGCCCCGATGAGCCCGCGGATCTCTCCGGCCCCGATGCGGAAGGAGACGCCCTCGAGCGCGACCACGCCGCCGTAGGCCTTCGTCAGCTCGGCACACTCGAGCCAGGCGACGTCCGGCTCAGCGGCCAAGTGTCCCCCGCCGCCGCAGCGCTATGCCCGCGACCGCTGTAAGCAGGACCGCGCCCTGGACGAGCTGCGCGATCCAGTTCGGCTGGTTCATGATCGTCAGGCCGGTCGTGACCATGGCGAGGAGGAGCACGCCGAGGTAGCTGCCGACGATGTTGAAACGGAGCCCACCGCCGAGCGACAGGCCGAGGAACGCGGCGGCGTACGCCGGCAGGAGGTAGCCGGTGCCGATGCTGGGGTAGTACGACTGCGCCGACGAAGCCGCAAGCACGGCCGCGAGGCCGGCGCTCAGCCCCGTCAGCACGAACACGATCACCTTTACCCGTTGGACCGGAACGCCGGTGAGACGCGCTGCCGCCGGGTTGTCGCCGACCGCGGTCGCGTTGCGCCCGAAGACCGTCGTGCGGAGGACGACGAGGAACGCGAGCGCCACGCCGGCCGTGATGATCGCGCGGAGCGAGATACCCCCGTAGCGCCTCAGCGCGACGTCCAGGTACGACTGCTTGAGGCCCTCGAAGATCGACGTCTTCGTGATCGCCAGCTCGGCGCCACCTGCGAGCGACCCCATCGCGAGCGTGGCGATGAACGAGGGGATCCGGACGTATGCCACCGCCAGGCCGTTGGCAAGCCCGACCACCGCGCCGACGCCGAGGGCGATGGCGACCGCGATCCCCGTGGACCAGCCGCGGTCGGCCATCGCGCCCACGCTCGCCGCCGCAGCCACGCCCACGACCGCGCCCACCGAAAGATCGAACTCTCCCAGCACGAGCACGAGCGTCACGCCTACCGCCAGTACCCCGAGCACCGACGCGTCGTCCAGGATCGATTGGAGGTTCGCCCACGTGAGGAACACGTCCGGCTTCGCGATCGAGAAGAACGCGAACGCGCCGGCGAAGGCGATGAGCAGGCTCCAGCGTTCGACGAAAGAGCGAAGGGTGCTCTGCCGCAGAGGCGCCGCGCGTGCCGGCTCGGCATCTGCGGCGGCGGAGTCTGCCTCTATTGTCACTGCTCGTCTGAGACGCCGGCTCGGCGGGGTGAGGCCGCCGCCGCGGCCTCACCACCACCGAATCGGCCTAGTGTCTGTAGAGCCTCGCCCACCGCGCCTTGAACCGCTTGAGGAGCGCGCTCGTGGGGTACGGGTAGCTGCCCGTTTTGTCGTTGATGACGGTCATCTGGTAGCGGAACGCCTTCGGCGTCGTCTTCGGGATCCGCGCACCGGTGGCGAAATGCCGTGCGAGCACGTCCATCGCGACGAAGCTGCTCAACTGGTAGTTGGCGATCTCGATGTCCGCCCCGCCCGATTTCGCGAACTGCACCGACGACGGCACGCCGTGCAACGAGAAGAGCTTGACGTTCTTGCCGGACTGCTGGATCGCCGGGATCGCACCGGCCACGGCGAAGTCGCAGCAGCCCCAGATCGCGGCGATGTCGGGGTTGGCGCGAATCATGTCTCCGACCGCTTGCTTCACGTCCGGGACGAGGTTCGACAGGTCACTGTCGTGGCTCGCGACGATGTTCCAGCCCTCGGTCTTCGCGGACTTCTCGAAGAGCTGTGCGCCGATCAGGGCGTTGAAGAACTGGGGCAGCCGCACCGTCCCGACCTTCGCGCCCCTGGGCACGCTCTTCTTCATCCGGTTGATCAGCAGCCTGTTCTCGGCCGCGGGCGAGGGCCAGTAGGTTCCCGCTTCGAGCCTCGACACGTGCGTCGCGCTCATGGTGTCGATGACGGGGATGTGGGCCTTCTTGGCCGCGCGCAGACCGGCCTGGATCGTGGCCGGCTCGATGATCGTCAGCACGATCGCGTCGACGTAGGCCATCTTCGCGGGATCGCCCGCTGGGTCGACCCGGATCGTCCTCCAGCCGAGGGCCTTTGCCGCGGTGTCGCTGGCATCGGTCCCGAGCTTGATGATCTCGGCCGCGTCGACCGGCCCCATGATCCCGATGGTCTTCCTCGGGAGCTTTACCTTCGTGCCGCCGCCGGCCGACCCGGCGGTGAACGTGACGCCGCTCGCGCTCGACACGACGAGCGATGAGACGATCGCAAGCGCCACTACGACCCCGAGAAGCGGGCCAGCCCGGTTCTTCCGCATTTAGCGAGCCTCTCTCTCTTCGACCTTCCCGCCCTCTGGCGGGTCGCGTCGATGATATGCGGCTTTTGATCAAAAGGTCAACGGGGAATACGATCCTCCCCCTTCGCCGAAAGGAGCCCGTTTCGTGCCCCGTGAGACCCTCAGTCCGGCGCAGATCCACCCGCCGCCGGGCGACGCGCAGCTCGACGCGACCGTTTCGTGAGCAGCGGCGCAACGGCCGAGCGGGCACCAGAGACGGCGGACGCCCTCGTCGGCGTGCTCGTCGCCAACGGCGTCGACTCGCTCTTCGTCATGCCGGGCGACGCTTTCCCCGTCCTGGAGGCGATCGCCCGACGCGAGGCGGCGGGCGCCGCCTGTCCACGAGTCGTGACGTGCCTCCACGAGGTGGTGGCGCTGGCCGCTGCGCACGGGCACTTCATGGTCTCCGGTCGGCCGCAGGCCTGCCTCTTCCACGTCGACGTGGGGCTGCAGATGGCGGGCGGGATGCTGCACAACGCCCAGCGCGGCCGGGCGGGCGTCGTCATCTTCTCGGGCCGGACTCCGATGACGGTCGACGGCAGCCTGCGCGGTGGCCGCGTCGTCGACGTCCACTGGATGCAGGATCGGCTCGACCTTGCGGGAGTGGTGCGAGGCTACGTGAAGTGGAGCTACGACCTGTCGCGCGCGGAGATCCTCCCGCACGTCGTCCAGCGCGCATTCCAGGTCGCGGCATCTGATCCAGCCGGGCCGGTCTACGTCTCGCTCCTGCGCGAGCTGCTGCTCGAGCCGGCCGCGGCCGTGGAGCCGCTCGCACCGGAGCGGTACCGCCCGCCGGCGCCCGGCGTCCCCGCCTCCGAGAGCCTCGAGCGCGTCGCCGACCTGATCGTCGCCGCCGAACGCCCCGTCGCCTTGGCGGGGTACGTCGGGCGCTCTGCCGCCGGCTTCCATGCGCTGACCGCGTTCGCCGACGCGGCAGCTGTCCCGGTGATCGTGCGGCCCGACCGTGCGAACATGTCGTCGGACTCGCCGATGTACGCGGGGCCCGACGGCGGTTCGCTGCTGGCCGACGCCGACCTCGTCCTCCTCCTCGACGTCGATGTCCCGTACGTCCCCGCGTTTCAGCGGCTGCGGCCCGGCGCCACGGTCGTCCAGATCGACATCGACCCCCTGAAACCGGAGATCCCACTGTGGGGCTTCCCGGTCGACGTCGCGCTGGCCGGGAACACCGCGGCAGCGCTGCGCCTCCTGCGAGAGCTCGTGGAGGAGCGTCGGACGCCGCGGCAGGAGGACCGCCTGCGCCGGCGGCACGCGGAGCTTGCGCTGTCGAACGGACGGCAGCGGGACGAATGGCGCGCCGCGGCCGCGGCCGCAGCAACGGAGACGCCGATCGCCGTCGAGTACCTGAGCAGCCGCGTCGCCGACATCGTCGACGACGAGACGATCGTCGTCGACGACTCGACCACGGCGCGCGCGGTCGTGGCCCGTTACCTGCCGACGCGGGTTCCCGGCAGCTACTTCGGGCCGTCCGGCTCGAGCATGGGCTGGGGATCGGGCGCCGCGATCGGCGCCAAGCTCGCCGCCCCGGAAAAGACCGTGATCAACCTCAACGCCGAGGGGAACTTCGTCAGCGGCGTGCCCGAGGCCGCTCTCTGGTCGGCGCGCCGCGCGGGCGCGCCCGTCCTCACCGTCGTCTACGACAACGCGCAGTACGCGGCGATCAGGTACGGGATGCTGCACGAGTACGGCGAGGGTGCCGCGGCCCAGGCGGGCTTCCGCGACCTCGACCTCTCGCCGACGCCGGACCTGGTGCGCATCGCCGAGGCCTGCGGCGCCTACGGCGAACGGGTGACCGAGCCGGCCGAGATCGGCCCCGCGCTCCGGCGCGCGCTCGATGCGGTTGCCGGCGGGGACTCGGCCGTGCTCGACGTCGTCGTCGCAGCGCCGTGAGCGCGACGGCCGCGGATGCAGTCGTCGTGGGCGCCGGCCACAACGGCTTGGTCGCGGCCATCCTCCTCGCGCGCGCGGGCTGGCGGGTGACCGTGCTCGAGCGCGCCGACGAGCCGGGCGGTGCGATCCGCACCGCCGAGGTGACGCTGCCCGGATTTCGCCACGATCTCTACGCGGCGAACCTCAACCTCTTCATGGGGAGCAGATTCTTCGCCGAGCACGGCGACGACCTGTTCAGGCACGGGTTCTCGGTCGTCGCGGCCGAGCAGCCCTTCGGCTCGGTCTTCCCCGACGGGCGGTTCGTCGGCGTCTCGACCGATCCGGACGCGACGCGGGCTCTGCTCGAGAGCGTGTCGGCGGCGGACGCCCGCGCATGGACGGAGCTCTCGGCGTGGTTCGACGCGATCGCTCCGCACCTCTTCCCGCTGCTGGGGCAACCGATGCCGTCACTGTCCGCTGCCCGCCTCGTGTGGCGTGGCTACCGGGCGCTCGGCAAGGAGTGGCCGCTCGACTTGCTCGAGCTCACGGCGCAGTCGTCGCGCGCCTTCGTCGAAGGGCGCTTCGAGAGCCCCGAGGTTCGCGCGCTGGTCGCGGTCTGGGGGATGCACCTCGACTTCCCACCCGACGTCCCGGGTGGAGCCCTCTTCGCGTTCCTGGAGACCTTCGCCTCGGCGGCGAACGGCATGGCACTCGGCGTGGGCGGAGCCCGCTCGCTGATCGACGCGCTCGTCGCCCTGCTCGAGAGCCTCGGCGGCGAGGTCGTCTGCGGTGCAGAAGCGGAGCGCATCGTCGTCGAGCACGGCCGCGCGGTCGGGGTGGACGTCCGTGACGGCGGCCGGGTCACGGCGCGCCGCGCGGTGATCGCCAACCTGACGCCCGCGATGCTCTTCGGGAAGCTCCTCGCACCGGAAGCTCTGCCGCCGTCGTTCCGGCGGAAGATCGGCCGCTACCGGTACGCGCCGGGCACGATGATGGTCCACCTCGCGCTCGACGACCTGCCGTCCTGGCAGGCAGGGGACGATGTCCGGCGCTGGTCGTACGTCCACGTCGGGCCGTATCTGGACGACATGGGCCTCGCGTACCAGCAGGCGGTGGCGGGGCTGCTGCCGGTCCGGCCGACGCTCGTCGTCGGACAGCCGACCGCCGTCGACCCGAGTCGGGCGCCTGAGGGGAAGCACATCCTCTGGGTTCAGGCGCGGGTGCTGCCCGGGGTCGTCCGCGGCGATGCGGCCGGGGAGATCCACGAGACGAGCTGGGATCTCGTGAAGGACGCCTACGCCGACCGAATCCTGGCCATTCTCGAGCGCTACGCCCCAGGGCTGCACGACCGTGTGCTCGCGCGCGCGGTCCTGTCCCCGCTCGACATCGAGCGCGGGAACCCGAACCTCGTCGGCGGCGACCACCTCGGCGGCAGCATGCATCCCGCGCAGCACTTCTTCCTACGGCCGGTCCCGGGCTGGAGTCGATACCGGACTCCGATCGACCGTCTCTACATGTGCGGAGCGGCGACATGGCCCGGCGCCGGCGTCGGTGCCGGATCGGGCTACCTGCTCGCGAGGGCTCTGACGAGACGACGCGGCGTCAGAAGCTGGATCGAGCAC
>QHVE01000072.1:0-4185 GCA_003223455.1 Gemmatimonadota bacterium | reverse complement strand
GGTTCAGGCTCACCGTGGGGGGCGAGCTGCGCGACGCCGCCGACGGAGGGACGTTCGAGACCGTCGACCCGTCGACCGGCGAGGTGCTTGCGAGCGTGCCTCAGGCGGGCGGTGTCGACGTCGACGATGCCGTCGCATCCGCGAACCGGGCGCAGCCGGCGTGGGACCGCCTCGGCGTCCGAGGCCGGCGCGAGTACTTCGAGCAACTCGGAGCTGCGATCGAGGAACGCGCAACCGAGCTCGCGATGCTCGACGCGATCGATGCCGGCAATCCATATACCGCGATGCTCAGGGACGTCGGCTTCGCGCTCGCCTCGCTCAAGGACTGGCCGGCGCTTGCCCTCGGGCTCACGGGCGACGTCGTCCCCGAGGCGAGCCCCGGCAAGAACCTCCACTACACGCTCTACGAGCCCTACGGCGTCGTCGCGCGCATCGTGCCGTTCAACCACCCGGTGCTGTTCGCGATCAACTCCGTCCTGCCGCCGCTGATCGCGGGGAACGCGGTCGTGATGAAGCCGGCCGAGCAGACTCCCCTCTCGGCGCTCGCCTTCGGCGAGCTCGCCGCGGAGGTGCTGCCGCCGGGCGTCGTGAACGTGGTGTCCGGCGGCGCCGAGACGGGCGACGCGCTGGTCACGCACCGTGACATCAAGAGGATCGCGTTCACGGGCTCGACGGCGACCGCACTGAAGATCCAGCGGCGCGTCGCCGAGTTCGGCCTCAAGCATCTCAGCTTCGAGCTCGGCGGAAAGAACGCGATGATCGTGTTCCCCGACGCCGACGTCGAGGCCGCTGTTGCCGGAGCCGTCAACGGCATGAACCTGACGGTGTGTCAAGGCCAGTCGTGCGGTTCGAACTCGCGCATCCTCGTCCACGCACAGGCGTACGACGCTTTCCTCGAAGGGCTCCGCGCCCGGTTCGAGGCCATTCGTGTCGGCCCCGCCTATGCGCCGGACGTCGAGATGGGACCGCTCGTGAGCGCCGCACACCGTGACCGCGTCCTCGGCTACATCGCATCCGGCAAGGCGGAGGGAGCGCGGCTTGTCGCGGGGGGCGGCGTGCCCCGCGGCGCGAACGGCGGGTACTTCGTCGAGCCGACGGCGCTCGCCGACGTCTCGATGGAGATGCGGATCGCGCGCGAGGAGATCTTCGGGCCGGTCGTCAGCGTCCTGCGGTGGACGGACTATTCCGCGATGCTCGAGCAGGCGAATGCGGTCGAATACGGACTGACTGCGAGCATCTGGACCAACGACCTCAGCGTCGCGCACCGCACGGCACAGCGTCTCGACGCCGGCTACATCTGGATCAACGACACGTCGAAGCACTTCTTCGGCACGCCTTTCGGCGGCACGAAGAACAGTGGGCTCGGCCGTGAGGAGTCGATGGAGGAGCTCGTGAGCTACTGCGAGCAGAAGGCGGTCCACGCGATCCTGCAGGATCCCGAGGACGCCCTCGCGCGAATCGCGTGACGCCGAGTCGCGTCTAGTCGCCCCAGAGGCGGTCTCGCTCGGCCGGCGGCTTCTCGCCTGCGAGCCGCCGCATGAGCTTCGGCCGCATGCCGTCCGCGAGAGCAGGAACGGCGAGGAGCCTTGCGGCACCGTCGACGTCTCGCCGGTCGACGTGCACGATGCGGTTGGCCTCCGCAACCGTCATGCCGTGATCGTCGTGGCCAACGAGCCGGATCTCGTCGCCCGCCCGTACCGGCCCCTCCTCGACCACTCGGAGCAGAAAGCCCGTGTAACCGCTCTCCTGCACGCGGATCGGCATGTCGCTGAGCCCGTACCGTGCCGCGATCTTGAAACACGGCGACCGCGGCTGTGAGACCTGGACGACTGCCCCACCGACGCGGAAGACGTCGCCGATGCAGACCTCCGTCTCCACCAATCCTCGCGTGGTGAAGTTCTCCCCGAACGCCCCGCTCGGCGGCAACTCGAGGCCGCAGTCGTCCTCCCAGAAGGAGTAGTGCTCGCGCGCGTACACGAGCACCGCCATGTCGGGGCCGCCGTGGTGCTTCCAGGCATGCTCGTCGCCCGGAAGCCCTTCGCGGCCGAGATCGAGGGCTCCCACCACAGGCGTTTTCTCGAAGGCGCTCTCGATACGGCGCCCGCCGTTCCCGAGGATGGCGATGCTCCCGACGTTCAGTGCGAGGAGCGTCCCGAGCATGCGTCCAGCGTACGCTGCGACGGCGGCGGCGACGGGCCGCCGGACAGCCGCTCAGTAGGGCCCCTGGGCGCAGCGCTCGAAGAGCTCCCTCGCATTGTCGACTGTCATCCGGCGGATCTGGTCCTCGGTCACGCCGCGCTCGCGGAGCGCCGGGATGATGTCGAGCTGCAACTGCGTGTACGGCTCGTACTCGCCCGTGAAGGTCACGGGCAGGCAGTCCGTGAAGGCCACGCTTCCATTCGAGAGCAGGAGCTGCTTCTCGTATCCCCGGCCGAGAAGGGCCTCGACGCGGTCGATGTTCTGCTCGCGCGTCGCCGCGAACGAGCGCACCGGATGCGGCTCATTCGTCCCCCACCAGCCATCGAAGCTCAGGTACGCACCCCGCTGCAGGAGCCGCTCGAAGTCGCCCAGCGGCACATCCTGAGGCGAGCGGTCCATGTGGGCGAGGACGACCCGCGTCAGGTCGACGCCGTCTTCGAGGAAGACCTCCTGCTGGACGATGGCCGCGTCGTAGCCGGAGGTGTGGGTCATGATTGGCACGCCTGTGCGCCGATGCGCGCGCGCGCAGTGGCGAAAGACGTTGCGCACGTCCGCGGTCGCGTGGATGCCGTGGACGTCGGAGACTGCCTTGATGGCGGCCGCGCGCACGCCCGAGTCGACGATCCCCTGCTCGATGTCGCGAACCATGAAGTCCTCGAACGTCGGCTCGCCGGCAAAGAGGTCGGGAAACCTTTCGCGGTAGTGGAAGTAGTACTCGAACTCGTAGCGCGTGTACCAACCCGTGAGGACGAGGATGTTCACCGGCGTCTGCTCGGCGATCTTCTTGATCCGCCAGACGTCGCGGTTGATGCCCGGGATCGTGCGGTCGACGATCGTGTCGACGCCGTTGTCCTTCGCGGTTTGCAGGATCCGGACGACATCGGCGATCCGCTCGTCCTCGGGCCGCGCGGCCCAGGTCATATCGGGCCAGTTCATGCCCATCTCGGGGCTGTCCTGGACCACGAGCTCGACGGGCAGCGTGAAACCGAGCTCGGTCGCATCGATCGCGTCCCCGCGGGCGGTCGGCACTGCGGCCAATTTCAATACCCTCCTTTTCCAGCCGTCGCGAACAGGTCGCGCGGGTTTCGGACTGTCATCTGCTCGATCTGCTCGTCGGTGACGCCGCGCGCCTGGAGCTTCGGAATGAAATCGACGATCACCTCGGTGTACGTCGGGAAATCGAGCTCGTGCATCGGCTGCACGTCGTAGTAACAGGAATTGTCGTGCGAGATCATGAGCTGGTTCACCCAGCCGCGCTCGACGAGGCTGACGATCCGGTCGATCCGCGCGATGCGCAACCGGCGCCCGTACTCGGCCGGCCACTGCGGGTCGAGCCCGATCGTGTCGAACGAGATGTACGACCCTGCGTCGAGCAACCGCTCGAAGTCGTCGAGCGGCGTGTCTGGATCCGTCCAGTCGACGTGACCGATGATGACGCGCGACAGATCGACGCCGTCCTCTCGCAGCGCCGCCTGCTGCGCGAGCCCCGACCGGGCGCCGGCGCCCTGCTGCGTATGCGTGGTGATCGGCACGCCGGTGCGGCGGTGGGCGCCCGCGGCGGCGCGGATGATGGTCCTCACGTCGTCGGTGATGCCGAATTCGTCGCTGACGATCTTGATGATCCCCGCGCGCACACCCGTATCGAGAACGCCGGACTCGATGTCGCGGACGAAGAGATCCTCCAGCGACGGCTCAGCGGCGCCGTGGAGGTCCGGGAACTTCTGTCTGAAGACGAAGTACAGCGGTAGGTCGCGCCAGGTGTACCACCCGGTTGCGATGATGATGTTCACCCGCACCTGCTCGGCGATCTCCTTGACGAGAGGCACGTCACGGCCGAGGCCGGGGATGACGCGGTCGACGATGGTGTCGACGCCCGCATCCTTCGCGTGCTCGAGCTTGCGTACCGCGTCGGCGATGCGCTCCTTCCGAGGCGCTTCCGCGAAGGTGTGATCCGGCCAGTTCAGCTCCTTCTCGATGAGACGCGGG
>QHVE01000071.1 GCA_003223455.1 Gemmatimonadota bacterium | reverse complement strand
CCGTCGCCACGGCGGCGGCGCTTCCCTCGTATGGGTTGCGCAGCACCATCCCGCGCGGGATCGCCACCCCGCCCGGCTGGACGTGCTCGAGGTGTGAGACGAAGCGGCTCGTGGTGTCCACACGCGGCGCGGGCGCCTGCGCGCGCGGAGTGCGCGGCTCCTGTGCGCTGGAGTCCCGGCAGGCCTGGGTGTGGAGGATGAGGACCATGGCGAGTGCGATGATGCGACGCATGGAAGCGGTGAGTTGGTTGGTTGGTTGGTGAGTTGGTGAGCTAGTCGGTTGATTGGTGAGTTGGTCGGGCAGACGGGAAACGAGTGTGGACGCCTCGCTGTGCGGTTTCTGGCGGTTGGTTCGTTGGTCAAACGAGCGCGCCGAACAACCGACCAACTCACTCGCTCACCAACTCACCAACTCACACTTTCTTCTTCCTAGAGCCCAAACACGAACAACATCCCCCCCCAGCTCGTCCAGCGCGAAATGTCCGGCAGCGTGGATCCGCGCTCACGCACGTCGTAGGGCAGATTGGAGGCCACGTCGCCGGCGATGAGGAGGCCCATGTCGCCGCCGACGCCGGAGTAGACGGCGATGTACTCCTTCCCGTCCGGGCCGGTGTAGGCGATCGGATTGCCGACGACGCCCGAGCCGACCTTGAACTTCCAGAGGAGTGCGCCCGTGCGCGCGTCCGCGGCCTTGAACCAGCCGTCGAGCGTACCGTAGAAGACGACGCCTCCCTTCGTGACGAGCGCGCCTCCCCAGACGGGATAGGGCTCCTTGATCCCCCACACCTTCCGGCCGGTCGTCGCGTCCCACGCCATGAACTCGCCGCGGTAGCCACCCGGTCCGCCCTTCTCCGGCGCGTTGCCGCCGATGTACGGCGTGCCGGGCAGGTACGCGACGTCGCGCGCCTCGAAGTCCATGCAGAGGTTGTTCGTCGGGACGTAGGCCAGCCCCGTCGCTGGCGAGAACGCGGCGGGCTGCTGGTTCTTTCCACCCTCGAGGCTCGGACAGATGTCGGTCACCTTCCTGCCACGGAAGGGCACCTTGCTCGTGTCGAGCATGGGGCGCCCCGTCTTCAGATCCACACCGGTGGACCAGTTCATCGGCACGTACGCTTTGGCGAGCAGCACCTCGCCGGTCGCGCGATCCATCGTGTAGGCGAAGCCGTTGCGATCGAAGTGGACGAGCGCCTTTCGCGTGCGGCCGCCGATCGGCAGGTCGACGAGGATGTTCTCGTTCACCGCGTCGTAGTCCCACACGTCGTGCGGCGTCGGCTGGAATGCCCACACCATCTCGCCCGTGTTCGCGTCGCGCGCGACGATCGCCGCGCTCCACTTGTTGTCGCCGGGACGCTGCGCGCCGTTCCACGGTCCCGGGTTCGACGTGCCGTGGTAGATGAGGTCGAGCTGCGGATCGTACGAGATCCATCCCCAGACCGTCGCGCCGCCCTGCTGCCACGTCGTCGACGGCCAGCTCGTCGCGCCCTGGTTGGGCGACTTGTCCGTCGAGTAGAAGTTCCGGAACCGCGCCCCGACCTTGATGTCGGCGTCGGGACCGATGTTGTACGCCCGCCATGTCTCCTTGCCGGTGGTCGCATCGATCGCCGCGATCCAGCCGCGCACGCCCATCTCGCCGCCGCTCGAGCCGACGATGACTTTCCCCTTCACGACGATCGGCGCCATCGTCATCGTCTCGCCCTTGCCGAGCTGCCCCATCTGCGTCCGCCAGAGCAGCTTCCCCGTGGCCGCATCGACGGCGACGGTGTGTCCGTCGAGCAGGTTGTAGAAGATCCTCCCGTCGGCATAGGCAGCGCCGCGATTGACGACGTCGCAGCACGCGAGACCGACGGCCGCCTGCGCGTTCTCCGGACGCACCTTCCACTTGAGCGGCTGTCCCTCCGTCGCGAGATCGAGCGCATAGCCGACGTTCGGGTACGGGGTCACGACGTACATCGTGCTCCCGACGACGAGCGGCTGTCCCTCGTGGCCGCGGAGCACACCGGTCGAGAAGGTCCACGCGGCGTGGAGATTCTTCGCGTTCGCCGCCGTGATCTGCGCGAGCTCGCTGTAGCGCGACGCGGCATAGTCGCCGGCGGGGGTCTGCCATTCGCCCGCCGGCCCGATGTGCGGCGCGGCGAGCGCGGTGCCGGCGACGATCGGCGCGGTGCTCGTCGTCGCACCGGTCGTGGCGGTCGAGTCGCTCGTGGTGCTCGCGTCGCGCGCGCAGGCGACGACGACGAGCGCGAGGAGTGCCGCGCGCGGCGAGACGATCCGGAATGGACGCACGAAGGGCTCCATGCTGTGAGACCGATGTGGCAGCACTGCTCGGTCGCGAAATGAATGACGGCGTGGAGCGAGCGCTAGAGGAGCCGCACGTCGGCCCTCGCGACTGCCGACGACGCGAGGCCGTTCAGTCTGGCTCGCTTTTCTCGTATCATTGGCACCACGATCGGCCGCCCCACGGGACGAGCCGCTGATCATCAATCTCACGGCCTTCGACACGAGCCCGCATGCCCCACCGGAATCGGATCGTCGCCGCACTGGCGCTCCTGCTCACGCCTCTCGCCGCGCACGCGCAGGCTCGATACACCGTCGGCCTCTCCGGCGTCTATGGTCAGCCGCTGGGACAGTTCGGCGACAACGTGCTCCACGGCTTCGGCTTCGACGGCATGGGCACGCTCGGCCTCGACTCGCGCGGCATCTTCAGCCTGAAGGGCGAGCTGGGCTGGGTGCGATACGACCGGAAGTCCGAGCGGTTCCTGGCCAACGACGGCTTCAGCGTCTTCGAGCTCGAGTCGGAGACGACGAGCGGCGTCCTCACCTTCGGCGCGGGACCGCAGCTCGCGGTGCCGTTCGGACCGATCCGACCGTACGTGGCGGGTACGGTCGGCTTCGCGCGCTTCGCCACGAACACGTCGATCAACCTGCCATCCGACCAGTCGAGCACGGGGCAGAAGGAGACGCTCGACGATCAGACGGTGTCGAGCGACTTCATCCTCTCGCTCGCCGCGTCGGGCGGTATCCGGTTCGAGCTCCCCTTCCTCGGCCGCGGCATCCTGGGCGACCTGGGTGTGCGTTGGCACCGCAACGGCGAGGCGGAGTACGTGTCGAGCGAGGGCGTGGTGTACAACGGTCGCGGTAGTCCAACGATCACCCCGACGCGCAGCGAGGCCGACTTCCTCGTGTATCGGCTGGGGATCGTGATTCCGCTCGGCGGGGGGACGGTGAGGGTGGGGCCGTAACGCAGTGAGTCACTGCGGCGCGGAGCGCCGCGCATCACTGAGTCACTACATTACCGCGGCAGCGTCTTCATCAGGCGCTCCAGGCGCGCGCGCACCTCGGCGACCTTCGGTTGCATGTCCGGGTCGGCGTGCTCCCAGAGCCGTACGAACTCGGTGTAGTGCGTCACCGCGCGCGCGTTGTCGCCCTTGGCCTCGTACAGCTCGCCCAGCCGCTTGTGCGCTGGCGCGAGGAGCCATCGATCGAGCCCGATTCGCCCGGACGACGGTACGGCGATGAACCGCTCCAGATAGACGATCGCCGAATCGGTCATGTTCGCGCGGTCGTACGCGACGCCGATGTACGCCGGCGTGCAGAAGGTGCAGCCCTCCGGCAGTCCGTCGCCCGCGGTCTCGGCACGCCGATACGCGTCTGCAGCCGCTTCGCCACGGCCCTCCGCCATCAGAATGTCGCCCTGCGCATCGATGAGGCGCGACCGTGCGTTCCGTCGCGTCACCGAGTCGCGCATGAGCAGTTCGGCCTCGCGCGCCATCGCGCGTGCGCGATCCGCAGCGCCGAGGATCGAGTAGGTGGACACCAGGTTCAGGTAGAAGTCCGGGGTCGACCGATCGGTCGGCGGGTTCGCGCGCACCACCGAATCGAGCTGCGCGATCGCCGTCTGCGTCTTGCCGCGGAACCAGCCGTCGACCATGGCTCGGGTCGTCGCCCGGTCGATGGCGCCGGAGCGCTCCCCACCTGCGGGCCCGGCCGCAGCGAGCGCCGCGGCAATGCTGTCCGACTCGCGAAACCGGCCACGCAGCGCGGTGAGATCGCGCAGGTAGCCTGCCGCTGCACTCGCGAGCGGGGCGTTCCCACCTCGGATCGCGATGCGCGCGATCTTCTCGACCGAGTCGTACCGGCCGCGCAGGTACAGCAGATCGCCGTCGCGGCGCGTCGTCGGATAGGGAATCTTGCGCGCCCGCATGTCGCGCAGGAGGGAGTCGGTGGCGTCGAGCTTGCCGGCGGACATGAGCGTGCCGGCGAGGTTGGTCAGAATGACGCCGTTCTCCGGCTCGACCTGCACCGCTCGCCGGAAGGCTCGTTCGGCGCGCGCATAGTCGCGACTGTTGGAGTACAACAGCGCGAGCGAGTTCAGCGCGTCGGCGTTGGACGAGTCGATCGCTACCGCGCGCTCGAACGCCGCGATCGCCTTCGGCCGATCCTTCCGCACCCAGTACGCGCCCTCGATGTTGTACCGCTCGCGCTCGGGCAGTCGCGCGCGCAGCTCGTATGCTTTGGCGAACAGCGAATCGCGGCGTGGGGTCCGGATGCCGGCGTTGCCGAGGCTGTACGCGAGCTGCACGTACGCGGCGGCGAAGCTCGAATCCTTCGCGATCGCCTCCTCGAACAGAGTGATCGCCTTCGTGTAATCGCCCTGGACGTCGTTGGCGCGCAGCCCCGCCGCGAAGGCGCGCAGCGCGTCGAGCGACGACGTCGTCACCTGCGAGAGCATGGGTGCGTCCTTCACGCTCTTGAGCGACTCGCCGATTCGCCCGCGGAGCTGGCGCGTCAGCCGGTCCACCGTGGGGATGATGTCGCCCGCGTCCTTCGCCGTCTCGCGATAGACCGCCAGCTCGTCCCCCGATTCGGCACTCACGAGCCGCGCCGTGATGATGTAGCTGCCGCCCACCGGCGTGATCGTCCCACCCACGACGGCCTTGATGCCCTCGCGCTGCGCGAGGTCTCGCGCCAGCGCCATGTCGACGCGATCGGTCGGTTTGCGCTGCATGCGCTGCAGCGCGCCGACGAGTGTGCTGGTGGACACCACGTTCACGGCGCGCGACTGCGAGAGGTTGGTGCGCACCGCTTCGCTCACGACGTCGCCGAGCGCCGTGTCCCTGCTCGCCGCGTCGAACGCGGCGACGAGCACGCGGTCCTGCGCGCTGATCTTTCCGGCGGCGAGCAGCGAGCCCTCCGGTCCGATGCCGAGCACGCGCAGCACCAGGTATGCAGCGACGGCGAGCGCGAAGAAGGTGAGCGCCGCGATACCGCCGCGTGCGGCCCGCCACCAGGACATGTGTGGGCTCGCCTTCACCGCCAGTTGCGCGAGGGTGCCGCTCGCGCTCGGCCGCACCACCGTGCCGCGCGGCGTCGGCGTCGCCTGCGCGACCTTGCGCGCCACGTATTGCGCGTAGCCGGTGAACAGTACGACCGGGAAACCGAGCGCCATCACGATCAGCGCGCCGGTGAAGACCCACTCCGGTAGTCCCTGCGTGTCGACGAGCAGCCGCGCGACGATGGCGACGACGAGGAATGTCGCGGCGTAGATCCCCATCGCGGGCAGGAAGAAACCCCGGCCATAAGCGAAGGCGCCGATCGCCGGCGCCGTGGAGAGCGAGCCCACTTCCTCGAGCTGGCGCAGCACCTCGTCCGCGGTCGCTGGCCGCTCGGCGGGGTTCTTGGCGAGGCATTGCGCCAGCAGCGTGGCGAGCGGCGCGGGACAGTCGGGGCGAAGCTCGCGCACGTCGCGCGGGGTATCGTTCATGTGCGCCGCGAGGAGCTTGTGCGGCGGCAAGCCGGCGAAGGGGGGCTGGCCGGTCAGCAGCTCGTACGCCATGCAGCCGAAGGCATAGACGTCGGCGCGATGGTCCGTGTCCGGATCGCCCGCCGCCTGCTCGGGTGCCATGTACGCCGGCGTCCCCACCGCGGTGCCGAGCTGCGTCAGCGTCGCGCCCGCGGGCTTCTCCTGCGCGGCGACGATGGCCTTGGCGATGCCGAAGTCGGCGACGACCGCCGTGTGGCCCGAGAGCAGGATGTTGTCCGGCTTGATGTCGCGATGAACGACCCCGCGTGCGTGCGCATACGAGAGCGCCTTCGCCACGTCGCGCAGGATGCCCACCGCCTGCGCGATCGGTACCGGTCCCCCGGCCAGCCGCGCGCGGAGGCTCTCGCCTTCCACGAAAGGCATCGTATAGAAGGGCAGCCCGTCCAGGTCGCCCGCCGAGATCACGGGGAGGATGTTCGCCTGCTGGAGCGACGCCGCGAGCCGGATCTCGCGCTCGAAGCGCTCGGCCGACATGGCCGCCGCGAGCTCCGGCGCGAGCACCTGTTCTCTGTGCTCTCCGTGCTCTCTGTGAGAAACACTGCGGCAGTAGTACCAGCGGAGGGAGCAATCAGGAGGGACCCGGCCTTTTCCGCGTGATCGCCCTTCAAGATCCGCGTTCCGTCGTTGGAACAGCGAACGTGCAGATCCCTCGACTCGCTCGGGATGACAACGGCCTCGGGAGCAGAAGCATCCCGAGGCCGTTTCCAACTCACCAACTCACTGACTCACCAACTCACTGATACTGCACATACGACAGGCGAGGTCTGAGCTGCAGAAGTTCGGGCGGTGTCAACAACGCATCACCTTTCTTCGTGTCGTTGTGATAGAACAGCTTGAACCCCGTGTACTGCACCGGATGGCTCACGATGTAGTCCTTGTACGAATCGAACTTGAGCCAGGGCGGGCCCCAGCCGTCCATGTGCATCACCACCTGCACGCGCGGTGTCGGGCGGATGTTCTCGGCGTCGGGGACCATCTTGCTCGTGAAGCGGTGCACGATGAGGATCTTCGGCGGGATCTTCTTGTCCGCCACGAGCTTGTCGAGCGTGCGGATCACGTAGTTCACGTCCGAGGCCATCATGGTGCCGATCTTCGAGCTGGGGCGAAGCCCTTCTCTCTCGTAATGCATGTAGAACTCGGGGTCGATCCCGAGGTGGACGTCGGGGCGCGCGAGCCAGGGGAGCAGTCGGCTCTTCGCCCACCGGTAGGTCCGCTCGATCATCGTCGAGTCCTCGCGGCGCACCCAGAGGCCGTCGGGGCCGGGCGCGCCCTGCGCCACGACGGTGACGAGGTGAATCGCCGGAATGACGGGCGTCTTCGGGTCGGCCGCCTTCCAGGCCGCGACGGTGCGGTCCCACATCGCGAGCATCTGCGGCTCGGGGTACTCGCCGATGACACCCATCTTTCGCGAGTGTGGGTTGCCGTAGTAGGCGACGATGCGGCTCTTCGGCAGCAGCGCGCCGGCGATCGGCGCCGGTCCCGCTGGCCAGCTCGATTCCTTGCGCACGCCAGCGCGGATGGCGGAGGCGAAGCTCATGGCGTCCTTCTTGGGACGTCCTGCGACGAGCCTGCCCACGACGCTGTCGCCGGCCAGCGGATCGGTGACGGCGTCGGATGTGGTGACGGCGTTGGGCGGCGCGACGGCCGGAGCGGACGGGGTGTTGGCCGTGGCCGACGGCATGCCGGTCGCGGCGACGGAGTCGGCGGTCGACGGGGCGGCGCTGTCGACCGGCGCCGGCGTGGACGAGACGTCGCCACCACTCACGCCGGAGCGAGGAGCATCGGCGACGCAGGCGGTGAGAACGACGAGCGAGACGACGGCGAGGAGAGAAGTACGAGCGGGAGACATGTAGGGATGCTGCCTGGGTGCGCGCGGCACCGGCTGAGGTGATCGGGAAAGATTGGAATGTATGAATGCACGGTATGCGCCGTCCTACGCGCAGTCCGCCCTTCGGGTAACACTTTCGTCGACGCGTCCCTCGGGTCGCTAACGTCCATCCACCGTCGACGTCGAACAGTACGGACGCGGTCGCTTTCCAACTCTGGCCGAACTCGCCCCATGTTCGCACTCGCTCGACGACGATTCCCTGGACCCGCTGTGCGCACCGGTGCCGGATTCGCGCTCGCCACCGCCTTCGTCATGCCGACGCCGAAGGCGATCGCGATCGCGCCCGCGGTCACCGTGGTGCGCGACGTCGCCTACGGCGCCGACCCGAAGCAGCGCTTCGACGTCTACATACCCCGCGGGGCGCGGAACGCGCCGGTGGTCCTCATGGTGCACGGCGGCGCGTGGCGCATCGGCGACAAGCGCAGCCGAGGGGTGGTCGGCAACAAAGTCGAGCGCTGGTCGCGCGACGGGATCGTCGTGATCGCGGTGAACTATCGGATGCTGCCCGGCACCGATCCCGTGGAGCAGGCGCGTGACGTCGCGCGCGCGCTCGCCGCCGCGCAGGCACGCCTCGGCGAGTGGGGTGGCGACCCCGGCAAGGTCGTCCTGATGGGGCACTCGTCCGGCGCCCACCTCGTCGCGCTGCTCGACGCGCATCCCTCGCTCGCGACGGCCGTCGGCGCGCGTCCCTGGCTGGGCGCCGTGATCCTCGACAGCGCGGCGCTCGACGTCATGCTGACGATGACGATGCCGCATCTGCCGCTGTACACGAAGGCGTTCGGCACCGATCGCGACTTCTGGCGCGAGGCCTCGCCGCAGCAGCACCTCGCCGCGGGCGCGAAGCCGATGCTGCTCGTCTGCTCCTCGCTGCGGCGCGACTCCTGTCCGGCGGCGAAGCGATTCGCGGCCAGGGCGACGTCAGTGGGCGTGCGCGCTGACGTGCTGCCGGTGCCGAAGTCTCACGCGGCGATCGACGCCGAGCTCGGCGCGCCGGGCGAGTACACGGAAGCGGTCGAGACGTTCATGCGCACGCTCGATCCGGCACTGGGCCGTGCGCGCGACGCTCGGTGAACGGAGCATTGGGAGCATTGGGGTCAGACTCCTTGCATTGGGGTCAGACTCCTTGCATTGGGGTCAGACTCCTTGCATTGGGGTCAGACTCCTTGAAATACGCTCCGGTGCGCGGCGAATACTCGAGCGCCTCATCTCCTCGATCAGGCTCGGGAGCAGGCATCAAGAACGTGGGTTTGCTGACATGAGGCGGATGGAGCGGATGCTAGAGCAAGGACTTTGGGGGTGCGTCACGACAGACTCGACGCGGCGGACCCCAAAAGCAGTTGCCGAGCATTCGTTTCATCCGCCTGATGCGATTAGGCCCTCGTTCTGGATGCTCGTGCAACGGGGTCAGACCTATACCAAACGCCCAACCGTATAAGCGTTTTTCAAGGAGTCTGGCCCCCTTGAAGGAGTCTGACCCCCGCTAGTGCGGGGTGAGGAACCACCACACGACCGCCGCGAGGGCGAGGAGGAGCAGCACGTGCACCACGCAGCCGACCGCCTTGAAGAACAGCTTGATGACGAGCCAGAGCACGACGAGCGCGCCGGCCAGCCAGAGCAGGAGGGTCATAGCGCCAGCACCGGACGCTCCATCGTCGTGTAGAAGTCGTTCAGGATCGCGTCGCGGTCGAAGTTCTCCCAGATGGTGATCGTGCGCGGGTTGTCGGGGCGCTCCACCCACTTGCCGTCAACGAGCTTCGGCGCTGGGATCTTCCGGGGATGTGCCCACGCGGGGTTCTTCACGATCGCGACCGCCGCCATGTCGTACAGCGCGCGCGACGGCGGCGTGCCCGACAGCTCGATGTGGTCGAACAAGTCGACCGAGTAGTCGCCGAACGTCGCGAACCTGCCGCCATGGCGGCCGATCACCGGGACGCGGATGCGTGGCCCCTTCCCCGGCATGCGCGCGCGGATCTCCTCGCGCGTGACGCGCACGTGATCGGTGCCCGACGGCGTGGCGTAGCGCACGAGCGCGATCTCGAACGGCACGTTCGCGTCGAGCACGTACTGCAGCGCCCCCTCGTCGTTCTCCTGGTTGTACTCGCCAGGCTCGGGATAGTTGGAGCCGAGCCAGACGATGCGGACCTTCGACGCGATCGACGGATCCTTGAGCAGCGCGAGCGCGACGTTCGTGAGCTTGCCGACGGGCACGAGCGTCAACGGCGAGCCGGGCGCCTTCGCCTGCTTGATGATCTCGTTCACGGCGGAGGCGCCGTCGAAGCTGGACTCGCCGATGTGCGGCGCGATCTCGGCGAACGAGCCGTTGGCGCCGCGGAACACGGAAAACTTGCGCCGCAGGCCGGCGAGCGTGATGACGCGTTCCGCCTCCTCCGCCTGCCGCTCGACGTCGCCGCCGCCACGGGTGCGGTTCACGGTGATGCCTTCGACGTCGAAGACGCTGCCGCTGAACAGCATGTAGGCAATGGCGTGCTGATCGTCGAGCTCGTTGTTGGCGTCGGTGTCGAGGAGCACGCGCGTGAGCGACGGAGACTGGGCGCGTGCGCGTGCGTCCGGGTGGGCCGCATGGACGACGAGCAGCGCAAGGACGAGTGGCAACGTGGCGGCGAGGTTCTTCAAGAAGCTTCAGGGAGGCGGTGACTCAGCGAGCTGGGGCAGTGGGACGTGGTGGAGAACTCGCCACCTCGACGCCAAGGCCCGCCAACTTACCCTGCGGCCCGCGGCTGGACCATCGGCTTGTACGCCATTGCCGCCCGAGCCGTTTCCACGTCACCACTTCACCATCCACCACCACACCGCCTACTGGCGCCCCATCCGGCAGCCGCCACCTTTGAGCATTCCCCCCAGACTGAAGGCCTCGGTATGCCGCGCGCATCGCAGCTTCTCACGCTCGTTGTCGGACCAATGCTGGCCGTCGTCGGCCCTGCCATTGCCCATGCTCAACAGAAGACATCCGTCGACACCGCGGCGGTGTTCACCCCGGCCACCTACGCCGTCGCCGACTTTTATCGCAGCACGTCCTTCGGCGGCGCGTCGTGGTCTCCCGACCGGCGTCGACTCCTCGTCTCGTCGAACCGCACCGGGATCTGGAACGCCTACGCGATTCCGGTGGCTGGGGGCGCGGAGCAGCCCCTCACGCAGTCCACGAAGAATTCCATCTTCGCGCAATCGTACTTCCCGCACGACGGCCGCATCCTCTACACGACCGACGAGGGCGGCAACGAGCTCACGCACGTGTACGTGCGCAACGTCGATGGCACGACGAAGGACCTCACGCCGGGACAGAAGCTCAAGGCGGGCTTCCTCGGCTGGGCAGGCGACGACCGTTCGTTCTTCGTCTCCTCGAACGAGCGCGACGCGCGCTACTTCGACTTGTACGAGATCACGGCCGACTCGTTCAAGCGCACACTGCTCTTTCGCAACGACAGCGGCTTCAACCTCGGTCCGATCTCGCGCGATCGGCGCTATCTGGCGGCCGTGAAGTCGCGTACGACCTCGGACGCCGACATCTACCTCGTCGAGCTGAAGACGGGGTCGGCGAAGAACATTTCGGCGCACACGGGCAACGTCAACAACTCACCGGCCGACTTCTCCCCCGACGGCGCCTCGCTGCTCTTCCTGTCCGATGCCGATCGCGAGTTCTCGTCGGTGCGGCGCTACGAGCTGGCGTCCGGCCGGACGACATCGGTGTACGAGCAGCCGTGGGACGTCACCGGCGCCAACTACTCGAAGGGGGGCCGCTACCTCACCGTGTTCGTGAACGAAGACTCGCGCGGCGTCGCACGCATCCTCGACGCGAAGAGCCTGACCCCCGTGGCACTGAAGGGAATGCCCACGGGCCTCGTGCGCGGCGTCTCGATCTCGCCGAACGATTCGGCGTTCGCGTTCTACGCAACCGACGGCAGCGTCCCCAACGAGCTGTACGTGTCGACGTTCAGCGGGACGCCGCGTCGTCTGACGGAAGCGCTCGATCCGCGGATACGCCGCCGCGATCTCGTGGTGCCGAGCGTCGTGCGATTCCCGTCGTACGATGGCGTGAGCGTGCCGGGAGTGCTGTACCGGCCGCACCAGGCGTCGTCCGCCGCGAAGGCGCCCGCCGTGGTCTTCGTCCACGGGGGACCGGGTGGTCAGTCCGCGGTCGGCTATTCGGCGCTCGTGCAGGCGCTGGTGAATCACGGGTACGTCGTGTTCGCGATCAACAATCGCGGCAGCTCCGGCTATGGCAAGACGTTCTACGCCATGGACGATCGCAAGCACGGCGAGGCCGACCTAGGCGACGTGGTGGCGAGCAAGCGAATGCTGATCGAGACGGGCTACGTCGATTCGGCGCGCATCGGGATCGTCGGTGGCAGCTATGGCGGATACATGACCCTCGCCGCGCTCACGCTTCAACCCGATGCGTTCAGGACTGGCGTCGACATGTTCGGCATCTCCAACTGGCCACGGACGCTGACCAACATCCCGGCATGGTGGGGGTCGTTCAAGGAAGCGCTGTACGCCGAGATGGGCGATCCGAAGACGGACAGCGTTCGGCTGCAGCGCATCTCACCGCTGTTCCATGCGGACCGGATCAAGGCGCCGTTGATGGTCATGCAGGGTGCGAACGATCCCCGCGTGCTCAAGGTCGAGTCCGACGAGATCGTCGCGGCGGCGCAGCGGAACGGCGTTCCCGTGGAGTACGTCGTCTTTCCCGACGAGGGCCACGGCTTCGTGAAGAAGGAGAACGAGATCGCCGGTTACACGAAGATGATCGCCTTCCTCGACAAGTATCTGAAAGGCTCGACGTCGACGGCGGTCGTGCCGTAGCGCGTCACCGCCGTCGGCGGAACAACGACAGGTCGATCGCTTCGCCCATCGCGCGGTAGCCCGCGTCGCCGGGATGGAGGTGATCGCCCGAGTCGTACGCGGGGAGGAACTGGAGTGGGTGGGCCGGATCGCGCGTGACGGCGTCGAAGTCGACGACGCCGTCGAACTCGCCGCTCGTGCGGATGAACGCGTTCACCGCCGCCCGCTTCGCCTCCTGGGCGGGGGAGAAGTTGTTGCGCGGACCGGCGGGGGTGAGCGTCGCGCCGAAGATCGGGATCCCGCGATCGTGCGCACGGGCGATGAGCTGACGATAGCCGAAGATGATATCGTCGGCGCTGACGCCGTCGACCATGCTGCGGCCGATGTCGTTGATCCCCTCGAGCAGGATGACGTGGGTGACGCCCGGCGTGTCGAGCACGTCGCGCTCGAACCGTGCCAGCGCGCTCGGCCCCGCGCCATAGGTGAGCACTCGGCCCCCCGAGATCCCCGCATTCACGACGGCACGCGGCTCGCCGTCGCGCAGCAGCCGCGCGGCGAGGACGTTCGGCCACCGCGCGTTGGCGTCGCGCGTGGAGCGCGCGCCGTCGGTGATGGAGTTGCCGATCGTGACGACGACGCCGGCCACCGACGGGTTGATCACGTCGACGCCGACGAGATAGGGCCAGATCTCGAGCGTGGTGTCCGGCGTGAAGCTCTGCCCACCCACGACGTTGCCGTGGCCCACGTAGCTGGTCTGCAGCGCGAGCGGATGGCGCGTCGAGAGGCGCGACGAGTCGGCGAGGTGCAGGCTGACGGCGAGATCGCGCAGAGCGGGAACCGCCAATGCGACGGGATCGCTGACGACGACGGCGCCCGGCATCATGCGCACCGACGGCCGTCCGCCGAACGTCAGCGCGCGATCCGTCGCCGGCACGATCGACGCGCCCGAGTCGCGCACCGCGATGTGCGCGGCGCCGATGACGAGCGGCCGGTCGCCGTACTCGTTGGAGAGTCGGATGCGCACCCGCTCTCCACCGATCGACGTGCGCACGACGAGTCGCAGCGTCTGATCGTACAACCTCGGCACGCGGTCGACGGAATCGCGCGGTGGCCGCGGCGCGTCGTACGGGCTCGCGGTCCAGGTGGCGAGCCAGCGTGGCGATGCGGGCCGAGGGGCCTGAGAAGACGAGCGGCGGACGAGACGAGGAGATTATAGGCGCGAGCATTCGGCGCAGCGACCACGCGCCTGGAACGACCAAGTGTTTGCGAAGCTGCGCGCGCCGGCGCTTGACTTCTCGTCCGATTGGAGCGGTATCAATGCGTCCTCGGTGGCCGCGCCATCGCAGGCGAGCCTCACCCTGGACTGGCCGGCGCCGGCCATCACCATGTCGTGCGCATGCGCGACAGGTATCGAGGACCTTCCCATGTCCCGTTCGCTCCGCACGTTGTTCGTCGCCTCGCTGCTGCCGCTCGCTGCGGCCGCTCGAGCGCAGGACGCCCCGAAGCCGAATCCTATCAAGCTCCTGCGCATCTTCCAGGAGGTGGTGAAGCCGGGTCAGAATGCGCTTCACGCAAATCACGAGGCCGGATGGCCCGCCGCACTGTCGAAAGCGGGGAGCACGGATCACTACCTCGCGCTCGTGTCCACGACGGGGAGCAACGACGCGCTG
>QHVE01000056.1 GCA_003223455.1 Gemmatimonadota bacterium | reverse complement strand
CGGGGTTACGGCGAGCGCGACCGCGAGAAGCATCTCCCCGCCGAGGCAACCACCGTTTACCGGATCGCGTCGATCACCAAGCAGTTCACCGCCGCCGCGGTGCTGCGGCTCGTCGAGCGCGGGAGCGTGAAGCTCGAGGATCCGATCACGAAGTATCTGCCGCAGTATCCACAGTGGTCGTCGGTGACCGTGCAACAACTGCTCAATCACACGTCCGGAATCAAGCCGTACACGTCGATTCCGGAATGGAGGAAGCGCTGGGCGGACGAGCTCACGCCCGCACAGCTCGTGGCGTTCGTCGAGAAGGTGCCGTTCGACTTTCCAGCCGGCAGTGATTGGGAGTACAACAACACGGGGTACATCCTACTCGGCATGCTGCTCGAATCGGTGACCAGGCAGCCCTACGCCAAGCTCCTCGCGCGCGACTTCTTCCAGCCGCTCGGCATGCGCTCGGCGGCCTACTGTCCCTCTCGGCCCACCGATCAGGCGTATGCGGTCGGCTACGACCAGGAAAGTGGAGCATTTCATCCAGCCGAGTTTCTGAGCATGTCCCATCCGTACGCCGCGGGAGGGCTGTGCATGTCGGTACCCGACTACCTGACCTGGCAATCGGCTCTGCATCGCGGGCGCATCGTCAGCGCGCGGAGCGTTGCGATGATGGCCGGCCCCGAAACGCTCACCGTTGGTGACCGCCGGGGAAAGACGACCGGATACGGCATGGGCCTCGGCACCGGCGCGGTTGGCTCGCATCCGACGATCCAGCACGGCGGCTCGATCAACGGATTCAGCACGCAGCAGTACTGGTTCCCAAAGGACTCCTTGAGCGTCATCGCGTTCATCAACACGAGCGGCGCCGAGCAGAATTGGCTCGTGGATAACCTCGCGTTGGCGGTGTTGGGGATGCCGCTGCGACCGCTCCAGCCGCCGGCCCCTCCCATTCACGTGAAGGGCGCGAAGCTGCTTCGGCGCGGAACCACGATGAACGGGACTCGTCGCCTGTGACGATCGACGGGACGTTCCGCGCGCGTGTGCTCGCCGGCGATTTCCTCACGGGCTTCTGGCTGAACCTCGCTTCCCCTCTCACCGCGGAGATGGCGGGACTCGCCGGTTTCGATTGGGTGATGCTGGACCATGAGCACGGGCCCGGCGGCGAAGAGACCCTCCTGCATCAACTCCAGGCGGTGAGCGCGACGCCCGCGACCTGTCTCGTGCGCATCGCGGCGAACGAGCCGCCGCGGTTCAAGCGCGTGCTCGACGCCGGCGCGCACGGCGTGATGGTCCCGTACGTCAGCACCGCCGCCGAGGCGCGCGCCGCTGTGCAGGCGATGCGCTACCCGCCGCGCGGGATGCGCGGCGTGGCGAAGCTGACGCGCGCGTCCTCGTTCGGCGCGCGGTTCGACGACTACTTCGCGCACGCCCACGAGTGGCTCGTGACGCTCACCCAGATCGAGACCGTCGAGGCACTCGGGAACGCGCGCGAGATCGCCGAGGTGGACGGCGTCGACGTCGTGTTCGTCGGCCCGATGGATCTCACGACGAGCATGGGCATTCCCGGCCAGTACGGCGACGCGCGCTTCCACGACGCGCTCGGTGCGGTGGCCGATGCGGCGCAGAGCGCCGGCAAGGCGGCGGGGATCCTGCTGCTCGATCCGGCGAACCTGCCGCTCGTGCGAGAGCTCGGTTACACCGTGGTGGCGCTGGGGTCGGATGGAGGAGCGGTGGCGGCAGGGCTGAAGCAGAGCCTCGTCACGCTAACGGCGACAGCTTGACGCGGAGAGCGCGGAGGGCACTGCGAGAACGCGGAGAACAGCTTTCCCTGTCGCTTTGCTCGCTCTGGCGCACCGCTCCTCTGTTGCCGTGGCAGGTGAACTGCGTTTGAGGCGGCGGCCGTTGCGCACCCGAGCACCCGCGCACCTCACCCCAGCATCCGCTCGATGCTCCTCACCAGCGGCGCGAAGGAGAGCGACTTCCCCGACACGCGCTCCGCCTGCTCCTGCGCCAGCTCGCGCTGCGCCTCGGCGAACAGCGACTGCACGATCCACGGGCCCGCGCGTGGATTGCGCCACCAATCCGCGTCGTACCGCTCCACGAGCGTCTCGGTGATCAGCGCCTGGAGCTGCCACGCGCGCAGGTAGCGCGCGGCGTAGTAGCGCGGATCGACGTCCACGAACGCGTCGGCCCGCGCATAGCGGAACGTCGTCGCGCCGGTGAGCGTCTCGACGTAGAGATCCGGCAGCGCATCCCACGGCACGTCACCGCCGTAGAGCTGCGTCTCGTAGATCAGCTTCGCGCAGTAGCGCCGCAGGAAGTGCAGCTCCTCGAAGCCGGCGGTGCGCAGATACTGCGGCACCGTCTTCTGCTCGAGTCCCGTGTAGCGGCGCAGCCACCCGCTGTCCTTCAGCAGGTGGTCGAACAGCATCGCGTAGCCTTCCGTGATCGAGTTGTCCCCCATCCAGCGATACTCCATCGGATGGTCCGGCCGCATGTTGGCGAAGTGGAGCGCGTGCCCGAGCTCGTGCAGGAAGGTCTGCCAGTCCGTCTGGCCGCCGTGCGGGCGAAGGACGAGATACACCTCGTCGGGCACGCGCACCGGGGCACAGAAGGCGCGCGAGCGCTTGCCTTCCCGCTCGCCCGTGTCGAAGCGCACGCGCCCTCCGGCCTCCGGGTCCACCGCCATCTCGCGGACCTGTCGGCGGATCGACGACTCCATCTCGCGTGCGGGAAAGAACTCGTCGAACTCGCGCGCGCGGAACAGCGCCAGCGCGTCGGCGCGCGTGGTTTCGCTGGCCTTCATGCCGAGCACGCGCTTCACGAACGCCGGGCACACGTCGTCCCACATCACCTGCGTGTCGCGCAGGAACTGGGCGCACTCGTCGCGCAGCGCCGACAGCGACACCCCGTTCAGCAGCTCCCACGTCGCGTTGTAGCCGTCGGCCAGGCCGAGCGATTCGGTGATGTCGCGCTCGCGCTGGAATCGTTCGCGCTTCATCGGCGCCAGCTCGCGCTCGACGAGCGTGCGCCGCGCCGCCTCGATCCGTGCGCGCTCCTGGCGGTCGAGCGTGTTCGCGAGCTCGATCGCCGTGCGCTGGTACTGGATCTCGCGGCCGTCGGCGGTCCGCACGACGGCCTCGCCCTCCCACGCGATCTCGCGCTCGTCGAGCGCCGCGAGCTCGCGGTCGCTCTGCGACTGGACCTGCCAGTCGAGCAGCACCCGCGCCGAACGCCGCTCGTCGCTCCCCTCGGCACTGCTCGCGAACGACTCGCGCGTCAGCTCGAGCGCATCCTCGCTCAGGATGGCGCGATGGGTGTGATAGATGGGCTGCAGCTCGGCCGACGCCTTCAGGCCGGCGTGCGCGAGGTAGTACTCGCGCGAGAGCTCCTCCATGAACTTCTCTCCGTCGCGGCGGAGACGCTCGATCGACAGCTCCGTGCTCATGCCGGCAGTCGCTGCTCCAGGTAGGCGCGGAGCGAGTCGGCAGCGACGCGGTCCTGCTTCAGCGTGTCGCGGTCGCGCACCGTCACGGTGCCGTCCTTGGTGGAGTCGCTGTCGACCGTGATGCAGAACGGCGTGCCCACCTCGTCCTGCCGGCGGTAGCGCTTGCCGATGCTCCCCGTCTCGTCGTAGTCCACGGGGAAGTGACGTCGGAGCTCGCCGGCGATCCGGTGCGCCATCTCGGGTTGTCCCTCCTTCTTCGTCAGGGCGAACACCGCGGCCTTGATCGGTGCGAGCGACGCATGCAGTCCGAGGACGACGCGTCCCTCCTCTTCCCCCGGGACCGACTCCTCACGGTACGCGTTCACGAGCGCCGCGAGCGTGACGCGGTCGGCGCCGACCGACGTCTCGATCACGTACGGTACGTAGCGCTTGTTCTTCGGCTGGTCGAAGTACTCGAGCTTCTTCCCCGAGTACTCCTGATGGCGTCCGAGATCGTAGTCCGATCGGTTGTGGATCCCCTCGATCTCCTGGAAGCCGAGCGTCCCGCCGAAGTCGAACTCGATGTCGAACGCGGCGCGCGCGTAGTGCGCGAGCTGCTCGTGCGCCTTGTAGCGCAGCCGTTCGGGGGAGAGGCCGAGCGTGTGGTGCCAGCGCATGCGCTCCGCCTTCCAGTACTCGAAGTGCTCCTCGTCCGTGCCCGGCTCGACGAAGAACTGCATCTCCATCTGCTCGAACTCGCGCGTGCGGAAGATGAAGTTCCCCGGCGTGATCTCGTTGCGGAACGCCTTGCCGATCTGCGCGATGCCGAACGGCACTTTCTGGCGGCTCGCCTGCTGCACGTTGAGGAAGTTCACGAAGATTCCCTGCGCCGTCTCCGGCCGCAGATAGACGACGGATGCCGTCTCCTCGAGGGGACCCATGAAGGTCTTGAACATCAGATTGAACTGCCGCGCCTCGGTGAGCTGGCAGGTCGTGTGCTCACCCGGGTGCTTCGACGGCTTCTGCGGGCACTGCGCATCCTCGAGCTTGTCGGCCCGGAAGCGGCCCTTGCACGTGCGACAGTCGACGAGCGGATCCACGAAGCCGGCGACGTGCCCCGAGGCCTCCCACACCCGCGGATGCATGAGGATCGCCGCGTCGAGCCCCTCGATGTCGTCGCGCGCCCGGACCATCGCCCGCCACCACGAATCCTTGAGGTTCTTCTTGAGCTCGACGCCGAGCGGCCCGTAATCCCACACCGAGCCGGTGCCCCCGTAAATCTCGGAGCTCTGGAAGATGAAGCCGCGCCGCTTGCACAGCGACACGAGCTTGTCCATGACGTCGAGATGGGACATGGTGAGGCGAGAGAGTGTTGAGGACTTGCAGGTGAGTCGGTGAGTTGGCTTGTTGGCTACTTGGTCGGTGAGCTAGTGAATTGAACGGCCCTGGCCACAACCGGCCTGGAAGCCCAGCCGAGGGTTCTCCACGCTGGTTCGAAGCCAGAGCCGTTCAACCCACCAATCAACC
This sequence comes from Gemmatimonadota bacterium, assembly GCA_003223455.1. Lineage (GTDB taxonomy): Bacteria > Gemmatimonadota > Gemmatimonadetes > Gemmatimonadales > Gemmatimonadaceae > AG11. Next base: position 26,890 of record QHVE01000056.1, on the reverse strand, counting down.
GACCGACCAACCAGCCATCCAACTCACCGACTCACCCATTCTATTCAGCTATCCAGTTCCGCGCTCAGCCTGGGCGCTGCCGGCGCCGTCTGGCCGAGGAGCCGGGCCACGATCTGATCGCCGTGGAACCGGCCGTTCTCGATGAAGATCTTGTTCGCGTCGTAGCCTGCCACCACCACGCCGGCGATGAACAGTCCCGGCTCGCACGTCTCGAGCGTCGTCGGGTCGTGCTGCGGGATCCCCGTGACCGGATCGATCGGAACGCCCGCGTCGGCCAGCAGCGCGGTGTTGGGCGCGAAGCCGGTCATGACGTACACGAACCGCGCCGCGAGCCGCTCCTCTCCCTCCGGTCCACGGATCGTCACCGTGCCCGGTTCGATCGACGACACCCGGCTCTCCCATCGCGCCGCGATCGCGCCTTCCTTCATCCGGTTCTCGACGTCGGGAAGTACCCACGGCTTGATCTTCTTGTCGAACGTCGGGCCGAAGTGCACGAGCGTGACCCGCGCGCCGGCGCGCCAGAGATCGAGCGTGGCCTCCGCCGCCGAGTTGCCACCGCCCACGACGACGACGTCCTGGTCGTACGCACCGTGTCCCTCGCGGTACACGTGCGAGACGTGCGGAAGCGATTCGCCGGGCACGCCGAGCAGGTTGGGAGAGCCGAAGTAGCCCGTCGCCACGCACACGGCGCGCGCCGTCGTCCGCTGTCGCTCTCCCTCGATCGTCTGGGAGTGCACCATCCATCCGCGCTCGCTGCGCTCGAGATGCGTCACTCGCTCGTGCTGATGCACGTCGAGCCCGAAGTGCCGCACGACGGCGCGATAGTAGGCGAGCCCTTCGCGTCGCGTCGGCTTGTCGTCGGCGACGAGAAAGGGCATGCCGCCGAGTGCGAGCTTCTCCGCCGTCGAGAAGAACTTCACGTAGTACGGGTACTGCGTGATCGTGCTCGCGATGGCGCCCGCGTCGAGCACGCGTGCGCGCAATCCGGCACGCTGCGCCGAGATCGCCGCGGCGAGCCCGCATGGGCCCGCGCCGACGATCAGCAGATCGACGTCGTGCATCCCCGAGTCCGCCGCACCCATGATCACCGGCTACAACCCGATGATCTGATCGCGCCTGGTGCCGACGCTCACGTAGGTGATCGGCGCCTCCACGAGTGCCTCGATCCGATCGAGGTAGCGCCGCGCCTCGCTCGGCAGCTCCGCCAGCGTGCGCGCCCCAGCCGTCGACCGCTTCCAGCCGTCGAACCACTCGTACTTCGGCTTCACGCAGTCGAGCTTCACGAGATCGCCCGGGAACTCCTCGTACAGCTCACCGTTGATCTCGTACCCGACGCAGACGCCCAGCCGGTCCAGCGTATCGAGCACGTCGAGCTTCGTGACGGCGAGATCCGACAGACCGTTCACGCGCGTGGCGTAGCGCACGACGATCGCGTCGAACCAGCCGCACCGGCGGGCGCGACCGGTCGTCGCACCGTACTCGTTGCCGAGCGTACGCACCTCGGACTGCAGCGGCTCCTCGAGCTCGGTCGGCAGTGGGCCATTGCCGACACGCGTCGTGTATGCCTTCACCACGCCCAGCACGCGGTCGATCGCGTTCGGTCCGATGCCGACCCCGACCGCGGCGCCCCCTGCCGTCGTGTTGCTCGACGTCACGAACGGATACGTGCCATGGTCGATGTCGAGCAGCGAGCCCTGCGCTCCCTCGAGCAGCACCGCCGCACCCGCGTGCACGGCGCGGTGCACGGTGAGGCTCACGTCCTCGGCGAGCGGCAGCAGCCGCTCGCTCAGCCGAGCGAGCAGTGCGAGCACCGCGTCCACGTCGACGTCGCGGTCGGAGCCGTTGCGCGCGAGCATGCCGCGCGCGTGATCGGCCCCCTTCTGCACGACGTCGCGCAGCCGCTCCGGATGGTGGAGGTCGAGCACGCGTACGCCGCGCCGCGCGATCTTGTCCTCGTACGCGGGGCCGATGCCGCGCCCCGTCGTGCCGATCGCCTTGCTCGACGCGCTCGCGCCATCCACCGCCTTGTGGTACGGCAGCACGAGGTGCGCACGCTCGCTCACGTAGAGTCTGCCCTCGACATCCACGCCGGCCTTCACGAGACCGTCGATCTCGTCGAACAGCGTGTCGGGGTCCAGCACGACCCCGTTGCCGATCGCGCAGCGGACCCCCGGATGGAGGATGCCGCTCGGGATCTGGTGGAGCACGAACGAGCGGTCGCCGAGATCGACGGTGTGGCCCGCGTTCGCGCCTCCCTGATATCGAACCACCCAGTCGGCACGCTCGGCGAGCACGTCTACCAGCTTCCCCTTCCCCTCGTCTCCCCACTGCGCGCCGACGACGACGACGACACGCGATTCCGGACCGAACATGACACTCCCGAGCGGTGGTTCCCAGCAGTCGACACACAAAACGCCCCGCGAGGCGCGGGGCGTTGTTCCAATCTAGGTTGGGAGGGCGGAGAGTCAATCGCGCGCCGTGCGAACGCTCGGCGCGGCCGCTCGCCGCCCCTCGTGCCTCAGGGCTTCCTGGACTTTGGCAGCTTCGCTCGTCCGCCCCCGCTGGCGTTCCATTCCTTGATCATGTCGAACTGCAGACGCTGCGCCTTCTGCGCGGCGGCGAGGTCTCCGGAGCCCGCGGCAAGGGAGAGCTTCTGCACCTCGGTCTGATACTTGAGCACGAGTGCCTCCCATGCCTGGAGCCTCGTCCTCGCCGACGGGTCGCCCGCGCTGGCAGCCATCGAGAGCTGCATCATCTCCTGCTGAAACGTCGTGAGCGCGTCGATGTCTTCCTGGGAGTAGCCGGCCGTCGCATAGGCGTTGGCCATCGCGGCCGAGTTCCCTCGTGCGTTCGCCATCGCCGCCTGCTGCATCGCCTGCATCTGCGCAGCGTCCATCCCGCCCATACCGGACATCCCGGCTGCGCCCGGCATCCCGACCTTACCGGCCGACTTCTGCATCGCACGCTGCTGTGCGCTCATCTTCGCGTTGGCGATCGCCTGCTGCCCGATGCTCATCGGATCGAGGCCCAGCTTCTTCGCCATGAGGCTGCTGGCGCCGACGCCGGTCGCCGCGAGCGCGGCGTCCTTGGCCGAGATTCCGGTCGCCGACTCGAGCGCACCATTCGCCGAGCTCACCACGGACGCGCTCTTCTGCAGGAAGCTCTTGCCGACCTTCACGGATTCCGGCTTCACGCCGGCCGCGATCTGCGCCAGACTGTCCTTCGCGCGCGCCGCCGAGTCGGGCGCGCTGAACTTCTCCTTCAATTTCTTGAACCGCCCGAGCTGGGCGTGGGCCGGGCTCGGCGTCAGCGCGACGAGCAGCGCGCTCGCGGTGAGCCACCGGGCCAGAATCATCGTGGATCGCGCCTGCGTGCCCTTTTCGGTCGCCATCGACCGCGTCATTCCGATCCGCATCGTCGGTTTCTCCCTCACATACGCCTGATGTGTCGTCCACGCGGCGCGCATTCGCGCGTCGGCCCGCGGGCGACGTCGGCGAGGGGGCTAACTCTACGTGAGGCAGTGCCCCGACGCGAGCAAGCTTGTCCGTCGGCGTCCGCGTGGTCGGAAAGACGTGATGCTCCGCCGGCGAGTTTCACGCGACACGGAGCGAGTCAGACGATCGCGGCGAACAGGGCGATGGCTGCCATCCCGACGCCGATCGCGACCTTCATGGCGGCGGCGACGGCTCGGCCGACGAGCGCGCCAGTCGCCACACGCGTGGCGGTCCCACCTTCGCCGCCGCGCGAGTATTCCCCGAGGAAGGCGCCGACGAACGCGCCGGCGAACGCGCCGATCACCGGTCCAACGAGCGGTACCGGCACGCCGACGAACGCACCGACCGTCCCACCGATGATCGCACCCCAGCTCGCTCGACGTGAGCCGCCGTACTTCCGCGTGTACTTCGCCGACAGGGTGAACTCCAGCACCTCGCCCACGACCGCCAGTCCGAAGAGCACGAGGATCTGATAGCCGAGCGCCGCGGCGGCGATGATCCAGGTCCCGGGGAGACCGAACGGGATCATGAGCAGCCCGAGAAACATCACCGCGGCGAGCAGGAGCTGATTCATCGCGCCAGCGTCTCCGCCGCGCGAGCGAGCACGAACGCCATCGGATCGATCTGCGTTCCGGTCAGCGCGTCGAGCGTGTCGCGCCGCGTGTGGACGCGCGCGAGCGTCTGCATCGACCCATGGCTCAGCGTGGCGGCGCTCCACTTCACATCCGCGAACGCCACCGAGTCGAGCAGCAGACCGGGTGGCATCCGGAGCACACGCACCGCCCCTGCCACTCGCTCCACGGCGCTCACGATCGGCGCGGGATTCGTTCGTGTGTACATGAGAGTCAGCTCTCCAATGTCGTCGACGCCATCGCAGTTCATCACGAACGCCCGTTCCGCGACGTGCGCCCGCACCCAGGCGCGCGCACCCGCCAATCCCAGCTCCTCCGCGCTCGTGATCAGCACGGCGACCGGCGCTGCCGGATCGAGCGACGACGCCGCCGCCAGGACCGCGGCGACCCCCGATGCGTTGTCCACCGCGCCGGGCGAGTCGTTTCGCACGACACTCGCCACGACGGCGCGCCCACCGACCGCCGCGAGCGCCGCGCAGAGCATCCAGAGGATGGTACGCGATGAGCCCGCGGCGAGTGTCAGCGCGGTGAGCACGACGCTCGCTCCGAGCACCGCGATGCCGGCAATCCGGACTCTCGTCGGCACCGGCTGCGACTTGCTGTCGACGTGCGCCACGAGCCACACGCGGGGCGCGGCGTGGCCGCGCCGCGCGACGAGGTTTTCACCATCGGCGCGCAGCCACGGCAGGTCGAGCACCGCGTCGCCAACCATGATCCAGACGAATAGCACGAGGAGCAGCAGACCGGCCCCGAAGACGATCGCGGCGGCGAGCGGTACTCCCTCGATCGTGGCGAGCCAGAAGGTGACGAGCACCGACGCGGCGGCGATCGCGCCACCGATGGGAGTGCCGTAGCGGCCGGGAAACCCGGAATACGAGAACGGTTCGCGCGAGACCTCGAATCCGAGGTCTCCCAGCACGCGCGCACAGTAGTCGCGCGCCTGGCGCTCCTCCGCGCTTCCCGCCGCTCTCGGTGCGCGCGCGAGCACGCGCAGGTGTGCTACGCCATCGGTGCCCCAGGCTGCGTCAGGGCTCGTGGGGTGCAAGATCCGCGATCCGTCGTGCGCGGCGCCAGGGGGGAGGCGATTGAACTGCAACGGCGAGTACCGAGTCTTGAACTGCAGCAGCGAGTACCGAGTACTGAAGTACGAAGTACCCAGACCCGGCTGGACGCTCCCGTTATGCCCGGCAGTTCCGCGGCAGTGAGGATCCGTCCGGGTCGCGATCCTGAGGCGGCTTCCGGAAGCCCGCAGACCAGGTCCGGGGACTCGCTACGGCAGTCGTACCACGTACGGCAGTGCCATGGCAGTTCAACGACTACTGCTGATAGAAGTCGAACCCGCTCCCACTGTTCGTGATCCCATCCATCCCGGCGACCGTCGGTGCGGCGGCCGGCACCGTCTCCAGCTCGCCCGGCGTCTTCGGCGACTCCGACGCGACGCGGCGGAACATCCGCATCTTCAGCTCGAAGTCCGACGGGTTCGTCGCCGCCGCCATCGCCGTGTCGAACGTCACCTCGCCCGACTGCACGAGATCCGCCAGATGCTGGTCGAACGTCTGCATCCCGTACTGATCGCGACCATCGGCGATGTAGTCGCGAATCTCCCCGATGCGCTTGCCGTCGGCGATCATGTCGCGCACTGCCGGCGTCACGAGCAGCACTTCGGCCGCCACCGCGCGCCCCTTGCCGTCGGCGCGTGGCAGGAGGCGCTGCGAGATCACGGAGTGCAGCGATTCGCTCAGGCGGATGCGCACCACCTCCTGCTCTTCCGGCGGGAACATCGCCATGATGCGCAGGATCGTGCTCTGCGCATCGGGCGTGTGCAGCGTCGAGATCAGCAGGTGTCCCGTCTCCGCCGCCTTGATCGCGGTGTCCACCGTCTCCGCGTCGCGCATCTCGCCGATCATGATCACGTCCGGATCCTGACGCAGCGCGGCGCGCAGTCCCATCTTGAAGTCGATCGTGTCGCTGCCGATCTCGCGCTGCGTGATCGCGCTCTGGATGTCGGTGTGCAGGAACTCGATCGGGTTCTCGAGCGTGAGGATGTGCCGGTTCTCGTGCCGGTTGATGTAGTTCACCATCGCCGCCATCGAGCTCGACTTTCCCGAGCCGGTCACGCCGGTCACGAGAATCATCCCGCGCTCCGCCTGGCCCACCCGCTCCATCACGGGCGGGAGCCGCAGCGATTCGAACGTCGGAATGTCGAACGGGATGACGCGCATCACGATCATGAAGCTCGAGCGCTGGCGCAGGATGTTGACGCGGAACCGGCCCACTCCCGCCGCGGACCACGAGCAGTCGTAGTCGGTGAGCGAATCGAGGCGCGCCTTGTCGTCCTCGTTCTGCATCAGGTGGAGCGCGATCGTCCGCGTCTGCTCCGGCGTCAGGGTTTGCTTGGTCAGCGGGACCAGCTTCCCGTGAATTCGCGCCCGGAACACGTCTCCGGCCTTGATGTGCAGGTCGGAAGCGCCACGGTCGACCGCTGCCTTGATGATTCGCTCCATGAATTCAATACCCTGCGTGCTTGTCGACGAGGTTGCGAAGGGGCTGGCCGCTCGCGTAGCGACGCCAGTTGTCGAGGAAGAGGTCGAGCGACCGCGGCCAGAACCGCCCCGGGGACACCGGGGAGACGTGCGGCACCACGAGCGCTGAACGAAGCCGCCACAGGCGGCTGTGCGGGCTCAACGGCTCCTCGTTGAAGACGTCGAGTACCGCGCCGCGTAACCGTCCATCTTCCAGAAGATCGGCAATCGCTTCCTCGTCCATGAGCGCCCCGCGCGCGACGTTCACGACGATCGCGCCCGGCGGCAGCCGCTCGAGTCGCGCTCGCGTCATCAATCGGGTCGTCCCGCCGGTGAGTGGGGCCGCGAGCACTAGGACCTGCGCACTCCCGAGCTCTGCGTCCAGCGCCTCCGAGCCGACCACCGAGGAGAATCCGGGCGGCACCCCCAGCTCAGGCCGCCGCCGCACCCCGATACAGGTCGCACCGAGGCTGGAGAGCCGCGTCGCCGTGGCCTGGCCGATCCCCCCGGTCCCGAGGATGAGAACTCGGGTGTCGCCGAGCTCCCGCAACGGGGAGTCGTCGGCGACGAAAAAGGCCTTACTCCATTCTCCCCGCCGCTGCTGGTCGATGGCGACGTCCAGCCCGCGCATGAAGTGGAGGAGCCCGCCGATGATGAACTCGGCCATCGGGATGGCGTGAATCCCGGCTGCGTTGGTGAGGAGGATGTCCGTGTCGGCGATCCCCGACTTGAGCACGTTCCCGACGCCGGCCGCCGCCGAGTGTACCCAGCGGAGCCTCCGCGCCGCGGCCAGGAGGTCGGCGGTGACGCCGAAGCCGAAGTACGCCTCCGCCTCGGCGACCAGCGTGACCGCCTCGCGGCTCGCGCCCTGAGGGCCATCGCCGTCGGAGCTCGTCGGCGCTCGTACGACCGCGACTTCCCACCCTGACGGGGCTTCGGCGCGGATTCGCTCCTCGCCGGCGGGGGTCAGCGCCCAGTTCTTCGACGTCGCGGCGAGGTCGACGACGAGCCGGCGGAGCGCATCAGTCAAAGCTCACTCCAAGGATGAAATCGCGCCGCATCAACTCCCCGGCGGCCACATCGAACTGCCGAGATGGGCCCGCCAGCTTCAGCTCGAACGTCCGGTCCTCCGGGTGGTCGAACACGCGCTGGTTCTCGATCACGAGTCCGTGCGCCCTGAGGGCCGTTTCCAGCTCGTCGGGGGGCGTGCCGGTTCGAGTGCGGATCGTGGCCGTCACTCGGCGGCGCAGGCGGCGGACGTAGATCTCGAGCCGTCCCAGCGCCGCGAGCACGAAGGTCACGAGCAGCCCGGCGCCGAGCGCCTCGATGTAGAAGCCGCCGCCGACCGTGAGCCCGATCGCCGCCACGACCCAGATCGTCGCCGCCGACGTCAGCCCGGTGACGACACCCTGCCCCTGCATGATCGTTCCGGCGCCGAGGAAGCCGACGCCACTCACCACCTGGGCGGCGATTCGCGCCGGATCGCCGATCCGCTGCCCGTCCACGAGCCCGATGCGGTTCGAGACGTCCATCAGCAGGGCGGCGCCGAGACAGATGAGGATGTTGGTGCGAAGACCGGCCGGCTTCCCCGACAGCTCGCGCTCGAAGCCGATGATCCCGCCGAGGAAGACCGCGAGAGACAGCTTGATGAGGAGGTCGAGGCGCAGGACGCGCGCGACCTCCATCATCTCGGGAATGTTGTCCTGCGTCGGAGGGGTGAAGATGGCGGGCTCCCGCCCGCCGTCGGCTATCTCGCGTCGAGGTCGCGCACGTCGTCTCGCGTGGTATCCGGAGAGCTGTCTCCGTATGCCATGCTACGTGCCTGGGCCTCGAGCGCGTCGATCGCCGCCTCGTCGGGCTCGGTCGGTGTGGCGAACGTCCGGAAGACCGTGCTGCCGCACTGCTCACAGCTCACGGCTGCAGGGACTTCCCGAGTGAAGAATTTCTCCTTGCCGCAGGTGAGGCAGACCAGCGTCACGATGCCCCGTGGACCGTCCATCGCCATCGCTTCCTCGTGTGGTAGGTACGAGGGCGACGTGCAAGATGCATGCGGAACTCGGCTTCATCGTGATCCGGCTCGGGCGAGGATGAGACCGCCGTTCGACTGCGAACGACGGCGTCCACTCCGAGTTCCGCACCACCGCAAGCGCGACGTCCACCGCGGCCTGGACCGCGATGAGCGCTGCACCGAGCATGACGACCACGCGTCGCAACTCGGCACGCGGGGGAAAGGTCCGCGCGTAGACGAGGCATCCGAGCACGACGACGACGCTCTCGAGAGCGAAGTCGACCGCGGGCAGTCTGTACAGGTCGAGGCCGATCAGCGGTGCCCGGAACAGCACCGGCTTTCGGCCCGTCAGGAAATCGGCGGGCCAGTGCAGCAGCCAGGCGAGCAGGATCGTCTGCGCCCCTGGGCGCCGCGCCGTGGTGTAGATCGCGGCCGCGAGCGCTCCGCCGATCAGCACGGCGGGAATGGAGTGCGAGTACACCTCCATCCCTCTCCTCTCGCCCGGGAGCATCAGCAGCAGGTCGACCCAGTCGGGGCCGAAGGCCGCGAGCACGAGCGGGACGATGGGCAGGAGCGGCTCCCGTCGCTTCAGGGCGAGCGCGACGGCGGCATGGCCGGCGTACACGTCAGCGAAGGCGCCGGTCGGCCAGCCAGACGATCAGCACGGGGGCGAGGAGAGCGACGAAGAGCTTCGCGGGATGCAGCCCCCAGCGGTATCGCGCCGCGAGGATCTCGACCAGCCGTTCGATCGTCGACACTCAGGCGTTCGGTGCCGACCTGCTGCGCCGCTGCGCGCAGCTCTCGCACAGCGTGGCACTCGCCGCGAGCTGCGCGCCGCAGCTCCCGCACAGCGAGTAGACGCGAACGCCCTGGGCGGTCACTTCGCGCAGGATCGGCCGTTCCATCGTTACGAGGAACGGCAGCGCGGCAACCGGCGGCCCGACCGGCGCACCGCGGAGACGGCGCCATCCAGCCCACGACCTCACACGGCGGATGAACTCACGAAGGGACTGCATGGCTCGATCGCTCCAACGATAGCTTCCGCTCTCGACGCACCCGCCGTACGGCGGGCACTCCTTCGGGCTTTGAGAGCAAGAGATATGCGCACGAATGCCCGCGCGCGCGAGGTGTCCCTTAGTCGAATCCCATCCGTTCTCGCACCCCACGCATCGTCTCGCGCGCGAGGGTGCGGCATCTGTCCGCTCCCGCCGCCAACGCCCCATCCACTCCGGCTGTATCGTCGCGCAGCGCCGCGGCGCGCGCGCGGATCGGCACGAGCTCGCTCTCCATCGACTCCGCCAGCACCTTCTTGCAGTCGATGCATCCCCATCCGGCGGTGCTGCACTGCACCGCGACGTGCTCCACGGTGGCCGGCGGACTGAACGCCTTGTGGAGGTGATAGATGTTGCACACCTCCGGCGTCCCGGGATCCGTTTTCTTGATGCGTTTCGGATCGGTCACCGCCGGACGAAGCTTCGACCAGATCTCCTCTGGCGACTCGAGCAGTCCGATCGTGTTGCCCATCGACTTGGACATCTTTGCCTGTCCGTCGAGCCCCATGATGCGGCGTGTCGGCGTCAGCACGGGCTGCGGCTCGGGAAAGAAGTCGTCGTCGCGAGCGAACTCGGCGTTCCATCGCCGCGCGATCACGCGCGACAGCTCCAGGTGCTGCAGCTGATCCTCGCCCACCGGCACGCGGTCGGCGCGGTACAGCAAAATGTCCGCCGCCTGCAGGATCGGGTACGTCAGGATGCCCGCGTTCACGCTTTCCATCCGCTGCGACTTGTCCTTGAACTGCGTCTGTCGCTCGAGCTCACCGAGCGGCGTGACGCTGTTGAAGATCCACGCCAGCTCGGTATGTTCCGGCACGTCCGACTGGACGAACAGTGTGGATACCGCCGGGTCGATCCCCGCCGCGAGCAGGCCGAGCGCCATGTCACGCCGGCGGGCGCGGAGCAGATCGGGCTTGTACGAACCCGTGATCGCGTGGTAGTCCACGATGCAGAAGATCGACTCCGCCGTGTGCTGCAGCGTCACCCAGTTCTTCACTGCACCGAGGTAGTTGCCGATGTGCAGCTCGCCCGAGGGCTGGATGCCGCTGAAGATGCGTGCCATGCCCCGAACGTAATGAGCGCGTCAGACGCGTCGCAAGGAATCGAGCACAACGCTGCCGCCGGGTCGTCGCACGTGCGCGCCGACGCGCGCGCGTTGCTCGCCACGTGCGTCGCCGCCGCTGCGCGCGGCGCCGAGGTCGTACGCAAGGGCGCCGAGCGCCGCGAGTCGATCGTGTGGGAGACGAAGGGGTACAACGACTTCGTGAGCGAGATCGACCGCGCGAGCGAGGCGACGATCGCCGAGGTGATCGCCGGTCGACATCCCGATGCCACGCTCGTCGCCGAGGAAGGTTCGCCGACGTCGAGCCTGTCGCACGGGCTCGTGTTCGTCGCGGATCCGCTCGACGGCACCACGAACTTCCTGCACGGCGTCCCCCACTACGCCGTGTCCATCGCCGCGCTGATCGACGGTGACGTCGTGGCCTGCGCGACGATCAACGCCGCGACCGGCGAGCTGTTCACCGCAACGCGCGGTGGAGGTGCGCGCCGTGCCGGCCAGCCGATCCGCGTCAGCTCGCTCGCCGAACCGGGCCGTGCACTCCTCGCCACCGGACTCCCCTGGTCCGGCGACGACGACATCGCGCGCTACATGGTCTCGCTGCCGAACGTGATGCGCGCCACCTCGGGCATTCGCCGCTCCGGCGCTGCCGCGCTCGATCTCGCCGACGTCGCCTGCGGCCGGTTCGACGCGTTCTGGGAGCTGCGCCTGCTCCCGTGGGACATGGCCGCCGGCTCGCTGCTCGTGCGCGAAGCCGGCGGGATCGTCACCACGGCTGCGGGCGCCCCCTGCCCGGTGGCCGAGACCTCTCTCGTGTGCGGCAATCCCGCCATGCACGCCTGGCTCCTCGACACGCTCCGCGCTTCATGAAGCTCATCGAGTGCGTCCCGAACTTCTCCGAGGGACGCCGTCCCGAGGTGGTCGCCGCCATCCGCGACGCGATCGCCGGCGTGCCCGGTGCCTACCTGCTCGACTCGAGCCTGGACGCGAGCCACAACCGGAGCGTCATCACCTTCGTCGCGGAGATCGGGGTCGTCGTCGACGCCGCCTTCGCCGGCATCCGTGAAGCGCAGCGGCTGATCGACCTGACGTCGCACTCCGGTGAGCATCCTCGCATGGGCGCCGCCGACGTCGTGCCGTTCATCCCGCTCGAGGGATCGACGATGGAGGACTGCATCGCGCTCGCACGGCAGCTCGGTGAGCGCGTCGGGCGCGAGCTCGGCATCCCCGTCTTCCTCTACGAGCGCGCCGCCACGCGCCCCGACCGCGAGAACCTCGCCGACGTTCGCCGCGGCGAGTTCGAGGGACTGCGCGACGACATCGGCCGCACGCCGCAGCGCATCCCCGATTTCGGTCCGCCGACGGTGCATCCGACGGCGGGCGCGGTCGCGATCGGCGCTCGGCCCTTCCTCGTCGCGTACAACGTGTATCTCGGCCCCGCGTCGAACATGCCTGTCGCGAAGGAGGTCGCGAAAGCCGTGCGCGGGTCGTCGGGCGGCCTGCGCTACGTGAAGGCAATGGGCTTCGAGGTCGACGGCCAGGCCCAGGTCTCGATGAACCTCGTCGACACCGAGCGCACGCCGCTACACGTCGCGTTCGACATGGTGCGCACCGAGGCCGAGGCGCGCGGCGTCACGCCGACCTGGAGCGAGATCGTCGGGCTCGTGCCCGAGCGCGCGCTGTTCGACGCGGCCGTACGCCACGTCCGGCTGCGCAACTTCTCCCTCGACATGGTGCTCGAGCAGAAGGTTCGTCGCGCCGTCTCGGGGGGCGAGACGCTGAGCGGCTTCGTCGGATCGATCGCCGCCCCGACGCCGGTGCCGGGCGGCGGCAGCGTCGCCGCGCACGCCGGCGCGGTGGGTGCCGCGCTGGCGCAGATGGTCGCCGGTCTCACGATCGGCAAGAAGAAGTACGCCGCAGTGGATGCCGAGATGCGCGAGCTCGCCGTGCGCGCCGCGGCGCTCGGCAACACGCTCGCCGCACTCGTCGCGCGCGACGCCGAGGCGTACGCGGGCGTGAGTGCGGCCTACAAGCTTCCCGCCGACACGCCCGAGCTCGAGTCGATGAAGCAGCGCACGGTCGACGAGGCGCTCCTCGCCGCGGCCGCCGTGCCGCTCGAGACGGCGGCCGCCTGCGCCGAGGTAGCGGAGCTCGCGCTCGCCGTCGCCGAGCGTGGCAACACCAACGCCGCGAGCGACGCCGGCATCGCCGCGCTCCTCGCCGAAGCCGGCTGCGTCGGCGCGAGCTACAACGTGCGAATCAATGTGGTAGCGCTCAGCGACCGGTCGCGCGGTGCGCGCCTCGCCGACGACGCGCGTCGGCTGGTGGAGCGGGTGCGGGAGCTGGCGCGGCGGACGGCCCAGGTGGTGGAAAGCCGACTCGAGGCGTGAGGGACCACTTGGGTGAGTTGGTAAGCTGGATAGCTGGTGAGTTGGTCGGTTGACTGGTGAGTCGACGGCGCGATCCACTCGACGCGCGTAGAAGTGGTGACGCGATACGCCGCACGGCTTGCGACCGTTCTCGCCATGCAGAATACGAAGAATCTGGTGGTGGCCGAGCACGCCGAGCGGCTCGCGCTGGCGGTTTATCGGCTCACCGCGGGCTTCCCTCCCGAGGAGAGATACGGACTCGCGCAGCAGATGCGCCGGGCCGCCGTCTCGGTCGGATCCAACATTGCGGAGGGGTGCGGGCGCAGGGGGAATCGCGAGCTAATGCAGCATCTCTACATCGCGATGGCTTCAGGAAGTGAGCTCGAGTTTCAGCTCGGCCTCACCGAGAAGCTCGGATACGGCGCCCACGCCGAGAGCCGAGAGGTCTTCGCTGAGCTGGTTCGCGTTCAGCGCATGCTGAATCGCCTCACGGCCTACCTGCGCCCAACCAGCCTGGAGACGTAAAGAAGGCGCTCTACGGTCAGAGCGCCCTACGCAGTGAACTCACCAGCAACGGAAAAACTCACCAGCTATCCAACTCACCAGCTATCCAACTCACCAACTCACAGTGCTGACGGCCGCTACGCGGCCGTCAGCACGCGATGCCCCGTCTCCGTGATCGCCACCGTGTGCTCGAAATGCGCCGAGCGTGAGCCATCCACCGTCACGATCGTCCATTTGTCCGGCATCGTGCGGGTCGTCGGGCCGCCGATGTTCACCATCGGCTCGATCGCCAGCGTCAGACCCGGCACGAGCTTGAGCCCTCGCTTTGGCTTGCCGTAGTTCGGCACCTGCGGCTCCTCGTGGAACTCGACGCCGATCCCGTGGCCCACGAGGTCGCGCACCACGCTGAAGCCCGCCTCTTCGACGACCTGCTGCACCGCCGCGCCGATGTCGCCCAGGTGGTTGCCCGGTACCGCCACGGCGATCGCTGCCTCCAGCGACCGCTCCGTCACGGCCAGCAGGCGCCTGGTCTCTTCGTCCACGTCCCCCACCGGCACCGTCGTCGCCGAGTCGGTGAAGTAGCCTTCGTATCCGACGCCGACGTCGATCGAGATGATGTCGCCGTCCTTCAGCACGCGCTTCTTGGACGGGATGCCGTGCACGATCTCGTGGTTGATCGACGTGCACAGCGTACCCGGGAACCCGTACAGCCCCTTGAACGCGGGTGTCGCGCCCGAATGGCTGCGGATGAACGACTCGGCGAGCGCGTCGAGGTCCATCGTCGACATCCCCGCCTTCACCTCACGGCGCAGCATCGCCACGGTGGCTCCGAGGATCCGTCCCCCCTCGGCCATCAGGTCGATCTCGCGCGTGCTCTTGAGCTGGATCACGGCCGGTCTCTCTCGTCGTCAGGTGGCCAGCGCGCCGAGGGCGCGGGCCGTCACGTCACGTACCGATCCTACCGCATCGATGATGGCGACGCGAGTGCCGTGCTCGCGATACCACGCGAGTACCGGGGCGGTCTGTCGCTCGTACACGGCGAGCCGGTTGCGAATCGCGTCCGGCTCGTCGTCCGGCCGGCGCACCAGGTTGCCGCCGCATTTGTCGCACGTGGTGCCTGGCTCGCGGCCGGTGTACGGCGTCTGGCAGTTCTCACAGACCGTGCGCCCCGCCAGCCGGCGGACGATCTCCTCGTCGTCGATGTCCAGGCACAGCACGGCCTTCACATCCTGGCCCAGCTCCTCGCACACGGCGGCGAGGCCCTCCGCCTGCGCCACGGTGCGGACGACGCCGTCGAGCAGCACGCCGCGCGCATGACGCGGCTCGCTCAGCGCCACCTTGATGATGCCGAGGATCACGGCGTCGGGCACCAGATCGCCTCGATCCATGTATGACTTCGCTTCGAGGCCGAGCGGGGTGCCGTTCCGGATCGCCGCGCGAAGCTCGTCGCCCGTCGCCAGCGTGGGTACGCCAAGCGCCGCTGCGAGCAGCGGCGCTTGTGTCCCCTTCCCAGCGCCCGGCTTGCCGAAGAGAAGGATGATCATCGGTTCGGGAAGATGTGGTGCGAGGAGCTCAGAACCCTCCGGGTGCCGACTGGCGGCCGCGGATCTTCAGTCGTCCCTTCTTCATGAAGCCGTCGTACTTCCGCAGCAGCAGGTGCTGCTGCATCTGCGCCAGCGTGTCGAGCGCGACGCCGACCACGATGAGCAGCGAGGTGCCGCCGAACTGGAACGGCACGTTGATCGCCCGCGAGATCACCACCGGCAGCAGCGCGATCAGCGTCAGGAAGATCGCGCCCGGCAGCGTGATGCGGCTGACCACCTGGTCGATGTACTCGGCCGTCTTCGCACCGGGCTTCACGCCCGGGATGAAGCCGCCCTGCTTCTTCAGGTTCTCCGACAGGTCGATCGGGTTGAAGATGATCGACGTGTAGAAGTAGGTGAAGAACAGGATGAGGATCGCCTGCGAGAGGATGAACCACACGCTGCCCGGCGCGAACACGTCGGCGATGCGCCGCGCGAAATCGACCTGCGGGAAGAACTGCGCGAACGCGCCCGGCACGACGATGATCGACTGCGCGAACACGATCGGCATCACGCCGGCCGTGTTGATGCGGAGCGGGATGAAGCTCCGCGCCGCCTCGCGCATCCGGCCGCGGGCCATCGTGCGCTGCGGGATCTGGATCAGGATGCGTCGCGCCGCCATCGTCATGGCGACCACCGCCGCCACCACCGCGACCATGATGATCGCGAGGACGACGAGCGAGAATGGACCGATCGCGCCCGTGGTGATGAAGCGGAACGTCGTCCCGATGCCGGGCCAGATGCGCTCGACGATCGAGAAGAAGATGATCAGCGACGCGCCGTTGCCGAGCCCGCGCTCCGTGATCTGCTCGCCGAGCCACATCACGAACACCGCGCCCGTCGTCAGGAAGAACGCCATCTGCAGCTTGAAGCCGAATCCCGGCGTCGCCACCGCGCCCTGCAGCGATTCGGTGAACAGGGCGAAGCCCCATCCCTCGACCGCGGCGAGGAACACCGTGGCATAGCGCGTCCACTGATTGATCTTTTTCCGCCCCTCCTCGTCCTTCTGCATCTTCTCGACCTGGGGCACGACGGCGCCCGCGATCTGGAGGAAGATGCTGGCCGAGATGTAGGGCATGATGCCGAGGGCGAACACGGTCGCCCTCGACAGCTGTCCGCCGGTGAAGAGGTCGTACAGACCGAGCAGCCCGCCGCTGTTCTGCTGGTTCCGGAAGAAGTCCGTCAGCGCGAGGACATCCACGCCGGGCGCCGTGATGTGCGCACCGATCCGATAGACGAGCAGACACAGGAGCGTGAAGAGGATCTTGTCCTTCAGCTCCGGTGTGCGAAATACGCTCGAGACTGCCTGTGCAGCGTTGCTCTGGGCCATGATGGCTCCTGGGGGTACGGCGTTACTCCTCGACCTTGCCGCCGGCGGCGACGATCGCCTCGCGGGCCTTGGCGCTGACCTTGAGGCCGCGCACCGAGACCGGCGTGGACACTTCCCCGTTCGCCAGCACCTTCACCGGTCCCTTTCGCCGCACGAGTCCTGCCGCGCGCAGCGTGTCGGGCGTGATCTCGCCCTCGAGCTGCGCGAGCTGATCGAGGCGAACGATGTTCGCCTCCTCGCGGAACGGATTCGTGAAGCCGCGCTTCGGCAGCCGGCGCGTGAGCGGCATCTGTCCGCCCTCGAAGCCTGGCTTGCCGCCGCCCGGACCGTGATGGCCCGCGCGCGCCTTGATACCCTTGTGGCCCTTGCCCGACGTCTTGCCGGTGCCGGATCCCGGACCGCGCCCGAGGCGCTTCCGCTCCCGATTGCTGCCCGGCATCGGCGAGAGGTTGTGGAGGCCGATCTTTTCCGTGGCCACTGTCTACTCCTCGACGGGCTCCACCTCGACGAGGTGGCGCACCTGCTTGAGTTGTCCACGCAGGGACGCGGAATCCTGCTTGATCACCACGTCCTGATGGTGCTTGAGGCCGATCGCCTCGAGCGTCCGGTTCATCCGCCACGAGTGGCCGATGCCGCTCCGCACCTGGCGGATCCGCACCTTCCCCGTGGTCAGCTCGTTCTTGCCAGTCTGCTTCGGCCCCTTGCCCGGGTGCCAGACGAATGTCCGCGGCATGTTACACCGTCTCCTTCGACTTGGCGCGCGACCGGTAGCCGAGCTTCGACGGCTCGATGCCCCGCTCGCGAGCGACCTGATCGACCGTCGTGAGCTGCGTCAGCCCGTCCATCGCCGCACGCACCATGTTGTGCGGGTTCGTCGAGCCGAGGCTCTTCGTCAGGATGTCGCTGATGCCGACGCACTCCATGACCGCGCGAACCGCGCCGCCGGCGATCACGCCGGCGCCAGGCGCCGCGGGCTTCATCCACACCTTCCCCGCGCCGTGCTCGCCCACGATCTCGTGCGGGATCGTCGACCCGGTGAGAGGCACCATGACGAGGTTGCGGCGCGCTGCTTCGACGGCCTTGCGGACCGCTTCCGAAACCTCGTTCGCCTTCCCCGACGCGAAGCCGACCTTCCCCTGGCCGTCGCCGACGGCGACGAGCGCGTTGAAGCTGAACCGGCGTCCGCCCTTCACGACCTTGGCCACGCGGTTGATCGCGACCACGTTCTCGATCAGATCGCTGCCTTCGCGCTCCTGACCGCCGCGGTTGTCACCACCTCGGCCGCCGCCACCGCGTCCGCCACGATCGCCGCCGCCCTGACCACCGCCAGGACCACCGCGACCACCCTGGCCGCCGCCCGGCCCGCCGCGACCGCGTCCGCCGCCGCCACCTGGGCCGCCACGTCCACGTCCGCCGCCCGGCCCGCCGCGACCACCGCCGCCGCCGCTCCGTGCGCTGCCACCGCCGCGGGGGCCGCCGCCCTGGCCGCTCGAACCCGAATTCGATTCCATGTTAGAACTCCAGCCCGCCTTCGCGGGCTCCGTCGGCCACCGCTTTCACGCGGCCGTGATACTGATACCCACCGCGGTCGAACACGACCTTCGAGATCCCCTTGTCCTTGGCGATCGCGGCGATCTGCTTCCCGACCTCGAGCGATTTTTCCGACTTCTTTCCGTCGCCTACCTTCACCGACGTGACCGTCGCGAGCGTGTGCGCCGCGACGTCGTCCACGAGCTGGGCGGTGATGTGCTTCAGCGAGCGAAACACGACCAGGCGCGGACGCTCGGCCGTCCCCTGCACCTTGTGGCGCACGCGCAGGTGGCGACGCACGCGCATCTCGGCGCGGTTCTTCGGAATACCGATGCGACCCATGATTACTTGCCTCCCGCCTTGCCGGCCTTACGGCGAACCTGCTCGCCCGCGTACTTGACGCCCTTCCCCTTGTATGGCTCGGGCGGACGCAGGCTGCGGATCTCCGCCGCCACCTGGCCGACCACTTCCTTGTTCGCGCCCTCGACGACGATCTGCGTCGGCGCCGGTGCCGTCAGCTTGATCCCCTGCGGCGCGCGATACTCGATCGGGTGCGAGTAGCCGAGCGCGAGCTGCAGCCCGTACGCCCGCACTTCCGCCTTGTAGCCGACGCCAACGAGCTCGAGGTTCTTCGAGAACCCCTTCGTGACGCCCTCGACCATGTTGGCGATGAGCGTGCGCGTCAGACCATGCAGCGCCTTGTGCTGATCCTCGTCCGAGGGGCGCGTGACGGTCACCTGCCCGTTCTCCTGGGCGATCTGCATCGCCGCAGGAAGGGAGCGCGTGAGCTCGCCCCTCGGCCCCTTCACCGAGATGACGTTGTCGTCCTTGAGCGTGACCGTGACACCGTTCGGGACGGTGACCGGCGCTTTTCCGATTCGTGACATGGAGTCGCCCCCTTACCAGATGAGAGCGAGAAGCTCGCCGCCCGTGCGCGCCTGGCGCGCTTCGCGGTCGGACATCAGCCCCTTCGACGTGGACAGGATCGCGATGCCGAGGCCGTTCCGCACCCGCGGAACCTCGGCGACGCCGACGTACTTGCGAAGGCCGGGAGTGGAGACCCGCTGCAGCGCGCGGATGACCGGCTGGCCTCCGGCGGCGTACTTGAGCCGCACGCGAAGCAGCTTCTTGCCATCCTCGGACTCGACCGTCGCGTAATCCTGAATGTAGTCGTTCTCCTTCAGGATGCGCGCGACCTCGGTCTTCATCTTCGATAGCGGCATGTCGACGCGGCGATGCTTCGATCCGCAAGCGTTGCGGATCCGCGTCAGCATGTCGGCGATCGGATCGGTCATGCTCATTGAATACTCTCTCTCCTCTCGTATCCTCGCGGACGTGGAGGAATGGGGGTGAACGTCGGTGAATCGGTTGTACCGTTTAACGGTTCACGGCCAGCCTCAGGAGGCGTGGAGCGTGTGTGCTGGCCTCCCGAGGGCGGCCGTCCAACCGTCAAACCGTCTTACCGTTGAACCGCGCGGCGAAGCCGCGCGCCTACCAGCTGGCCTTTCTCACGCCCGGGATCATCCCGAACAGCGCCAGCTCGCGGAAGCAGATGCGGCAGAGACCGAAGCGGCGCAGGAAGGCGCGTGAGCGCCCACAGCGGCCGCAGCGGTTGTGCACCCGGACCTGGAACTTCGGCTTCCGCTTGCTCTTCTCGATCATGGCCTTCCGAGCCATCGCAGTCTCTCTTCCCTGAAGTGATCGGGCCCGCGCTTACGCGCGCGCGCCCGTCTTGTCGTTGCCGCGGAACGGCATGCCCAGCTCCTTGAGCAGGGCGAAGGCGAGGTCGTCGCCCGGCGCCGTCGTCACGAACGTGATGTCCATCCCGTGCGTCGACTCGATCGTGTCGTAGTTGATCTCCGGGAAGATCAGCTGTTCCTTCACGCCGAGCGAGTAGTTGCCGCGACCGTCGAACGACTTGGTGCTCACGCCGCGGAAGTCGCGCACCCGCGGCAGCGCCACCGACACGAACCGGTCGAGGAACTCCCACATCCGCGCCCCACGCAGCGTCACCGAGGCGCCGATCTCCTGCCCCTCGCGCAGCCCGTAGTTCGCGATCGACTTCTTCGCCTTGCGGCGCACCGGCAGCTGCCCGGTGATCGTCGCCAGCTCCTCGACGATGCTGTCGAGGAACTTGGGCTGCTTGATCGCCTCGCCCGCGCCGACGTTGAGCACGATCTTCGTCAGCGTCGGGACCTGATGCGGGTTCTTCAACCCGAACTGGTCCATCAGCCGCTTGCGGACCGTCGCCTGGTAGTGCGCGCGCAGCCGCGGCGGCGGCACCGGCTTGTCGGCGCCCGCGTGCGGGCCCCGCGCCTTCGGCGCGTCGCCCTTCTTCTTGCCGCCCTTGGCGCCACCCTTCGACCCGGTGTCCGCGCCGCCTTTCTTCTCCTTGGTCGCCATTCGCTAATCCTCGCCGGTCAGCGCGCGCGGGGAATCGCGTCCCCGCTCTTCACGCTGATCCGCTCCTTGGTTCCGTCCGTGTCGATGCGACGGCGCGTCCGCGTCGGCACATCGTTCTTCGGATCGAGCAGCATCACGTTGGACGCATGGATCGGCGCCTCGAACGAGACGATCCCGCCCTGCTCCTCCGCCGTGCGCGCCTTGCGGTGACGCTTCACGAAGTTCGCGCCCTCGACCACCACGCGGCCGGTCTTCCGATAGACGCGGACCACCTTGCCCACGTGTCCCTTGTCGTCGCCGCGCAGCACCTTCACGGTGTCGCCGGCGGTGACGTGCAGCTTCACCCGCTCCGAGTTCTGCGCGTGCCGCTTCTGGCCCTTGTGGCGCGCGCGATCGGTCTTCTTGTACTTGAGAATCCGCATCTTACAAGACCTCCGGCGCCAGCGAGACGATCTTCATGTACTTCTTCTCGCGGAGCTCGCGCGCGACGGGGCCGAAGATGCGCGTCGCTCTCGGCTCGCCCGCGTCGTTGATGATCACGACGGCGTTCTCGTCGAAGCGGATGTAGCTGCCGTCCTTCCGCCGCGTCTCCTTCACCGTCCGCACGACGACCGCCTTCGCGACGTCGCTCTTCTTCACCGTCCCGTTCGGGAGCGCGTTCTTCACGGCCACGACGACGATGTCGCCGAGGCCGGCATAGCGCCGGCGTGTGCCGCCGAGGACGCGGATCACGAGCGCCGTCTTGGCACCCGAGTTGTCCGCGACCTTCACCATCGACTCCTGCTGGATCATGGGCGGCCTCCCTTACCGTGCGCGGTTCACGATCTCGACGACCCGCCACCGCTTGTCCTTCGACAGCGGCCGGGTCTCCACGATCCGCACGGTGTCGCCGACCTTCGCCGAGTTCTCCTCGTCGTGGGCCTTCAGACGCCTCGTGCGCGTCACCATCTTGCCGTAGACCGGGTGCGGCACGCGACGCTCGATCGCCACCACCACCGTCTTCTCCATCTTGTCGCTGACGACGAGGCCGGTGCGCGTCTTGCGCGCGTTGCGGGCCTCGGTCTGCTGCGGATTGGTTATCTCAGCCATGGTCATTCACTCCGGCGCTCAGCGCGCGGTCTCGAGCTCGCGCTCGCGCAGGATGGTCTTGAGTCGCGCGATGTCCTTGCGGATGCCGCGCAGCCGGAGGGGATCCTCCAGCGGCTCCGTGGCGCTACGGAAGTTGAGACGGAAGCGCTCCTCTTCGAGCTCCGCGATTCGCGTCCGCATGTCCTCCACCGACAGTTCGCGGATGTCGTCAGCTCGCATCGGTATGCGCCTCCTCGCGCACGACGAACTTGGTCTTCACCGGCATCTTGGCCGACGCGAGGGCCATCGCCTTCTGCGCGATCTCGAGGCTCACGCCTTCGAGCTCGAACATCACGCGGCCCGGCTTCACCACGGCCACCCACATCTCCGGCGACCCCTTGCCCTTGCCCATGCGGGTCTCGGCCGGCTTCTTCGTGATCGGCTTGTCGGGGAAGATGCGGATCCACACCTTGCCGCCGCGCTTGATGTGACGGGTCAGCGCCACGCGGGCCGCCTCGATCTGCCGGCTCGTCACCCAGCCCGGCTCGAGTGCCTGCAGGCCGAACGTGCCGAACGCCACGGTGTTGCCACGCTGGCTCAGCCCATTCATCCGACCCTTGAACTGCTTGCGGAACTTGACGCGCTTCGGACTCAGCATCGGTCGGCTCCTTACTGCCCGCTGGAGTACGTAGTGCCGCGGCGATCCTGCACGATGTCGCCCTTGAAGATCCACACCTTCACGCCAATCGTGCCGTAGGTGGTCTTCGCCGTCGAGATCGCGTAGTCGATGTCGGCGCGCAGGGTGTGAAGAGGCACGCGTCCCTCGTGGTACCCCTCGACGCGCGCGATCTCGGCTCCGCCCAGTCGCCCGCCCGCCTTCACCTTGATCCCCGCCGCGCCCATTCGCATCGTGCTCTGCACCGCGCGCTTCATCGCGCGGCGGAACGAGATGCGCTGCGCGAGCTGCGCGGCGATGTTGTCCGCCACCAGCTGCGCGTCGAGCTCGGGACGCTTGATCTCCTCGACGTTGATCCCGACTTCCTTGTTCGTCAGGTGCGAGAGCTCGTCGCGGAGCTTGTCCACCTCGGCGCCCTTCTTCCCGATCACGACACCGGGACGGCCCGTGTGCAGCGTCACGACGACCTTCCCCGGCTTGCGCTCGATCACGATGTTCGCGATCGCCGCGTGCCCGAGACGCGCCTTCAGGTACTTCCGCAGCAGCTCGTCCTCGCGCAGCAGCGCCGGCAGCTCACGTCCCGCGTAGTAGCGGGAGTTCCACTGCTTGCTGACGCCGAGGCGGAAGCCGATCGGATTGGTCTTCTGTCCCATTATCGCCCACCCCTTTCGGCCACCACGATCTCGACGTGGCTGGTCCGCTTCTGAATCGGAGTCGCGCGCCCCTGTGCGGCCGGCATGAACCGCTTGAGCTTCGGCCCCTCGTTGATCACTGCGTGCTTCACGTACAGCGCATCCACGTCGAGCGCCTCGTTCGAGCTCCGCGCCGCCTGCTCGGCGTTCGCGACCGCGCTCTTCAGCGTCTTCTGGATCTGCTTCGCCGCGTGCTTCTTCGAGAACGCCAGCAGCGCGAGGGCCTCGTTGACGTCCTTACCGCGGATCTGATCGATCACGAGCCGCATCTTGTAGGGCGACTGACGCGTGCCGCGCATGATCGCGTGCGCTTCGGTCGCCGGTCCGCGTCGCGCCACCACCTTCTTCGCGGCCGGACGCTTCGCGGCGCGCTTCGCAGGCGTCTTCTTCGCCGTGGTCTTCTTGTCAGCCGGCATCGCTTACTTGCCCCCCGCCTTCGGCGCTGAAGCCTTCTTGTCCACCGGCTTCCCGCCCGTGTGCCCACGGAAGAGCCGCGTCGGCGAGAACTCGCCGAGCTTGTGCCCGACCATGTTCTCCGTCACGTAGACAGGGATGAACTTGTTGCCGTTGTGCACGGCGAAGGTGTGACCGACGAAGTCGGGGAGCACGGTGCTCGCGCGCGACCACGTCTTGATCACCTTCTTCGAGCCGGCCGCGTTCTGCGACTCGACCTTCTTCACGAGGGCCGCCTGCACGAACGGGCCCTTCTTGACGCTTCTCGCCATAGTCTCGATCCCGGATTACTGCGTGGCCTTACCGCGCTTCCGTCCGCGGACGATCATCCGCTGCGACGACTTCTTCTTGTTGCGGGTCTTCACCCCTTCCTTCTTGCCCCACGGGCTGACGACGTTGCGTCCGCCGCGCGTGCGGCCGCCGTGCGGATGGTCGACGGGGTTCATCACCTCGCCGCGCACCTTCGGGCGCTTGCCCATCCAGCGGCTCTTGCCCGCCTTCCCCCACGACTCGAGCTCGTGCTCCGCGTTGCCGACTTCGCCGATCGTGGCGAGGCAGCGCTGATGGACGAGGCGAACCTCCGAGCTCGGCATGCGGAGGGTGACGTACTCGCCCTCCTTCGCCATCACCTGGGCCGACATCCCGGCCGAGCGGCAGATCTGCCCACCCTTGCCGACCTTGAGCTCGATGTTGTGCACCGCGGTGCCGAGCGGGATCTCGCCGAGCGGCAGCGCGTTGCCGAGCCGCACGTCGGTACCCGGGCCCGACGCGATCACGTCGCCGACCTTGAGCCCCTTCGGATGAAGGATGTAGCGCTTCTCGCCGTCCTCGTACTGGACGAGCGCGATGCGCGCCGAACGATTCGGATCGTACTCGATCTCACGCACCGTGGCCGGCTGGCCGAGACGGTTGCGCTTGAAGTCGATGATCCGGTACTTGCGCTTGTGCCCACCGCCGATGCGACGCATCGCGATGTGGCCGTGATTGTCGCGGCCGCCGCTCTTCTTCAGCGGCTCGAGCAGCGACTTCTCCGGCGTGGAGCGCGTGATCTCGGTGAAATCGGCGACGGAGCGGAAGCGGCTGCTCTTGGTCACCGGCTTGAATTGACGAATCGGCATCGGGTCAGCCCTCGAAGATCTCGATCTTGTCGCCGTCGGCGAGCTTCACGATCGCTCGCTTCCAGTGCGGCTTGCGCCCGACGCTCTTGCCCATCCGCTTGGTCTTCCCGCGGTGGTTCGACGTCCACACTCCGGTCACCTTGACGCCGAACAGCGTCTGGATGGCCTGGCGAATCTCCAGCTTGTTGGCGTCGGGGTGCACCTCGAAGTGGTACTCCCCGCGATCCTGGTACGCGACCGAGCTCGCCTCGGTGATGAGCGGCCGCACGATGGTGCGATGAAGTGTCGGCATCGCCTACTTCTCCTTTCTCTTCGTGGACTTCTTGGCAGCCGACTTCTTCGCCGTCGTCTTCTTGGCGCTCGGCTTCTTGGCCGCCGACTTCGCGGCCTTCTTGGCCGACTTCTTCGCGGCCTTCCTGGCGGGTGCCTTCGACGCCGCCTTGGCCGCACGCTTGGCAGCCGGTCGCTCGGCGGCGGCGGGACGCTCGCGCGTCGGCAGCGGGGCCGCGGTCTCCTGCACTGGCGCGAGCGTCTCCCCGATCGCACCCGCCTCCACCAGCACGACGTCCGACCACAGGATGTGGTAGGTCGAGCTGTCGGAGAACGGCATCACGTGCACGTTCTGGAGGTTGCGGCCGCTCAGGAAGACGTTCGGCTTCACGCCGTCCGTGAGGATCAGCACCTTCCGGTCGGCGACACCGAGACGCGCCGTGAGCGCGACGAGCGCTGCGGTGCGCGGTGCGTCGTAGTTGAACGCATCGATCACGATGATCGCGCCTTCACGCGCGCGCGCATTGAGCGCGCTCTTCTTCGCGAGGACGCGGACCTGGCGCGGCACGTACTGGTCGTACGCGCGCGGCGTCGGGCCGAACACCGTACCGCCGCCGACCCAGTGTGGAGCCCTCGTCGAGCCCTGACGGGCGCGGCCCGTCCCCTTCTGCTTCCAGGGCTTCTGGTTTCCGCCCGTGACGTACTTGCGGATCTTCGTCGACGCGTTGCCCTGCCGCTGGTTCGCGAGGAACGCCGTCACCGCCTTGTGCATGACGGGGACGTTGATGACGCCGTCGAACGTCGACTCGGGGAGCGTCACCTTGTCGGTGCGCGCCGTGCCGAGCGCCGTGTACGCGGACGCCTGAGGAGTGGTATTCGTGTCAGCCATGGCTTACCCCTGCTTGCGAACGACGACGATCCCGTTCGTCGGGCCGGGGACGGCGCCGCGGACGTAGACCAGATTGCGCTCGGCGTCCACCTTCTCGACCCGCAGGCCGATCTGCGTGTGCCGCTCGGCGCCGTAGTGACCGGGCATCTTCTTGCCCTTGATGACACGCGACGGATCCGTGCCGGGTCCGATCGAGCCGGGGCGACGATGCTTCGTGTTGCCGTGCGTGTTCGGCCCGCCGCCGAAGCCCCAGCGCTTCACCACGCCCTGGAAGCCGCGACCCTTGGTCGTGCCCGTGACCTTCACCGTCTCGCCCGGCGCGAAGATCGTGACGTCGATCCTGTCGCCGACAGCGTGCGTCGGGATCTCCGCCTTCGCGTTGCCCGGCTCGTCGAGCCGCACGCTGCGGATCGTGCGCGGCGCAGCCTCGAGCCCCGCCTTCTTGGCGTGCCCGATCTCGGCCGTCGTCGCGCGACGCCCCTTGGGCGACTTCTTCTCGCCCTTCGTGCTCGCGCGGCGCGTCCGCTGCTCGCCCGTGCCGAGCTGCAGCGCCTTCAGCCGGCTCGTGTCCGTGACGGCGAGCACCGTATTGGGCTCCGCCTCGATCACGGTGCACGGGATCTGCTGCCCCGCGTCGTTGAACAGCTGGGTCATGCCCAGCTTCTTGCCGATGATGCCGATCATGGATTCCTCTGCTGAGTCGCTGGAACGAGTTCCAGTTGGACTGTGAACGCTGGCGGTCCGTGGACGAACTAGGCCGGCGTCCTGCTTGGTACTGCTGGTGTGACGATTCGACGGTTTGACGGCTCACGGCCGACGTCGGGAGGCCTCTGCGTCCCGAGGCACGCTGTCTAACCGTCTAACGGTTTAACTGTCGAACCGGCTTTACTGAACCTTGATCTCCACATCCACGCCCGCCGGCAGATCGAGCTTCGTCAGCGCGTCCACCGTCTGGGCGCGGCTGTCGAGGATGTCGATCACCCGCTTGTGCGTCTTGAGCTCGAACTGCTCGCGCGATTTCTTGTCGACGTGCGGGGACCGAAGCACGGTCCAGCGCTGCGTCTTCGTCGGGAGCGGAATCGGCCCCGACACCTGAGCGCCCGTCTTCTCCGCCGTGCGAACGATGTCGGCCGACGCCTGATCGATCACCGCGTGATCGAAGGCCTTGAGACGGATGCGGATTCTGCCTGCCATGGGATTGCTCGGTAAAGAGAGTCAAACTGAGAAACTGCTGGTG